>NZ_JBICVY010000002.1:0-708345 GCF_043199475.1 Streptomyces sp. NPDC048603 | reverse complement strand
CTGCGCTCGGCCTCCTTGCGGGAAAGCCCGAAATCCTTCAGCGCCTCCACCGTCAGCGTGGTCAACGGCACCGGATGCACGTTGTACGCGTCCAGCGATCCGTCTTCCAGCGGCGAGGTCTCATACCCCACCTTCGCCATCGGCCGCTTGGTGAACTCATCGGTATTGATGATGATCTCCGCGCCCCGCGGGACATCCCCGATGTTCGCCTTCAGGGCCGCCGGATTCATCGCCACCAGCACGTTCGGGGCATCACCCGGCGTGAGGATGTCGTGATCGGCGAAATGCAGCTGGAAGGACGACACACCCGGAAGCGTGCCGGCGGGCGCGCGGATCTCGGCAGGGAAGTTCGGCAGCGTGGACAGGTCGTTCCCGAACGACGCCGTCTCCGACGTGAAGCGGTCACCGGTGAGCTGCATTCCGTCACCCGAGTCACCCGCGAAACGGATGATCACTCGGTCGAGGCGGCGGACTTCCTTCACCGGAGAATCGGCCAACACCTCAGGACTCCTTACGTGTTCCGACGGGGAAAGGGCGGGCCGGCCACCAGGCGGGGGATGTCTGGCGACCGGCCCTGTCACGGGGGGGTGACGCCTCACAGTCTGCGGAAACCGCCTGTAGAGGCTCTGTACGTCTCCTGGAGATCCTCTGTGGGGCTCAGCTCCAGGCGATCGTACGGTCGGGCCGTTCCAGGACCGCCGCCACATCGGCGAGGAACCTGGAACCGAGTTCGCCGTCGATCAGACGGTGGTCGAAGGACAGGGCGAGCGTCACGACCTGACGCGGTTTCACCTTGCCCTTGTGCACCCAGGGGCGTGCCCCGATCGCCCCGACCGCCAGGATCGCGGCTTCACCGGGGTTCAGGATGGGCGTCCCGGCGTCGATTCCGAAGACCCCGATGTTGGTGAGCGTGAGGGTGCCGCCGGCCAGGTCGGACGGGGAAGTCCGGCCGGCCCTGGCTGCGTCCACCAGGCCGTCCAGCGCCTCGGCGAGCCCGACGAGGGGCAGGGCCTGGGCGTTCTTGATGTTGGGGACCAGAAGGCCGCGGGGAGTGGCGGCCGCGATGCCCAGATTCACGTAGTGCTTGAGCACGATCTCCTGGGCGGCGTCGTCCCAGGCCGCGTTGACACCGGGGTTGCGCGCCACGGCGGCGAGGACGGCTCGCGCGACCAGCAGGAGCGGGGTGACCCGGCGGCCGGCGAACCCGGGGTCGTCGCGGAGTTCCCGGACCAGCTTCATGGTGCGGGACACGTCCACCGTGACGAACTCGGTGACATGCGGTGCCCTGAACGCCGAGGCGGTCACGGCCGCCGCGGTGGCCTTACGGACGCCCTTCACCGGGATCCGGGTCTCCCGCTCCCACACGCCCTCCGCAGTGGCGGACGGGGCCGGAGCGGCGGGCCGGGCCGCCTCCGCGCCGTCGGCCGAGGATCCGGCAGGGGCGGCCGGGACCGCATGCGCCGCCGCGTGGACGTCCTCGCGGGTGATCACACCGTTTGGGCCGGACGGGCTGACGGTGGTCAGGTCCACCCCGAGGTCCTTGGCGAGCTTGCGGACCGGCGGTTTTGCGCGGACCCTCCCCTCGCCCGGGCCGGGGCGGTTGTGCGGGCCGCCCGGCCGCCGGGGCCGGCGCCGGGAGGTGCCGGCTGCGACCCCGTACCCGACGAGGACCGGCTCGCGCCGCCCCGCCGGGTCCGGCACGGCATCCGGGCCGCCGTCCGCCCCGGCGTCGTCTGCAACGGTGATGATCACCGCGCCGACCGCGGCCGTGTCGCCCTCCTCGAAACACAGTCTGTGCACCACCCCGTCGAACGGGACCGGCAGCTCCACCACGGCCTTGGCCGTCTCGATCTCGCACACCACCTGGCCGTCGGTGACCCGGTCGCCGGGCCGGACGTACCAGGTGAGGATCTCCGCCTCGGTGAGCCCTTCGCCCACGTCGGGCATCCGGAACTCGCGCAGGCGGGTCGCAGTGTCGGTCATGGCTGATGTCCTCAGTAGGCCAGCGAGCGGTCGACTGCGTCGAGCACCCGGTCGAGGTCGGGCAGGTACTCCTCCTCCAGCCGGGCCGCCGGATAGGGGGCGTGGTATCCCCCGACCCGCAGGACCGGTGCCTCCAGCGTGTAGAAGCATCGGGTGGTGATGCGGGCGGCGATCTCCGCGCCCGCGCCGAAGAAGACCGGCGCCTCGTGCACGACCACCAGCCTGCGGGTTCGCTCCACCGAGCCCTGGATGGTGTCGAAGTCCACCGGGGAGACCGACCGCAGGTCCAGGACCTCCAGCGAGCGTCCCTCGGCGGCCGCAGCCTCGGCCGCCTCCAGGCACAGTTTCACCGTCGGCCCGTACGCCGCGAGCGTGAGATCGGTGCCCTCGCGGACCACACGCGCCCGGTGCAGCGGCTCCGGCGGAGCGGACAGGTCCACCTCTGCGGTGTCCCAGTAGCGGCGCTTCGGCTCGAAGAAAATCACCGGGTCGTCGCTGCGGATGGCCTGACGGAGCATCCGGTAGGCGTCCGCCGGGTTCGACGGCGACACCACCTTCAGGCCGGCGACGTGCGCGAACAGTGCCTCCGGGGAGTCGCTGTGGTGCTCGACGGCACCGATGCCGCCGCCGTACGGGATCCGGATGACCACGGGCATCCTGATGGCACCCTGCGAGCGGGCGTGCAGCTTGGCCAGCTGGGTCACGATCTGGTCGTACGCCGGGAAGACGAACCCGTCGAACTGGATCTCCACCACCGGCCGGTACCCGCCCAGGGCCAGTCCGATGGCGGTGCCGACGATGCCGGACTCGGCGAGCGGCGAGTCCATCACGCGCTCTTCGCCGAAGTCCTTCTGCAGGCCGTCCGTCACCCGGAAGACGCCGCCGAGCACGCCGACGTCCTCCCCCATGACCAGGACGGAGGGGTCTTCCTCGAGTGACGTGCGCAGGGCCTCGTTGAGCGCCCTGGCCAGTGTCAATTTCTCCGCAGCCATGCCTACTCAGTCTCCCCGTCGGCGAAGGATCGGTGGTATTCCTCGAACTGCTCCCGCTCCTCTTCGACCTGCGCATGGCCTTCGGCGTACACGTGGTCGAAGACGGCCAGCCGGTGCGGGTTCGGCATGTTCCGCGCCTCGCGGCGGACGCGGTAGGCCAGTTCGCGGGCCTGTTCCTCGACCTCGTCGAAGAACTCCGGTCCGGCGAGGCCGGCATCGGTCAGGTGGGTGCGGAGCCGGGCGATCGGGTCCCTGGCCCGCCAGTGCTCCACGTCGGCGGGGCGGCGGTATCGGGTGGGATCGTCGGAGGTGGTGTGGGCACCCATCCGGTAGGTGAACGCCTCGATGAAGAAGGGGCCGTTGCCCGCACGGACGTGTTCCAGGGCGGCCCGGGTCACGGCGTGGACGGCGAGGACGTCGTTGCCGTCGACCTGCACCCCCGGAAAGCCGAAGCCGTCGGCGCGGCGGTAGAGGGGGCCGCGCAACTGGCGCTGGACAGGCTCGGAGATGGCCCACTGGTTGTTCTGGCAGAAGAACACCACCGAAGCGTCGTGGACGGCGGCGAAGGTGAACGCCTCGGCCACGTCTCCCTCACTGGTGGCGCCGTCACCGAAGTAGGCGATCGCGGCGGCGTCGCTGCCCTTCTTGGCCAGGCCCATCGCGTAGCCGGTGGCGTGCAGTGCGTGCGAGCCGACCACCAGGGTGTACAGGTGGAAATTGGTCTCCTTGGGGTCCCAGCCGCCGTTGGTGACGCCCCGGTACAACTTGACGATGTCGACGGGGTCGACTCCCCGGCACCAGGCGACCGCGTGCTCCCGGTAGCTGGGGAAGACGTAGTCGTCGCGGCGCAGCGCGTGGGCCGACCCGACCTGAGCGGCCTCCTGACCGGCCAGCGGCGGCCACAGGCCCAGTTCGCCCTGTCGCTGGAGGGCCGTGGCCTCGGCGTCGAAGCCGCGGGAGACCACCATGTCCCGGTAGAAGGACCGCAGGAGTTCCGGGTCGTAGCCGGGGGTGCGGTCGGGGGGAAGCACCAGGGTGCCCTCGGGAGTCAGCAGCTGCAGCATGCCCGGGCCTTCGGAGCGTGACATGAAGGCGTTCAGCGCGTCGGCGAAGTCGGGCACGGCAAGCTCGTCGGTCTCCTGCGGGCGCTGGCTACCGGTAGCGGTCATATCACTTCCATCTCAAGACGGCCGGGCGGTTCCGGCGAACGGACCCGGTCCTGGTGGGCAGGGGCGTGGGGGCGGCGACGCGGGTCGGCGGATACGCGAGGCGGGCGCGCGGTTATTTCGAGGGTGTGGTCCGGGGTCCAGCAGCCGTGCCAGCCCGAGTACTGGACGTCCTCGGGGAACCAGGGCGGGCCCATGGCGACGATCTCGCCGTGGGCGCCGCGCGGCAGGGTCTCCCCGCCCGGTCCCGCGATGCGCAGCCGCACGGGCGGTACGGGGTTGCCCGCTCCCGGCTCGTAGGGGCTCCGTGCGTCCCGGGCGGTGATCTCGTGGGCGGTCCAGGGCAAAGCGCCGTCGGTCGGGGCGAACTCCGACCAGAGGCGGGTCCCGGGCCGCGCGGCGAAGTGGCGGGCCGCCAGTTCCCGGGAGCAGGGCTCGCCGATGAGGACGACCGTTCCGCAGCCGGAACCGGCGCGCGCCGCGCGCCCGGTGCCCGTTGTGGTGCCGACACCGGATCGGGGGCCCGGGCGGGAAGCCGGGCCGGCGTCCTGCAGGGCAGCGTAGTCCCCCGGCGTGAGGATGGCGGCGCTGTCCCACGATCCGGTGAGCGGCCACAGGTCGTCGTCGGGGTCCCAGGGCGCGGTGTGCAGGGTTGCCCCGCTGCTGACGGCCCACCAGGTGGCCGCCAGCGCGACCCGGGACATCGGCTCCCGCCCGGTCGTCACGGTGCCGGCCGGGCTGACGACGCGGCGGCTGCGGTCGGCGGCGGAGCGCAGCCACGAGCGGTGGTCCACGAGCCGGGCCACCCTCCGGTCCCCGTCGGGCAGCAAGTACGCCCCGCCCTCGGGTGAGGAGCGCGGCAGCGCGGGCTCCTCCGGGGCGGCGGAGATCTTCCGCCAGGTGAGGAGATCGTCCAAGGCGAGGGAGGGGATGCCCCGGACGGCCCGGTCGTAGGTGGCCCGGCTGCACAGCACGGCCCGGGCCCCGGTCGCCCCGGCGAGGGCGGCGAGGCCGCCGGGCCGGTCCGGCGGCGGGACACACACGGCCCCCGCCTTGAGCACGGCCAACTGGGCGACGAGGGCCTGGCGGTGGTTCCCGCAGTGGACGATCAGCGGGTCGCCGAGCTGGACGCCGCCGCGGGCCAGGGCCGACGCCAGGCGCACGGCCTGGCGTTCGGCCCGGTCGTAGGTGAGCCGGTGCCGGCCTTCCTGCACCGCCACCCGGGCGGGGTGGCTGCGGGCGATGCGGGAGAACACCTGGTCCAGGGTGAGCGCGGGCCGCTCCTGCTCCGGCACGCCGGCCGGGCGGGAATTCCGGCGCACCGCCGGCTGCTGCGTGATCACTGTGCGCTCCGCGTCCTCAGGAAATGAAGTCGTAGGACAGCCGGTCCTCGGTGTCCGGCCATGTCTCGAACCGGCGCAGCCCGTAGAGCAGGGGCTGCTGTTCCTCGCCGAGCCGGCTCACCGCGGTCACCCGGCCCATGATCACGACGTGGTCCCCGACGATGTGGTCGGAGGTGACCCGGCAGTCGGCGATGGTGTGCGCCGCGCCCAACAGGTGCGGGCCGGCCGCCTCGCCGGTCATCCGCCAGGGCACCCGCTCGAAGCGGTCCTGTGCCCCGGAGGCGAAGAGCTCCGCGGTGGTGCGGGCCCCGCGGTGCAGCAGGTTGACCGCGAACCCGCCTCCGTCCTGAACCGCTTCGAGGGTGGGACTGCCGCGGCGCATGCACACCAGCAGGACGGGCGGCTCCAGCGAGACGCTGCACAGGGAGGTGAGCGTCATGCCGCGGGGGACGTCGTCGGCGCCGGCCGTGGTGACGATGGTGACGCCGGTGGGGAAGCCGGCCATCAGCGTCCTGAAGTCGGCCGGGCTCTCGTGGGTCATGCCGTGCTCTCCCGTCGGGGCGGTGCGGCCTCGGTGCCGATGGGCGCGAGTCGGGCCAGGGTCTGCGTGATCTCGGCGGCCAGCACCTCGGTGAACGCGGGGAAGGTGTCCCCGAGGAAGTGGAAGTGGCCGCCCTGGAAAAGCCGCCGACGGAATTCACCGCTGGTCTCCCGGGACCAGGCCGGCACCCCGGGCACCGGGGCGAGCACGTCGTCGGTGGACGCGAACACGGTGAGGTCCGCCGACAGCGGGGTCCGGTCCGGGTCCGGCCGGTAGGAGTCCAGGGCACGAAGGTCGGACCGGATCAGCCGGAGGAACCGGTGACGGAACTCGGGCAGTTCATCGATCCGGTCGGGCATGCCGCCGAGCCGGGTGAGCCGCCGGGCGAGTTCCGTGTCGGACAGGCTGGGGTCGAGGAGCCGTACGGCCGGCTGGATGCCGGTCGCCTGGCGGCCGGAGACCCCGACCCAGACCGGTGCGCGGCCGCGGGCCTGCAGGGAACGGGCGGTTTCGGACGCGATGACGGCGCCCAGGCTGTGCCCGAACAGGGCCAGCGGGACTCCTTCGCCGAGGGCCATGACGTCATCGGTGACCCGGGCGACGAGCTCAGCCATGTCGGTGACGGGGGCCTGCGCGAACCGCTTTCCGCGGCCGGGCAGGTCGAGCAGCAGCAGGTCCCAGCCGGGCGGGAGGACCCGGTGCATGGGGTGGTAGACGCCGCCCGAGCCACCCGCGTGCGGAACGACCACGAGCCGGAGTTCGGGTGCGGTGACGGTGCGCGGCCGGATAAAGGCTTCGGCGGGGATTCCGGCCGTTCCGCTGCCGGTGGGGGTCATGCGGTCACCGCCCCTGCGACCGGGGCCGCCGCGGCCGTGGCCACGATGCTTTCGGCGAGCTTGGCCATCAGGTCGTGCAGCGGCATGTCGAGGGAGAGCTGGTCGGCGGTCAGGCCGATTTCGTGGCGCTCCTCGACCCGGGTGATAAACAGCGTCGAGATGAACGAGTCGCCGCCCACCTCGAGGAAGGAGAGGCCGGGGTCGAGTTCCTCAGCCTGCAGGACGGTCCGGAGCTCTTCCATCAGCCAGGCGGTCAGGGCCGGTACGTCAGGGGCTCCGGGGGTGTCGTGTCCGGCCGCGCCGCCGGCGGCCGGGCGGGGTGCGCCGGCGGCCGGCTCGTCGATCCAGTACCGGCGGCGGCGGAAGGGGTAGGTGGGCAGCCCCCCGCTGAAGCGGGCGCCCGGGGCACGGAGCGCGGCCGGCCGCAGGTCGGCTCCGTGGGTGAAGAGGGCGGCCAGGGCGGTGTGCAGCAGTGCGGGCGCGTCCTGCGGGCGCTCCCCCGCCAGTGGCAGGGTCTGGCGGCTGCCGTCCGCCTCCCAGGTGAGCTCGGCCCGGACCGCCGGGGTTCCGGGTTCCGGGGTGCGGCCGACCGGGGTGCCGTCGGCCTTCCCGGGGCGGGTGCGCACCCCCAGCCGGTCGAGCATCGCGCGGAGGCGGCCGGCGGGGTTCCGGTCCCCGGTCTCCGGGTCGGCCAGGTCCGGGTGGGCGGCGATCAGTTCGGCGAGCACCTGCTCCAGCGCGCCCTCCGGGCCGGCGACGGTCAGCACCGGGCGGGGCGGCTGCGGAGCGGAACCTGCCGCACCTGCCGTGCCGGCAGCGTTCCGGGGAGCCGTGGCGCGCCAGTCGGCGAGTGCGTCGGCGAGTTCCCGGGCGGTGCTGCCTGTGACGGCCAGCCGGTGTGCGAAGGCCGCCCGCCCGGCCCGCAGGGTGTGGCAGAGGTCGGCAAGCCCTTCGTCGCCGGTGCGGCGGAGCAGGGATCCGATCTCGTCGGCGAGCCGGTCCAGGGCCTCGGGGTCCTTGGCGGACAGGGTGAGCAGTTCGGGACCCCGGGGCGGGGCGGTGGGAACGGGTTCGCGGGATTCCAGAACGGCGTGGACGTTCGTGCCGCTCATGCCGAAGGAGTTGATGCCCGCGATCCGGCGGGAGAGGTCTGCGGGCCAGGGCCGGGCGGTGCGGGGGACCTCGAAGCCCATCTGCTGCCACGGGATGTGGGGGTTCAGCTCGCCGTCCCCGGGGTCCGCTGCGGCCGGGATCACCCCGTGCTGGAGCATGAGCACGGTCTTCATCACGGAGGCGATGCCGGAGGCGCCTTCCAGGTGGCCGATCCGGGACTTGACGCTTCCGATCGACAGCGGGGTGCCGCGCCGCCGCACCGCCTCGCCGAGCACCCCGTCCAGGGCTCCGACCTCGATCGGGTCGCCGAGGACGGTGCCGGTGCCATGGGCCTCCACGTAGCCCACCTCGGCCGGGTCGATCCGGGCGTCGGCGAGCGCCGCCCGGATCACTTCCTGCTGGGCCGGACCGTTGGGGGCGGTCAGGCCGGAAGCCGCGCCGTCGTGGTTGACGGCGGTCCCCCGGATCACGGCGAGCACCGGCCGGCCCTCGGCCTCGGCGTCGTCCAGGCGCATCAGCGCCACCATGCCGATGCCCTCGCCACGGCCGTAGCCGTCCGCGGTGGCCAGGAAGGACTTGGAGCGGCCGTCCGGAGAGAGGGCCCGGGTCTGGCACAGGGAGACCATCAGGCTGGCGGAGAGCAGCAGGTTCGCGCCGCCGGCCAGGGCGTAGCGGCACTCCCGGTTGCGGAGCCCCCGGACGGCGAGGTGCAGGGTGGTCATGGAGGAGGAGCAGGCGGTCTCCACGCCCATGACGGGTCCGGAGAAGCCCATCAGGTGGCTGATCCGTCCGGCTCCGAAGCTGAGACCCCCGCCGGTGATGTAGTACGGGTCGATGCGGGACATGTCCGAGCGGTCCTCGTTCCGCTCGCTGTACTCGGAGGTCATCATCCCGAGGTAGATGCCGACGTCGAGGCGGTCGGAGCGGCGGACGGCGATGCCGGCCCGCTCCAGGGCCTCCCAGCCGGTCTCCAGCAGCATCCGCTGCTGCGGGTCCAGAAGCCGGGCCTCGCGCCGGGATATCCCGAAGAACCCCGCGTCGAAATCTGCTATCCGGTCCAGGAACCCGGCCCGGTCGACGTACGAGCGGCCGGTCTTGCCCGGGACCGGGTCGTACACGGCGCGCAGGCCGGGCCGGTCCTCCGGCAGCGGGGCCAGCGCGGTGTCCGTGCCGCACAGGAACTCCCAGTACTCCTCGGGGGAGTTGATGGCCGGCGGGAGCCGAAGGCCCATGCCGACGACGGCCACGGGAGCGTGGCGTTCCTCCTCCAGCTCGGCGATCCTGGCCCGCAGCTTGTGGGAGAGCCTGAGCTGGCCCTCCATCAGGCTGCGGATGCTGTCGGTGTCCATGGGGTCACTCATGCCTGCGTTTCTCCTTTCCCGGCGGACACGTCGCTGCGGACGGCTCGGACGAGTTCTTCGAAGGACAGTTCCGAGGGGTCCGGTTGGCCGGACAGCTCCTCGTGGTCCGGCCCGGTCCGGGTGGCGGAACCGCCCGGTACTGCGGGGGCGGCCGCTCCCGACGGGGTGCAGCTCTCCGGGTTCGGCAGGCCAAGAGCCCCGAGGATGTGGTGCGCCATGCGCGGGACCGTGGGGTGATCGAGGGCCACCGTGGCCAGCAGGTCCACGCCGAGGGCGTGGGAGAGACGGGTCCGCAGGTCGATCACCATGATCGAGTCCAGGCCCATGTCACCGAAGGTGGTCTCGTCGTCGTCGGAGGCGGGCTCGCCGAGGGTCTCCCCGGCCGTCTCGCGGACGAGCTCCCGCACCGCGACGGTACGGGCGTCGGGGTCCAGGTCCTCCAGACCCACGCGGAACCAGCCGCGCGGCCGGGTGCCGGCAGCCTCGGGGTCCTGCGGTCCGTGCTCGGCGGTGAGGGAGGCGAGCAGCCGGGCCCTCGGGTGCCCGCCCAGTTCCGCGATCCAGCGCTCCGGGGTGATGTCCACCGCGGTGATCCGCGCGGGGGCGTCGGCCGGGGCGGCCAGCACGGCCGTCAGCACGGATTCGGCCGTCTCGTCGGTGAGGGTGCCGACGCCGATGCGGGCGGTGGCCCGGCGGACCGCCTCGGCGGCAGCCAGACCGCCCTTGCCCTCCGGGACCCAGGGGCCCCAGGCCACGGCGGTGGCCGGCACGCCCTCCTCGCGGAGCGCCTCCGCAAGGCCGCCGAGGTAGCCGTTGGCTGCGGCGTACGCGGTCTGCCCTGCGGAGCCGAGGACAGCGGACGCCGACGAGTACAGGATGAACGCGTCGAGTTCGTGCCCACGCAGGGCTTGCGCGAGGGTGTCGGCGCCGTGCGCCTTGGCGGCGAACACCCGCTCGGTGCTCTCGCGGTCGACGCGGGCGAAGGCCCGGTCGTCGGTCACTCCGGCCAGGTGCAGGACGAGGCGCAGCGGGTGCGTGTCGCCCGCCTCGGCAACGGCCCGCGCACAGTCGGCGGGGTCGGTGACGTCGCCTCGCACGAGGTGGACGCGGGTGCCGGCGGCGGTGAGCTCGGCGATCCGGCGACGGGCCTCGTCGTCGGGCGCCGAACGGGCCATCAGGGTCACCGCGGGGCAGCCGTGGCGGGCGAGGACGGCGGCACTGCTCAGCCCGAGGGCGCCCAGTCCGCCGGTGATCAGGGCGGCGCCGGCCGGGCGGCCGGTGTCCGCGGCCCGTACGGCGGCGTGCACCAGGCGGGCGGCCCGCACGCCTTGAGGGCCGGCTTCCAGCCGGGCCTCGGGGAGACCGGCGTCGAGGCCGCGGCCGAGGGCGCGGAGCAGGACCTCGGCGTCCCAGCCGTCGGTGAGGGTGACCCGGACCAGCCGTCGGTCGGTCTCCTCGGCTTCCAGGGAGGCCAGCAGTCCCCACAGGCTCTCGCGGACGGGGGCATGGTCGGCGGTGCCGGCGGCGAGGACGGCGTAGGGCACGGAGGCGGGGACGGTACGGAGGGTGCCTGCGAGGCCGAGTACGGCCTCAGCCGCGTCTCCGGGGCCCTTGCCGGCTCCGGTGCCCGGGTCGGCGAGGAACCGGGCGTCGACGATCAGGTCGGCGTCGGCCAGGGCTGCCGCGCCGGTGTCCTCCGCGTCCGGACCGGTGAGCCGGTTCGGGTCGTCCAGGACGGGTGCGGTCACCCGGTGGCCGGCTTCCTCCGCGGCCTTGACCATGGCCCGGCCGGCCTCGGTGCCCGCACCGAGGACGGCGAGATGCCGTACGGGGGACGCCGGGGCCGCGGTGCCCTCCGGGAGTTCGGTCCAGGCGAGGCCGTAGGTGTGCCGGGTGCCCTGCCGGAGCGAGGACTGGAGCAGGGAGCGGGAGGCGAGCCGGAACCGGAATCCGTCCATGGCCAGGACGGTGGCGCCGGTGCCGTCGAAGATGTGCAGGTCCGCGGTCTCCACCTGGTTGAAGCCCGCTCCGGGGGCGTCCTGCAGGACGGCCCGGACGTGGCCCCACAGCGGGCGGCCGGGGATCGGCCGGCCGGGGAAGGAGACCCGGGCGGCGGCGAACGGGATGACGAGCGCCTGCTCCTGGCCGGCCGGCTCGGGGTCCTCCTCGTGGACGGCGAAGCTGACGGAGCTCTGCAGGCACGAGTCCAGGAGCCCGGGGTGGATCTGGTAGTCCTCGGCCGGCTCGTTCATCTCCTCCGGCCAGTCGAACCGGATCAGTGCTTCGTTCCCCCGGATCCACGCGTCGCCGACCCAGCTGAACGACGGGCCGAGCAGGTAGCCGATGCCCCGCAGGTGCCGGTAGAAGGCCTCCCCGCTGAGGTGCCGGTCGGCCTCCGCGATGAACGTCTCGGGCTCGGGCGCGATCCGCGGGCCGACCGGGTCGCCGTCGAGCAGACGGGCCGTCAGATGTTCCTGCCAGCGCCCGTGTTCGGGGTCGAGGAGGCTCTGCACGCTGACGGTGCGGCTGCCGGTGTCCCGGTGCGGTGCGCGCTCGATGACCTGGAGTTCGTAGCGTTCCCCGTCGTGCAGCACGAGGGCACGCGGGAAGTGCAGGTCCTCCAGGACGACGTGGCCGCCGTCGCTGCCGAGCGCGGAGAGCACGGTCGCGGTCTGCGAAGCGCCGGCCACCTGCACGGTGCCGAACAGGCGGTGGTCGTCGAGGTGCGGCGGGTAGACGGTGCTGCGCTCGGTGACGAACACCCGGCCGGACAGGGCAGGCGAGCGCAGTTCGGCGCCCCACGGCGGCCCGGCGGGCGCGGTGGCGGCCCGGGACACCGCGGACCCGGACACCGCGGCCGCGTCCGCTGCGGACCCGGACCTGACGACGGCCTCCGCCGGTGCTCCGGTCCACGGAGCGGCCGCGGCCGGTTCCGCGCGCCGCCAGTGGACGGTCTCGGCGAACGGGTAGAGCGGCGCGTCACCGCGCGGGGTGCGGCGCGGGGCCTGCACGGCCGCCCAGTCGATGTCCTCGCCGAGCTCGTACAGGGCCTTGGCCGCGGCCGCCATGACGGCCCGGTCGCCGCTGCCGCGGAGCAGCGAGGGCAGCAGTCGGCTGTTGTCCCCGTGGGGGGCGAGCCCGCCGGCGCGAACCAGGTTCACCAGGGTCCGGTCGGGGCCGATCTCCAGGCAGACGTCCACGTCCTGCACGGCCAGCTGCCGGGCGCCGTCGTGGAACCGGACGGGGTTGCGGGCGTGCCGGACCCAGTAGTCGGCGTCGAAGGTGCCGGGCCCGGCGGTCTCCCCGGTGAGATTGGAGACCAGCGGGACCTCGGGGTCCTTGAAATCGAGGGCGGCGGCTGCCTCGCGGAGCTGCGGGAGCACGGGGTCGAGGAGCCGGGAGTGGAAGGCGTGCGAGACGGTGAGGCGCAAGGCGCGTACTCCGTCCGCAGCGAGCTCCGCTGCCAGGTGGTCGATCTCCGCGGGCAGTCCGGCGACCACGGTGGACTCCGGCGTGTTGACGGCGGCGATGTCCAGCGGGGTGCCCGCGATCCGCCGCAGCACCTCGGCCTCGGGTGCCTGGACGGCGAGCATCGCACCGCGTTCGGTGCCCTGCATGAGCCCTGCCCGGCGGGCGATCAGCCTGAGTCCGGAGGACAAGTCGGTCACCCCGGCGTGGACGGCTGCGGCGACCTCGCCGACGCTGTGGCCCATGACCACGGCCGGGGTGACGCCCCAGGACTCCCAGAGTCCGGCGAGGGCCAGTTCGAGCGCGAACAGGGCCGGCTGCGTCACCCGGGTCTCGTCCACGGCCTTGGGGTCGCTGCCGTAGAGGGCGAGTTCGACCAGTGAGCCGCCGAGCAGCGGGGCGAGCCCGCGGTCGCACTCTTCGAAGATCTCCCGGAACACCGGTTCCGTCTCGTAGAGTTCGCGGCCCATGCCGAACCGCTGGCTGCCCTGTCCGGAGAACAGGAAGGCGATCCTCGGCCGGCCCGCGGGGCGGGGCGGCAGCGGCGCGGCGAGCTGGGCGGTCAGCTTCTCGCCGGTCTCGCCGAGCAGGGCCCGGCGGTACGGGAAGTGGGCACGGCCGACGGCGGCCGCGGCGGCCAGGCCGGGCAGTTCGGCGTCGGTGGCCTGGGCCAGGCGCCGTCCCCACGCGGCCGTGAGCCGCTCCAGGCCGACCTCGTCGGGCGCGGACAGGGGGATCAGGTGGGGGGTTCCGGCCGGGCCGCCGCTCGTGGCGGCGGGGGGCCCGGCCGGTGCCTCGGCGATGATCACGTGGGCGTTGGTACCGGTGAGTCCGAAACCGGAGACTCCGGCCGCCCGCGGCTTGCCGCCGGAACGCCAGGGGGTCGGGGTGTCCACCACCCTGACGTTCATTTCCGACCAGTCCACGTGCGGGTTGGGTTCCGCGAAGTGGAGGTTGGCCGGGATGAGATCGTGTCTCAGCGCAAGGACGGTCTTGATGACGGCGGCCATGCCGGCGGCCGATTCGCAGTGACCGATGTTGCTCTTGACGGAGCCGACGTGCAGCGGCTCCCCGGGCTTGCGGCCGGGGCCCAGGACCCGCCAGGCAGCGCCCAGTTCGATGGGGTCACCGAGGGAGGTCCCGGTGCCGTGGGCCTCAAGGTAGGAGATCTCCGGCCCGCTGAGGGAGGCGTCGGCGAGGGCGTCGGCGAGCAGCCTCTGCTGGGCGGTGCCGCTCGGGGCGGTGAGCCCGGAGGAGGCGCCGTCCTGGTTGACGGCCGTGCCGCGGATCACGGCCAGCACCCGGTCACCGTCGCGCTCGGCGTCGGAGAGCCGCTTGAGGACGAGGACGCCGCAGCCCTCGGCCCGGACGAACCCGTTGGCGTCCGCGGAGAAGGTACGGCAGCGCCCGTCCGGTGAAAGCATGTGCGCCCGGCTGGCGGACACGGAGGCCATCGGGTCGAGGATGACGTTGACCCCACCCGCGAGGACCGCGTCGGATTCCCCGCTGCGCAGCGACCGGACGCTCAGGTGGAGGGCGACCAGGGAGGAGGAGCAGGCGGTGTCCACGGCCATGGCGGGGCCCTGGAGCCCGAGGGTGTAGGACAGGCGGCCGGCGGCGGCGTTGAGCGAGGTGCCGGTGCTGTAGTAGGCGTCGAGCAGGTCGGCGCCGGGCGCGGCCAGGACACGGGCGTAGTCGGCGTAGCTGATGCCGACGAAAACCCCGGTGCGGCTGCGGCGCAGCGACTGCGGGTCGATGCCGGCGTCCTCCAGCGCGTGCCAGGCGGACTCCAGCAGGAGCCGCTGCTGCGGGTCGAGGTTCTCCGCCTCGCGGGCGGGGATGCCGAAGAAGGAGGCGTCGAAGCGGGCGATGTCCTTCAGGAACCCGCCCTGGTCGGTGGTGATCCGGCCGGGTCCGGAGCCGTCTGCGTGGAAGGCCTCGCGGTCGTAGCGGCCCTGGGGCACGGAACCGACGGCGTCGCGGCCCTCGCGCAGCAGGTCCCACAGCTCCTCGACGGAGTCGGACTGCGGGAACCGGCCGGCCATGCCGACGATGGCGATGGGCTCTGCGTCGGGCTGTCCCTCCGCAGGCTCCCCGTACTGCCGGGCGGGCGTCACGGACACCGGTACGGCCGATGCCGCGGGCGCCGGCACGGGGGAGGCCGTCGGCCCCGAGGGGGGCGCGGCGGCGCCGCCCGCGGCCGGTCCGGCCGCCGGGAGCACGGCGGCGGAGGTCGCGGTCTCGACGGCGCGCTCGGCGGCGGGCGCGACGGCCGCCGGGGCTCCGGTCAGGATGTACTCGGTGATCCGGGCGACGGTCGGGTGGTCGAAGACGTCCGCCGCGCGCAGCGACACCTCGAAGGCCTGCGCCAGCCTGCCGACCAGGTCCACCGCCATGATGGAGTCCAGGCCCAGGTCGAAGAAGCCCGCGTCGTCCCGGACCGCCCGGGCGGAGTCGAAGCCGAGCTGCGCGGCGACGATCCGCGCCGTGTGGGCCCGGGCCGCCACGGCCCGGCGCCGCTCCGGCAGCGCGGCCAGCTCGGCCGCGACCGAGGGTTCGGCCACGGTCTCCGGCGCCGGGGCGAGGGGTGCCCCGGCCGCGCCCGCCTCGTCGGCACCCGCCGCGAACAGCCCGCGCGGGCGGATCCGCGACATGATCGACCGGAACCGGGCGAGGTCAAGCGGGCAGACGACCAGGTGGCCGGCGGCGCCGGCCGGCGCGGCCAGGGCCGCGCGGCCGGCGGCCGCGTCCAGGGCGCCCACGCCCACCCGGGCGAAGGTCTCCCGCGAGGCGGAGTCGGCCATGCCCGACTCCCCCAGGTCCCACGGCCCGTAGGCGAGCGAGGCCGCGGGCAGGTCCAGTCCGGCGCGGTGCGCCACCAGGGCGTCCAGACCGCCGTTGGCCGCGGAGTAGGCCGCGCAGCGCTCGGTGCCCCAGACCGCGGAGACCGAGGAGACGGTGACGAAGAAGTCCAGCGGCCAGTCCAGGGAGGCCTGGTGCAGCAGCCAGGCCCCGGCGAACTTGCCGCGCAGCGAAGCCTCGAACTCCGTGGCGCCGGTCTCCGCGGCCGGGGTCCGCTCCAGCGTGCCGGCGGCGTGCAGCACCCCGCGTACGGGCGGCAGTCCCTCCAGCCCGGCGAGCGCGGAGGCCAGTGCCCCGGGGGTGTCGCAGCCGCCGGACCGGTAGACCGCGCGGACTCCGGCGGCCTCGAACCCGGCCAGCAGTTCCCGTGCCTCGGCAGGGAGTTCCGCCTCCGCGCGGCGGCCGATGAGCAGCAGGCTGCGGGCGCCCCGGGCGACCAGTTCGGCGGTCAGCTCGCGGCCGACGCCACCGAGCGCACCGGTGACGACGTAGGTGGCGTCCTCCACGACGGCGAGGGGGGCGGCGGCGGCCCGGGCCGCGGTGAGACGGGCGGCCAGGGCGGCTCCGCCACGGATCGCGATCCGGTCCTCGACGGTCGTCTCGGCGGCCGCGCCGGCGCCGTCCGCCTCCCGGACGACGAAGCGGAGCAGTGCGTCGAGGTCGGCGTCGTCCGGCAGGGCGGGCAGGTCGGCCACGCCGCCCCAGGCCGCGCCCAGTTCCAGGCCGAGGACCGGGGCCAGGCCGTGCAGCAGACCGTGGTCGGTGGCGGTGACGGCGTCGTCGACGCCGGTCCGGCAGGCGGCCCGGGTGAGGGCGTACACCCGGTGTCCGGCGGCGTCCCGGGCGAAGGCGGCGACGGCGGTGGTGACGGCCGCGCAGAGGGCGGCGCCCGGCCCGGCCGGGTCGGCGTCCTCGTCCCGGCCCTCGGACAGGGCGGTGGCGCGCAGGGCGAGCAGCAGGGGGACGGGCCGCCCCGCGGCCGGGGCGTGCGCAGCGCCGAACCCGGCCCATCCGGCCGTGTCCCGGGGAAGCGGGGCGTACGCCCATCCCTCGGGCAGGGCGGGGGCGGCCGGGGCGAGCACGGTCCCGGTCAGGCCCGTTCGGGCGGCCGTTGCGGCGAGGTCCGCGAGCAGGGTCTCGTCATCACCGGCCAGGACCACCGTCCGGCCGGATCCGGCCGCGTCCGGAAGGTCCAGGCCCTGCCACACCACCTCGTACGCGGCGGGCAGCCCGGCGGGGGCGGTGCCGGTGGGGGTCGGGTCCGCGGTGGGGGCGGAGGCCGTGGTGCGGGGGGCGAACCGCTGCCGCTGCCACGGGTACCCGGGCAGGTCGAGCAGGCGTCGGGGCAGCTCGGCGGCGGGGTGCGGCGCGTCCCCGGACCGGTCCTGCGGCTCGGTGACCGTGGCGTCGGCGGTGCTCTCGCCGGCGGCGAGGGCACGCAGCGCGGCTGCGGCGGCCTGCGGGCCGTCGGCCGTCACGGCGGCCCGGACCTCGAGCCGGGTGCGGCCGGCGGTCACGGTGTACGCGAAGGCCGGGTAGTCGGCGGGGTCGAGGCCGTCCAGCACCCCGGCGTAGCGCGCGGCCAGGGCGCGCAGGGCCTCCGGGGTCTTCGCCGAGATCTCGAACCCGGCGGCCCGCGGCGCCCCGGCCGCGGCGTCCCCGCCGGCCGGCGCCTGCGGTACCTCGTCGGGCAGCAGCGGGCCGACGATCGCGTGGGCGTTGGTGCCGCTCATGCCGAAGGAACTGACCGAGGCGCAGTCACCCGAGCGCTCGGACCAGTCCTGGAGTCCGGCGGGGACGGTCATGCCGGTGCCGGACAGGTCGATGCGCGGGTTGAGGTGGCGGAAGTGCACGACGGGCGGCACCTGGCGGCGGGAGACGCACAGCATGGCCTTGATCAGTCCGGCGACTCCGGCGGTCCCCTCCAGATGGCCGAAGTTGGTCTTCACTGCGCCGACCGGCAGGGGTGCCCCGCCGTTTCGCCGTCCCAGCGCGGTGGCCAGTGCGTCCATCTCGATGGGGTCGCCCAGGGCGGTACCGGTGCCGTGGGTCTCGGCGAAGCCGATCGCGGAGGGCTCCAGGCCGGCGTCGGCGAGCGCGGACTCGATGAGCGAGACCTGGGCCAGGACGTTGGGCGCGGTGAAGCCGCTGGACCGGCCGTCCTGGTTGACGGCGGTGCCCCGGATCACGCCGAGCACCCGGTCCCCGTCGCGCAGCGCGTGGTCGAGGCGCTTGAGCAGCACCACGCCGACGCCTTCGCCGCGGGTGAAGCCGTTGGCGCGGGAGTCGAAGGTCTTGCACAGGCCGTCCGGGGAGAGCGAACGGGTCTCCTGCACCAGGCGCATGGTCTGCGGGGACATGATCAGGTTGGCGCCCGCGGCGAAGGCGATCTCGCACTCGCCCTTGCGCAGGGCCTGCACCGCCAGGTGCACCGCGACCAGTGAGGAGGAGCAGGCCGTGTCGACGGTCATGGCCGGTCCGGTCAGGCCCAGGGCGTAGGCGACCCGGCCGGCGGCGAAGTTGTGCCCGTTGCCGGTGGCCCAGTAGGCGTCGGGCTCGCCCTCGCACCATTCCCGGTAGTCCTGCCACATGACGCCCAGATAGAGCCCGGCGCGGGCCTCGGCCAGCGCGCCGGCCCGTACTCCGGCGTGTTCCATGGCCTCCCACGCCACTTCGAGCAGGAGCCGGTGCTGCGGGTCCAGGTGGCGGGCCTCGCGAGGGCTGATACCGAAGAACTCGGCGTCGAAGTCGAGGACCTCGTCGAGGAAGCCGCCGCGCTGCGGCAGTCCGTCCCAGGCGCGGGCGAAGGGCCCCTTGCGCTGCTCGGGCATGGGCCGTACGGCGTCGCGGCCCTCGGCGAGAGCGGTCCAGTACCCGTCGAGGTCCTCGATGCCGCCGGGCAGCCGGAGCCCGGCCCCGATGATCGCGACGGGCTGGTTGCCGCTCTGCTCGGCGAGTTGCCGGCGAAGCGTCCGGATCGTGTCCATGGCCCGGGTGAGGGGCGTCTGCTTGCCTCCCCCGGAGGCGCTTGTCTCGTGCATCTCGGTTCCTTGCGGTCGTGGCGTGGCGGGGACGGCGGGGCGGCCGGACGGGGCGGCGGTCACCGGGTCTCCTCAGGGGCGGCGGCGATCTGCTCGGCCAGGGCCTTCGACAGGGTGCGGAGGGTGCCGTAGGTCCACAGCAGCGTGGGTGAGAGGCGCAGGCCGAAGGCGGCCTCGAGCCGGTTGCGGAGTTCCAGGCTCATCAGCGAGTCCAGTCCGAGGGACTCGAACAGGGCGTCGCGGTCGAGGCGTTCGGGGTCCAGTCGCAGCACCCGGGCGGCCAGTTCGCGGACCTTGTCCTCGGCGAGGGCCGGCCGGGCCTCCTCCGGGGCCTGGCGCAGCTCGGTCAGGAAGGCGCTGCCCGCGGCGACGGCGGAGCCGTCCTGGAGGCCGGCGTGCAGTTCCCGCCAGGCGCTGAGCGCGACCGTGTCGGGGGCGGCGTCGAACCAGCGCCGCAGGTCGATGGGGACGAAGCCGAGGACGGCGCGGTCCTGGCCGAGCATCCGGACCAGGGCGGCCCATGCCTCGCCCACCGGGAAGCTGTCCAGGCCTCGGTCGCCGAGGCGTGCGCCGGCCTGTTCGCTGCGGGCGGCGAGGCCGATGTCCGCGAAGGGTCCCCACTGCACGCTGAGCGCGGGCAGCCCGCGCCGTCGGCGGAGCTCGGCGAACGCGTCCAGGTAGGCGTTGGCGGCGGCGTAGGCGGCCTGTCCGGCATTGCCGACGAGGGTGGCAGCCGAGGAGAACATCACGAAGAAGTCCAGCGGGTCCTGGGCGGTCGCCGCTTCCAGGCCGCGCACGCCGTCGGCCTTGGGCTGGAGGACCTTCGCCAGCTGGCGGGGCGTGACCTGGCCGATGGTGGCGTCGTCGACCACGCCGGCGGCGTGCACCACGCCGCGCAGCGGGGGCAGTCCGCGTTCGCGCAGGGTGTCCAGGGACCGGCGCAGGGCGGCCCGGTCGGCGACGTCACAGCGCAGGACCTCCACGGTGGTGCCGCCGGCGCGCAGGGCGTCCAGCTGGGCGGCGGCCTCCTTGGAGGGCGCGGACCGGCCGACCAGGACGAGGGTCCCGGCGCCCAGTCCGGCGAGGAAGCCGGCGAGGGAGACGCCGAGGGCGCCCAGGCCGCCGGTGATCAGGTAGGCGCCGTCCGCGCGGAACCGGCCGCCGGGCAGCGGCTCCGGGGCGACGTGGCCGATCTCGCCGAGGTCCGTGAGGACCAGCCGGGTCCGGTCGTGGTCGTGGCCGAGCCACACGGTGGTCCCGGTGACGGTTCGGCAGTCGTACGGCGTGACGGGCGGGGCGGTGAACCGGCCGTCGACGACCAGGTCCCACACCTCGGCCAGCAGGCCGGCGAAGATCTCGGGCCGGTGCCCGCGGAGCCCGTCGAGGTCCACCGAGCCGAACGTCGCCCCGGCGGGCACCGGGTGCCGTCCCAGGGCCGGGTCCGCGGCGGCGGCCCGGGTCGCGTCCTCCACGAACCGGCCGTCCGGGCCCAGGAGTTCCCAGACCTGGCGGGCGGTGGTGCCGGTGGCGGGCCCCAGGGCGACGTCCGCGCCGAGGCCGCCGGTGGCCGTCCGTACGGCGTCGGGCCACTCGGGGTCGGCGGCGTCGAGGACCTGTTCGGCGCCCGCCCCGAGGAGCAGGGCGGCCTCCTCGGCGGCATGGGTGCCGACGACGAGGGTACGGGCGCCCAGGGCGTGGGCGGCCTGGACGGCGGCGAGCGCGTCGGGCAGGGCCGGCGTATGGACCAGCACGGTGTCGCCCTCGGCGGCCCGGCCGGTGCGCGTCAGCGCGTACCAGGCGGCGGCCGCCGGCAGGACCAGGGCTGCGGCTCCGGCGTCGTCCAGCCTGTCCGGGATCCGTACGACGTGGGCCGCGTCGGCGAGGACCTGTCCGGCCAGGGCCCCCGGGGCGATCGCGACCACCCGGTCGCCGGGGCGCAGGCCGGTGACCCCCTCCCCCACCCCGGTGATCCGGCCTGCGCAGGCGCGGCCGAGCGGCGGGACGGCACCCGCCTGGCCGCTGCGCAGGGTGGCCAGGTCCCGCAGGTCGGCCTGGGCGACCACGGCGGCGGCGGTCTCCACGACCACCTCGCCGGGGCCGGGCTCGGGCAGGGTGAGCGGCAGGAACTCGGCGGTGTCAGGGCCGCCGGTGCGCGCGGCGCCGACCCGGAAGGGCTGCCTGACGGTGCGCCAGGGGCGGACGGGCACGTCCGCCGCGTCGCCGTCGCCCCGGACGATCCGGGCGGCCAGCCGGCGTCCGCGGCGCAGGGCCAGCTGGTCGTCGGTGTCGGCGGCGAGGAGGACGGCGGCGCACTCCGCGGCCCAGTCGGGGTGGGAGGCGTCCACGTCCACGAGCCGGGTGCGCAGTTCGGAGTGCTCGCGCTGGAGCACCCGCCCGTAGCCCCAGTAGAGGGCGGCGCCCGGGTCGGGGGTGTCGTCGGCCTCGACGCTCTGCGCCCGGTCGGTGAGCACGGTCAGGCGCGGCAGGGCGGGCAGGGCCGCGCAGGCGCGGACCACCGCGGTGAGGTGGGCGAGGCCGCGCTGCTGGGCGTCCGGGCCGACGCAGGCGCGGGGAGCGAGGAACACCACCCCGGCGAGGTCCGCGGTGGCCTCGCCCAGCGGGCGGTCGGTGCCGGCACCGGCGTGGCCGGCCTCGGCCCCGGCTTCGGTCAGGGCCTCGATGACGGCGTCGGCGCTGCTCCCGGTGCTGCCGCAGACGACCCAGCGGCCCGGGGCCGCGGCGGAGGCGTGCTGCCGGGCCCGGTCCTGGTCGGCGTCGTGGGGCGTGACGTCGGTCCAGTGGATCCGGTGCAGCCGTTCCGCGCCGGGGTCGGTGCCCCGGCCGGTGGGCAGCGGCCGGAGTACCAGGCCCTCCATCACCAGCAGGGGCCGCCGGGCGGCGTCGAAGATCCGGATGCCGAGGGTGCCGTCGGTGCCGCGCACGACGTGGGACCAGACCGCGGTGGCGGTCTCCTCCCCCGCGGGCAGTACCCGGATCTCCCGGACGGCGGTGGGCATCAGAGCCTCGTCGCCGTCCTCGAGCGCCAGCGCGACCTGGAGGGCGGCGTCCCACAGGGCGGGGTGCAGGACCCGGGGCCGGGCCCCGGCCCACAGGTCCTCGGCGAGGCGGACCTCGCCGAGCGCCTCGGTGCCTGCGGGGTTCCGGTGGAGGGTGTGTACGCCCTGGAAGGCGGGCCCGTAGACCTGTCCGCGCGCCGTGCACCGTCGGTAGAACTCGCCCGGGTCCAGGTCCGTCGCGGAGCCGTCGGCCCAGTCGGGGAAGGCCGGCGGCACGTCGGCCGGGCGGGCGGACCGCTCGGCGCGGGCGGTGGCAACGACGTCCCACTCCTCGGCGCCGGCGGGCAGGGACAGCAGGCGGAACTCACCGCCTTCGGGGGTGTCCTGCCATGCGGCGGTGAGCCGTGCCGGCTCCTCGCCGAGGGTCACCTCCTTGGTGAACGCGACCTCCTCCAGCCGGGCGGGGAGCTTGCCGGTGCGGGCCAGGGCGGTGTGCAGGGCGACGGCCAGCATGCCGGCGCCGGGCAGCAGCGCGGTGTCGTACAGCTTGTGGTCGGCGAGCCAGGGCAGGGCGGCGGGGGCCAGTTCGAGGGCGCCGTGCCAGACCCCGGACCGGCCGGGTGCCGGGGAGAGCGGGGCTTCGAAGCCCTGGGCGGCGCCGGTGGAGCGGTGACCCTCGGCGGGCCAGAAGCTCTGGCGCTCCATGGGGTAGCCGGGGACGGGGAAGCGGCCGTCGTGGGGCAGCGCGGCGAAGGGCTCCAGGCCGGCGGTGTACGCGCGGGCGAGGGCCTCGGCCATGTCGCGGGTGCTGCCCCGGCCCCGGCGCAGGGTGGTGAGCAGCGCGAGGTTCTCCTCGCGGGCTGCGGCCTGCTGTTCGAGGGCGGGCTGCAGCACGGGGTGCGGGCTGATCTCCACCACGTGGGTGACGCCCTCGTCGAAGAGGCGGCCCATGGCGGAGACGAGCTCGATGGGCTCGCACAGGTTGCGGACCCAGTAGCCGGGTCCGAGCGTGCTGCCGTCGACCGGCGCGGCCTCGACGGTCGACATGATCGTGATCTCGCCATCGGCGGGCCGGATCGCGGAGACGAGGGAGGTGAGGTCCTCGGTCAGCTCGGCCATGCCGGCGCTGTGGGAGGCGTAGTCGATGTTGACCAGGGCGCAGTAGGTGCCCTCCGCCTCGAGCAGCTCCTTGAGGGCGAGGATGTACTCGGAGTCCCCCGACAGTACGCAGGAGTTCGGGCCGTTGTGCGCGGCGAACGAGACGGCGTCCTCGAATCCTTCCATGGCGCGGACGGCGGCCTCCCGGTCGAGGTCGACGGCGAGCATCAGGCCGCGCCCGGAGACGCGTTCGGCGATGAGGGCACCGCGCCTGGCGAGGACCAGGGCCGCGTCGTCGTAGGAGAGGGCCCCGGCGAAGGTGGCCGCCGTGATCTCGCCCTGGCTGGTGCCCAGCACCACGTCGGGGGTGATCCCGGAGGCACGCCACAGTTCGGCCAGGCCGAGGGACATCGCCCACAGGGCGGGCTGCAGGACGTCGGTACGCTCGGTCCAGGAGTCCGCGATGCCGCGGCCGGCCGGTCCGGCTCCCTCGTGCGCGGCGTCCGGTGCGAAGACGTCGATCAGGTCCCAGTCGGTGTACGGGGCGAGCGCCTTGGCGCAGCGGTCGACGACGGCGGCGAAGAGGGTGCTGTCCCGGTAGAGCGCCACGCCCATCTCGCGCCACTGCGAGCCCTGGCCGGGGAAGACGAACGCGGTGCGGCCGTGCGGCACGGCGCGCCCGGTGAGCGCGGCCGGGGCTCCGGCGGTGCCGGCCGTGACGTCGTCCTGCTGCGGTCGGTCGTCGTCGGCCGTGAGGGCGGTGAGGACGGCGTCGGCCTCCGCGAGGTCCTCCGCGACGAACGCGGCCCGCTCGGGGAAGTGGTCGCGGCGTCGTCCGAGGGTGGCGGCGAGGTCCTCGGCGGGGCCGGACGGGCCGGCCGCGGCGAGCGCGTCCCGGAGCCGGGCGGCGCGCCGGGCGAGGACGGGGGCCCGGTGCGCGGAGAGGGTCACCACGGGGGGAAGTCCGGTGGCGGCGGCCGGACCGGGCCGGACCGGGCCGTCGGCGGCCGCGGCGCCCTCCGGCGGGGAGGCGACGATCACGTGGGCGTTGGTGCCGCCCCAGCCGAAGGAGTTCACGCCGAGGTAGACGGGGCCCTCGGCGGGCAGGGCGAGCGGTTCGCGGACCACGCTCAGGTTGAGGTCGTCGAAGGGGATCTCGGGGTTGAGTTCCTCGGCGTGGAGGGTCGGCGGCACGGTCCGGTGGCGCAGCGAGAGCAGCACCTTGATGAGCCCGGCCAGGCCGGAACTCCCTTCCAGGTGACCGATGTTGGTCTTCACGGAGCCGATCGGCAGCGGGTCCCCGGCCGGGCGGGCGCGGCCCAGGACGGCGCCGAGCGCGCCCGCCTCGGTCGGGTCGCCGCGCTTCGTGCCGGTTCCGTGGGCCTCCACGTAGGACAGGGCGGCGGCGGGGATGGTGCCGTGGTCGTAGCTGCGGCGGAGCAGGTCTTCCTGGCCCTCCTGGCTGGGGCTGACCAGACTGTGGCCGCCGCCGTCGTTGTTGGTCAGGGTGCTGACCAGGACGCCGTGGACCCGGTCGCCGTCGCGCAGGGCCCTGGCCAGGGTCTTGAGGTAGACGGCGGCGACGCCCTCGCCCCGGACGAAGCCGTTGGCGGACTTGGCGAACGAGGCGCACCGGCCGTCCGGGGAGAGCCCGCCGAAGTGGGTCAGCCCGATCGTGACGTGCGGGTCCATCATCAGGTTGGTGCTGCCGACGAGGGCGGCGTCGATGTCCCCGCTGCGCAGGGCGCGGGCGGCGAGGTCGAGGCCGACCAGGCCCGAGGAGCAGCCGGTGTCGACGGCCAGGCTGGGGCCGCGCAGCTTCATGAAGTACGAGAGGCGGTTGGCGAGGATGTCCCGGCCGGTGCCGACGAGGGTGTGCGAGGTGTGGCCGGCGCCACGGACCTTGCGCAGCAGTTCGTAGTCGTGCCAGACGGTGGCGACGTAGACGCCGGTCCGGCTGCCGGCCAGTTCGGAGGCCCGCTGGCCGGCGTCCTCCAGAGCCTGCCAGCCGACCTCCAGCAGCAGCCGCTGCTGCGGGTCCATCGCGGCCGCCTCGCGGGGGGAGACCCCGAAGAAGCCGGCGTCGAAGAGGTCGATGTCCTCCAGGAAGCCGCCGACGGCGGGGATCCTCAGCCGGGGGTCCAGCTGGACGGTGGCGTCCCAGCGGTCGGCGGGGACGGGGCGGATGGCTTCGCGGCCGTCGATCAGGAGCTGCCACAGGCTGTCGGTGTCGGGGGCTCCGGGGAAGCGGCCCGCCATGCCGACGACGGCGATCAGTTCCTCGGGATCGGGTGTGGAATGCGGGTTCATTCGCTGCCTTATCGTCCTGGAGGGATGGACCGGGTCCGGGCCGCACCGTGCGTGCCGTGGGGTGCCGTGCCGCTGCGTGCCGGACCGACCGGATGGGACCGGCGTAGTCACGCGCGGACCTCGACGGCCCCCTGAAGGTCACCGGATATCCGCGCATCGCCTGGTTCCAGGCTAGGAAGCGGGACGCCCGCGGGGAAACCCCCTGTTCAGCCGGACCGGGGGTTTCCCCGCACCCCCCTGTCGGGGGCATAGGGGTCGGGTGACGCGGTGCGGCTACAGGCCGGCGCGGAGCCGCATCCGGACGAGCCCCTTGCTGGCGTTGATCATGCGGGGGCCGAGCTCCGGCGGTGCGTCCTTCCGGCACCACCTGGCGTTCATCGCCATCTTCGCCGGGGACATGGCGAAGCAGCGGGTGTCGCGCTCACCGAACCGGAAGGCGGGCGCGATGAAGTCGGCGTCCCCGATGTACGAGAGGATCTTGCGGGCCGCGTCCCCCGGACGCTCCGTCCCGGCCTCCACCGCCTGGCACAGCTCCCGGGTGAAGTGCCCCATCCGGTTGAAGCCGGCGCTGACCGGGAGCGGGGAGCCGGGGGCTCCGTGGGTCTCCAGCTCGCGGAAGACCCCGTCGTCCCCGGTGCGTTCGAACCGGTAGTAGGCGTCCTCCAGCATGACGTTGCCGAGCATGGTGCCGAGCATCCAGGTCCGGTTGACCGCGTTCCACAGCTCGTAGTCGCCGAAGCCGACGAAGGAGCTGTACACGATGTCGTCGTGGAAGTCGAACAGGCCCTGCTGGAGGTCCTCCAGGTAGCCGAAGCGCTCCATGGACCAGTCGCCGTCCTTGGCGGCCTGGATGATGCGCCAGCCGAGGGCGTTGACGAGTTCCATGGTGTTGGTCAGGCCGCGCGAGTAGAGCGCGTCGATGAACCCGGCGGCGTGCGAGGTGAGGCAGAACCGCTCGCCGACGACCTGCTTGGCGGAGTACTGGAGCCGGCCGGTGGAGACCCACGGCCGGACGGTCCTGGCCTTGCGGAACTGGTGGGCTATCTCGGGGAAGCGGGCGAGGAAGTCGTCGAACTCCTGCTGCGGGCTCCGGTCGTCCTTGGGGAAGCGGCGCGGGTCCAGGGTGAGCCCCACGCTGCACAGCGGGTTCAGGGACTCGGGGCTGTTGTCGAACGGGATCACCCACAGCCAGCCGCCGTCGAAGACGTGGTGCAGGGTGCCGTGGTGCCAGGGGTTGGGCTGGTCGTGCCGGGCCGCCGCGGGCGACTTGTCGAACGCCTCCACCCCCACCATGTGGGTGAACAGGCAGCGCGAGTGGGTACGGGCCCGGGTGGGGGTCTCGCGCAGCGAGAACTTCTCGGCGAGCGGCGAACGGAAGCCGCTGCCGTCCACCACGTAGCTGGCGCGGAACTCCTCCCCGCCGTCGGTGCGCAGCACCGCGCCGGTGTCCGGGTCGGTCTCGATGTCGACGATCCGGGTGTTCAGCCGCGGGTGCGCGCCGTACTTGACGGCCAGGTGGAAGAGGTACGCGTCGACGTCCTGGCGGAACAGGTGGGTCTCGGTGCGCAGTACGGAGGGAACGACCAGCTGGTTGATCTCGTGGGGGTTCTGGGACTGTCCCTCGCGGTGGTACACGAAGCCGAAGTTCTGCTTCTGCCCGCAGTTGCGGGAGACGTTCTCGCGGATGCCCTTGAAGCTCGACAGGGCGCGCAGTTCCGGCACCTTGTAGCGGTCGGCGATCAGCCGGGTCATGCCGGAGGTGTAGGGGATGGTCGACTCGCCGACCGCGAAGCGCGGATGGGTGCCGGCGTCGAGGAGCAGCACCTTGACGCCGTTCCGCGCCAGGACCGCGCCCAGCATGCCTCCGGCCATGCCGCTGCCGAGGATTGCCACATCGTATTGGTCAGTGCGCTTCATGGTGTTCCCGACTCTCCTCGTGAGGTGGTGGCGGTCAGCTGTTGCTCTGGTTCCGGGGCCCGGTCCGGCCCCGGGCGGGTGGAGCCGCACTCACTCGCCCGCGGCGCGGGGCAGATCGCCCCGGGTGCGGACGCCGAGCTTGCGGAAGATCCGGGTGAGGTGCTGTTCGACCGTGCTGACGGTGACGTTGAGCCGTCCGGAGATCTCCTTGTTGCTGAGTCCTGCGGAGGCCAGCCCGACCACCCGCCGTTCGGCGGGGCTGAGCAACTCCAGGACTTCCCCGCGCACCCCGTCCGGGCCGGCGGGGGCAGAGGCGAGGGCCGGTCCGGCCGCACCCCGCCAGGAGGCCGGAGGCCTGCGGGCGGGCGCCGGGGAGCCGCACTCCTCGGCCAGCCTGGCGGCCCGGCCGAGGAATGCGTCGGAGGAGGAGACCTGCCCGGAGCGGAGCTGGGCGGTCCCCAGCTCGGCGAGGGCACCGGCCAGTTGCAGCCGGTCTCCGGACTCCTCGAGGACGGCCACCGCGCTGCGCAGCAGCGCGCCGCGCTGGGAGGGGCGGCTCGCGGCGGCGAGCACCCGCAGGGAGATGCCGCGGGTACGGGTGAGGGCCTCGCCCGCCAGGGCCAGCTGCTCCCGGGCGAGTTCGTGGGCGCGGCCGGTGGCCCCCAGGGCAAGGTGGGCGCGGGCGGCGCCGGAACGCCACGGGATCAGCGCGGGCTGGTCCAGTCCCCATTCCCGCATCAGTGCCCCGCAGTTGGCGAAGTCGTCGAGGGCTGCCTGGGGCTGGCCGACGGCCAGGTAGTGGGAGCCGCGGGCGTGCAGGTAGTACAGGCCGAAGCGGCTGCTGAACAGGCCGTCGGGAAGCGGTACTTCCAGGAGTTCGGCGGCGGCCGCCAGGTCCCCGAGGTCGGTGGTCGCCTGGATCATGTTGGCCAGCGGTCCGCCGATGCAGACGCCCCAGCTCTCGGCGGGCACCTGGGCGAGCGCCGCCTCGGCCAGCCTTCGGGCGTCCAGCGGGCGGCCCTGGCGCAGCGCGATCCCGGCCCGCAGCGAGGAGAACTCGGCGATCCACAGCGGGACACGCCTGCTGCGCGCCTCGGCGAGCCAGTGGTCGCACCAGTGCGCGGCGGCCTCGGTGCGGTCCGCGAACAGCAGGGCGGACACGGCACAGGTCAGCCACTCGTGAGTGTTCCGGCCCAGCCGCATGACCCGCATGGCGGCCTCGGCGGCGGCGGCGGGCTCGGGTGCGGGCCCGTACCGGAGTACGTCGGAGAGGGCGGCGGCGCCGCGGGTGCGCGGGTCCCCGGCGAAGGCGGTGCGCCGGACCGGGCCGGTGTCCGCGGTGCCGCGGGGCACCAGGCCGGGATAGGTGACGGACAGCAGCTCACGGGTGGCCCGGGCCTCGGCGGCGGCGAGCGGGTCGGCGGGGCCGCCGTCCTGGCGGGTGATCCGTTCGATGGCGTCGGCGGCCTCGTCGTAACGGCCGTGCCAGAGGAGGTACTTGGCGAGCATGACGGCGTGCTGGGCGGGCAATCGGCCCTCGCGCAGGGCGTCGGCGAGTTCGACCAGGTGGCGGGCGCCCATGCTGGGGTCGAGCATCCAGGTGGCACCGGCCAGCATGGCCTTGAGGCGGAGCCGCTCGTCCTCGTCCCGGCAGTGGCGCAGTGCGGTGTCCAGGCAGGGCCGGGCGAGGGCCGGGCGTCCCGCCGCGAGGTGCCGTTCGGCTGCCTCCCTCAGCTGGCCCACGGCCCAGGGGGCGTCCACCCGCCCGGCGGCGACCAGGTGCCGTGCGACGCCGATCGCGGCGGCACCCTCCTCGTACAGAAGTTCGGCGGCGCGCCGGTGCAGCACGCCGATCTCCTCGCCGGTGCATCCAGCCAGGGCGCCGGTGCGGACAGCGGCATGGCGGGGGCGGCCGTCGCTGAGCAGTCCGGCGTTGTCGAGGGCCCTGAGGCCGCGGACGAGGACGGCGTCGTCGACTTCCGCGAGGCGGGCCACCGTCTGCGGTGCGGCGTCGTCCTCGTGCAGTATCGCGAGGGCCTGGGCGATGTGCAGCAGGGCGGGCCAGCCGCGGTGCAGGCAGCCGGTGACGGCGTCGAGGAATGCCTCGCCGGGGTCGAGCCGGGGGGCGGGGCCGTCCGCGGTGTGGCGGCTGTCCTCGGCGAGCGCCTCCACCAGCAGCGGGTTCCCGCCGCTCACCTCCCTGCACGCGGGGGCCAGGAGCCGGGCGGGGCCGGGGCCGAGGCGGGTGGCGAGGAGAGCGGCGACGCCCTCGTCCGTCAGACGGCCGAGGGTGAGCGGCCGGTGGCCGGGCAGGCGGCGCAGCGCCGCGTGCAGCCGGGGGTCGGCGGTGCGGGACAGGGTGCACTCGGTCATGACCAGCGTGAGCGGAACGGCCGGCAGCCGCCGGAGCAGGAGGAGGATCCCGTGGAGGGAGAACTCGTCCATGAACTGCACGTCGTCGATGCACAGGACCAGCGGGTTCCGGCGGGCCTGCTCTTCGAGCGCGGTACAGATCCGGTGCAGCACCCGGGATTCCTCCGGGTCGAGGGCCGAGGGTCCCAGCCGGGTGACGGTGCCCTCGGTCCGCGCGGTGGCCGGGCCCTCGGTGCGGGCCGCTCTGCCGGGTCCGCCCGGCCCCGCCAGGGCGGTCCGGCCGTCCGCGGCTCCGGGTACGTCGCGCAGCAGCTGTCCGAGGATGGCGCCGGGGGTCCGGCGCTCCGCGAGCGAGCCGACCGCGGTCAGCACCTGGAAGCCGAATTCCGTGGCCAGTTCACCGAGTTCGGCGAGCAGAGCGGTCTTCCCGCAGCCGATCCCGCCGGTGACCAGGGCCGTCTGGCCCTCGCCGCGGGCGCCGCGCAGCATCATGTCGGTGAGTGCGGTGAGCTCCTGGTCCCGTTCGACCAAGTGCATGGCGGATGTTCCCTTCCGTCCTGCTCGTCTCGTCCGTGTTCCTGTCGCAGCGGCCGGGCCCGCGCCGGTCACTGGGACGCGGCGCCGATCCGGTCCCGGCTGTCGCTGTCGTCGGGCGAGGCCGGGAGCCGGCCGCCCTGGATGCGGGTGAGCAGCGGGCCGGTCATCACCGTGGTCACCACGGCCATCACGACCATCAGCGAGTACAGCTGGCCGCTCAGGAGCCCGAGCTTGAGGCCGACACCGAGGATCACGAGTTCGGTCAGTCCGCGGGTGTTCATCAGTGCTGCCAGCGAGGCGGCGGACCGGGGGTGCAGCTTCTGCGAGCGGGCGCCCAGGTACGTTCCGCCGAACTTGCCGACGATGGCCACCAGCAGGATCAGGAAGAGGTCCAGCAGCCCGGACAGGCCGATCCCGCCGAGGTCCACCTGGAATCCGGCGACCACGAAGTACACGGGCAGCAGTACGGCGGTCAGGTGGCCGGTGCGGTCGTGCAGGTCGGCACGCAGGGCCTGGGCGCCCTCCCGGGGCACGACGAGGCCGAAGAGGAAGGCGCCGAAGATATGGTGCATGCCCATGGCCTCGGTGGCCGCGGCGGACAGCAGCGCCCCGACCAGCACCAGGGCGAACTTGAGCGGGCCGGCAGGGGTGCCAGTGCCTCCGGGCGTCAGGAAGCGACGCAGCAGCGGCCGTACGACGAGCAGCATGACGGCCAGGTAGGGCACCGTGAACAGGACGAGCCAGTGGTCCCCGTCGGCGCCGACCGAGGCGTTCACCCCGGCGAGCGCGGCCCAGGCCACGACGTCGACGAAGGCGGCGGTGGCCAGGGCGATGCCTCCGACCGTCGTACGGCTCAGTCCCCGGTCGGTGAGGATGCGGGCGAGCACCGGGAAGGCCGTCACGGAGACGGCCAGGCCGATGAAGACGACGAAGGCTCCGACGTTGGACGAGTCGTGCCGGGGCAGCAGGACGAAGGCCAGGCCGATGCCGAGGAGGAAGGGGACGGCGGTGGATCCGACGGCGGCGGCGACGGTGACCCGTCCGTGCCCGCGCATGGTGCTGCTCTCGATCTCCAGGCCCACGGCGAACATGAACAGGGCGACGCCGAGGTTGGCGACCCCGACCAGCATGGGCCGGACCTCGTCGGGGAAGAGCGTCTCGCTGAGCGCTCCGTCGAGCAGCGTGGGACCGAGCAGCACGCCGGCCACGATCTCGCCGATGACGGGCGGCTGGTTGATCCGGGTCGCGAGGTAGCCGAGGCCCCGTGCCATGATCAGGATGATCGCGATGTCGACGAACAAGATCTGTAACTGATGGCTGGTCATTTCCCCCGTGCCCTCATCAAATCGGGTGCGACACATCAACACATGTCGTGCAGGCAGCCCTGTGGCAGCCGTCGCGGGCGGGCGCGACGGCTGCCACAGGGTATTTTCAGGATTCGACGCCGGCGGGCGTGGACACGTCCGCGATGAGGTCGTCGAGGCCTATGTGGAACATCGGGTGGTTACCGCTCAGGCCGGAAATCAGCGTGACGAAGTCGTCGGCCGGCTTCCGCTCGTGCTCGGGGTCGATCATTTCCTGGGCGAGGCTGTGGTAGAACTCCTTGTACTTCGTGCGGTCGTAGAACCGCTCGACGAATTCGCGGATCTCGTCGAAGAATCCGGAATAGGCGCGGGCGTAGCGGTCGAGCGCCTTGGCCTCGATCTCCGGGTGCTTGATGATCTGGTCGACGATGGTGGCGAGGGTGCTGCCGGCCAGGGAGGCCAGGGCCACACCGGTGGAGAACAGCGGGTCGACGAAGGCGGCGGAGTCGCCGACCAGCACCCAGCCGTCGCCGTGGAACCGGTCCGAGTGGTAGGACCAGTCGCGGGCGGTGCGGAAGCCTGCCGACTGGCGGGCGTTGCGCAGCATGTGCTTGAGCTTGGTGGTGCGGTCGCGCTCAGCGTGGAAGAGGTCCTCCAGGGACTGGCCGGCCTCGCCCGCGGTGGCGGACCGGGTCACGTAGCCGACGCTGATGGTGCCCTTGTCGATCGGGATCGCCCAGAACCAACCGTCGTCCAGGCCCTCGATGAGGATGTTGGTGTACTCGTCGCCCTCGAGGCGCTCGCAGTTGTCGTAGTACGTCCAGACCGCGACGTTGCGGAGCTCCTCGTGCCACTTGACGTCGGTGTAGCGGCGGCTGAGCACCCGGGCCTGGCCGGAGGCGTCGACGACCAGGCCGGCGCGAACCTCGCGTACGCCGTCCAGGCCGCGCAGGGCGTAACGGACGCCGACGACTCGACCGTTCTCCTCAATGGGCTCCTTGACGGTGGCGTCCTCGATGATGTGCGCACCGAGTTCGCGCGCCCGGTCGAGGATCAGGGCGTCCAGGTCGGCGCGGCGGGTGTGGAAGGCGTAGGGGTACTTGCCCTTCAGGAAGGCGAACTTCCACGGCACCTGGTTGTTGCCCCAGACGAGGCTACCGCCGTACTTCCGCTCGAATCCGCGCTGGTCCATGCGCTCCGTCAGACCGAGCTCCTCCATCGGCCGCATGAAGGCCGGAATGAGGGACTCGCCGACGTGGTAGCGCGGGAAGCGTTCCCGGTCGAGCACAAGCACACGGTGTCCGCGCTTGGCGAGGAGGCCGGCCGTCGTAGCTCCGGCCGGCCCTCCTCCGATGACGACGACGTCATAGTCGGCGGAAATACCGTAAAGACTGGACGACATGCGTTGACCTTCCTCTGGACCGGTGCAGAATCCGGGGCGGGAGCGGGTGGTTTCCGGACCCGCTGTATTTCGCCTCGTCAGTCTGCACGGGCGTTCTGTAGAAGGTCTTCATCTCATCTGGACGTGCACTGGCCGTGCGCTATGCGCCGGCGGGCAAGACGGCCGAGGCGCCGATGGCCAGGTCCCAGAGGTCCTGTCCGGGCCGCCCCGTGGCCGCCCAGGCGTCCCGGACCCGGTGCAGGGGCTCCAGGGGCGCCTCCGCTGACAGCAGGAAGGTCCCCCAGTGCATGGGGGCCATGATCCTGGCCCCCATGTCCTCGCAGGCCCGCACGGCCTCCTCCGGGGAGGTATGGACGGGGGCGAGCATCCAGCGCGGCTCGTAGGCGCCGATGGGAAGGATGGCCAGATCGATGCCCGGGTAGCGGGCACCGATCTCGCCGAACCAGTGGCCGTACCCGGTGTCGCCGGCGAAGTGGACGCGGCGGCCGTCCGGCGCGCTCATCATCCAGCCGCCCCACAGGCTGCGGCAGGTGTCCGTCAGTCCGCGCCGGCTCCAGTGGTGGGAGGGCACGAAGTCGAAGCGGACCGGGCCGACCGGTCCGGGCAGTTCCACGGCCTCCCACCAGTCGAGCTCGGTGACGTTGGTGAAGCCCCGGCGGCGGACCCAGGCGCCGAGCCCGGCCGGGACGAGGAGCAGGGTGTCCGGGGGCATGCGCTGCAGGGTGTCGCTGTCCAGGTGGTCGTAGTGGTTGTGGCTGATGACGACGGCGTCGACGTGCGGGAGGTCCCGCCAGGGGACCCCGACCGGTGTGATCCGGTCGGGGGTGCCGACGATCCGCTTGGACCAGACCGGGTCGGTGAGGACGGTCAGGCCGCCGAGCCGGACGATGCAGCTGGCGTGCCCGGCCCAGGTGAGGGTCAGGTCTTCGGGCCCCGCGTCGGGCACCGGGCCGGGGTCCAGGGGCAGATCAGGGATCTGGGAGAGGGCTTTGGCGGACGGCCGCAGACGCTGCCCGCGCAGGGCGAGACGGACGAAGTCGGTCACGCCGGGCAACGGGGAGGTGAGCCGGTCGGCGAAGGAGGCGGGCCAGCTACGGATCTCGCCGATCCGGCGTGGCGCGGACAGCGGCGGGTGGGCGTGCGCGGTCATGGGAGGTCTCCGTTTGTCTGGGCGCAGGACGGCGACCGGCCCCGGGCCGGGCCGCGACAGCGGGGCTGCGCGGCGGAGGCGGGCGGGGCCGGTGGCGGTGGTGCGCGAGGGGGCGGTTCAGGCGCTCGCGACTCCACGGACGAGTGCGCCGCCGAGAACCGCGTCGATCATGTCCCGGATCTGGTCGTCGCCCAGCGGGCGGCCGTGCCCGAGGAACAGGCGCAGGATCACCACACCGCCCAGCATGTCCACGATGCCGGTCAGGTTGACGTCCTGGCGGACAAGCCCTTGCTCACGGCCCCGGCTGAGGACGGCCTCGACGGCATCGCGCCAGGGGCAGACCCAGGTGTCCATGTGGCTGGACGGAAAGTTCGGGTCGCTGACGGCCTGTGCGGCGAGGTGCGGCAGGAGCCGTCCCTCCGGCGCGTTCAGCAGGCCGTCCCGGAGCCAGCAGGTCATGGCGAACAGGTCCTGGTGGAGGTCACCGGTGGCCTCCACGTCGAAGTCGGCCATCAGCGTGTCCAGCGCACCGATGATCATTTCTTCCTTCGACCGCCACCGCCGGTAGACGGTGGCGCGGCCCACTCCGGCTCGCCGGGCGACCTGGTCCATCGTCAGGCCCTGGAAGCCCGCCTCGCCCAGGACGGTCACCGCGGCCTGGAGGATCGCAGTGTCCGCGTGGCGGCTGCGAGGCCGCCCCACGGGGCGGGTTGCGGTCTGTCGGCCTTCACGCGTCTCGTACATGTGTCCCGTCAGCCTCTCGGTATGCCCACCGTGGTAGACCAAGTACGTTCCGAACGGCTCATCCTACGCGCTCGGCGGCGGGCGCGGAGGAGCCGGACGAACCGCCCTGGACGTGGGCGACGCCGTGGTCGGCACTCCTGGAGGGCATCCAGGCGAAAACCACCGCGGCGACGGCGAAGAGCACCACCGCACCGCCGATGAGGGCCACGTCCATGCTGTCCACGTACGCCTGACGGGCGGCGTCCGCCAGCGCCTGGCCCTTGGGGCCGGCCATGTCCGCGACGTGCAGAGCGGCACCGACGGTGTCCTTGGCCGCGTCGGCGGCCTCCTCGGGCAGGCCGCCGACGGCCGGTTCCATGTCGTCGCGGTAGGCCGTGCCCAGGACGCTGCCGAGCACCGCCACTCCGATCACACCGCCCACCTGCCGGAAGGCGCTGGTGGCACCGGACGCTTCTCCCGACTTGTCATCGGAGACGGTGGACAGCGCGGTGTGCATGGCGATGGCCAGGGTGAGCCCGATGCCGATGCCGAGCAGTAGCTGGCAGGCGGCGACGGCGGTCTCGCTGGAGTCGATGTCGGTGGTGGAGAAGATCAGCAGTCCCACGGCCATCATCAGCAGCCCCGCCGTCACCGGGCCACGCGGCCCCACGCGCGGGGCGAGCCGCTCCGCGGCACCCGCGCCGACCATGACGGCGAGCACGACGGGAAGCATCCGCACTCCGGTGCCCAGCGAGGAGTTCCCGAGGACGGCCTGCAGGTAGGGGCTGAGCATGAACAGGAAGCCGGTCATCGCGAAGTGCACGAGCAGGAGGGCCACGACAGAGGCGCCGAAATGCCGGTTCCCGAAGCTCCGTACGTCCAGCAGCGGGTGCGGCGTGCTGCGCTCGCGCACCACGAAGAGGATCAGGAGCACCACGCCGACCGCGGAGCCTCCCAGGGTGTCGGTGCTGAGCCAGCCCTCCTCCGTGGCCCTGGTCAGGGCGAAGGTGAGCGCGCCGAGCCCGGCGACCGAGAGGACCGCACCCTGCCAGTCGAACGCGTGCTCACGCACGCCGCGGTGCTCCGGGAACAGCAGGAAGCCGGCCACCATGGCCACGGCGAGGATCGGGATGTTGATCAGGAAGACCGACCCCCACCAGAAGTGCTCCAGCAGCCAGCCGCCGGCCAGCGGCCCGATCGGCAGGCCCAAGGCAACGCCCGCGGACCAGATGGCCAGGGCCCGGGCCCGCTCCTGAGGGGCGAACAGCACGGGCAGCATGGCCAGGGACACGGGGGTCACGATGGCCGCACCCAGGCCCATCAGCGCCCGGCCGAGGATCAGTTCGCCAGAGCTGTCGACCATCATCGCGTAGGCCGACGCGATGCCGAAGACCGCCAAACCTGCCAACAGGAGGCGCTTGCGGCCGATACGGTCGGCGAGGACACCGAACGGCAGCATCAGGCTCGCGAACACCAGGGTGTAGGCATTGTGGAACCACTGCAGATCGGAATTGGAGGCGCCCAACGCGTCCACGAGCTCGGGCATCGCGACATAGAGGATGGTTGCGTCCAAGCCGTTGACCAGCACACACATCACGAGAACGGCAAGCGCCCACCAGCGCTTCGGGCTACTCCAGACTGCGGGTGCGGACATGGAGCTTCCCCCTTTCCAGAGTTTCGATACGAGACTGTCCCGTATCAAAGCACGGCCGCAAGGACCCCGCACCCCCTAACACCGCCGTAGGGGGCGCATTTCAGCCGTTCAGGTGATCACCAGGAAGGCGAGGCGCACCTCGGCACGCACCACAGCAGGACGACCCGGCCAGCACGGAGCGGACCGGGTCGTCATCACCACCCGTACGTGACAGGGTTTGTGGCGCGGCGTCAGCCAGTGCGCAGGTTGCCGTACCCGGGCGGCGGCGCGGCCGACAGCCTGCGCACCGCGCGCGGCAGACGGGGCTGCTGCTCCGCCTCCGCCATCTCCTCCGCGTATGCCCAGATCAGCTCACGCAAGCGGTAGCGACCGGCGCCCTTCCGTTCCAACAGACCGAGATCGGCGAGCAGTTCCAGATGGGACATCACCTCGCTGCTGTGGACTCCGGGCACACCGCCCCCCTCCGGCAGTCCGATGGCCTCCAGACCGACGGCGCTCAGCAGCCGGAACAGCCGGGCGGTCTTCTCCGGCAGGCTGCGGTAGCTGGCCCGGAGCGCCGCCCGGACGCTCATGCCCTCGTCGCCCGCCACCGCCAGCAGGTCCAGCCGGGTGGCCGGATCCTCGTACAGCGCGGCGAGTCGCTCGGGGGACGAGTACGGGTCTTCCAGCAGCGCAGCCGCCGTGATGCGGATGCCCAGCGGGAGGTACCCGCATTGTTCGACGAGGCGGTGGATGGCCTCGCGGGTTCCCCGCCCGGTCTCCCCGTCCAGCAGCCGCTCGAGCAGGTCCACGGCCGTGTCCGGGTCCAACGGCTTGAGGCTGATGCGGTGCGCGCCGTAGCGGGCGACGAGGCCGCGCTGCGGCCTGCGGCCGGTGACGATTACACAGGCCGAACCCTGCGGGATCAGTGTCCGGATCTGGTCCCCGTCGAGGGCGTCGTCCAGTAGCACGAGCATCCGCTTGCCGTGCAGCAGGCTCCGGTAGAGCGTGGCTCGCCCGTCCAGGTCGGCCGGGAGGGAGTCGGCCGGGACACCGAGGCTCAGCAGCATCCGGGCCAGCGCCTCGGACGGCGTCAACGGGCGTTCGCTGGTCCCGCCGAGGTCTGTGTAGAGCTGGCCGTCGGGAAAGCGGCCCAGGCATTCGTGCGCCAGCTCCAGCGCGAGCGCGCTCTTGCCCACTCCGGGCTGCCCGTCGATGGCGACGATCGGGCTGGCACGGCCGCGTTCCGGGACTTCCTGGACCAGCAGCTGGCGAACGTACCCGAGTTCGTCTTCGCGGCCGACGAACACATGTGCACGGGAGGGGAGTTGCCGCGGATACAAGGCGGGCATCGGGGCCGTCGCCACCCCTTCCGCTGCGGACTCTTGCGGCCGCCCCTGCCGGGCGGGGGCGGGCCCCCGCCCGGCCGGGGCGTGCACCTCCTCTCCGGACAGGATCCGCCGGTGCAGGCTGCGCAGTTCGACACCCGGCTCGATCCCGAGCTCCTCGCGGAGCAGGGCGCGGGCGTCGTTGTACGCCTGGAGGGCGTGCGCCTGCCGGCCGCTGCGGTAGAGGGCGAGCATCAACAGACAGCGCAGTTTCTCCCGGAGCGGCTCCTGGGCGATGGCCTCGCCGGTGACCACGATCGCTTCCTCGCAGCGGCCGGCGGCGATCATCCCGACGATCCAGTCCTCCGCGGCGGAGAACCGCATCTCGCGCAGCCGGCCGCGCTCCAGGGCCGCGAACGGCCCGGGGATCCCGGCGAGCGCGTCCCCGTACCACAGGCCGAGCGCCTTGCCGAGCCGGTCAAAGGCGGCAGCCTCGTCCCCCTCGGCAGCCATCCGCCGGGCCTCGACGCAGAACTGGGCGAAGAGGGCCGCGTCAACCGACTGCAGCGGCAGGCGCAGTTCGTACCCGCCGGCCGTGGACATCAGCAGCCCGCCGGCCTCCCTGCCGCGGCGGTCGGGATCGAGCACCCGTCGCAGGCCCGCGACATAGGTGTGCACTCCGTTCATTGCCGTGTCGGGGGCCTCAGGCCCCCACAGCGCATCGATGATCTGCTCGCGGCTCACCACAGTGCCCCGGTGCGTGGCGAGCAGCGCGAGCAATGCCTTCTGCTTGGGTGGTCCGACGGCGAGCTCCTCGTCCTCCCGCCACACTCGGAGTGGTCCGAGTAATTGCACGGACAACTCGTTCCGTACCACTGGCATGCGATTCCCCCTTGGATACCCCTGCTCGCCGGGACTGCAGTGCGTACGCCAGCACACGCGGTCCCCGAGCACGTGGTCTTGACAGTCGAGCTGAGTGCGAGCCGGTGGCGAGGCCTTCCGGGGGCTGCGCCCCCGTCCTCAACCCCCGTGCGGAGCAACGGCGTCCGGGCGGGCGTGCGTCCGAGGTCGTGACCCATCCGGGAAACCATGGAACGGCTTGGTACGTGTGCGCCTCCTAGCCCCGAGGCCAGAAGCCGGTCGCGCTACCGGGGAGTCCCTCGTGAGCGGCAGCACCAGAGGCCCACGACGCCGCGTGGGCCCGGAGGGCCGACGCCCCTGGCGTCCGTCGGGCCTGTACTCGCAACACTCGGGCAGATGATCGCATCACCACCCCGTCAGTTGGCTCAGACGTTTCGCCGAAGGCTCCTTGTCGATTCACGTGATTATCACTCAAGTAAGCGACGATCACCACAGGATGATCTCGCGAGTCCCGAACAGTAGACCGCAGACCCGGGCCCCTCGGCACCGGCCGCACAACGGGGCGCACGCGGCCGGACACCCATGAGCTCTGGACATCCTGCCCGTGACCTGTGCGCCTCACGCCCTGGCCGGTTCCGTTCGCGACTCGCGCCCGGGACACCGAACCCGTCGGCCAGGGGCCCAACCCGTCCATCCGCTTCGCTGCCGCCGGTGAAGGGACCGCCGCTCGCCCGGCCGCGGAAGGGGCGCTCCCCGCTACGGCCTGGACGGCGGAGCTTCCTCTGGGTGACGATGATCTGGAGATCCGATGGCATGCCTGCCCAGGCCAAGAAGTACGTCGACGGTCGGTGCTGTGGTGACACGCCGGCCGATCCACTCCACATGCAGGGTGACGGCCGGCGCAGACGCTTCGACCGGGTGCTGAACGACGCTCCGTTCTCGATGAACTACACGGATAGGGAGATAGAACACCCGGAGCGGATGCGATACGGCTGGACTCCCGCACAGGGGAAGAGGGCTGATTGGATGAACGTCCAGCACGTCCTCGCCGTGCTTCGTCCGGACGGGATCGGAGCCGTCGTAACCCCGCACGGTGTGCTGTTCCGGGGAGGCTCAGAAACGGAGATCCGCCGGGGCATCATCGAAGACGACCGGCTCGAAGCAGTGATCGGTATCGCGCGGTCACGCTGCAGGAGATCGCGGGGAACGATTTCAACCTCAACATCCCGCGCTACGTGGACGCCGGTCCGCCGGAGGAGCCGTTGCCGGACGTCCGCGCGGCGTTGGCCGGCGGCGTCCCCAGACACGAGGTGCAGGCGGCAGAGTCAAGGGTTGGGTCAGCATTCGTCCTGGCGAAGCTGACCCCACCTGGTCACACACGGGAATCCCCGGAGCCCCGTAGCCGCGCTCCGGGAGCGCCTGCCACGAGCCCCTCCGAAACGATCTCCGCACGGCGTCGCCCCGTCTCCCGTCCATCTCGGGCAGATCGACCGATCCACAAAAAGCGCAGGTCAGCGCACCCGTCCGCGCGCCTTCAGGGGGCCCGGCGGGAGTGCCGGAGCGGGGATCGGGGGGCCGTCATAACCCTTCACTTCGCCGAAGCGCGTGCCCTCCATCCAGTCCTGGCGGGCCTGCGCGATGTCCTCGTGTGACCGTCCGATCCAGTTCCAGAACATCACGATCTCCTCCTCGAACGGCTCGCCGCCGAGCAGCATCAGGGAGGCGTCCGAGGTCGCGCGGAGGGGGAGTTCGGTGCGGCCGCAGCCGAGGTAGAGCATCGAGCCGGGGAGTACCGGGACGCCGTCGACGTGGGCCTCGCCGGACATGGACAGGACGGCGTACTCGAAGTCGGGCTCCAGCGGGAGCCGGGTCTCGGTGCCGGCGGCCAGGGTGAGGTCGGCGCCGACGATCGGGGTGTACGCGGTGCCGGGCGAAGTCGCCGTGTCGAGGGTGCCCAGGATGACCGTGGCGGTGAATCCGGGGGCCGTGACGTGCGGGAGCTCTGCGTGGTGCTGGAAATGCGGCTCGACGTGCCGGTGGGCGTCGGGCAGGGCGACCCAGAGCTGGGCGCCGTGCAGGTAGCGGGCGTGTTTGCGCGGGCTCTCCTCGGAGTGGCTGATGCCGCGGCCCGAGGTCATCAGGCCGAGCTCGCGCGGGCGTACCGTCTGCAGGCTGCCCACGCTGTCGCGGTGGAGCACCTCGCCCTCGTGCAACCAGCTCACGGTCTGGAGGCCGGCGTGCGGATGCGGGGGGACCTGCATTCCGGGCTCGTCGGCGATGTCGTCCGGGCCGTAGTGGTCCACGAAGCACCAGGCGCCGACCATCCGGCGGCCCAGGTTGGGCAGCAGCCGGCGGACCTCGGTGGACTCGCCGAGCGTGACCCGGCGCGGGCTGAGGAGTTCGCGTACGGGTTCGGCGACGACGAAGCCGCGGCCACCGCAGGTCGAGAGAGCGGGCTGGCGATCGAGATTGCTCATGCGCACAACGTAGCCGCGGCACCGGGGTCCCGTTAGGTGGAATGTTCAAGTTTCGGCACGTGTTGGAGCCATCGGACCGGAACGAGAGGAAGGCGGTGTCAGCGATGAGCGAGTCGACCCAGTCGGCGGGATACCTCGGTCACGGAACGGCGGCCGAGCGGTGGGCACGGGCGCAGCTCTTCTTCGAGGCGAAGGAGTACGCGACGGCCGCGCGCATCCTCGACCCGCTGGCCGGCGAGGCGCCCGAGCAGCTGGCGACTCGGCTGCTCCTGGCCCGGGCCTACTACCACTCGGCCCAGCTCGGCCGGGCCGAGACGGAGCTCCGCGGGATCCTGGAGCGCTGGCCGGTCGAGGACTACGCGCAGCTGCTGCTCGGGCGCACCCTGCAGCGGCAGGGGCGGGCCGCGGAGGCCGCTCCGTACCTGCGGATCGCGGCGGCGATGAGCGGGGAGTTCCCCCAGGAGTGACCGCCGGCCAATAGAGGTGGTCCCCGGCGTGACCTCTGGGGTGGCGCGGCCGGCAGGCCTGGGCGGGCCGGGGCCGCGCCGGGCCGCGCACGGCCCCGAGGTACCCGGGGCCGCGGGCGGCGTGGAGGGGGCGGGCTCGGATAGCCTGGGGGCACGATGAACCGTTTGACCACGCCTTTCGGCTCGTACGAGCTCACCCGCTTCCCCGAGGACCCCCGCGACCGGCTCCGTGCCTGGGACGCCGCGGACGAGTACCTGCTGCGGCACCTGACCACCGGGACCGGGGACCGGGAGCCGGTGGCGCTCGGTGCCGGCGAGATCACCGTGCTCGGGGACCGCTGGGGGGCGCTGGCGACCGCCCTCGCCGGGCCGGCCGCCGGGCGGGTCACCCAGATCGGCGACTCCTTCCTCGGCCGCGAGGCCACCTCGGCCAACCTGGCGCGGGCCGGCCTGGCCGAGGGGGCGGTACGGCTGCTGACCACGCAGGACACCCCGCCGGAGCGGATCGACGTGCTGCTGGTGCGGGTGCCCAAGAGCCTCGCGCTGCTGGAGGACCAGCTGCACCGGCTGGCCCCCGCACTGCACGCCGGGTCGGTGGTCGTGGGCACCGGCATGGTCAAGGAGATCCACACCTCCACGCTGAACCTGTTCGAGCGGATCATCGGGCCCACCCGGACCTCGCTGGCCGAGCGCAAGGCCCGGCTGATCTTCTGCTCCCCGGGAGTTGTCGGGGAGGCACCGAAGGCCGGCCCGGGGGACGAAGCGGCCGGTCCCGAGACACAGGCACGCGGTCCCGAGACCCGGGCGGCCGGGCCGGAGACCCAGGCAGCCGGGCCGAATCCGTGGCCGCTGACGTACACCGCGGACGCGGACGCCGGGGCGGCCGCCGGGCTGACCGTGGTCAACCACGCGGGGGTGTTCTGCGCCGACCGGCTGGACATCGGTACGCGGTTCTTCCTGCGGCACCTGCCGGCCGGCGGCGGAGCGGCGCCCGGCCGGATCGTCGACCTGGGGTGCGGGAACGGGATCGTCGGCACCGCCGCCGCGCTCGCCCACCCGGACGCCGAGGTGCTGTTCACCGACGAGTCGTACCAGGCCGTGGCCTCGGCCGAGGCCACGTACCGGGCCAACGAGCGGGCCGGCGTGGGCAGCCGGAGCGGCGGGGCCGAGTTCCGGGTCGGCGACGGGCTCGCCGGAGTGCCGGCCGGGTCGGTGGACCTGGTGCTGAACAACCCGCCGTTCCACTCCCACCAGGCGACCACCGACGCGACCGCGCTGCGGATGTTCGCCCAGGCCCGCCGGGCCCTGCGGCCGGGCGGCGAACTCTGGGTGGTCGGCAACCGCCACCTCGGGTACCACGTGCGGCTGCGCCGCCTCTTCGGGAACTGCGAACTGGTGGCGAGCGACCCGAAGTTCGTGGTCCTGCGGGCCGTGAAGCAGGGCGACGGCCGATCTTCCGGCACTCGCCGGTAACCCCCGGTCCCGGAGCTAGGCTCGCCCCCGTGAGCAGCGAGGGAGAGGGCGAGGGAGCACGGGACGGGGTGCGCTACCGCCGGGAGGAAGTGGCCCGGGCGGCCGGTGTGAAGGTACGCAACCTGCGCTACTACCAGGAGCGCGGGCTGCTTCCCGCGCCGCGCCGGGAGGGGCGGATCGCCTGGTACTCCGAGGACCACCTGGTCCGGCTGCGGCTGATCGACGACCTGCTGGGCCGCGGCTACACGGTGAACGGGATCGCCGAGCTGCTGGCGGCCTGGGAGCAGGGCGGCGGCATCGCCGGACTCCTGGGCCTGGAGCGGGAGATGACCCGCGACTGGGTGCACGAGGAGCCGGTCACCATGAGCCTGGCCGAGCTCCGGGAGCTGTTCGGTCCCGCGGCCGGGCCCGAGCACACGCGGCGCGCCGCCGAGCTGGAGTACGTACGCATCGGCGGGGACTCTGTCACCTTCCCGAGCCGGCGGCTGCTGGAGGCGACGGTCACACTGGTGCGGCAGGGGGTGCCGCTCACCGAGATCCTGGACGCGGGCGAGTTCGTGCAGAGCCAGGCGGCGGCCCTCGCGGACCGCTTCGTGGGTCTGTTCCGGCGGCATGTGATCGGGTCGGCGGGGCTGGGCCGGCTTTCGGCCGCGCAGCTGGAGCACATCACAGGGGCGGTGGCGGCGCTGCGCCCGGTGGCGGGCGATGTGGTGGCCGCCGAGTTCTCGCGCGCCATGGCCCGGCGGGTGGACGAGGAAGCCGCCGCGCTGCTGCGCTCCGGCCGTGCCGGCCGCGCTGACCTCACCGACCGCTCTGACGTTGCCGGCCGCGCTGACCCCACCGACCGCGCTGACGTTGCCGACCGCACCGGCGGTCCGGAGTCCGGGCGTACGGGGCAGTAGACCCGCCGGTAGGAGTTGGCCGAAAGGCAGCTCTCGCACAACCTTGCCAACCACCATTGGCACTCTTACATTCAACGACACAACCCATACCGGTCAGTAACGATCACAAGGGGGACATGTCATGGAACATCACTTAGGCGACGGCCGGGTGACCTGGCGGCGTTTCGCCGTCCTGACCGTCCCGGCCGTCGTGGTCACCGCCGGTCTCGGCGTGGCCCTGGCCCAAGGGGCCCTCGCCGCCTCCTTCGCCGTCTCGGGCCAGCAGTTCAAGGTCTCCGCGCAGAGCCTGACGGGCGAGGGCTTCGCCCAGTACGGCAGCGTGGACGTCAACGCCCGTGAGGAGCTCATCCCCGTCGCGGTCACCGCCATCCGTGAGGCCAAGCTCAGCAACCTCTGCCAGTCTGTGGTCACTTCGCTCCCGGTGATCGGGGACATCTCCCTCGGTCTGACCGCCGGCAAGAAGACCCCGGTGGAGGCGTCGAACCTGTTCGTCGACGCCACCCAGCTCTCCGGCAACGCCACCTTCACCAACATCGAGATCGGCCGGGACGCCTCCACCCTGGACAAGGGCCCCTCCGACGCCCAGGGCATGCAGGACCTCTTCGGCCAGCAGGCCGACTCCGTCGTCATCACCGATCTGCGGCAGACCGCCTGGGCGACCAACGCGGGCACCTTCAAGCTCTCCGGGCTGAGCATGAACATCAGCAAGGGCAAGAAGGAATGCTTCTGAGCCGCGGCGCCGCCCGCTTCCGCCGGTGGCGGCGCAGCCGGCCGTTCTGGGGCGGGCTCGCCGCCGTCCTCGCCGGGGCGGAGATCTGCGCGCTCCCCCTCGCCCCGCTGAAGGTGATGCTCGCCCAGGGCGTGGCGGGCATCCCGTCCGTCCTCATGGGCCTCGTGATGATCGTGCTCGGCCTGTCCGCGTGGTTCGCCCCGCACTACCGCGGGCTGGCCGGGGTCCTCACCACGCTCATCGCCACCGCCGCCCTGGTGCTGTCCAACCTCGGCGGATTCCTGATCGGCACCCTCCTCGGCATCCTCGGGGGCGGCCTGATGTTCGGCTGGCAGCCGCGCACCCCTGCCGCCCCTGCCACCGGTGCCACCGCCGACGGCTCCGCCACCGCCGGCAGCGACCCCACCACCTCGGCCGTCCCCGGCGACACCTCCGCCGCCCCCGCGCACCCCGATCCCCAAGGAGCACAGCCATGACCCGCACGCCCACCGCGTTCGCCCTCGGTCTGGCCGCCGCCGGCAGCCTGATCCTGGGATCGACCTGCGCCGCGACCGCCGCCACCGCGGCCCCGGCGCCCGCATTACCCGCGGCCGGGTCGACCACCGTCACCCCGGCCGGCCACGCGTTCAAGGCCCAGCTCACCGGCAAGGCCACCCTCAAGGCCGGTTCCGTCACCGTGACCTGCACGGTCTCCGCGGCGGCCGGCACCGTCCCGGCAGCGCCCGGCAACCACAACCCGTCCGGCGCCGTCTCCTCCCCCATCTCCGCACCCACGTACGGCTCCTGCACGTCGAGCATGCCGGGCGTCACCCCCACCGTGACCACCAGCGGCGCGTGGACGGTCTCCATGCAGAACGGAAGCCCGGGCACCGGCACCCTGACCGTGCCGACCGGCGGACTGGTCGTCCGTACGAGCGGCCTGGCCAGCTGCACCGTCGTCGCCGCGCCCACCGCCCCGGCAACGGTCACCGGCACCTGGGCGAACGGCGCACCGTCCGCCCTGACGTTCACGGGCGTCTCGGTGCCGGTCAAGGTGACGGGCGGGTTCGGCTGTCCGACCAGCGCGACCGCCTCCGTCTTCAACGCGGTCTACCAGGTCTCCGACACCACCGACCCGGCGCAGCAGATCACCGTGGCGCCCTGACCTCACTCGCCGTTCACGGCAGGTAGACGATGCTGGGCGCGCCCGTCGTCGGATGGACGCCGATCCGGGTCCGTACGCCGTACACCGCGTCCAGCATCTCCACCGTCAGCACCTCCCACGGCGGTCCGGAGGCCACCACCCGCCCTTCGGCGAGCAGGTACAGGCGGTCACAGAACGACGCGGCCAGGTTGAGGTCGTGCAGCACCAGCAGGCCGGTCGCGGGGAGTCCCCGGACCAGCCCGAGCATCTCCAACTGGTAGCGGATGTCAAGGTGGTTGGTGGGTTCGTCGAGAGCCAGCAGGCCGGGGTCCTGGACCAGGGCGCGGGCCAGCAGCGCGCGCTGCCGCTCGCCGCCGGACAGTTCCTCGAAGCGCCGGCCGGCGAACTCCTCCGCCCCGACCGTCCGCAGGGCCCCGTCGACGCGCCGCGCGTCCTCGGGGCCGTCCTGTTCCCAGAACCGCTTGTGCGGGCTCCGCCCCATGGCGACGACCTCCCGGACGGTCAGGCCCAGGGTGCCCGTCGCGTCCTGCGGGACCACCGCCACCCGGCGCGCCCGTGCCTTCACCCCCAGCGACGCGGCGTCCGCGCCGTCGAGCAGGATCCGGCCGGCGGTGGGCCGCAGGGTGCCGTACACGCAGCGCAGCAGGGTGGTCTTGCCGCTGCCGTTGGGGCCGGCCAGGCCGATGGTCTCGCCGGGGCGGGCGGTCAGGTCCACACCGTGCAGCACGGTGCGGCCGCCGGTCTCGAACCGCAGCCCCTCGACGCGCAGTTCGGCTGGCTCGGCGGCGGACATCACGGCGGACAGCGCAGCTCGTGCCGCCGGTTTCGCCGAGGTCATCCGGAGATCCCTTCCGCACGGGAGGAGCGGCGCAGCAGCCACAGGAAGAAGGGCCCGCCGAGCAGGGCGGTGACCACGCCGACCGGTATCTCCTCGGGTGCGGCGGCGGTACGGGCGACCAGGTCGGCCAGGGTCAGGAACACCGCCCCGGCCAGTGCGGACACCGGCAGGAGCGCCCGGTGCCCGGCTCCGACGGCCATCCGGGCGGCGTGCGGGACCATCAGCCCGACGAAGCCGATCGCCCCGCTGTACGCCACCACCACCCCGATGACCAGGGAGGTGAGCACGAACACGGCGGCCCGGAACCGGCCGGTGTCCAGGCCGAGGGTGCGGGCACCCTCCTCGCCCGCGAGCAGCAGGTCCAGCGGCCTGGCGAGGGCCAGGAGCAGGGCGGTACCGGTGAGCAGGACGGCCGCGGGCAGCGCGAGTTCGTCCCAGCGGGCGCCGCCGAGCCCGCCCAGGGTCCAGAACAGCACGGACCTCACCTGGTCGGGCTGGGCGGAGAGCACCAGGACCAGGCTGGTCAGGGCTGCCAGGACGTACTGCACGGCGACCCCTGCGAGGATCAGCCTGCCGGTGCTCATGGTGCCGCCGCGCCTGGCCAGGGCGTAGACGGCGACCAGCGCGGTCAGGGAGCCGGCGAACGCGGCGGCGGGCAGGGACAGGCCGATCGAGGCGCCCACCCCGAGCACGATGACCAGCACCGCACCGGCGGAGGCCCCGGAGGAGGCGCCCAGCAGGAACGGGTCGGCGAGCTGGTTGCGAACCAGGGCCTGCAGGACGGCTCCGGTGACGGCGAGCCCGGCTCCCACCACCGCGCCCAGCAGCACCCGTGGCATCCGGACGTCCCAGACGATCGCCGCGAACGCGCCGTCCGACCGGCCGGGCCCGGCGAGCACGATGTCCAGCACCTCGCCCGGAGCGATCCGGACCGGCCCGAGCGCGAGCCCGGCGAGGGCGGAGACGAGCAGGGCGAGGGCGCAGAGGAGGAGGGCGAGGGCCGGCACACCGGGGGTGAGGCCGGACCTCGTCGACCGGATGCGCGAACGCCCGCTGCCAGGACGGGGTTCCGGGTTCACGACGCTCCGGGATGCAGCTGGCCCGCCAGCGATTCCACCGCGTCGGCCACGCGCAGGCCCAGCACGGCGGAGGACAACGGCAGGACGACGAACCGCCTGTCCCTGACCGCCGGGACCTGGGCCAGAGCCGGGTCGTCCAGCAGCCGCCGCTTCTTCTCCTCGACGCTGGTGCCGCCGTAGTCGTAGATGAGGACGACCTCGGGCTTGCGCTCGATCACCTCCTCCCAGGCGACGTCGCCGAAGCTGTCCTTGAGGTCGGCGAAGACGTTGGTGCCGCCGGCCCGGGTCACGATCTCGTTGGCGATGCCGTGTCCGCCCGAGGTGAAGGCGGAGCCGTCGCCGGAGTCGTAGACGAAGACGGCCGGCTTCGGCCGCGTGCCGACCTTCGCGGTCACGGCGTCCAGCCGCCGCTGCTGATCCGCGATCAGTTCCCGGCCGCGCTCGGGCACTCCGAAGGTTCGGGCCACCTCGGTGATCTCGGTCCTGAGCTGCTCGATCCCGACCTGTCCACGGGTGCAGTACTCGATGCTCAGCCTGGTGCGGATGCCGGCCTTCTCCAGGCCCGCCCGGTCCCGGCCGGCCGCCTTGTCGAAGGCGGAGGAGTAACCACCGTACACGAAGTCGGGGTTGGCCGAGAGCAGGACCTCCTTGGAGGGGTACTCCTTCGCGAGCACCTTGATGCCGTCGTAGGCGGGCTTGTAGCGCGGCAGCACGGAGTCGTCGAGGTAGGCGGTTCCGGCCATCCGGTCCTGCAGGCCGAGGGCGAGCAGCACCTCGGTGGCGTGCTGGTTCATCGTCACGGCGCGTCGCGGCGGCGCCTTGTAGGTGGTGTCGACACCGCAGTTGGTGACGGTGTACGGGAACCCTGCCGCGGCCCCGGCCGACGGGACGCCGTCGTCCGGGGAGCCGGAGTCGCCGCACGCGGCGACGGACATCAGGGGTATGAGCAGGGCGGCGGACAGCGCGGCGCGCAGAACGGCCTTACGTGAATGCGAGATCACGGGAGCGGGCCTCTCCGGGGGATCCTCGTCCCCTCGTCAAGTGGGGTGCAGAGGCGGCGCGTCAGGGTCTGACTCCCGGAACCCGCTCGGGATCCGGTCACAGTGGCGGGACCGCACCGGAGTCACACCGGATTTCCTGGTCCGCACCGCCTTGTGGTGACCCGGCCAGTCTGCCAGACGCCTCCGGGAAGTCGACTTGCACTGTGTTCAACAGCTGGCTTATGGTCGCACCTGAACACAGTGCAAGTGCAAGTGTGCCTGCATCAAGTGCAGTTGGACAGGAAGCGCTGCCACGGACCGGTGGCGCGCGGCGTGGGACCGAGTGCGAGGCGAGGGGCGAGGGAATGGGCATGTCCGTCGAGTGGGGGCTTGGACAGCGCGACTCCGGCTGGCCGGGGCCGCGAACACCGGCCGCCCCCGCGCGGTGGCGGCGATCCGGATCGCCGTCACTGTCCACAGGAGCCGCACTCATCGGCCGGTGGCCGTAGGCTGGGTTCCTCACCCGGGGAGGGCCCTTGAGCACAGTCGTCTTCGTGCACGGTGTCGGCAAGCAGTATCTGAGCGAGGATTCGCTGACCCGGGACGTGGTCCCCGAACTGCTGGGCGGGATACGGCTGGCCGGCGGCCCGGTGCCCGCGCCCGAGGACGTCGCGGTCGCCTTCTACGGGGACCTGTTCCGGCCCCGGGGCACCCGCGGCGGCGGTGAATTCCCCTACGAGGCCGCCGATGTGGAGACCGAGGACGAGTACCGCTTGCTGATGGAGTGGTGGGCGGAGGCGGCCCGCACCGACCCCGCCGTGCCCGCACCCGACGCCCCTGGCAGCCGCGGAGCGGCGGGATGGGCGGCCTCCCGGGCGCTGCGGCTCGCCTCCGTGCGGTCGGCCCTGGACGCCCTGACCGGCGCGGCCTTCCTGCGCGGGATGCTCGACGCGATGCTGATCGGCAGCCTGAAGCAGCTCACCGCGTACTTCTCCGACCCGGCCGTCCGGAGCGAGGCCCGGGCCCGGGTGGCCGCACGGATCACCCCGGAGACGAAGGTGGTCGTCGGCCACTCGCTCGGCTCGGTGGTCGCCTACGAAGCCCTGTGTGACCGGGCGCACCACACCGGCTGGGACCTCCCTATGTTCGTCACCATCGGCTCGCCCCTGGGTATGCGGGCGCTCGTACTGGACCGGCTGGACCCGGCTCCGGACGGGAACCGGCGGGCGGTCTGGCCCAAACCGGTCCGGGCCTGGACCAACATCGCCGACTCCACGGACATCGTCGCCCTCGTCCGCGAACTGAAGCCCTCCTACGGCGACGGGGTGACCGACGCCCTCGTGCACAACGGCAGCCACATGCACGACGCGACCCGCTACCTGACCGCGGCGGAGACCGGCCGGGCCGTGGCGGCGGGCCTGCGCGCGGACGGCGGCGCCGACCCGACGACGGACGGGCCCGGATCCGTGGAGGACCTCCACCGGTGAGGCGGTTCCTCATCGCCGCCGGCACCCGCCACTACCTCGAGGAATCCGAACTGCCGCAAGCCCACGAGGACGTGGAGGCGGTGGTGGAACTGTTCACGGCGGCCGGGTACGAACGGGTGCTGGCCGGTGTCTCGCTGGAACCGGCCGCGGCCCGGTTCGAGGAGGCCCTGGCGGACTGGTGCGAGACCGCCGGCCTCCGGCCGGAGGACGCCGTCGTCCTCTACTACGCCGGGCACGGCGTCCGCTCCTCCGGCGGTTACCGGCTGGCCTGCGCCAACACCCGGCACGGCCGCCCCGGTTCCTGGCTGTCGCTCTCCTCCCTCGCCGAGATCCTGGCCGGATCCCCCGTCCGCAACGTGCTGTTCGTGGTGGACGCCTGCCACGCGGCAGCCGCCGGCCAGGAGATCGCCGGCGTGACCGAGGCCATGGTGTCCCTCCGCCCGCGCGGCGACGAACCGGGTTCCGGCACCTGGCTGCTGGCCTCCGCACGGCACCGCGAGACCTCGAAGGACGGCGCGTTCACCGGCCGGCTGGCCGCGGCCTGGCGCCAGGGCGACGGCCCCTCCCAACGCCACCTGTCCCCCGCCACGCTCGCCGAACGCATCACCCGCTCGTTCGTGGCCGACGGCCTTCCCCAGCGGGCCGCCTGTTCCTCCCTCGACCAGACCGAGCGGCCCCCGTTCTTCCCCAACCCGGCCTTCGACCCACAGGCCGAGATCGGCCCGGACGGCCGGCCCGCCGCCGCCGACTCCGACCTCGCCGCGCACTTCGACCCGCGCGGGCGCGGCGTGGAACACGTGCACGACCCCGGTTCGTACTTCACCGGCCGGGAGCGCGCGCTCGCGGCCGTACGGGCCCACCTGTCGGGCGCGGGTGGGCGCGCTCCGCTCGTGGTGACGGCCGATCCCGGCTCGGGAAAGTCCGCCGTCCTGGGCCGCCTGGTCCTGGACGGACACACCGACGCCTCGGTCAACGCCCGCCACCAGACGATGGAGGCCTTGGTCGCCCGCCTCGCCGCGGCCGCCGACGCCCGGGTGTCCTGCCCGGAGACCCTGCTCGCCGCCCTCGCCGACCGCACCCGCCCCCTCCGCATCGTCATCGACTCCCTCGACGAGGCCGGCCCCGGCGGCGACAAGGCGGAGGCCCGCCGGATCGCCTGGGAACTGCTGCGGCCGCTGGGCAGCGTGCCCTGCGTCCGCCTGGTCATCGGGGCGCGCCGCGAGATGCTGCCGCACATCGGTGAGCGGGTGCCCGTGGTCGACCTCGACGAGCGGGCGTACGCCGAGGACACCAGCACCGCGGAGTACGTGGCGAAGGTACTGGCGGACACCGGCGCCCCTTACGCGGACGTCCCGGACACCGCCCGCCGGATCGCGGCCGAGGTGGCCCGGCGCGCCGACCGCTGCTTCCTTGTCGCCCGCATGACGGCGACCGCGCTGCTGCGCGGGCCCCTGGTGGACACATCGGCACCCGGCTGGGCCGAGCAACTCCCCTCCGACGTGGGCGGCGCCTTCGAGGCGTACCTGAGACGGCTGTCGCGCGAACGCCACACGGCGACGATGGCCCTGCTGACCGCGGCGGCGTTCGGCGAGGGCAACGGCCTGCCGCGCCGGCTCTGGTTGCGGGTGGCGACCGAACTGTCCGGCATCCCGCTCACCGAGGCGGACGTCGACCTGCTGCTGGAGGGCGACGGCTCGTACCTGTCGCATGTGACGGTGGACGGCACGACGTACTTCCGGCTGTACCACCAGGAGCTGACGGACCACGTGAAACGCCGGGCCCTGAGGTTCCGGGACCCGGCCGAGGTCCAGGACTGCTTCATGCGGATCCTGCCCGCGCTCGTCCCGGACGGCGAATGGGCTCGGGCCCCCGCGTACGTGCGCTCCCACCTGGCCACCCACGCAGCCGCCACCGGCCGGATCGACGACCTGATCGAGAACGCCGCCTTCGTCCTGGCCGCGGACCCGGTGCCGCTGCTCGCGGCGGTCCGGCACGCCACGCGCCGCCCGCTGCTGTCGATGGCGGTGGAACGAGCCGCGTACCTGTTCATGGCGGCCGGACCGGAGACGGACCGGGCAGCTCTCCTGGCGTACGTGGCGCGGAGGCACGGGGAGTACGGGCTTGCCGTGCCGGCGGAAGAGCTGTCCTCTGCGGTGGTCCGGATGAGCGTGGGCGTAAGGAAGGTGACACCTCACCGGATCGTGGGCCGGCACGCGGGCGACGGGTACGCAACCGCGCGGATCGACCCTCGCTGGACGACGGCCGACACCGTGCTCCCCGAAGGGGGGCGCGCGGTGGTGGCGGCGCCCTGGCACGGTGACGTCGTACATGTCTGGATGGTCGACGCCCCGTCGCAGTCGGGGGAGTTGCCGCACCCCGCGCCCGTGGCCGGCTTCGGTCTGGTGGGCGACGGCCCGGCCCCCACCGAGGTGGCGACGCTCGACACGGCAGGCACCCTCCGCCGGTGGGACCTGCAGGAGAGGTCGGTCGTCCTGACCGTGCCGGACACGGGATGTGAGGTGCTCCTCGACACGGGCACCGGCCGCAACGGGACACCCGTCGCGGTGTGCCGGAACGCGGAGCGGATCGTCGTGTTCAACCTCCGCACCGGACACGCGTTGTTCGAGGTGTCCGCCGAGAGCCCGAGTCCGGTGGAGTGGGCCAACAGCGGCGCCTCCGCCTGCGTGTGCCACGACGCCGGCGGAAACGCGCAGCTGCTGGTCTGCGACCGGGCCCGCGGAACCCTCGTCCTCCACCCGCTGGAGGGTCCGGGGGGCGCGAGCACGTTACTCCGGGGAAGGGACCAGCCGGTCATCGTGGGCCGTGCCCGAGACTCGCGCGGTGCCATGGTTGTCGCGCTGCGTGAAAGGCAGAGGCTGAGTCTGGTCGACACACGCGCCGGGCGGACGGTCGAGGCTCCCTTCGCCTCGCCGTTTCCGTACCCGCTCGTCAAGTTCGCCCGCGGACCGGCCGAGGAACCCGTCGTCGTGGTCATCGACCGCGAACGGTTGATGACCATGTCCTTCGCCAACCGCGCGTACACGCCCTGTGATCGGCAGTTCGTCACCCTCGCCCCCTTCTTCCACGAGGGGCGCGTCGCCGCGGCCGTCGCCGCGTTCGAGCCCGAGTTCCTCGTGGTCGACACCGTGACCGGCATGCCCTCGGGTCCGGTCCTGCAGGGCGGTGACGGCGCCCTGTGCGCACTGCACGTGATCCCCGCGCGCGGGTCCGTCAAACCCGACCTGCTCACTGTGGGCAACGACGGAACGGCCAGACTGTGGAGCTGGTCGGAGGCGAAGGACCATGACGGCGGCTACAGCACCGACACCGTCCGAGGCGGGCTCGCCGATCCCCTGGAGCTCATCGCCTGGCGGGGAGCCCCCGGCATCGCGCTGTCGCGGTCCGTCCTGCACCTCACCCGGGTGGACACCACATCCCTGGACCACTCGTTCCCGGTTCCGGCCAAGGCGCCCCACCTCCCGGTCGGGTTCAGCTTGTACGGATGGTGCGAAGGATCCGGCGGGCGGCTCACTCTGCTGAGTCGGGACATCAGGCCCCTGGGGGAGGGCGACGACACGTGGGGGCACGAGGCCGTGCTGCACCAGGTGGGCCGGGACGGCACCCTCCTGGAAAGCACCGGTGTCATCCAGATCGACCATCAGGACGACGGCATCGGCAGTGACGAGACCCATTTCTCGCTGCTCCCGCCGACCCTGCACCGGTCCGAGGCCCTGGTCGTCGGATTCGACCCGTTCACCGGCCGGGTCAGACTGCGCGACGCGGCCGGTGGCACTGGCGGCGCGGCGCGAATCCCCTGGCAGATCGGTGAAAACGACCTGGTCCTCTCCACGGCATTCACCTCGCGCTCCGGCACTGCGGCCCTGCTGACATACGTACGGCCCGTGCGCCCCGGTGAGCGGGCCCTGCGCAGGCGGATCGGACCGGGCACCGGGCCGGCGGATGAGCTTCGGGCTCCGGGTCAGGTGACCGGCCGGCTGTGGGACTGTGCGACGGGCCGTCCCGTCCTCGCTTCCGGGATCACACTCATGCCCGATGTCATACGACTGGTACCGGACCACGGTCCAGAGGGCACGCGCTGGGTGGCCCAGCAGGGGGCCAACGGGGCCACATCCGTAGTGGAACCGGCCACGGGCGTCGAATACCGGGTCATCGGCCCGCGTGCGCAGGGAGCCGACCTGCCGGGCCGGATCCTGCTCGAAGGAGACGCCGACCATCTCCGATGGGCACACCTCTCCGACGGCACGCCGGTGCTCCTCGCCCTGGACCACAGGGCGTCGAACGACCGGCAGCCCGCTCCGGTATCCGTCTGGGACCCCACGTCCCCGGAGGTCACCGGTCGGCTTCCGGTGGCCGCGTACCGCATCCTGTGGACCGGTTCCTCCCCTTCCGGTGAACCGCTCGTGGCCGTGAGCGACGCATCCGGCGTGACACTCTGCCACCTCGTCACCGGCGAGCGGATCTGGTCCACCCCCGTGCCCGCGCTGGTCACCTGCCTCACCGTGTTCCCGGGCAGCCCGACCCTGGACATGGCCGTCGGGACGCGGCAGGGCACCGTCCTCGTACGGCCACGGCTCGATCCGGCGTGGCGGAGGCGGCTCGGGCTGGAGTGAGGGAGCTTTCGCGTCCCGGGAAAACCGATTGCCCTGGGCCCCGCCCAAGGGCGAGGCTCCGGGCATGATCGAAAAACAACCGGCGACCGCCGCTCCCGCCACCCGTTCCGTGTCCGACCTGTTCGCCGCCGACGGGCGCCTGAAGGCGATCCCGCGCAAGCCGGCCCGTCGCGAACAGCTGCTCGTGCACCTCTCCGAGACCCTGTTCGCGCCGGAGCGGACGTACACCGAAGCCGAGGTGAACGACGCGATCCGCACCGTCCACGAGGACAGCGCGGCCCTGCGCCGCTACCTCGTCATCGGCGGGCACCTCGTGCGGACCCGTGACGGGAGCAGCTACCGGCGGGCCACGCCGGCGGCCGCCTGATAGTGCAACAGTGCTCGGAACAGAGCGGCCCATGGACTCCGCGGACGCGGCCGCGAGGCCCTGCCTTGATGCCCGGGGCGCAGGTCAGCTGACGCTGCCGCTCCCGGTGCTGTTGAGGGTGAACAGCCGCGTCTCGTTGCTGCCTTGCGTCCCAATGGGAGCGTTCTGGAGGTGAGTCCTGCGCTGTGTGATCATCGTTTCCAGGGGCAGTGAGTGCAGACGATTCGGCCGTCTGCTCACGCACACAGCGCGAGGGGGAAGGTGCCGGATGAAGGTGTCGGCCAGTGACCGAGGCCGTCTCAAGGAGATCCTCCAGGCGCGCCGGGCCGCGATCGACCCCGTGACCATGGGGTTCCCCAAGCGACTGCCCGGTCCCGGCCGGCGGGCCGCCGGTCTGAGCCAGGAGCAGATGGACCTGCTGCTCACGCGCACCCCGGGCACGTACAACCGGTTCGAGAACGGTCAGCTCGCCAGTCCCGGCGCCGATCTCCTCACCGCGGTCGCCAGAACGCTGCGGCTCAGCGAGCAGGAGTGGGCCTTCCTGTGGATGATCACCCGCAAGGAGAACCCGCCCCATGCCCTGTACGACACCTCGGGGACGTCCATCGCCCTGCCGTGGCAGCGGGTCATCGACCAGATCGCCGGCGCGCTGGCGTACATCAGCGACGCCGAATGGAACGTCGTCGTTCACAACGAGGACTTCCGCTGCTTCTTCCCGCGCGGACAGGTTCCGGCCAACATCATGCGCTGGATGCTCCTCGACCCCGAGGCCCGCACCGACGTCCTGCTGGACTGGGAGACCCTCTGGATGCCGGCCCTCATGCCTCCCATGAAGCACAGCGTGGAGCTGCGTCCGGAGAACGCCGCGCTCGCCCGCCTCGAGCACGACGTCCTGGCCGACCCCGTGGCCGGAAGGCTCTACCGCGACCACGCCTCCGCCCCCGTGCCGTACTTCGACGGCTCCGAACTTCCCCTCCGTCACGCCCTGCACGGCCCCGGCAGGCTCACGACCTGCCTCGCCGAACCCCTCGCACAACCCGGTGCCCGGCTCAACCTCAGCTTCTTCACACCCAAGAGCCCCGCCGGCGCATCGAACACGGCAGCCGCGGACTGAGGACCGCCATGGGCTGGACCGCCCGCCGACGACCCGCCCCATGGCAGCCCTGCAACACCACCCGCGCAGCGCTACCGGGAGCTGCCGCGCCTAGAAGTTGCCGTAGTTGACCTGCCAGGTCGGCAGACCCATCCGGCGCCACAGGGCCACGACGCGGTCCCGGTCGTCCAGCGACACCCGGACCGCGTAGCGGTAACGGACGTGCGCGTCGAAGAGCTCCGCCTTCACGATGTCGTCGCTGCGGCCGTCCCCGGACGCCCGCATCCACAGTTCGTCGTACGGGACTTCGTGTCGCGCCAGCCACTCCTCGGTGATCCCGCGGTGGTCCTCGCTGCGCCCGGACAGCAGCACGATCCGGTCGCCCTCGGCACTCCGGAACGCGCGCAGCGCCTGCCGGACCGACACGTTGAGCAGGTCCAGGCCGCAGCGAGTGAAGTCGTACGCGCCGCGGTCGCCGCGCAGCGCCAGCGTGCCGTCGATGTCGCACATCACCGCGGACGGCAGCTCCGGGTCGGCGACGTACGGCTCGGCGGACGGCTGCGCGCCCAGCCATTCGGCGGTGAGCCGCCAGCCGCCCTTGGTGGCCTTCCGGTGCTTCTCGGCGAGGATGTGGATGATCTCCTCGCCCACCGACCGCTCCCGCGCGGCGTCACGTCGCACGCACTCCTCCACCGGTACGCCGGTGAAGTCGTGCACCGCGAAGGACGCGTCGAGTCCGGTCAGCGCGGCCTTGAGCCGCTTGGGGATGTGCGGGGTGAGGTGCGTGTTGTCGACGACCACGTCGAAACCGCCCTCGACCGCCGAGCGGAGGGCCGCGTCCTGGACCGCCAGCACGGTCTGCTCGTGCGCGTGCGAGCGGCCGCGCTCGGGCGCCGGTATGTCGAGCATGGTGCGCAGGTCGTCGAGGTTGACGCGGCGCATCCGGCCCTCGGACTCCGCCTGCAGCCGGCGCGCGGCCGTGGTCTTCCCCGAGGCGGGGAGTCCCGTCATGACGTGTACTACGGGCACTGGTTCAGTTCTCCTCGTCGGTGGTGAAGGGGTCGGCCGTCTCCGGCCGTACGGCGCGCCAGACCAGCAGGTCCGTCGGGCGGCCGTCGAGCAGCAGGAACATCGCGGACCTGATGCCGGGCTCGACCGGCAGCGCCTTCACGGCGCGGGCGAACGCACCGCGGTCGGCGCCCAGGTGAGCGACGCACTTGTACGCCTCGTCGATGGCCCGCTGCCGGGCCGCCGCCTCGTCCTCCAGGCGCACGATCACTCCGCGCACCCAGGCGTCGAACTCGTCGGGCACCTGCTCCAGCAGGGCGTCCAGCGGACGGCCTCCCCTGGAGGTGATGCCGCCCAGTTCGGCGACGGACAGGCCGAGGCCCTGCGCCAGCCGCTTCGCCGAGCTTCCCGCGAAGCGCTGGATGCCGTGGCTGCGCCAGATGTCGCGTTCGGTGACCCCGGTGAGCACTTTGTGCAGCCGTACGTACTCGGCGATCTTGGCCTTGGCGCGCACGCCCGAGGCGAACCGCAGGACGAAGCCCTCGGCATCGGTGCCGGTGGCGGCGCCGCCACCGGGCAGCGTGTTCGTCTCGGTCAGCTTGAGCAGCTCGTCCAGCGGCATGACCGGGTGGACGGTCACCACGGAGCCGATGCCCGCCCAGTGCGCGGCGGCCTCGGCGAGCGGTATCTCGGTGCCGTCCCGGCCGAAGGCGGCGAGCAGCACCAGGTCCCGGCGGTCTCCGTAGTCGACGACGATGCGGTTCTGCGGGTAGACGATCTCGGCGAGGTAGGTCAGCCCGGGAACGAGCCGGCCGAGCGCCTCGGTGCCCGCCCGGTCGAGCCGGCGCTGCGCCCAGACCGCCTGGGTGCTGCCGAAGGACCCCTTGGAGGCGACCCGCCAGCTGCCGGCGTAGTGGAACACCACACCGAGGCTGCCGTCGACCTTCTCGTACACCTCGAACGGCTCGTCCGGCAGGGCGGGCGCGTACGGCTGACCGGACTCGTGCTCGCCGACGTTGAAGAACTTCGGCAGCGGCAGGGCGACGACCTCGCCGGTGGCGTCGTCGGCGACGAGCCCGCGGCAGCGCATGGTCACCGCGGTCCAGTTCCGCTCGTACTGGCAGGTGCGCGAGTAGGTGTAGATGGACAGCGGCAGTTCTGGGTGCGACTTGCGGATGACGTGTCCGGCCTCGATCGCGGCTGCCAGGTCCTGCGCGGGCATCAGGTCATGGAGAGTCAGGGTCACCTGGCTCATGGGGTTCCTCCCGGTTCGTGAGGCTTCATCCTCTCGTGCGGGAGGGTCCTGCCGACAGTGAATTAGCAGGCGGGCTGCCGTGCGCGGGAGTCTAGCGGGGGCTCGGACACCAGGGGACCGGGGGCGGGCGTAAGGAGCGCGGGGGGCGGAGGTCCGCGGCAGGAACGGGGCAGGGGGCGCGCCGGTGCCGGGGGCCGTCCGGGACGGTGCCGGCGCCCGGCCGCCCCGGCTCCCGGCCGTCCCCTCGCCCACCCGCCCCCAACTCGCCTTCCTCACACACCAATTACTGCGCAAACCCTTGTCCCGCAGACCCGGTTCGCCAATGATGCTCCGGGCGCGGAGCCCGACCACGGCCGGATTTCGCGCGCCCCCCCAACCCACCCGGCCGGAGGCCTGCCTTGCGCACGAGTCGTCACATGCGGAGACGTCACATACGGAGAACCTGCGTGGTGGTCGGTGCCGCCCTCACCCTGGTCATCGGCCTGCCGCAGGCCGCCTTCGCGGCGCCGCCCCCGGCCCTGCCCGGCAACGCCGGCGCGATGGAGCGGGCGTTCCAGCCGGCGTACGACTACGACACGGACGGCTGTTACCCGACCCCCGCCATAGGTCCGACCGGGGTCCTCAACGGCGGGCTCAAGCCCACCGGAGCCCTCGACGGCAGCTGCCGGGACGCCTCCGACCTCGACAACACCAACGGCTACTCCCGGGCGGCCTGCAACAACGGCTGGTGTGCGGTGGCCTACGCGCTGTACTTCGAGAAGGACCAGGCACTGCCCGGCATCAGCCTGGGCGGCCACCGCCACGACTGGGAGCACGTGGTGGTGTGGATCCAGAACGACGAGGCGAAGTACGTCGCGACCTCCGCGCACGGGGACTTCAACATCCACACGCGGGACCAGATCCGCTGGGACGGCAACCACCCCAAGATCGTCTACCACAAGGACGGCATCGGTACGCACTGCTTCCGCGCCGCGAACAACAACGACGAACCGCCGGAGAACCACAAGCGCACCTGGCAGTTCCCGGCGCTCGTCGGCTGGGACGGATATCCCCCCACCCTGCGCGACAAGCTCAGCCAGGCGGATTTCGGCAGCGCGCACTTCGGGCTGAAGGACGGCTCCTTCCAGTCCCACCTCGCGGAGGCCAAACCGGCGGGCATCCCCTTCGACCCGTACGGGTAGACGCCGGTCCGAGAGGAATCGGCTGAGGGATCGGCCGCGGTCAGGGGGTGGGATTGGGGGTGGAGGACGATGTTCTTCACCGACCGTACGGACGCGGGCGCGCGCCTCGCCGGGGCCCTGCGGCACCTGGAGCGCGAGGCGCCCGTCGTCCTGGGACTGCCCCGCGGCGGGGTCCCGGTGGCCTTCGAGGTGGCGCGTGCCCTCGGGGCGCCGCTCGACGTCATCGTGGTCCGCAAGCTGGGCGTGCCCTACCACCGTGAGCTGGGGTTCGGCGCCATAGGCGAGGGCGGCGTGCGCATCATCAGCGAGGACATCGTGCGCAGCAGCCGGGCCGGGGCGAAGGAGCTCGCGGCCGTGGAACAGGCGGAGCAGGAGAACCTGCTGCGGCAGGCGCACCGGTTCCGCGAGGGCCGGTCGCGGGTGCCCGTACGGGGCCGCACGGTGATCGTGGTGGACGACGGGATCGCGACCGGCGCCACCGCCGCCGCCGCGTGCGAGGTCGTACGGGCGCAGGGCGCGGCCCGGGTGGTACTGGCGGCCCCGGTGGCGCCGCCGGAGGCGCTGGCCTGGCTGCGCACCGAGGCGGACGAGGTGGTGTGCCTGTACGCGCCGCCCGCCTTCCGCGCAGTCGGCGAGTGGTACCAGGACTTCTCCCAGACCCCGGACGAGGAGGTCGTCTCCCTGCTGGCCAGGGCCACGGAGCAGGAGGGGGGCGGGGGTGCGGGTGCGGGTGCGGGTCCGCGGGACGCGGCCGGCGGGGACGGGGCCGGCCCGCTCGCTTCCGGACCCGTCGCCGTGGACGCCGGTGGCGTCTCACTTGCCGGGGACCTCACCCTGCCGGGCGGCGCCGGAGCGGTGGTGCTCTTCGCCCACGGCTCCGGCAGCAGCCGGCACAGTCCGCGCAACCGGGCGGTGGCGACCGCCCTGAACGAGGCGGGCCTGGGCACCCTCCTCTTCGACCTGCTCACCCCTGCCGAGGAGGCCCGCCGGGCCAACGTCTTCGACATCGACACCCTGGCAGGCCGGCTGCTGGACACCACCCGCTGGCTGCGGTCCCGCAGCGCGCTCCCGTTCGGCTATTTCGGCGCGAGCACCGGGGCCGCGGCTGCGCTGCAGGCCGCCGCGGCAGCGCCGGCCGGTTCGGGAGTCGGCGCGGTGGTCTCCCGGGGCGGGCGCCCGGACCTGGCCGGGCCGCACCTGGCCGCCGTACGCGCGCCCACCCTGCTCATCGTGGGCGGCCGGGACACCACGGTGCTGGACCTGAACGAGCAGGCACAGCGGCAGCTGAGCTGCGAGAACCGGCTGGAGGTCGTTCCCGGCGCCACGCACCTCTTCGAGGAGCCGGGCGCCCTGGACGAGGTCTCCGACCTCGCCCGCGACTGGTTCCTCGGCCACCTGAGGCACACCGCGGACGGCACCTGAGGGCGCGGCGGACGCCACCCGAGCGGCCGGGCCGAGCTCGCCCTCCGGACGCGTCGTACGGCGCACTCCTCCCGCCCGGTGTCACCCCTCCGAGTCCCGGTAGGTCTCCAGCAGCCGGAGCCAGATCTCGCTCATCGCCGGGAAGGACGGCACGGCGTGCCAGAGCCGGTCCACCGGGACCTCGCCGGCCACCGCGATCGTCGCCGCGTGCAGCAGCTCGGCCGCTCCCGGCCCGACGAAGGTGGCCCCGAGCAGGGTCCCCCGGTCCAGGTCGACCAGCATCCGGGCCCGCCCCCGGTAGCCGTCCGCGTACAGCCCGGCACCCGTGACCTTGCCCAGGTCGTAGTCGACGGCCCGCACCCGGTGTCCCGCGCGTTCCGCGGCGTCCAGGGTCGGGCCCACCGCGGCGGCCTCCGGATCGGTGAAGACCACCTGGGGCAGGGCGGCCGTGTCGGCCGTCGCCACATGGGGGCTCCAGCGGGCGGTGTCGAGCGCCCCGTCACCGCCGGTACCCGCCGTACCCGCCTTGCCGGCGGTGCCGGCGAAGCGTGCCGCGATCGCGGCGCCGGCGATCCGGGCCTGGTACTTGCCCTGGTGGGTGAGGAGCGCGCGGTGGTTGACGTCCCCGACCGCGTACAGCCAGTCGTGCGCGGCGGAGCGCAGGGTGTCGTCCACCGGGATCCAGTCCCCGGGCGCCAGCCCGACCGTCTCCAGGCCGATGTCCTCGGTGCGCGGAGACCGTCCGGTCGCCATCAGCAGTTCGTCACCCTCGACGGTCTCCCCGTTCTCCAGGACCGCCGTGACCGGCCCGGTGTGGCCGTCCCGTACGACGGCCTGGACGCTCACCCCGGTACGGATCTCCGCGCCGGCCTCCCGCAGCGCCTCGGCGACCAGTTCCCCGGCGAACGGCTCCATCCGCGGCAGGAGCCGGTCCCCGCGCACCAGCACGGTGACCCGGGACCCCAGGGCCTGCCACGCGGTGGCCATCTCGGCGGCCACCACCGACCCGCCCACGATCAGCAGCCGGGGCGGCACCTGCCGGGCGGAGGTGGCCTCCCGGCTGGTCCACGGCCGCGCCCCGGCGAGGCCGGGCAGATCGGGCACGACGGCCCGGCTGCCGGTGGCGACGACCACCGCGTGCCGGGCGGTGAGGACGTGGTGCTCCCCCTCCGCCGACGTGACGGCGACCCTCCGCGGCCCGTCCAGCCGTCCGTGGCCCCGGTGGAAGTGGGCACCGATGGATGCGAGCCAGTCGAGCTGACCGTCGTCCTTCCAGTGCCCCGTCCAGTAGTCGCGGTGGGCGAAGACGGCCTCCGGGTCGAGCGGCCCCCGGACGGCCGCCGCGAGCCCGGGGACCCGGCGGGCGTCCGCACGGGCGAGGGCGGGGCGCAGCAGGGCCTTGCTGGGAACGCAGGCCCAGTACGAGCACTCCCCGCCCACCAGTTCGCTCTCCACCACCGCGGTGGTGAGCCCGGCGGCGCAGGTCCGGTCCGCGATGTTCTCGCCGGCCGGGCCCGCGCCCAGCACCACGACGTCGTACTGCTCGGCTTCGGTCATGGGGCACAGTCTCTCGGCCGCCGCCCCCGCCCGCACGCCGTTCAGGCGTCCGGCGCGCCGCCGTCCCCCTCGGAGCCCTTCCCGGCCTGTGCCTCGGCGATCTTCGCCTTGATCTCGTCCATGTCGAGGGCGCGGGCCTGGCCGATGATGTCGGTGAGGGCCGGCTCGGGCAGCGCGCCCGGCTGGGCGAACACGGCGACCTGGTCACGGACGATCATCAGGGTCGGGATGGACCGGATGTCGAAGGCGGCGGCGAGCTCCGGCTGCGCCTCGGTGTCGACCTTGGCGAAGACCAGATCCGGATTGGCCTCGGAGACCCGCTCGTAGACCGGCGCGAACTGGCGGCAGGGCCCGCACCACTCCGCCCAGAAATCGATCAGGACGAATCCGTTGTCACGGACCGTGCTGTCGAAGTTGTCCTTGGTGAGCTCGACTGTGGCCACTGTCTTCCGACCTCCGTAGGGGTGCGCCGGGTGGCGCGTCTGGTGGTGCAACGGGCGGGGCGCCGCCTTCATTCCGGGCGCCCGCGGGGGAAAGATGGGAACCGTGCACGACGTCGAGTTCTACACCTACCGGATCACGTCGCTCTGGGGCATCCGGGTGGACGGCACCGACCTGCGGGTCCGCGCGGCCGCCGCCACCCGGGCCCACTGGGTCCCCGAACTGGAGGCGGAGGAATACGGCAGCCCGGAAGCCATCGAGGAGCGCGTGCTCCGGCAGCACGACGGGATGCCGGAGGGAGACCTCGGCGACCCGGTACGGCACTTCCTCGGCGATGTCCGGCCGGAGCTGCGGGAGCAACTGTGGGGCGACTCGACCGGCCTCATCCCGCTGCTGGGCTGCTGCTGCGGCGTCTGGGAGTGCTGGCCACTGCTCGCCCGGGTCACCGTCACACCGCATGAGGTGACCTGGTCCGGCTTCCGGCAGCTCTACCGCCCGGAATGGGGCGAACTCGCCATCGGCCCTTACGCCTTCGGGCGCGCGGCGTACGAGGACGCGCTCGCGCACCCGGTGGCCCTGGGCGATGACCCGCTGGGGGAAAGGAAGTTCTGACGGGGAGAGGTGGCCGGGAGGGGCGGCCGGAACGGCGGTCAGAACGGGTGCCCGGCCGCGGTGCGGCGGGCCGTGGTCCAGCGGAGTTCGGTGAAGGCGTCCAGGTTCGCCTCGCCGCCGAAGCGGGCCCCGGTGCCGGACACGCCGATGCCGCCGAAGGGGGCCACCGCCTCGTCGTTCACCGTCTGGTCGTTGATGTGGGCGATCCCGGTGGGGATCCGCTCGGCCAGTTCGAGCCCGCGCGCGGTGTCGGCGGTGACGATGCCGAGGGAGAGGCCGTACGGGCCGCCGGAGGCCAGCGCCACCGCCTCGTCCTCGGTGACGAAGGACCGTACCGGTGCCACCGGCCCGAAGACCTCCTCCGCGTAGGCGGGGGTGTCGTCGGCGACACCCGCGAGCACGGTGGGCCGGTAGAACAGGTCCTGGTGGGTGCCGCCGGCGACCAGCTTCGCTCCCTGGGCCGTGCTGGCCTCCACCAGCGCGTGGATCCGGTCCCGCTGGGCCTGGTCGATGACCGGACCGAGGTGGAACTGCTCCCGGTACGGGTCGCCGACCGCGAGGGACTCCGCCCTGGCTGCGAGCCGTTCGACGTACTCGTCGTAGAGCGAGACGTGGACCAGGTGACGCCCGGCGGTCATGCAGATCTGGCCCTGGTGGAAGAACGAGCCCCAGGTGGCCTGGGCGACGGCGGCCTCGACGTCGGCGTCGGCGAGGACGAGGAGCGCGGAGTTCCCGCCCAACTCCAGGTGCGCCCGCTTGAGATGGCGTCCCGCCAGTTCTCCGACGGTCCGGCCGGTCGCCGTGGACCCGGTGAACGACAGGACGCGGACGCCGGGTTCTGTGACCACGGCCGTTCCGGTGTCCGCACCGCCGGGCAGCACATGCAGCAGCCCGTCCGGCAGTCCGGCCGCGGCGAAGACGGCGGCCAGGGCCAGACCGCCGCAGACGGCCGTGCGCCGGTCCGGCTTGAGCAGCACCGCGTTGCCGAGGGCGAGCGCGGGGGCCACTGAGCGGATCGCCAGGATCAGCGGGGCGTTGAAGGGGGCGATCACCCCGACCGTACCGGCGGGCACCCTGGTGGTGTAGGAGAGCCGGGGCGCTTCGCTCCGCAGCACCTGTCCGGTGGGACGGGAGGCCAGGGCGGCCGCCTCGTAGCACTCCTGGGCCGCCACGTGCAGTTCGAAGGCGGCCTTGCCGGGTATGGAACCGGACTCCCGCACCAGCCAGGTGCTCAGCTCCTCGGCGTGCCCGGCGAACAGGTCCCCGGCCCGGCGGAGGACCGCGGCGCGCTCCAGGTGGGTGGACCGCGCCCAGCCGGGCTGCGCGGCCCGCGCACGTACCGCCGCCTCGGCGACGTCGGCCGGTGCGGCGAGGTCGATCGTGGCGAGGACCCGGCCGGTCGCGGGCTCGACCACGGGGGCCGGACCGCCGGTCAGCGTCGGTCCGTCCTGCCAGAGGGTCGGGTCGAGAAGCGGCATGGCAGGGCCTCCGGGGCGCGGCGGGCTGGCTCGGGCAGGGGTCATCGTAGCCAGCCGGACAGGCCAAAACTGTTCAGTTATCAGGCAGTTGAGGCGAGCGATGACCGGAATTGATCGCCGGGCCGCCGGTCAGCGTTCCAGGACGAGGGCGATCCCCTGCCCCACGCCGATGCACAGCGCGGCGAGACCGGTGCCCGAGCCGGCCGCGGCGAGCTGGTGCGCCACCGAACCGGCCAGCCGGGCCCCGGATGCACCGAGCGGGTGGCCGATGGCGATGGCGCCGCCTCGCGGGTTGACCACCGACGGATCCAGCTCGGGCCAGGCCGCCAGGCAGCCCAGCGCCTGCGCCGCGAAGGCCTCGTTCAGCTCGAAGGAGGTGAGATCCGCGAAACCGCGGCCGGCCTTGGCGAGCGCCCGCTCCACCGCGTCCACCGGCCCGAGACCGAACAGGTGCGGCTCGATGCCGGTCACGGCGGAGGCCCGGATCCGGGCCAGCGGCTCGCGGCCGGTCTCCGCGAGCCCCGCCTCGTCGGTGAGCAGGAGGGCCGCGGCACCGTCGTTGAGCGGGGAGGCGTTACCCGCGGTCACCGTGCCGGTGCCGTCGGTGCGGAAGGCGGGCTTGAGCCGGGCGAGCGCCTCGGGCGTGGACCCCTCGCGGATGCACTCGTCGCGGACCAGGTCCGGCGCGTCCGGGTAGGGCACGACCTCGCCCTCGAAGTGCCCCGCCGCCCAGGCGGCGGCGGCCTTCCGGTGGCTGTCGAGGGCGAAGGCGTCCTGGGCCTCGCGGGTGATGCCGTGCTTGTCGGCGATCAGCTCGGCGCCCTCGCCGAGGGACACCGTCCATTCGGCGGGCATCCTCGGGTTCGTCATGCGCCAGCCGAGCGTGGTGGACCACATCTGCTGGTGCCCGGCGGGCAGGGCACGCTCGGGCTTCTGGACGACCCACGGGGCGCGGCTCATCGACTCGACGCCGCCGGCGATGGCGATGGAGGCGTCACCCAGCGCGATGGCGCGGGCGGCCTGGATCACGGCCTCCAGACCGGAGCCGCAGAGACGGTTGACGGTGACGCCGGGCACGGTGACCGGCAGCCCGGCGAGCAGCACGGCCATGCGGGCGACGTCGCGGTTGTCCTCACCTGCACCGTTCGCGTCACCGAGGACGACGTCGTCGATGCGGGCCGGGTCGAGCTGCGGAGTCCGGTCGACGAGGGCGCGGACGACGTGGGCGGCGAGGTCATCGGGACGGGCGCCGGCGAGCGCGCCGCCGAACTTGCCGATGGGGGTGCGGACGGCGTCGACGACGTACACGTCGCGGATGTGCATGGCTCTCTCCTGAGTCGGGCACACGCGTGCGGGCGTGTGCGAGCGCAGTCTCCGCCGGGCCGTCACGGCATGTCAACGGTGGGCTGCGCCGGGCACGGCCGGAGCGGTCGTGGGGCGGCTGGTGGGGGGGGAGGGCGGTGGGGGTGGGGGTGGGGGTGGGGTGGGCAGACTTCCGTGGACGGCGTCTGGGGGTGCCCGGGGGCTGCCCGTCAGTCCCAGTGTCGTTCCGTGCCGGCCGTCGGCGTCAAGGGCGCTCCCTTCGGTCGCGTCGCCTCCGGCGATGGCCCTTCGGGCCACCCTTGACCCCGACGTCCGTCCCGGAACGACAAGGACTGTCGGGCGGCCCCCGGGGGAATGGCATGGAGGGACCCAGGCTCCCTTGGCCGGGGCGTTGGCGGGCACGAGCGGCGGCTGCCGCTCGGCCAGCCGCCCATCCGGGCGGACGCGGAATCGAAGTCGATCAGATCTACGTAAGCCGGCTCGGCCCACGCGCACCAGATCGCTACGCGCTCCTGCTTTCTCAGCGGATACGGGCCGCCGGGGGCCGGACATAGACCGCCCACGATCACTACGCGCTCCTGTTTCTCGGCGGGTGCGGGCTGCCGAAGGGCGGACAGCTGCGATCGGCACGGACTCCGGACGGGCGGCGGATACGGCCGTCGGTGGCTGGACGCGGGCCGTCAACTCGGGGCACATCGACAATGGTTGACAGGGCTGACCGAGACGCATGTCGCGATATAGCGTTAGTTCATCAGTCGCGCCGGTGGCTGCATCGCGCGAAGACGTCGACGCACCAGGACGGAAGCATGTCGGGAGAGATCTCGCCCTCTGGCTCGACGCCCGCACTGCGGGCCTCCCATGCGGACCGGGACCGGGTGGTGGACGTGCTGCGGGTCGCGGCGGGGGACGGGCTGCTGACCTCGGACGAGTTGGACGAGCGCCTGGAGGTTGCTCTGTCGGCACGGACCATCGGCGAGCTGACACCGCTCACCGCCGACCTGCCGCCCGTCTCGGCCGGCACGGCCGTGGCAGGGGTCAAGGATGTCGTCCGGATCGAGCAGAGGTTCAGCACGGTCAGGCGCGTGGGGCGCTGGGTGGTGCCTCGGAGGCTCGAACTTGCGGTGGAGTGGTGCGAGGTGACGCTGGACTTCACTCAGGCCGTCATCACCCAGGACACCCTGCGGATCGACATGGACATGAGCGGCAAGACCCTGACGCTGATCACCAGGCCGGGCATCGTGGTCGATGCCGATGCCCTGGCAGTGGAATTCAGCAAGGTGAAGATCCGTCAGGCTCCCGCCTCCGGTACGTCGGTGACCCTGCGGGTGGAGCTCGTCGGCAAGAAGAGCTTCGGACGCGTCGTGGTCCGGCCCCCACGACGGTCATTCGGACAGTGGCTGCTCCGCAAGTCCCCGTCCTTGCCCGCCATCGCCTCACCGTGAGCCAAAGGACCTCTTGGGAACGGGCCTTCGGGACGCGGCCGGCGCCGCGCGTCTTCGGCGGCGAGAGGGGTCCGGGAGGTTAAGACGTATCCATCATGACAGGTTCGGTGGCGTTTTCGTAGGGCGAACGGCACAGTCCGTTGGCCTTGTTCGGGGAGCGTCGGGATTCCAGAATCTCCGTCATGAATCACTCGGCGAACATCAATCACGACGCAGTTCTGCGGGCACGGGTCGCACTTCTGGGATCGGCGGAACTGCCGATCCGCCAGCGGGTTGCGGCGTACCGTGTGCTCTCCCAGGTGAGCCCGCTCGCCTATCTGCCCCGTCTCGTGGTGACACTCATCGACTACAGCCGACAGGAATTCGCCGACCAGCCCGAGATATCCCTGGCCCTTCGGGCCGAATCCGCTGCCGCCGCACGAAAGCTGCTTGATCTGGATCCCGGACGGGCCCACCTGCTCGCCGTCACGCTGCAGCAGAAGTCGAGGGCGCTGAGCCGACAGGAGGACATCGCCACCGTGCATGCGGTGATCTCCGCCCTCGACTCGTAGGCGATATCGAGTTACCCGTTCCCAGAAGACCAATTCGCACAGGCCTTCACAGGGGGATCGACCTACCTAATTCGCAGGCGCTTTCTGTCCAGCCCCCGGCGGCCCGCATCCGCCGACAAGCAGAAGCGCGTAGCGATCGGTGGCGGCCTATGTCCGACCCCAGACGGGCCGCCTCCGCCGACAAAGAGAAGCGCGTAGCGATCTGGTGCGCGTGGGCCGAGCTGGATTACGTAGATCTGATCGACTTCACCTCTGCGTCCGCCCGGATGGGCGGCCGGCCGAGCGGCAGCCGCCGCCTGTGCCCGCCGAAGCCGGTGACGACTGGCCTTGGGTCCCTCCATGCCATCCCCCCGGGGGCCGCCCGACAGTCCTTGTCGTTCCGGGACGGCCGCCGGTGTCAAGGGTGGAGCGAAGCGGAATCGCGAAGCGACGCGACAACGTCGCGCCCTTGACGCCGGCGGCCGTCACGGAATGACACTGGGACTGACGGGCAGCCCCCGGGCACCCACCAGACGCCGACCCAGCGAAGCCCCGGCACACCCCACCCTCACCCCCACCCACCCCCACCCCCGCTCACCCAAGACACGCCCATCCCCTCCCCCACCCATCCCCCTCCCCCACCCCTCTTTCGGCGTACCCTGACGCGGATGACGCCGCCCTATCTCCCCTCCGCCGGTGAATTCCCCGGACGGTACGGCCACGACGCCACCACCGAGGCCGATCCACGAGCCATCGGACCCGTCCGGACCTCCTACGCCCCCGCTCACGACGGTGATCCCGACCCCGGTGAGATCGTCTGGACCTGGGTCCCCTACGAAGAGAACGACGGGCGCGGCAAGGACCGGCCCGTGCTGGTCGTGGCCCGGGAAGGAAGCGGGCCGACCCTGCTCGCCGTACAGCTGTCCAGCAAGCGGCACGATCACCACCGGGAATGGGTGCCGATCGGCTCCGGCCCCTGGGACGGTGCCGGACGGGAATCCTGGGTGGACGTGGACCGGGTCCTGCGCGTGCACGAAACAGGCATGCGCAGAGAGGCGTGCGCACTGGACCGCCGACGCTTCGGCCTGGTCGTCGACCGGCTGCGCGAGCTCTACGGGTGGCACTAGCCCCGGCTCACCGAAAGCCCCGGTTCACCGAACTCATTCGAAAGCCCGCTCGAAAAGCCTCTGCACCCCCGGATCCCGATCCAGGATCCCGAACACCACCCGCTCGAACACCCCCGCGAACCGCCCTCCCTCGCGCAGCAGTCCGGCGAAGGCCCCGGCCACCTCGCCCGGGTCGTTCTGGAACACCCCGCACCCCCAGGCCCCCAGCACCAGCTGCGGGTAGCCGTGCAGTGCGGCGGTCTCCAGGACGCGCTCCGCGCGTCGGGCGAGGGCGGTCGGGATCTCGTGGGTGCGACCCGGCTCCTGGCGGCGGATGGTGCCCGCGTTCGGGGCCGGGGACGTGAGGAAGGAAGCCCGGAACGGGGTTTCCAGCAGCTCGCCCCGATCGTCCCGGAACACGGGGACGCCGGGCGAGTGGATCACCCGGTCGGTGTAGAACGTGCTGCGTTCCGCGCGGTGGGTCGCGTAGTACTCCGGCGCCTCCAGCAGCGTCTCGTACAGGGCCGAAGCCCGGCACAGCGCCTCCTCCTGCGCCTTCGCCCCGCGCAGGTAGCCGCCGCCCGGATTCCGGGCCGAGGCGAAGTTCAGCACCGCCACCCGCCCCGAAGCCGCCAGCCTGCGGGCCGCGACCGTGCTGCTCTCCCCCGTGACCTCCACCGATGTTTCGAAGGGAGCAGTCAGGACCCCTTCGCCTGGAATGACCGACTCGGGCCCATATATCCTGGTTCCGGCCTTGGCTTCCGCCACGGCGGCGGCGAGGGAGACCTCCCGTCCCGATCGCGTCCGGTACCGGCCGGCCGCCACGATCTCCGTGTTCTCCTGCGCGATCGCGCGCAATCTGCTGCTCATGTCGTGAATCCTCGTGATCGGCGACGACCATCGGCAACGCAATTTCCTTGCGTTTCTTTGTGAGATCGCCACATCACACGATTCGCTCCCCGGCGCGGGCGGGTAGGCACGGGTGACCTCACGGTCCACGACGGGAGACAAGGATCCGGTCATGCCACAGGACTCACCCGCACCGCACGCCCAGAGCACGTCCATCTCCGAACCCGAGGCCGAGGAGCTGGTGCACGGCATCTGTTTCAAGACGGGCCCGCCCCGCCTGCTGGGCGCGGAGCTCGAATGGCTCGTCCTCGACACCGAACGCCCCGGGAGCCCCGTGGCCCCCGACCGGCTGGGGGACGCTCTCGACGCCGTGGGCGCACTGCCCCTCGGTTCCTGCTTCACCGTGGAGCCCGGCGGCCAGCTCGAACTCAGCTCGGCCCCCGCCGCCTCGCTCACCGAGTGCGTGGACGGCCTGCAGGCCGACCTGGCCGCCGTCCGGTCCCTGCTCGGCGAACGGGGACTCTTCCTCCACGGCAGCGGCCGCGACCCGCGCCGCCCCCTCCGCCGGCTGCTCCGCGGGACTCCGCGCTACGAGGCCATGGAGACCTATCTCGACCGCACCGGCCCGGGTGGCCGGACCATGATGTGCGGATCCGCCTCCGTGCAGGTCTGCGTGGACGCGGGATACGACGAACCCGGTCCGCTCGGCTACGGGCGGCGCTGGCGGCTGGCGCACCTGCTCGGCGCGGTCCTGGTGTCCGCGTTCGCCAACTCGCCCGCCCGCGAGGGCCGGTACGCCGGCTGGCGGTGCTCGCGTCAGGGCGTGTGGGGCGATCTGGACCCCCGCCGCGCCCTGGCCCCTCCGCTCGACCTGGAGCCCCGTACCGCCTGGACCGCACACGCGCTGGACACCGAGGTGATGTGCGTAAAGTCCGCGGAGGACGGGGCACACGCCGACACCGCCGCCACCTGGACGGTCCCGGACGGACTGACCTTCCGCGAGTGGCTGCGCGGCCGCGGGCCTCGCCCGGCCACGGCGGAGGACCTGCACTACCACCTGAGCACGCTGTTCCCCCCGGTCAGGCCGCGCGGACACCTGGAGTTGCGCATGATCGACGCGCAGCCGGGGGACGACGGCTGGCTGGTCCCGACGGCCGTCGTGCACGCCCTGTTCGACGACCCGGAGGCCTCCGAGACGGCCTACCGGGCGGTGAAGGGACTGGCCGACGAATACGGAACGGACCCCGCGCCCCGCAATCCGCTGTGGCGGGCGGCCGCCCGCCGTGGTCCGGCCGCCGGCCCCGAGCTGCGGAACGCCGCCGTCGCCTGCTTCCGCGCCGCGACCGAGGCGCTGCCCCGGCTCGGCGCCTCCCGCCAGGTGCTGGACGCCGTCGGCGGCTTCACCGAGCGGTACGTCCTCCGGGGCCGCTGCCCCGCCGACGAACCGCAGCGCCCGGCCCGCCCCGCCCGGCCGGCGGAACGCGCACGCACGGCACCGACCCCGATTCCCGGGAAGGATCCGCACCAGTGACCACCAGGAACCATCCCACCCCCACAGACGCCGGCCTCACCGCCCCGACAGACCCCATACCCCCCGCGCCCGCCCCCGCGCCGACCCCCCTCCGCGACCAGGCCCTGGCCGAGCTCACCGCCGCCCGGGCGCGGACCGCCGCGCTCACCGATGCCGTCCCGGACCCGGAGCTGATCGCCCAGCACTCCCCCCTGATGTCCCCCCTGGTCTGGGACCTCGCCCACATCGGCAATCAGGAAGAGCTCTGGCTGCTGCGCCGGGTGGGCGGCCGGGAGCCGATGCGGCCCGAGATCGACCCGCTCTACGACGCCTTCGCGCACCCGCGCGCCGACCGCCCGAAGCTGCCACTGCTCGATCCCGCCGACGCCCGCACGTACGCCGCCGAGGTGCGCGGCCGGGTCTTCGACCTGCTGGAGCGGACCCCGCTGGAAGGGACCGGGCTGCTCGCCGACGGGTTCGCCTTCGGGATGATCGCGCAGCACGAACAGCAGCACGACGAAACGATGCTGATAACCCATCAGCTGCGCAAGGGTCCACCCGTGCTCACCGCCCCGGACCCCGCCCCGGAGGCGCCGTACGACCCTCCGCCGGTCCCGGAGGTCCTGGTCCCCGCAGGCCCGTTCAGCATGGGCACTTCGGCGACCGCCGAGCCGTGGTCGCTGGACAACGAGCGGCCGGCGCACCGGCGCCAGACCGGGGCCTTCCACATCGACACGGTCCCGGTCACCAATGCCGCGTTCCAGGCGTTCATCGAGGACGGCGGCTACGCGGAGCCCCGCTGGTGGGCCGCCGAGGGCTGGGAGCAGATCCACCGGCACGGCATCGGGGCCCCGTTGTTCTGGCACCGGGAAGCCGGCCAGTGGCTGCGTCGGCGGTTCGGGGTGACCGAGCCGGTACCTCCGGACGAGCCGGTGCTGCACGTCAGCTGGTACGAGGCGGACGCCTGGGCCCGGTGGGCCGGGCGGCGGCTGCCCACCGAGGCCGAGTGGGAGAAGGCGGCCCGGTTCGACCCGGTGAGCGGTCGGTCCACCCGCTATCCGTGGGGGGACTCCGCCCCCACGCCCGAGCACGCGAACCTGGGCCAGCGGCACCTGCGTCCGGCCCCGGTGGGCAGCTACCCGGCGGGGTCGTCCCCGCTGGGGGTGCGGCAGCTGATCGGTGACGTGTGGGAGTGGACGTCGAGCGACTTCCTGCCGTACCCGGGCTTCCGCGCGTTCCCGTACCGGGAGTACTCGGAAGTGTTCTTCGGGTCCGCGCACAAGGTGCTGCGCGGGGGCTCCTTCGCGGTGGCCCCGGTGGCCTGCCGGGGCACGTTCCGCAACTGGGACCTGCCGGCCCGGAGGCAGATCTTCTCCGGCTTCCGCACCGTGAGGGACGTCTGATGTGCCGTCACATCGCCTACGTCGGACCGGTCGTCCGGCTGGGGAAGCTGCTCACCGACCCCGAGCACTCGCTCGTGCGGCAGGCGTGGGAGCCGCGCCGGCAGCAGCACGGCACGGTCAACGCCGACGGGTTCGGCCTGGGCTGGTACGCGGAGGGCGATCCGGTTCCGGCCCGCTACCGGCGCGGGAAACCGGTGTGGGGCGACGCCGCCTTCGCGGACCTCGCCCGGGTGGTGCGCAGCGGGGCCGTTCTGGCCGCCGTACGCGATGCCACGCATCCGTCGTCGGACGGGGAGGCGGCCGCGGCGCCCTTCTCGGAGGGGCCGTGGCTGTTCAGCCACAACGGGGTGCTGCGGGACTGGCCGGAGGCCCTCGCCCACCCCGCGGGTCCGGCTGCCGGGCTACCGCCGGCCGATCTGCTGTCGCTGGCGGCGCGGTCGGACTCGGCGTTCGTGTGGGCGCTGGTGCTGCGGCGGCTGCGGGCGGGTGAGGGGCTCGGCGACGCACTGGCCGGGGCGGTGCGCGAGCTGTGGGCGGCCGTGCCGGGTTCACGGCTGAACCTGCTGCTCACCGACGGGGGGTCGATCGCGGCCACGGCCTGTGGGGACTCCCTCTGGTACCTGGCCGAGCCGGAGGCCGCGGGAGGCGGCCGGACGGTGGTGGCGTCCGAACCGTACGACGACGATCCGCGCTGGTGCGAGGTGCCGGACCGGAGCGTGCTGACCGCCACCCGGACCCGGGTGGTGGTCGACCCGCTGCCGGTGGCACCGCTCGTCCCCCTCCAGGAGCACGAGCCCATCCAGAAGCACGAGGAGAACGGCCTGTGAACGACTTCGAGTTGACCCGCACGCTGGACGAGCACGCCGCGGAAAGGGCGTTGCGCGAGGACGTGCTGCACGGTCTCACCCGCTTCCCCAAGGTGCTGCCGCCGAAATGGTTCTATGACGCCCGGGGCAGTGAACTCTTCGAGGAGATCACCCGGTTGCCGGAGTACTACCCGACGCGCGCGGAGCGGGAGATCCTGCTGGAACGGGCGCAGGAGATCGCCGCGGTGACGGGTGCGCGGACGCTGGTGGAGCTGGGGTCGGGGTCCTCGGAGAAGACCCGGCACCTGATCGAGGCGCTGCCCGCGCTGGAGGCGTACGTACCGGTGGACGTGAGCGAGAGCGCCCTGACCGGGGCGGCGCACGCGCTGCTGGCGGAGCATCCCCGGCTCCGTGTGCACGCGCTGCTGGCGGACTTCACAAAGCCGCTGCTCCTGCCGGACACCCCCGCCCCGCGGCTGGTGGTGTTCCTGGGGGGCACGATCGGCAATCTGCTGCCGCCGGAGCGGGCGGTGTTCCTGAAGGCGGTACGGGCGATGCTGTCGCCCGGTGACGCGCTGCTGATGGGTACGGACCTGGTGAAGGAGGGGTCCGTGCTGGTGGCGGCGTACGACGACGCGCAAGGGGTGACGGCCGAGTTCAACCGGAACGTCCTGGCGGTGATCGACCGGGAACTGGACGCGGATTTCCGTCCGGCCGACTTCGACCACGTGGCGGTGTGGAACCGGGAGGAGGAGTGGATCGAGATGCGGCTGCGGGCGCGGTCGGAGCTGGCGGTGAAGATCCGGGCGCTGGACCTGGTGGTGCCGTTCGAGGCGGGTGAGGAGATCCTCACGGAGGTCTCGGCGAAGTTCCGCCGCCAGGGCGTTCAGGAGGAACTGGCTGCTGCGGGCCTGGAGCTGGCCCAGTGGTGGACGGACGCTGCGGGCCGCTTCGCGCTGTCGCTGTCGGTGGCCGGCGGCTCGGGCCGGGAGGCACCCGCGGAAGCCTCCGGGCGGGTGTCCGGGGCCGCATAGGAGTACGGGTAGGGGACGAAGGGCACGCCGGCGGCGGTGCCGACCGCGGCCTCTGCGGCCGCGGCCAGGGACCGCCGGTCGGCGTGCCATCCCGGCGGGATCCGCGGCAGCAGGGTGACCTCGGCGTGGATCCCGCGGGCCCGGAGGATCCGCCAGAGGGAGGCGGCGAGGGGGTCGTCGCCGACGAAGGCGGGCGCGGTGGCCGGGCTTCCGTCGGGCAGCGTGTAGGCGAGGTGGAGGGGCTGTACGGGGGCCCGGGCGTCGAGGGCGGCTTGGAAGGCGGCCCGGCGGAAGCGCCCCTGGGCGCGGCCGCACCAGGTGCTGCCCTCGGGGAACACGGTCACCCGGTCGCCGGCGAGCAGGGCGCGGGTGAGGGTGGCGACGGTGCCGGGCAGGGAGCGGATCCGGTCGCGTTCGATGAAGAGCGTGCCGGCCTGCGCGGCGAGCCGGCCCATGACGGGCCAGCGGCCGATCTCGCTCTTGGCGAGCATCCGGCTGGGCACGGCGGCGGCGATCAGGGGGATGTCCAGCCAGGATATGTGGTTGGCGACGAGCAGGCGGGCGCCGTCGGGCCCGGTGCTGCCGTGGACGGTGACGCGGACACCGAAGGCCCTGAGCAGCGCGGTGCACCAGGTGCGGGTGACCGCGTGGCGGGGGCGGGCCGGGAGCATCCGGGTGGGCGGGGCGCCGAGGATCCCGAGGAGGACCAGGGCGAGGGCCGCGGCGAGCCGGAGCACGGCGCGCGGCACGGCCGCGGCCCGGCCGGTGTGCGTGGCACAGGCCGCGGGGGTGCAGGGGGCGGTGGGGAGCCAGGTGCTCATGCGGAGGGGACGAGGGAGAGGAAGTGCTTGAGGTAGCGGGGGTTGGTCCGGCGCAGGGAGAGCAGGACGTAGAGGTCGGCGCAGCCGAAGTCGGCGTCGAGGGCGGGTTCTCCGCAGACCCAGGCGCCGAGCCGGAGGTAGCCGCGGAGCAGCGGGGGCAGTTCGGACCGGTCGGGGAAGGTGATCCCCTCGGGGTTCCAGGGCCGGTGCGGGGTGACCCGGTACTCCTCGGGGGCGAGGTTGCGGGTCAGGACGGTGTCGCGGGTGGCGGCGGCGAGGACACCGCCGTCGGCGAGCGGTACCGAACAGCAGCCGGCCAGCCAGTTGTGCCCGGTGCGGTCCATGTAGCGGGCCAGTCCGGCCCAGATCAGGGCGATGACGGCGCCGTTGCGGTGGGCGGGGTGGACGCAGGAGCGGCCGACCTCGACCAGGTCGGGGCGGATGGGGTCGAGGGCGGAGAGGTCGAACTCGCCGTCGGAGTAGAGGCGGCCGGCGACGGCGGCGCGTTCCGGCGGCAGCAGCCTGTAGGTGCCGACGACCTGTTCGGTCTCCTCCTCGATGACGAGCAAGTGGTCGCAGTAGGCGTCGAAGGCATCGATGTCAAAGCCGGGCTCGGGGCCATCCAGTCGGGCACCGAGCTCACCGGCGAAGACCTGGTGGCGCAGCCGCTGGGCGGCGCGCACCTCGGACTCGTCGCGGGCGAGCCGGACGGTGTACCTGGGGGTGGTGGGGGCGAGCGGCTGGACTGGGGACAGGGGGGCGATGGTCATGGCAGCTCCTGGTCCGGACGCGGAGAGCCAGGCCGGCGGTCCTGGCCTGGCTCTCTCTACTTTTTCCGTGACCGGCTGGATTCGACGTGACCTCGCAGCGGCAGTTGGATGTGCGGACGCTGAATGCCGGGAGTCAGCCGCCGGGGCGGCTGCCGGAGCGACTCCGGGCAGCCGCCGGGACGGCTGCCGGGCGGCGATCGGGACGGCTGCCGGGCGGCGATCGGGTCAGCGGTCGGAGCTGAGGACCTTGCCGATCGTTTCGCCCGCGGCCCGGGCCGCCTGCCTGGGGTCCTGTCCCGAGAGTACGGCGGTCATGTAGGGCTTGATCGGGTTTTTGGCCTCGACCTCCGCCCAGCGGGCGGACTTCGGGGTGGCCCGGCCCTGGGCGGCTCCGGCGGTCATGGCGGTGGCCCCGTCGTTGCCCTGGACGGCGTAGGCGAGGGCGGGCTTGTTCGGCACGTAGCTCATCGTCCGGGCGAGCTCGGTCTGCCACTTCTCGCTGACCAGGGCGGTGATCACATCGATGGCGGCGCTCCGGTTCGGGGTGTTCGCCGGGATGATCAGGTCGGAGCCGCCGGTGAGGACGGCGCCGGGCTTGTCGGAGGTCTTCCCCGGGATCGGGAAGTAGCCGAGCCTGCCCTTGAGCGCGGGGTTGAGGGACTCGATCTGGGCAGCCTGCCCGGGCGGGGCGATGATCTGGGCGACCTGGCCGCGGGCGAAGACCTCGGCCTGCGGGGGCGTCTCCTCGTCGGCGCCGGCCGGGCCGTCGCCGAGGGCGTGGAGGTCCTTGTAGAAGTCCATGGCGGCCAGGGCCTGGGGGGTGTCGAGGGTCCCGGTCCACACGCCGTTGCCCTCGACGGCGAGCTCGCCGCCCTCGTCCCAGATGAAGCCGGCGAGGACGTACCAGTTCTGGCCGGGCAGGTAGATGCCCTGACGGTCGCCCTTGTCGAGCTTCTGGGTGGCGGCCAGCCATTCCTGGCGGTTCTTCGGCGGGTTCTTGATGCCGGCGTTCTCGAAGAGGTCCTTGTTGTAGATGACCACCCGGTTGGCGGCGTACCAGGGGATGCCGTACTGGGCGCCGTTGATGCTGCCCGGGTCGGCGAGGCCCTTGAGCCAGTCCCGGCTGCCCCATTCGCGCAGTCCTTCGAGGGTGAGCTCGGAGAGGCCGCCGGTCTCGATGTACTGGGCGACCTGGGTGTTGCCGACCTCGATGACGTCGGCGCGCTCCGGGCCGGTGCCCTTGAGGGCGGCGTTGACCTTGTCGCCGATGCCGGTCCACTCCTGGATCTTCACCTCGAGGTCGACGCCCGGATGCTCGGCCTCGTAGCTCTCGGTGAACTTCTGGATGAACGCGTCCGAGGCGCTGCCCTTCATCAGCCAGAGCGTCACCTTTCCGGATGCCCCGCCTTTTCCGGGCAGGGCGCCGCATGCGGTCAGGGAGGTTGCCGCGACGAGGGCGGCGCACACGGCGAGGAAGCGTCTCTTCACGAAGGTCACCTTCTGGTCTGTACCAAAGCTGGCTCGAAATTGGCATAGACCATGTGGCCGGATCAAGGGCCTGACGCCCGGGATTCTCTTCGCAAATATCGCGGAGCCGCCCTTACTGGGGCACGGTGGAACAAGGCATCGCTCACACCGTGGAGAACCACATGTCGAACCACACCTATCGCGTGACCGAGATCGTCGGGACCTCGACCGAGGGCATCGACCAGGCCATCCGTAACGGCGTCGCCCGGGCCGGGCAGACGCTGAGGAATCTCGACTGGTTCGAGGTGGTTCAGGTGCGCGGGCACATCGAGAACGGCCAGATCGCGCACTACCAGGTGGGACTCAAGGTCGGCTTCCGCCTCGAGGGAGAGGACTGACCGGTCTTACGGGCGGGCCTGCCCGGCGTACCGGCTGTCCTGCCCGGCGTACGGGCGGGCGGGCGGGCCCGGCACGGAGCCGGGCCTGCGCCGCGTCAGGTGCGGCCCGCACCCTCCTGGGCCAGCCTGAGCTCCGGGGCCTTCTCCGCCCAGTCGGCGAGGAGCACCGGGAACCCGGCGGCCCGGGCCGCCTGGCAGACCAGCTCGTCGTCGTCGACGAGCACCCGCAGCTCGCGGCCGCGGGCGAGCCGCTGCAGCGCCTCCAGCTTGGTGAGGCGGGCGGGCCTGCGGTCCGCGTTGCCCCGCATGAACAGCCGGCCCTCGGGCAGCCCGTGCCGGGTCAGCCAGTCGAGGGTGTCGGCACGGCAGTGCTCCGGACGACCGGTGAGGTACACGACCTCGCACTCGGCGGCCGCCTCCAGGGCCAGGGCCACTCCGCGGTCGAGCGGCGGGTCGGCCGGGGCCTTCCGGAAGAACCCCTTCCAGTCCCGGGGGCGCCGCTCCAGGCAGTGCTGCCGGTGCGCGGTGTCGGCCAGGGTGTTGTCGATGTCGAAGACGGCCAGCGGCCGCCGGCTTCGGCTGGAATCGCTCATGTGTGCAGCCTAGGACCAGGGGGTGACAGAGGCCGCTCGGGAATCCGGGCCGCCGCCGGGTGTTGAGATGCATATGGCCATTGCACCGATGATCCCGAGGTTGTCGATCCTCGACCGGTCCCGTATCCGCCAGGGCTCGGACGGGCCCCGGGCACTGCGTGACACGGTGGACCTGGCCCGGCGGGCCGAGGCGCTCGGGTACCACCGCTTCTGGGTCTCCGAACACCACAGCGTGCCGGGGGTGGCGGGCTCGGCACCGACCGTGCTGGCCGCCGCGGTGGCCTCGGCCACGGACCGGATCCGGGTCGGCACGGGCGGGGTGATGCTGCCGAACCACCAGCCGATGGTGGTGGCCGAGCAGTTCGGGGTGCTGGAGTCGCTGTTCCCGGGCCGGATCGACATGGGGCTGGGCCGGTCGGTGGGTTTCACCGGTGGCATCCGGCGGGCCCTGGGGCGGGACCGGACCGACGCCGACGGCTTCGAGGAGCAGCTGACGGAACTGCTCGGCTGGCTCGACGGCACCCAGACGGCCCACCCCCAGGTCCACGCCCGGCCCGCGGAGGGACTGCGCGTCCCCGCCTTCGTCCTGGCCACCGGGGAGGGCGCGGGCATCGCCGCGCGGGCCGGACTGCCTCTGGTCGTGGGCGATCTGCGGGACCGGGACCGGGTGCTGAAGATCGTCGACGGCTACCGCCGGGAGTTCCGCCCGTCGGCCCGGTGCGAGCGGCCGTACGTGATCGTCTCGGGCACGGTCGCCGTAGCGGCCACCGAGGAGGAGGCCCGGCGGCTGCTGGTCCCGGAAGCGTGGTCGGCAGCGTACTCGCGGACCCACGGCAGCTTCCCCCCGCTGATGCCCGCGGAGGAGGTGGCGGCCCTGGAGATGTCGCCCAGGGAACGGGAGTTCTACGAGCGGGCTCTGGCCGGACACATCCACGGGACGGAGGATCAGGTCGCGGCCGGGCTGGCGGCGGTGGCGGAGTCGACCGCCCCGGACGAGCTGCTGGTGACCACCTCCTCCCACGATCGCGAGGCACTGGTGGACTCCTTCTCCCGGCTGGCCCGGCTGGCCGGGCTGACCGGGCCGACCGGGCCGACCGGGCCGACCGGGCTCACCCGGCCGGCCCCGCCTGCCGGGACGCCTGCCGAGTCGCCCGCCGGGCCGCCGGGACTGCGCTGACACACACCCCCTAAACTGGGACGAATGCAGCAGCCCGCAGACTCGTTCATCCGTGTCCGGGGAGCCAGGGAGCACAACCTGCGCGCGGTGGACGTGGACCTTCCGCGTGACGCGCTGACCGTGTTCACCGGGGTCTCCGGGTCGGGGAAGTCCTCGCTCGCCTTCGGCACCGTCTACGCCGAGGCGCAGCGCCGCTACTTCGAGTCGGTGGCCCCGTACGCCCGGCGGCTGATCCACCAGATCGGCGCGCCGAAGGTGGACTCGATCAGCGGCCTGCCGCCGGCCGTCTCGCTGGAGCAGCGGCGGTCCGCGCCCGGGGCGCGGTCGTCGGTGGGGACGGTCACCCTGCTGTCCAATTCGCTGCGGATGCTGTTCTCCCGGGCCGGGAGTTATCCGCCCGGGGCCGGGCGGCTGGATTCCGACGCCTTCTCGCCGAACACGGCCGCCGGGGCCTGCCCCTCCTGCCACGGCATCGGCAGGATCCACCGAACCAGCGAGGAACTCCTGGTTCCCGACCCGGGCCTGTCGATCCGTCAGGGGGCCATCGCCGCCTGGCCCGGCGCCTGGCAGGGGAAGAACCTCCGGGACGTCCTGGAGGCGCTGGGGCACGATGTGGACCGGCCCTGGCGGGAGCTTCCGGCCGGGGAGCGGGAGTGGATCCTCTTCACCGAGGAGCAGCCGGTGGTGACCGTGCACCCGGTGCGCGAGGCGGACCGGATCCAACGCCCTTACCAGGGCACGTACATGAGCGCGCACCGCTGGGTGATGCGAACCTTCGCCGACAGCAAGAGCGCCACCCTGCGGGCCCGGGCGGAGAAGTTCCTCACCGACGCGCCGTGTGCGGCCTGCGGGGGTGCGCGGCTGCGGCCCGAGGCGCTCGCCGTCACCTTCGCCGGCCGTACGATCGCCGAGTTGGCCGCGCTGCCGCTGACCGACCTGGACGGCGTACTGGCCGAGGGGGCGGACGCGGGACGGTCCGGGCCGTCCGAGCCGTCCGGGCTGTCCGGGCCGTCCGGGCCGTCCGGGCCGTCCGGGACCGATGAGGCGGCTCGGGTCCTCGCGGCCGATCTGCGGTCGCGGATCGGGTCCGTGGTCGAGCTGGGGCTGGGGTACCTCAGCCTGGACCGCACCGCGCCCAGCCTGTCCGCCGGCGAGCTGCAGCGGCTGCGCCTGGCCACACAGCTGCGGTCCGGGCTGTTCGGGGTGGTCTACGTGCTGGACGAGCCCTCCGCCGGGCTGCACCCGGCCGACACCGAGGCGCTGCTGGGCGTGCTGGACGGGCTGAAGGCCGCCGGGAACACGGTGTTCGTGGTGGAGCACCACCTGGACGTGGTGCGGCACGCCGACTGGCTGGTGGACGTGGGTCCGCTGGCCGGTGAGCACGGCGGCCGGGTGCTGCACAGCGGGCCGCCGGCGGCGCTGGCCGGCGTACCCGGCTCGGCGACGGCCCCGTACCTGTTCGCCGGGGGCGGGCGGCAGCGGGAGCCGAGGCCGGTGCGGGGCGGGGCGGGGGCGTCGGTCCGGCTGTCCGGGGTCAGCCGGAACAATCTGCGGGAGCTGTCGGCCGAGTTCCCGCTGGGGGTGTTCACGGCGGTGACCGGGGTCTCCGGTTCGGGTAAGTCCACGCTGGTCGGCGGGGTGTTGGCGGACGCGGTACGGGAACGGATCGCGGGGGACGGGGAGTTCGCGGTGCGACGGCTGGTGGAGGTGGACCAGAAACCGATCGGGCGGACGCCCCGGTCCAACCTGGCCACGTACACCGGGCTGTTCGACGTGGTGCGGCGGCTGTTCACGGCGGGCGAGGATGCGCGGGCGCGGGGCTGGAAGGCGGGACGCTTCTCGTTCAACGTGGCGGGCGGGCGGTGCGAGGAGTGCCAGGGCGAGGGCTTCGTCTCGGTGGAGCTGCTGTTCCTGCCGAGTACGTACGCGCCCTGCCCGGTCTGTGCGGGAGCCCGCTACAACGAGGAGACCCTGCGGGTGCGGTACCGGGGGCTGAACATCGCCGAAGTGCTGGGCCTGACCGTGGAGTCGGCGGCGGATTTCTTCGCCGGCGTGCCCGCGGCGGCGCGCAGCCTGGGTGCGCTGGCGGAGATCGGGCTGGGCTATCTGCGGCTGGGGCAGCCGGCGACCGAGCTGTCGGGCGGCGAGGCGCAGCGGATCAAGCTGGCGGCGGAGCTGCAGAGGCTGCGCCGGGAGCACACCCTGTACCTGCTGGACGAGCCGACGACCGGGCTGCACCCGGCGGACGTGGAGGTGCTGATGCGGCAGCTGCACGGGCTGGTGGACGCGGGGCACTCGGTGGTGGTCGTGGAGCACGACATGGCGGTGGTGGCGGGCGCGGACTGGGTGGTCGACCTCGGTCCGGGCGGCGGAGCGGCGGGCGGCCGGGTGGTGGCGGCGGGCCCGCCGGGGGAGGTGGCGCGCGCGGCCGGCAGCCGTACGGCGGCGTACCTGGCGCGTGCCCTGGGGGCGGCCCCGCTGACGGAACGCTGACGTAACGCGGGGCACCGGGCCGCCACCGTACGGGCGGCGGCGGGCGAGCGGCGGCGGGCAGTGTCGGGCGGTCTCGGGTCAGACGTCGCCGGGCAGGAGGTGCTGGCCCTGTTCGCGGAAGGTCCAGGTGCCGCGGCGCCGGGTGAACAGCCAGACCAGGTCGTAGCGGTCCGGCCAGGCGGCGGGAACGCCGGGGGCGCCTGCGGCACCGAGGGCCTGGATCAGCCGGGGGAAGCCGTGGTGTTCCCAGCAGATCAGGACCGGTGCGGGGGCGGCGAGTGCGGCCCGGGCCAGCGCGGTCTCCTTGCCCACCGCGATCCGGTCCCGGAGCGGCAGGCGGAGCGCTTCGGCCAGCGGGGCCACGGTCTGCCGGGAGCGGGCGACGGACCCGCCGCACACGAACAGCGAGGCGGGCCGGGGCAGCGGGACCCGGGCCGCCGGCCCGAACAGGGCGGGCAGGCCCTCGGCCCGGCGGCGGCCCCGGCCGGCCAGCGAGCCGGGGTCGTCGTTGCCCTCGTCGTCCTCGCCGACGTCGCCCGGGTACGGGTTCTCCGCGTGCCGGATCAGCATGACCAGCGTGTCGGCGCCCGCCTGCGGGCCGGGGGCCGGGCCGGGCCGGGGCTCCTCCGCGGCGCAGCCGGTGAGGCCGGCCACCGCCGGGATGCCCGTGATACCCGCGATACCCGCCGCAAGCACGGTTCTGCGTGGGAGCGCCTTCGGTGCCATGGGTGCCATGGGCGACACTGTCGCCCATGGCCCGGGCGCGGGTCCGGTCCGGCACGGGCCGGACGGGGCGGGTCAGCCGATCGGCTCAGGCCTCCGGAGCGGCTTCGACGGCTCCGCTCCCGGAGTCGCCGGACGTGCCGTCACCGGGCACACCCTCGCCGGGGTGCTGCGGCCCGTGCTCGTACGGCGAGGGCACCGGGAAGTACGCCGCCAGGAAGGCGGCCACGGCGCGGTGCTGTTCGTCCGCGGACAGTTCGTCCCCGTCGTCGTCGGCGAGGCAGAAGGCGTCGGCCCAGCGGTGGTGGACCAGTTCGGGGAGGCGGTGGACGGTGTCGTTCCAGCCGGTCCCGAAGTACTCGTGGGCGAGGTCGCCCTCGACGGCCCGGCCGGTGGCCAGGGCCAGGTGCGCGGCCAGCGTGACCGGGGCGAGGTCGGTGGCGCTGCGGAACGCGGAACGGCTGGTGGCGGTCAGTTCCTCAGGGAAGCGCTCCTCGGCGGCGGTGCACAGGGAGCGGCTCAGCGGGTAGGGGGTGTGCGCCAGGATGCGGACGTACGTCCGGCCCGCGGCCGCCTCGACGGCGCGTCGGGTGGCCTTCTGCGAGGCGGTGTAGACGTCGTCCTCGGAGCCGGGGACGTCCGGCGGGATGGCCCTCCAGTCGTGGAACACCTTGGGCAGTCCGGAGGGGAGGAAGTAGGCACCCGGCAGCTGCGGGCGGCCCAGGAAGATGTCGTCGTTGAAGTAGAGGAAGTGCTCGGCGAGGCCGGGGATGCGGTGCAGCTGGCTCTCGATGGCGTGCGAGTTGAAGACGGGGAGGGCGCCGGGGTCGGCGAACAGCTCCTGGTGGGTGACGACGGTCAGGCCCGGGTGGTCGGTGACCAGCCAGTCGGGCACCGGATTGTCGGTGACCAGGAAGATCCGGCGGATCCACGGCGCGTAGGCGGCGATGGCACGCAGGCAGTGGCGCAGTTCGCCGCGGTCGCGGTAGCGGTGCTCGGCGTCGTCGACGGGGGCGGCGGTTCCGTCCAGGGCGGCGCGGGTCTGCCGGCGGCGTCGGCGCCAGTCGGGGTCGGAGGCGTCGACCCAGGTGATCACGGCGTCGACGGGGAAGTCGACGTCGGGCGCGAAGCTGCGGACGAAGGCGTCGACGACGGGGTAGTCGCGGTCGCCGACGCGGGTGGCCGTGGTGGCGGTGAGGGAGGGCACCCACCAGCCGTACGGCGTCTCGCGGAGGGCGGCGACGCCTCCGGTGCCGTCGTTGTCGGGGTCCCAGAACTCCAGGTCGCATCCGTGGTCGGAGCCGTAGTGGACGGTGCGGCCGGTGGTGACCACGGGCTGGTGGAGCCGGATGCCCTTGACCTGCCTGGCGGGGTCGGCCGGGGCCTGGCCGGTCACACCGGCGTCGTCCCGGCCGGGGGTGTCCTCCCCGGTGTCGTTCCGGCCGGAGTCCGAGGTGGGCGGGGCGGGCTGCCGGTCGGGGTGCTCGGTCTCGGTGACCGCCTCGGGAAGCCGTTCCGCCAGGACTTCCGCCAGCTCTCCCCCATCGCCGAGCAGGACGGCGTACACCGGCAGGCCGGTGCACGCCTCCGCCAGCGCCTTGAGCGCCGGCTCCCGGTCACCGGGGGCGACGGCGACCCGGTGCAGCAGGCCGCCGTCGGGCACCAGGCCGTACGGGAGGCCTGCTGCCTCCAGTGCTTCGGCGGCCGTGCGGAGGTTGGCGTCGCGGGCTCCGGCGGGCAGCAGGTCGTCGCGGACCACGGCCAGCCGGCCGCGGTGGCGGACGACTCCGGTCAGCGTCTCCAGCAGTTCGTCCTCGCGGGTCCGGGCCGGAGCGGTGGGAGCGGCCGACGCGGACGGCGCGTCGAGCCGTTCGCGCTGCGCCACCGTGGGCTGGCGGGGTACTCCCGGACGGAGCGGGGTGCGGCGCAGTGCCGCCCGGGCCACTCGGCGCAGCTTCTTGGGCAGCGGAAAGCGGGACAATACAGTCACCTCATGGGTAATCCTGTTGCTGGGCACCCGAGGTGACGGGACCTGGCAGGGGTGGATGCCGTCGTTCACCCCAACCTTTCCTGCCGTTCAGGATTCACGCAAGTGGCCGGAGTACACCTGTGCTGATCTTCACCCGGCGAAGCCCGCGGGCAAGCCGTCCGGGACGGTTTCCGACCGGTGTGCCCAGGTCAGCGACAGGAGGGCCGGTCAGCGACCCCCCTTGCGGACCGCGCGCAGCCATTCGCGGTTCATCGCGGCGATCGACGGCAGCGGGATGCCCTTCGGACAGGCGGTCGCGCACTCGCCGGTGAGGGTGCAGCCGCCGAAGCCCTCGTCGTCCATGGCCGCGACCATGTCCAGGACGCGGGTCTCGCGTTCCGGGGAGCCCTGGGGCAGCACGTTGAGGTGATTGATCTTGGCCGAGGTGAACAGCATCGCCGAGCCGTTCGGACAGGCCGCCACGCAGGCGCCGCAGCCGATGCACTCGGCGTGCTCGAAGGCGTGGTCGGCGTCGGCCTTGGGCACGGGGGTGGCGTGCGCCTCGGGCGCTGAACCGGTCGGGGCGGTGATGTAGCCGCCGGCCTGGATGATGCGGTCGAAGGAGCCGCGGTCCACGACCAGGTCCTTCACCACGGGGAAGGCGGCGGCCCGCCAGGGCTCGACGTCGATGGTGTCGCCGTCGGCGAAGGACCGCATGTGCAGCTGGCAGGTGGTGGTGCGCTCGGGGCCGTGGGCGTCGCCGTTGATGACGAGGCTGCAGGCGCCGCAGATGCCCTCACGGCAGTCGTGGTCGAAGGCGACGGGCTCCTCGCCGCGCAGGATGAGGTCCTCGTTGAGCGTGTCGAGCATCTCCAGGAAGGACATGTCGGGCGAGATGCCGTCGACCTGGTACGTGACCATGGTGCCGGGGGCGTCGGCGTTCTTCTGCCGCCAGACGCGCAGGTCGATCCTCATGCGTAGCTCCGCTGGGTGGGGTGGACGTACTCGAAGACCAGGTCTTCCTTGTGCAGGACGGGGGGCTTTCCGTCGCCGGTGAACTCCCAGGCGGCGGCGTAGCCGAACTCCTCGTCGCGGCGGGCGGCCTCGCCGTCCGGAGTCTGGGACTCCTCGCGGAAGTGGCCGCCGCAGGACTCCTCGCGGTGGAGGGCGTCGAGGCACATCAGCTCGGCGAGCTCCAGGTAGTCGACGACGCGGTTGGCCTTCTCCAGTGACTGGTTGAACTCCTCGCCGGTACCCGGCACCTTGATCCGCCGCCAGAACTCCGCGCGGATCTCGGGGATGCGGGCGAGTGCCTTGCGGAGCCCGGCGTCGGTTCGGGCCATGCCGCAGTACTCCCACATGAGCTCGCCGATCTCGCGGTGGAAGGAGTCGGGGGTGCGGTCGCCGTCGACGGCGAGCAGCCTCTCGACGCGTGACCGGGTCTCGTCGACGGCGGCCCGCACCTCGGGGTGGCCGGCGTCCACGGTGTCGTGGTGCGGGTTGCGGGCGAGGTAGTCGTTGATGGTGGACGGCAGGACGAAGTAGCCGTCGGCGAGGCCCTGCATCAGCGCGGAGGCACCGAGGCGGTTGGCCCCGTGGTCGGAGAAGTTGGCCTCGCCGATGGCGAAGAGGCCGGGGACGGTGGTCTGGAGGTCGTAGTCGACCCACAGCCCGCCCATCGTGTAATGCACGGCGGGGTAGATCCGCATAGGGACCTCGTAGGGGTTCTCCGCGGTGATCCGCTCGTACATGTCGAAGAGGTTGCCGTACTTCTCGGCGACCTTGTCCTTGCCCATGCGGCGGATGGCGTCGGCGAAGTCCAGGTACACGCCCTGACCTCCGGGGCCGACGCCGCGGCCCTCGTCGCAGACGTTCTTGGCGGCGCGGGAGGCGATGTCGCGGGGCACGAGGTTGCCGAAGGAGGGGTAGATGCGCTCCAGGTAGTAGTCGCGCTCGTCCTCGGGGATCCCGGCGGCGGGGCGGGTGTCGCCCTCGGCCTTGGGGACCCAGATCCGGCCGTCGTTGCGGAGGGACTCGCTCATCAGCGTCAGCTTGGACTGGTGGTCGCCGGTGCGCGGGATGCAGGTGGGGTGGATCTGGGTGAAGCAGGGGTTGCCGAAGTACGCGCCGCGCCGGTGCGCCCGCCAGACGGCGGTCGCGTTGGAGTTCATGGCGTTGGTGGAGAGATAGAAGACGTTGCCGTAGCCGCCGGTGGCGAGGACGACGGCGTCCGCGAAGTGGGTGGAGATCTCTCCGGTGATCAGGTCGCGGGCGACGATGCCGCGGGCGCGTCCGTCCGTGACGATCAGGTCGAGCATCTCGGTGCGGGCGTGCATCTCCACGTTCCCGGCGGCGATCTGCCGGGACAGCGCCTGGTAGGCGCCGAGCAGGAGCTGCTGGCCCGTCTGGCCGCGGGCGTAGAAGGTGCGGGAGACCTGGACGCCGCCGAAGGAGCGGGTGTCGAGGAGGCCTCCGTACTCGCGGGCGAAGGGGACGCCCTGGGCGACGCACTGGTCGATGATCTCGATGGATATCTGGGCGAGGCGGTGCACATTGGACTCGCGGGCCCGGAAGTCGCCGCCCTTGACGGTGTCGTAGAAGAGGCGGTGGATCGAGTCACCGTCGTTGCGGTAGTTCTTCGCGGCGTTGATGCCGCCCTGGGCGGCGATGGAGTGGGCACGGCGCGGCGAATCGCTGAAGCAGAACTGGACCACGTGGTAGCCCTGCTCGGCGAGGGTCGCGCCGGCGGCACCGCCCGCCAGGCCGGTGCCGACGACGATCACGGTGTGCTTGCGCCGGTTGGCCGGGTTGACCAGCTTCGCCTCGAAGCGGCGGCGGTCCCAGCGGTCGGCGATCGGGCCCGTCGGGGCCTTGGTGTCGGCGAGGGGCTCGCCGACGGTGTAGTGCGCGTACGGGTTCCCGGTGTGTTCGGGGCGTTCGGTGTGTTCGGGGTGTTCGGGGTTCGCGGTGTGCTCGGTGGCGCTCACGGTCAATTCACCAATCCGGTCATGACGGCGACCGGGACGGAGACGAAGCCCGCGGTCAGGAGGAGGGCCAGCAGGTTGGCCAGGGTCTTCAGCACCTTGTCGCGGCGGGCGTTGCCGGCACCCAGGGTCTGCGCGGCGCTCCAGAAGCCGTGCCGGACGTGCAGGCCCATGGCGAGCATCGCGGTGATGTAGATGGTGTTGCCGTACCAGGTGGAGAAGGAGGCGACCACGTTCTCGTACGGGTGGCCCTCCAGGGCGCGCTCGTTCACGGTGAGCGTGGTGAGGTCGAGGATGTGCCAGACGATGAACAGGCCGAGGATGACCCCGCCCCAGCGCATGGTGCGGGTGGCGTAGCTCGCACGGCGTCGCTTGTGGGCGTACTTCACCGGGCGGGCCCTGATGTCCCGGCGGCTGAGCTGGTAGGCGGAGACGGCGTGTGCGATCACGGCGGTGAGCAGCACGATGCGGGCGGTCCAGAGCCCCCAGTGGCTGTGCAGGAACGGTTCACCCATGTGCCGCAGCCACCGGCCGTATGCGTTGAACTCGTCCGGCCCGAAGAAGATCTTGAGGTTGCCGAGCATGTGCACGACCAGGTAGCTGAGCATGACCAGCCCGGAGACCGCCATGACGGTCTTCTTGCCGATGGTGGAACCCCAGAGCGAGGGGGCCGGGGAGCCCGTCCGGGTGCGCGTTGCCAGAGCCATGCATCGACGGTAGGGACCGGAGGTCTGAAAGGTCCAAGACATGATGATGCTCATCTTGATAGGAAGGATCTATGCAGTTTCAACAGCTTGTTTATTTCGTGGCTGTAGCGGAGACCCGGCACTTCACCCGGGCCGCGGAGCGGGTCCATGTGGCGCAGCCTTCGCTCTCGCAGCAGATCAAGGCATTGGAGCGGGAGCTGGGCGCCGAGCTGTTCAGCCGGGCGCGGGGCAACATCGCGCTGACCGACGCCGGGGAGGCGCTGCTGCCACTGGCCCGGAGGATCCTCGCGGACGCGGACACCGCCCGGCTGGAGGTGCAGGAGCTGGCCCGGCTGCAGCGGGGCCGGGTGCGGCTGGGGGCCACGCCCAGCCTGTGCACGGGCCTGCTCCCCGGGGTGCTGAGGGAGTTCCACACAGCGCATCCGGGGATCCAGCTGCTGATCGAGGAGAGCGGTTCGCACGACCTGGTGCGGGAGCTTGCCAGGGGCGCTCTGGACCTGGCGCTGATCGCGCTGCCGCTGCCGCCCGCCGCGCCCGCGCTGACCACGATGGAGCTGCTGACGGAGGACCTGGTGGTGATCTCCTCGGATGCCCTTCCGGCTCCGGGCGGCGGCGGGCCGCTGACCATCGCGGCACTCCGCGAGGAGCCGATGGTGATGTTCCGGCACGGCTATGACCTGCGGGAACTGACCGTGGCCGCCTGCCGGGCGGAGGGCTTCGAGCCCGCCTTCACGGTGGAAGGCGGCGAGATGGACGCGGTCCTCGGCTTCGTCCGTGCGGGTCTGGGGCTGGCGGTGGTCCCGGCGATGGTCGCGGGGACCACCGGGCCGGGGGTGCGGGTCACCCCGCTGGAGGGGTCGCCGCTGCGGCGCACCATCGCACTGGCGCACCGCACGGACGTGGCTCCGCCGCGCGCGGCGCGCGAGCTGAAGCGGATGCTGCTGGCCGGGTCAGGAGGCGGGTGAGGAGGCCGGGCTGGAGGCAGGCTTGGAAGGCGGCGTGGGGGCCGGGGACGAGGGCGCGGGGCTCTTCTGGGTGACCGGCGGCAGGTTGTAGATGTGGTCCGGGGTGACGATCTGGGTGATCGCCTGCCCGAAGAGGGTGCTCGGCTCCTCCTGCTCCGGACCGTACGCGAAGTCGGCGTTGAGCAGCACCACCAGCGTCGCCTGCGCCTCCGGCAGATACAGGGCGAGCGTCTGGTAGCCCGGCAGGGACCCGTTGTGGCCGATCCAGCCCTGCACGTCGAAGATGCCCAGGCCGTAGCCGGCACCGGGGATCACGGTCGGCGGGGTGATGAGGCGCTGCTTCTGCATCTCGGGGCTGACCATCCGCTTGCCGTCCGGGAAGGTGCCGGTGGCCACCGTCTTCGCCCAGGTCCTCATGTCGGGAAGATCAGAAACCATGGCTCCGGCCGCCCAGCCCCAGGAGGGGTTCCAGTCGGTGGCGTTCTCGACCTTCCCGGACGCGGTCTGCTCGGTGTAGCCCTGGGCGTGCGGAGTGGGGAACTCGGCACCCTTGGGGAAACTGGTGCGGTTCATGCCGGCGGGACGCAGGATGTGGTCGCGGATGTAGTCGCCCAGCGGCTTCCCCGAGACCTTCTCGATGACCAGGCCGAGCAGGATCAGGTTGGTGTTGGAGTAGTTGAACTGCGCGTTCGGTTCGAAGAGCACCGGCTCCGGTGCGTCGAAGGCGTAGTCGAGCAGTTGCCTGGGGGTGTACTGGCGCGTCGGGTCGGTGGTGAGCGCCTTGTAGAAGGCCTCTGTCTGGGTGTAGCTGAGCAGGCCGCTGCGCATGCCGGCGAGTTCCCTGAGGGTGATCCGTTCGCCGTTGGGTACGCCTGCGATGTACGTGCCGATGGGATCGTCCAAGCCGACCTTGCCCTGTCCGGCGAGCTGGAGGAGGGCCGTGACGGTGAAGGTCTTGGTCTGGCTGCCGATGCGCGAGTACAGGTCGGGCTTCATCGGCTGGCCGGTCCCCTTGTCCGCCACGCCGAAGGCACGGGTGTACTCGCCCTTGCCGGGGGCGGAGACCCCGACGATGACGCCGGGGACGCCGGTCTTCTTCAGGACGTCCTGGACGGCCTTGTCCAGCTTGGCGTCCACCGAGTCGTCCAGGACCGGGAAACCGCCGGCGGGCGAGGGCTGTGCGGAGGCGGTCGGCACGGGCGTGGGCGTCGGGGTGGGCTGTGCCGCGTGGGCGGTGGCTCCGGCGACCGGTACGGCCAGCAGACCGGCCGTGGCGAGCCCCACGCACGCCTTCCGGCACACCGTGCGACGGCGGTTGTGTGAATACCTCACGGCAGCCTCCTGCACGACGAGGACGACGACCCCCGTATCAGGCTAGGCGGGGCCGCACACCCCCGCACGGCGGATCGGGTGGCGGCCGTACGGGGGACGGCCGCACAGGAGCAGCCGTACCGGCGGCGGCGGGTCAGAGCCCGCGCGCGAGCATCCCGAAGGCCCGGTCGGCGTCGGCGACCGCGTCGGGGTGGCACTCGTCGGCGCTGCGGCCCGCGGCTATCCGCCGCCAGTTCTCCTGGCCGAGTTCCCGGCGGGCCGTCACCATGCACAGCGCCGCGAGGCGGGCGGCGAAGGGCGTCTCGTACCCGGCCCCGGATTCGAGCACGTCGGCGAGGAGTTCCACTTCGCGGGCGGTGTAGTGGGCGAGGCGGGCGGAGAGCCCCGGTGAGGAGTACAGCAGCCGCTGGAAGGCCACCACTTCCGGGTGGTCGTTCAGGCCGGTGATCGGGTCGCGCTCGCGCAGCGCCTCGACGAAGTGGCGGTGCAGGGCCTCGACCGGGCTGACGTCCGCGGGGCGGCCGCGCACGATCCGGGCCGCCTCGTCCTGGTGATCGGCGAACCGGTCGAGGACGAGGTCCTCCTTGGTCGGGAAGTACCGGAACAGCGTCGGTTTGGACACCTCCGCCGCGGCGGCGACGTCCGCCACCGAGACGGCCTCGAATCCGTTCTCGAGGAACAACTCCAGTGCGGTCGCCGCCAGCTGGCGGCGTGTGCGCAGTTTCTTGGCCTCTCGCAGCCCGGGCGCAGTCGACTCCATGCGGCGAGCATAGCACAAATGATGACCGAGTTAATTTTTTTACCGGGTTGCATTTTTGACTCGGGCACGCTTTCCTTGCGTCATCGGGGATCGAGCCGTTCGCGGACGACCGGTCCACGATCAGCCGATGCACGGACAGAGGGGGCAGAAGATGACGGACACATCCACGGAGGTACTGGTCGTGGGCGCCGGACCGACCGGCCTCGCGCTCGGATGCGAGCTGGCCCGGCGCGGGATCACGGTGCGGGTCGTCGACGGGCGGGACGAGCCGCACCGGGAATCGCGCGGCAAGACGCTCAACGCGGGTGGCCTGGCGGTGCTGGAGCAGGCCGGGGTCGCCGACCGGATCAGGGGCATCGGCAATCCGGGGCTGCTCTTCCGCAAGTATTTCGACGGAGAGCAGATCGAAGACAGCACGGTCCCGGGCATCCTGTTCATCGGTCAGTGGCAGATCGAGGAGGTGCTGCGCCGGCGCCTCGCGGATCTCGGCGGCCAGGTCGAGTACGGCGCCCGGGTCGCCGGGATCGCCCAGGACGGACAGGGGGTCACGGCGACCCTGGCGGACGGCCGGAGGGTCCACTCGGAATGGCTGGCCGGGTGCGACGGCGGCGGGAGTACGGTGCGCCGGCTGCTCGGCATCCCGTTCGAGGGGTACACCGACGAGGAGCAGTCGATGGTGGTGGGCGATGTCCGGGCGCCCGGGCTGAGCCGGACGTTCTGGCACCAGTGGTACACCTCGGACGGCGCGGCCATGATGCTCTGTCCGATACCGGGCACGGAGGTCTTCCAGCTCCAGTCCTCACCCGAACGGGACGCGGAAGGGCGGGCGCTCCCGCCGTCGGCGGAGGGCTTCCGGCGGCTCTTCGACCGGCACGCCCGGATGCCGGGCATCCGGCCGGCCGACGCGTCGTGGATGTCGACCTGGCGGGTCAACGTCCGGATGGCGGGCCGTCTGCGGGAAGGCCGGGCCTTCCTCGCCGGTGACGCGGCGCACGTCCATCCGATAGCCGGCGGCCTCGGCATGAACACCGGCCTGCAGGACGCGGCCGCCCTGGCCCGCGCCCTGAGCGGGGAAACGGCCCCGGAGACCTACGAGTCCGAGCGCCTCGCGGCCGCGGCGCACGTCCTCTCCGACAGCACGGAGCGCATGCGCCGCGTCCTGGCCGCGACGCGCACCCCGGGCACCGGCACGGAGGCGGGGCTGGGCTGAGGGAGGTCCTCGGTCCGGCGAGCGCCGCCGGAGCGCGCGTCTGCTCCGTCCGGGTCGTCACTGCCCCGTACGGCCTGCCGGCCCACCCCGTACGGATCACGCCCGGAGGCCAGGGGGCGGTGACGCGTGGTCATCTGGGCTCGGTTCGCAATTTCCTGACGGCCCGCCGGACACCGAAAGGGAGTCCCCGATGTCTCGTCGGCATGTCCCGGCCGTCCTCGGTCTCGTCGCGGGCGGGCTGGTGGCGGTTCCCGCACCCGCCGCCCAGGCCGCCGCGGTGACGGTCCGCTGTTCGGTCCCGGACCTGGTCGCGGCGATCAACGCCGCGAACGGTTCGCCGGGGCCGGACACGATCCGGCTGGCGCGCGATTGCACCTACCGGCTGACGGCGCCGTCGACGCGCCGAACGGCACGGCTCAGGGCGGCGGTCTCGACAACCCCGACGGCGGCACCCTGACGGCCAAGCGCAACAAGATCCTCCGGAACACGGTCACCACGAAGGGCGGCGCCGCACAGGGCGGCGGCCTCTACCTGGCCGGGGGATCCACGGGACTGGGCAGCACCGTGCTGGAGGAGAACACCATCACCCGCAACCGCGCGGGCGACGGCGGCGGCATCTTCAAGGCGTCCGGCGCCCTCACCCTGAACGGAGACGACATCCGGGACAACCGGCCGAACATCTGCAGCCCGGCCGACGCGGTCCCCGGCTGCACCGGCTGACGCCCCCGAAGTGGTCCGGACGGTCCGGGCCGGCCGGACAGCCTGGGCTGACCGGCAGACCGGGCCGCCCGGACCCTTGCGGGCCGGCCGGGTCCGGACCGCCCGGCACCGCCTACGGCGTGGCGTCCGAGAGGGAAAGGGCGTGGATGCGGTCCGGGGCTCCGGGCCGGGCGTAGTACCAGCCCTGGGCCGTGTCGCAGCCGAGGTCGCGGAGCTGGGTGGCCTGCGCCCGGGTCTCCACGCCCTCCACGGTCACGGCCAGTTCCAGGCTGTGCGCCAGCGCGACGATCCCCTCCACGATCTTCACGTCCACCGGGTCGGCGGGCTGCTGCTGCATGCCCTGGGTGAAGGAGCGGTCCAGCTTCAGCACGCTCACCGGGAGCCGGCGCAGGTTCGCCAGGTTCGAGTAGCCGGTGCCGAAGTCGTCGAGGGCGATGTCCACCCCCAGCTCCGCGAGGCGGTGCAGCGGTTCGAGGAGCTCGTCGTCCGCGCCGATCAGGGCTGATTCGGTGACCTCAAGGCAGAGCGCGCCGGGCGCGAGCCCCGAGTTCTCCAGCACGGCCACGGTGTCCGCCACCAGGCCGGGGTGGTGGAGCTGGGTCGGCGACAGGTTGACGTTGATCCGGAGCGGGCCGCCGTGCTCGCGCTGCCAGGTGCGGGCCTGCCGGACGGCCTCCTCCAGCACCCAGCGCCCGAGCGGCACGATCAGGCCGGTCCGCTCGGCCAGCGGTATGAACCGGTCCGGGCCGAGCACCCCGTACTGCGGGTGCGACCAGCGGACCAGGGCCTCCGCGCCGTGCACGGTGCCGTCGTGCAGGTGCACCAGCGGCTGGTACTCGATGAAGAACTCGCCCCGCTCCAGGGCCGCGGGCAGCGCGTTGGTCAGTCCGTGCCGGGTGATGGCACGGGCGTCGGCCTCCGCGTCGGCGAACTCGAAGCGGTTTCCGCCCGCGGCCTTGGCCCGGTACATGGTGATGTCGGCGCTGCGCAGCACCTCGGCGGGGGTGCGTTCGCCCGCCGCGCCCTCGACGATGCCGATGCTGCCGCGCACGCTCAGCTCCCGGCCTTCGAGCCGGATCGGCGCCGCGAGCGCGGAGAGGATCCGCACGGCGAGGTCGGTGACGTCCCGCTCGGCGTCCGAGCCGGTGATGAGGGCCACGAACTCGTCGCCGCCCAGCCGGGCGACGACCTCGCCGGGTCCGGTGGCGCAGCCCTGCAGCCGGTCTGCGACCTCCACGAGCAGCCGGTCCCCCGCCGAGTGGCCGAGGCTGTCGTTGACCGCCTTGAACCCGTCCAGGTCCAGGTAGCACAGGCCGAAGCGGGTGCCCTCCGGGGCGCTGAGCGCCTTCTCCAGCCGTTCGAAGAACAGCGTCCGGTTGGGCAGCCCGGTGAGGGCGTCGTGCGTGGCCTCGTAGCGGAGGCGGAGGTTGAGCAGCCGGCGCTCGGTGGTGTCCTCCATCAGTGCCAGCTGGTACTGCGGGCGGCCCTCCGCGTCGCGCAGCAGGGACACCGTCAGATTGGTCCAGAGCACGGTGCCGTCGTGCCGGTAGTACGGCTTCTCGGCCCGGTAGTGCTCCCGTTCGCCGCGGACCAGTTCCCCGTACATCTTCCAGATGTTGGGGGTGTCGTCGGGATGCCCCCACTCGCTGACGTTGCGGCCCCGGACGTGGCCCTCCAAGCCGCCGAACATGCGCAGCAGGGCGTCGTTGACCTCCAGGACGTTGCCTTCCAGGTCGGCGATGCCGATGCCTATGGCGGCTCCCTCGAAGACCGCGCGGAACCTGGCCTCGCTGGCGTGCAGGGCCTGCTGGGCGTCCGAGGACGCGGTGATGGCGGAGCGGGCGATGGCCTCCTGCTCGCTGAGGGTGCGCTCGCGCAGGGCGCGGGCGAAGCCCGCCGCGATGCCGTGCTGGAGCCGGGCGCAGCGGGCCCGGTACTCCTCCGCCTCCTCGGCGCCGGTGCCCTGCGGCCCGCAGTAGAGGACCAGGTACGCCTCGACCACGCCGAGGGTGCCGGCCAGTGCCTCCGGGTCGGTGCAGTGCAGGCCGACCAGATCGGCGCCGACCTGCTGGCCCGCGGCCGGGTCGAAGGGGCGGGCGTGCAGGGCCTCGGTGAGCGTGCGGGCCAGCGGGAGGAGGTGCTGTTCGAGCTCGGGGCGGGTGAGGGAGGTGGCCGTGACGGGGAAGATGGCGCGGCTCCAGATGGTGGCGAACCGCGCGACCCGGTCTTCGGCCGCGTCCTGTGCACTGCCCGGGAGGACGGCGGCCGGCACCGGGCCGCCCCGTCTGCCGGGCCGTCCCGGCTCTGCCGTGCCCGGAGTGTGGGCCGGGGTTCTCACGCCTTGTGCCCCACGCCGCCGAAGCCGGAGAACGCGTACGGGTCCTCCTGCGGGTCGCCGCCGTCCGGCCCGCCGGAGCCGTCGGGGCGCCAGCGGGGCATCGCCACCAGGCCCGGCTCGACCAGCTCGAAGCCCTCGAAGAAGCGGCGGACCTGGTCGCCCGTGCGCATGATCAGCGGGTTGCGGATGTCCCGGTAGACGCCGACGGTGCCGGCGGCCTGCTCCTGGGGGACCGGGATGCCCTCGAAGGAGGCGTGGGTGAGCACCAGCAGGCTGCCCGGGGCGAGCGCGTCGCGCAGCTCGGCGACGGCGGCGTAGGGCTCGTCCGCGTCCTCCAGGAAGTGGAGGACGGCGACCAGCAGCAGGGCCACCGGCCGGCTCAGGTCGAGCAGTCCGGAGACCTCCGGGCTGTTCAGGATGTCCTTGGGCTTGCGCAGGTCGGCGGCGACCACGGCGGTGCGGTCGTCGCCGTCCAGGACGGCCCGGCTGTGGGCGACCGCGACAGGGTCGTGGTCGACGTAGACGACGCGGGCCTCGGGGGTGGCCGCCTGTGCCACCTCGTGGACGTTGCCGAAGGTGGGGATGCCGGAGCCGATGTCCAGGAACTGGGTGACACCCTCGGCGACGGCGTACCGGACGGCCCGGCGCATGAACGCCCGGTTCGCCTGCATGATCTTCGGCAGCCCCGGGATGAATTCCATCGCGCGGCGGGCCGCCTGCCGGTCCACCTCGAAATTGTGCGAGCCGCCCAGGTAGTAATCGTAGATGCGGGACACGCTCGGCACCGATATGTCGATACCTGGCGGGGCCCAGGCGGGGCGCTCCATCGGGTCTCCAAGGCGTCGGCCATGGTCTGGACCATGGTCTGGTTCCACGTGGGGGTCGGACAGCTGTCCGAGCCGAATGTACTGATCATTTCCCAACAGGGCGAGCAAAAGCGGAAATTGGTGATCCGTTCTTCGTCACACATCAAAGGCCCCGGAGGCCCCTTCCGATCCAGTGACGCAAGGATTGACCGAAACCGACAAATCCCTTTTGGCTAATGGTGGGTGAACGATCAGGATCTGCAGGATAGTTGGCTCAAACCTCTACGGTCCCAACATCGCCCGTTCAGGCGAACCCCGGCCGCGCCGCGCGTGCCCGGATACCCCCGGGCCCATGCTCCCCGGGTGAAGAGAGCTTCAGCCAGGCACCTCCTCGCGGTCCCGGTCCTGCTGTGGACGGCCCTGTCCGCCGCTCCGGCGGTGGCCGATAGCTGCGCCTACGCGCACGTCGGCACGGCGGGGGCGGGCGGCGGGACGACGCTGGTCGCGGTCGCCGGATCGGGTGGTCACGGCGGCGGCCAGGGGCACGGTCATGGTGGCGGACATCACGGCGGCCCCCGCTGCAAGCCCCCCGGAAAACACGACGGAAAGCACGGCTCACACCACGGACGGCCACACGGCGGACACCACTGCCCGCCACCCCCGCCGCCGCCGTGCCCCACGCCTCCGAAGCCCACTCCCCCGCCGCCGCCCAAGCCCACCCCGAAGCCCACGCCCAAGCCGAAGCCGACGCCCACGCCCGCACCCGAACCGCCGCCCAGGCCGGCGCCCAAGCCGACGCCGAAGCCCAAACCCCCGCCCAAGCCGGCCCCGGAACCGGCCCCGGTGTACCGGGCTCCCCAGCCTCCTCCGCCCCCGCCACCGCCCCGGCCGCGTGCGGTGCCCAAGCCGCCGCCCGTGGTGGTCCCGCCCCCCGCGCCCGTCGCGGTGGCCCGCCCCGCCTACCGCGCCCCGGCCCGGAAGAAGCCGGACGCGAACCGGATCTCCCCGGTGACCTTCACCCTGCTCGCCACGGCCCCCGCGGTACTCGCACTCGCCGCGCTGCGGCCGCGCTGATTGGAGTTCGCTTGTCGGAATGGCTCGTGCTGTCGCTCGCCATGGCCGCGGCCTGTGCCGTGGTGCTGTCCATCGCCTTCTTCAACCACCGGCGGATCGGGGACGACGACGACCCGTCCGAGACCCCGGACGTCATCGAGTACATGACGATGATGATCGGCGTGATCTACGCGATCGTGCTCGGCCTGGCGATAGCCGGGGTCTGGGAGGCCCGCGGGGCCGCCCAGGAATACGTACGCCAGGAGGCCCAGGCCCTCCACGAGGTCAGCGTCCGGGCCGAGGTCTACCCGCCCGAGGTCCGGGCCCGGATCCGGTCCGACGTGGACGCCTACGTCACCCATGTGGTCACCACCGAGTGGAAGAGCATGGCCGACTCCGGCGAGACCACCGACAAGGGCACCGCTCTGCTGGACCGCATCCGCCGGGACGTGACCGACTACCAGCCCCAGACCGACCACGAGGGCCAGGCGTACCAGCCCCTCGTCGACCAGGTCGCCCTCGCCGACGACGCACGGTCCAGCCGGGCCGGGAGCGCCGGGGCCACCATGCCGGGAGTGGTGTGGTTCGGCCTGGTCATCGGCGCCCTGGTGACCGTGGGCATGATCTTCGCGCTGCAGATCCGGCGCTCGTTCCGGGAGATGCTGCTGGCCGGGCTGTTCAGCGCTCTGATCGCCTTCCTGCTGTTCCTGATCTGGGACTTCGACGCTCCCTACGGCCGGGGCATCGCCGCCACCGCCGAGCCCTTCCTCGAGCAGTTCCCGCATCTGGAGCTGGGCGGCTGACCCCGCCGGCCGGATCCCGAAACCGGATCCCGAAACCGGATCCCGAAACCGGATCGGGGTCCGCGTTCCCCGGTTCGGCGGACGACGATGACCCGTTCGCCCGGCCCTGATCGCGGGTGCCCACGGACCCGCCTAGCGTGACGGACAACGAGGCGCGGCACGCCCCCCACGGCGGAATCGTTCCGCGGCTGCGCCCCGGGATCCGGAGACCAGCCATGGGTGCGATACGTACCTCTGCCACAGCCCTGCTCGCCGCCGGCGCCGGCGCCACCCTCCTCTGGGGCATGTCCGCGGCCGGCGCGACGGCCGTTCCCGACGAGGTCGCGCCCGCCCAGACCACCTCGTTCGGCTTCTCCCTCTCCCCCTCGACGGTCGCGCCGGGCGGCACCGTGCTGCTGGCGGTCACCAACTGCAACGCCGCCTACGCCGTCGCCTCCTCGGGCGTCTTCGACTCCGTGAGCATCCCGCGCGGCCGGAGCGTCCGGGTGACCGTGGACCGCGACGCCCGCCGCGGAGCCCAGTACTCGGTGGCCTTCACCTGCAACAACGAGACCGGCTCCACCGACCTGACCATCGCGGGCGGCACGAGCTCCCCGACGGCCCGCTCCACGGCCACCGTCCGGGCCACCCCGTCCCCCGTTCCCCCCGCGCTGCCGCCGGCCCCGCCGCCCGTCCCGCCTCCGTCCGCGTCCCCGGCCGTCCCTCCGGCCGTCACCCCCGCGCCGCCCCGAGCCACTTCGGGCACGGGCACGGGCACCGGAACCGGAACCGGCACCGGCACGGGAACGGGCACCACTGCAGGCACCGGAACGGGTCCGGGCGCCGGAGCCTCCCTCGGCGTGCGCGGCGGCGTCGGCGGCAGCATCACCCGCTCGAACACCGCCGAGATCGCCGCCGGCGCCGCGCTGCTCGTGACCGCCGCCGGCGGGACGGCGTACGTCCTCCTCCGCCGCCGCGCCGCCGCCCGCGGGCACTGACGCGGCGGGCGCCGGCGAAACGGGCACCGCCGGCCCGCAGAGCATTGCCGGAGCAAAGGCGTTGCCCCGGGTCCTGGCCGGGACCCGGGGCGACCGGCGGTTCGAGCGCAGACCGGGGAGGTCCAGTCCGGTCAGGCCCGCCCGCGCAGCGGCCGGCGACGGCGCATCAGGTGGATGCCCGCGCCGAGTGCGGCAGTGCCGACGAGCCCCGCACCGATGGCGGTCTCGGCGGTGGACGGCCCGAAGGACCCGCCGAGGCCGCCCTGCGCTCCCCGTCCGAGGAGCACCTGGAAGCGGTGCGTGGCGATGAGGTTGCTGTCGTTGCACTTGACCTGGAGCGTGTGGGTCCCGGGCGAGGCGTGGTTGAAGATCCGTACGTTGGCGAAACCGACCGTGCCGGCCGAGAGGTTGGCCGGCGAGAAGTTTCCCGGCGAGGAGACCGTCCCGCCGTGGCCGCAGCCGGTCGCGCTCACCTGCATCGTCGAGCCCTGGTGCACGGAGAACGGGTTGACCGAGACGTTGCTCGGGCCCTGGCCGCCGATGCCCGTGCCCGGGGGGTCCGCGGCGGCGAACGGGGCGCTGAGTCCGACGGCGGCGAAAGCGGCCGCCGTCACGGTGAGAGCGCGAAAGGCACGCATGGTGGAACCTCCAGCGGGATGCGCCCCGGAGCGGTGGCCCGGGATGATCGACGAGAACGCCTCCCTGAACGCAACCCTGGGGCTGCTCCGCAACCAGCGCATGTCCTGCTTTGGTCCGCCCGGTTGACCGACACGCCGAGCGTCGCACCGCTCCGGCGAAGGATCCGCAGGTCACACCCCGTCAGACGGTTATATGACGATTACCCGGACGGGCGCACCCCTTCCGGGCTCACCACCCGTTCGCCCTTCCCCCCTCGCCGTACTGCCCGTGTGCGCTTAGCGTGCGTGAACATGGGCGTCGGGGAGAACCAGCACACGACGGCGCCGGGGCGGGACTTCGAACGCGGGCCGGGACCCCCGCGTCGGGAAGGGAACCATGTTCATGGAGGACGAGCCGCCGCCGAGGCGGCGCTCCCCCTGGGGTGTCATCGCCCTGGTCTTGCTCACCGGCCTGGCCATGATGCGGAACGGGTCGAACATCGACGAAGGCCCACCGCAGCCCACCGCGGCCTCCGCGGTCAAGGTGACGCCGGACCAGCTCCCCGCGGACGCACCGCAGGTGCCGCTCGGCATGCAGCATCTGGACCACTCGTCGGTGCAGCGCGTCCGTATCCCGTCCATCAACGTGGACGCGCCGGTGATGACGGTCGGGCTGGACGCGCAGGGCTGGATCGACGCGCCGCCGGCCGAGGACAACAACCTGGCCGGCTGGTACCTGAACGGCATCTCGCCGGGCCAGCAGGGATCCGCGGTGATCGTCGGCCATGTCGACAACGCCCGCGGGCCGGCGGTGTTCTACGGACTGGGCTCGGTCCGCAAGGGCAGCCGCATCGAGGTGCAGCGGTACGACGGGCGCACCGCGGTGTTCGAGGTGTACGGCGTGGAGGTGTTCGCCAAGGACGCCTTCCCCGGATCCCGGGTCTACGGGGACACCGGGCACGCCGAGCTCCGGGTGATCACCTGCGGGGGCGGCTACTCCAAGGCGAAGGGCTACGACGGCAACGTGGTGGTCTTCGCACGGATGGTGGAGGCCCGCTAGAGCGGCGCGACGCCGGCGCCCCGCGGGCGGGTCCGTCCCGCCCGCGGGGCGCCGGGGTCGCCGGGGTCGCCGGGGTCGTCGGGGTCGCCGGGTGCTCAGCGCGGGGCCACCGGCAGGGTCATCCGGTAGCCGCGGTCGAGGAGTTGGGGAAGGTAGCTCTGCAGGGCGGTGACGCTCTGGGAGCGGTCACCGCCGGCGTCGTGGTTGAGCACGATCACGCCGGGGGCCGCGCCGCGCAGGACCCGCGAGACGATGGTGCCGGTGCCCGGCTCCTTCCAGTCCAGGGTGTCCACGGTCCAGGCCAGCGGCTCCATGCCGAGCTCGGCGCCGATCTCGAACGCCGCCCGGTTCCACGCGCCGAACGGCGCGCGGAACCACAGCGGCGGTTCCCCGGTGATCTGCTCCACCACGTCGCTGGTGCGGCTGATCTCGGAGGCGAGGGCGGGGCGGGAGAGCTTGGGGATGAGCGGGTGGGTCCAGGTGTGGTTGCCGATGACGTGTCCCTCGGCGGCCATGCGGCGTACGAGGTCCCGGTGGACGTCTGCCATCTCCCCGCAGACGAAGAACATGGCCCGCTGGCCGTGGTGGGCGAGCGTGTCCAGGATGCCGGGGGTGTACCGGGGGTCGGGCCCGTCGTCGAAGGTGAGCACCATGGAGCTGCCCGTGCTCGGGGTGACGGGCAGCTCCAGGATGGGTCTGCTGCGCACGGCGAGCTGCGGGCGCCGGTAGCGCGGCGGGGCCTCGTTGAGGCTGGGCTTGAGCCGGTACGTCGACGGGGGCGGCCCCTGGGCGCGCAGGCCGGGCGCACCGCCGGCCCCGGCCGCCGCTCCCCCGGTGCCCGCGCCCGGTCCCGCGCCGGGGCCTGCGGCGCCACCGGGTCCGGGGGGTCCCGCGCCCTCCGGCACGCCGGGCGGGACGGCATGCTGCTCGCCGATCAGCCCGGCGGCAGCGGCGACCCCGATGAACACGGCGGCACGCAGTACGAACCGCCTCCCCGTAGACAGCTCATCGTTTTTCATTACTTCTACGTATCAACGAGATCGGCGGAGAAGTCGAGAGTCGCGTACGCGCCGCCGCCCCCTCACCCGGGCGGCTCAAGGTCCGTCCCCCGCCACGCCCGGGCCGGACGGCACCATGTGAGGCATGAACGGGAACTTCCACACCCAGGTGCTCGACATCACCACCGGAACCGGCGAGCGCGTGCACGATCTGACCACCGCCTGCACGGCGTTCCTCGGCGGCGCCGCCCGGGGCCGTGACGGTCTGCTCAACATCTTCGTCCCGCACGCCACGGCGGGCATCGCGGTGATCGAGACGGGCGCGGGCAGCGACGACGACCTCCTCGCCGCCCTCACCGACCTGCTGCCCGCCGACGACCGCTGGCAGCACCGCCACGGCAGCCGCGGCCACGGCCGGGACCACGTCCTGCCCGCCCTGGTCGCCCCGCACGCCACCCTGCCCGTGACCGGTGGCGAACTCGCCCTCGGCACCTGGCAGTCGGTCTGCCTGGTGGACACCAACCGGGACAACCCGCACCGCCAGGTCCGCCTGTCCTTCCTCGGGTAGCGGCGGTACTCCGGGACTGCAGGCGGGATTTCCGGACGTACCACCGACCACAAGGGGCCGGGGAGCCCGCCGCGATGGGCGAGGCGGGCCCCGGCGTGGTTCAGTGGGAGTACGTGCGGATCCGCCAGAACCCGAACCCGGCCAGCACCAGCGTGAGCCCGAGGAACGCCGACAGCTCGATCCACTGGAACCGCCAATAGCGGTCGGCGGGCTGGTACGTGTAACTGAAGTGCAGGTCCTGCCGGGCGGTGCACTGCAGTGCCGCGAGCGGATCGCTCTGCCGGCATTGCTCCGCCTGTTCGGCGGTGTACGGCGTACCGTCCGAGTTGAACACCTTGCTGCTGGACGTCAGCGACCACGCGCCGGGCATCGTGTAGCCGTCGATCCGTGCCCCGCTTTCGTTCATGCCCATGAGGTCCGCCCGTGACATCGCCTCGACGTCGAGCTTCACGGTGCTGGTGACCGGCGTCATGAGGTGCTGCCGCAGCGTGGCGGGCACGAGGACCTGGATCACGGCGAACAGGGTGAGGGTCAGTGCCATGGCCGGCAACGTGCGGCGCACGAGCAGCCCGGTGACCGTGCCGAGGAGGAACGCGAAGGCGGCGTACCCGACGGGGGCGATGTTGCGCGAAGCGAACGTCAGTGCGCCGAACCGTTCGCCGATCAGCTGGTCGTAGCGGCTGGCGCTCCACGTCAGAAGCAGGCTGTGAAGGCCCGTGACCGCCATGCTGACAAGGGTGAGGAGCGTCAGTTTGACCGCGAGCCATCGTGTGCGGGTGATGCTCTGGTTCCAGACCATGCGGTCGGTCTTCTCCTCGAGCTCGCGGGTGACCAGCGGCGCGCCCCAGAAGACCCCTATCAGCGCCGGCAAGCCCAACAGCAGGGCGCCGACCGACGCGACCTGCGCACCGTACGCCTCCTCGAAGTCGCGCCGGGCACTGGTGCAGTCGGCGGGCCGGCAGCCGGCGATGTCGACGGTGTAGGCGTGCCGCATCCGGTGGCCGAGGATGACGAGGTAGATCGCCAGCGCAGCCAGAGCCACGAACGCGACCACCGCCTGCGTACGGAACTGCCGCCAGGTCAGCCAGATCATCGCTGTGCCTCCACAGGGGTGTGAGACGAGCCGCGGACCGACGCCTCCGCGCCACGGGTCATGTACGCCAGGCCGATGTCTTCCAGGTCGGCGTGGTCCGCACCCGGGATCGGGTCGCTGCTGCGCACGATCACGGTGCTCTCCCGGGCGGTGCGGTCGACGTGGATGACTTCGGCCCCGGCGGGCAGGTCGCCAAGACCGGCTGGCGTACCGGCGATCCGATAGTGGACGGCGAGGAGGTCGGTGACATCGCCGGCGAGCTGGACCCGCGACGCGGCCAGCACGATGAGGTGGTCGCAGACCCGCTCCAGGTCGCCGAGCAGGTGTGAGGAGAGGACGACGCTGACGCCGAGCTCGGCCACGAAGTCCAGCACGTCGCGCAGGAACGCGCTGCGTGCCAACGGGTCCAGGGACGCGACCGGTTCGTCGAGGACCAGCAGCTCGACTCGTTTGGCGGCCGCGACGGTGAGCGCGAGCTGGGCCCGCTGACCGCCGGAGAGCCGGCCGGCCTTCTGCGCGGAGTCGAGGCCGAGCTGCCGGATGCGCCGCTGCGCCAGGGACGTGTCCCAACGGGGGTTGAGCCTTGCGCCCAGCCGGAGATGGTCGGCGACGGACAGCCCGGAATAGACCGGGGACTCCTGCGCGACGAAACCGACCCTGGCCAGCTGGGCCGCTCCGGCAGCCGGGCGATGGCCCAGCACCGTGACGCTTCCGGTGGTCGGCGCGATCACGCCACAGGTCAGCCCGAGCAGCGTGGACTTTCCCGCGCCGTTCGGGCCGACCAGGCCGACGATCCGCCCGGCCGGTACGCGCAGGTTGCAGTCCGTCAGCGCTGTCGTCCGGCCGTAGCGCTTGCCCAGCCCTTCGGTCTCGATGATCGGCCTCATCGCTTCGCGCCCGACGCTGTGTGAGTGGTCCATGGCTGGATCTCCCGTCTCACGTACTCACGGATGTACAAACCGTTTGTAGGAAGTGGGCGGTCACAGCACGGTCAGCGTCGTTGTGACCGTGCTGTGACGGAGGCCCCGATAACCTCGCACCATGAGGGTGCTGGTGGTCGAGGATCAGACGGAGCTCGCCGACTCGGTGGCGCGAGTGCTGCGCCGGGAGGGGATGGCTGTCGACGTCGCCTACGACGGCGCGGCCGCGCTGAAGCGCACCGATGTCGTGGACTACGACGTCGTCGTCCTGGATCGCGATCTGCCCGGGGTGCACGGGGACGACGTCTGCCGCACCCTGGTCGCCCGGGAGGCCTCCAGCCGTGTGCTGATGCTGACCGCTTCGGGCACGATCGCGGAGCGCGTCGAGGGGCTCGGTCTCGGCGCGGACGACTACCTGCCAAAGCCTTTCGCGTACGCCGAGCTCGTGGCCAGGATCCGTGCGGTCGGGCGGCGCAACCACCCGGCGACGCCGCCGGTCCTGCTCCACGGCGATCTCCGGCTCGACCCGGCGCAGCGCGTCGCCACCCGCGCCGGCGCCCGCCTGTCGCTCAGCCCGAAGGAGTTCGCCGTCCTGGAGTACCTGCTCACCGGCCAGGGCAGGGTGATCTCCGCCGAGGAGCTCCTCGACCGCGTCTGGGACGAGGCGGCCGACCCGTTCACCACCACGGTGAAGGCGACGATCAACCGGCTGCGGGCGAAACTCGGCGATCCGCCGCTCATCGAAACCGTGGCCCGCGCCGGTTACCGGATCTGAGATGCCCCGGGTCCACCGGCTCCGGCTGCGTTTTACCTTGCTCTACGGCGTGATGTCGGTCCTCTCCGGCGTGACCCTGCTCGCCGTCGTCTTCGTGCTGGCGCGGGACCTGTTGCCGACCGACGCCCCCATGCCGGCGGGCGCCGGGGCTGCCCAGCCAGGTGGGGGCGTCATCGGAACCCCCGCTCCGTACCTCGACTTCAAGGCCGACATGCTGCTGGTGTCGGGGATCGCCCTCGCGACCATGGCACCGGTCTCGCTGACGCTGGGCTGGATGTTCGCCGGACGCATGCTGCGCCCGGTGCAGGTGATGACCGTCGGCCTGCGGCAGATCTCCGGATCCAACGTCCACGAGCGCCTGGCCGTTGCGGGTCCCCGGGACGAGTTCAAGGACCTCGCGGACACCATCGACGGTGTGCTCGCCCGGCTGGAGTACGCGCTCGACGGCCACAAACGCTTCGTCGCCAACGCCGCCCACGAGCTGCGTACACCATTGACCGTCGAACACGCGCTGATCGAGGAACCGCTGATCGACCCCGACGCGACCGTCGACGCCTTTCGGGCGAACTTCGAGCGTCTGCTCGCCGCCAACCGGAAGCGCGGCCTGCTGCTGGAGTCGCTGCTCACGCTCGCCGGGAGCGAGCACGGTCGACGGCGGGTCGAGGACGTGGACCTCGCCGGGATCGTCCGGCAGGCCGTCCAGGATCGGACCTCGGACCTCGACCGTCACCGGCTCCGGGTCAAGGCCGCCGTCCGGCCCGCCCGGCTCCTCGGTGATCCGACGCTGATCGCGCGGCTGGTCTCGAACCTCTGCGACAACGCGATCCACTACAACGTCCCAGGCGGCGTGATCGACATCAGTACACGGCTCGACACCGGTCAGGCGCTGCTGGTCATCGCCAACACCGGGGCCGTCGTCCCGCCCGACGAGGTGCAGCGCCTCTTCGAGCCGTTCCAGCGGCTGCACCGGGTCTCCGACGACGCCCACCACGGGCTCGGCCTGTCGATCGTCCGCGCCATCGTGACCGCGCACTCCGCGGAGCTGAACGCGTACTCACATCCGGAGGGCGGTCTCGTGGTCGAGATCGCCTTCCCGGCCCTCGGAACACATCCCGGACCCGCGGACTGAGACCCCGCGGTCCGGCGGCCCCCGGCCATGATCCGCCGGACCGACCCTAGCCGCGGCGGACCAGGGGGAAGGGCAGGGTCTCGCGGATGGTGAGGCCGGTGAGGAACATGACCAGGCGGTCCACGCCGATGCCCAGGCCGCCGGTCGGGGGCATGGCGTACTCCAGGGCGTCCAGGAAGTCGTTGTCGAGCTCCATCGCCTCCGGGTCGCCGCCGGCGGCGAGCAGGGACTGGGCGGTGAGGCGCCGGCGCTGCTCCACCGGGTCGGTCAGTTCCGAGTAGGCGGTGCCCAGTTCGGTGCCGAAGGCGACCAGGTCCCAGCGTTCGGCGAGCCTGGGATCCGCACGGTGCTGGCGGGTCAGCGGGGAGACGTCGGTGGGGAAGTCCTTGTAGAAGGTGGGGAGTTTCGTCTTCTCCTCGACCAGTCGCTCGTACATCTCCAGCACCACGTCGCCCCGGGTGTCGTCGGGGACGTGCGGGACCCCGGCCCGGTCGCACAGGCGGCGCAGCACGTGCTCTTCGGTGTCCGCGTCGACCTCCTCGCCCAGGGCCTCGCTGACCGCGCCGTAGAGGGTCTTCACCGGCCAGGTCCCGGAGATGTCGTGTTCGACGAGCTTCCCGTCCGGGCCGGCCTTGCGGGCGACCGGGGAGCCGAAGGCGGCGGTGGCGGCGCCCTGGATGAGTTCGCGGGTCAGGTCGAGCATCACGTCGTAGTCGGCGAACGCCTGGTACGCCTCCAGCATCGTGAACTCGGGGTTGTGCTTGTAGGAGACGCCTTCGTTGCGGAAGGTGCGGCCCATCTCGAAGACCTTCTCCATGCCCCCGACGCACAGCCGCTTGAGGTACAGCTCCGGGGCGATGCGCAGGTACAGGTCCAGGTCGTAGGCGTTGATGTGGGTGCGGAACGGGCGGGCGTTGGCGCCGCCGTGGATCTGCTGGAGCATCGGGGTCTCGACCTCCAGGTAGCCGCGGTCCAGCAGTCCCTGGCGGAGCGCCTGCACCGCCGTGGAACGGGCGCGGACGACCTCGCGGGCTTCGGGGCTGGCGACCAGGTCGAGGTAGCGGCGGCGCACCCGGGCCTCCGGGTCCGCCAGGCCCTTCCGTTTGTCCGGTAGCGGGCGCAGGCACTTGCCGGTGAGCCGCCACGACGAGACGACGACGGACACCTCGCCGTTCCTGCTGGTCCCGACCGTCCCGGTGGCCAGCACGTGGTCGCCGAAGTCGACCTGGGAGGTGAAGGAGTCCACCGCCGCCGGGCCGGACTCGTCACGGGTGAACATCAGCTGGACGTCCCCGGACCAGTCCCGGAGCACGGCGAAGACCACACCACCGAGGTCGCGCACCACCATGATCCGCCCGGCCACGGTGACCCCCTCGCCGGTCCGGGTGCCGCCCGGGTGGCCGGGGTGGGCCGCGCGCAGGGCGGCCGCCGTGTGGGTGCGCTGCGGGATGCCGACCGGGTAGGGGTCGGTGCCGGCGGCGACGAGCCGGTCGAGCTTGGCGTGCCGCACCCGGACCTGCTCGGGGAGCCGTTCGCCGGGCGCGCCGGGCTCGGCCCCGGAGGATTCCAGGCCGAGGGCGGCGATGGGCGGCAGGCCCGCGGTGGTTGCGGGGGCGGTGAGGCCCTTGGGGTGGCCCTTGCCCCACATGGTGCGCAGGCGCGGTACGGAGACGAAGCCCTCGGCGATGCCGGAGGCCAGCGAGACCCGGGCCAGCGAGCCGGCGTCCTGGTAGCAGAGGAAGCGCGGGTACCACTCGGGCCCGTACTTCACGTTCGAGCGGTACAGCGCCTCCAGCTGCCACCAGCGGGAGAAGAACAGCAGCAGCCTGCGCCACAGCCGCAGGACCGGGCCGGCGCCGATCCGGCCGCCCTCCTCGAAGACCGACCGGAACACGGCGAAGTTGAGCGAGATCCGGCGGACGCCCAGCCGGGGCGCGGTGGCGCAGAGCTCGGAGACCATGAACTCCATCACCCCGTTGGGGGCGGTCCGGTCGCGGCGCATCAGGTCCAGGGAGATCCCGTCCCGGCCCCAGGGGACGAAGGAGAGCAGGGCGATCAGCTCGCCGTCCGCGTCCACGGCCTCCACGAGCAGGCAGTCGCCGTCGGAGGGGTCACCGAGCCGGTCCAGGGCCATGGAGAAGCCGCGTTCGGTCTCGGTGTCGCGCCAGCGGTCGGCGCGGTCGACGATCCGCTCCATCTCCTCGTCGGTGAGGGTGGAGTGGCGGCGGACGCGGACGGCCGCGCCGGTGCGCCGGACCCGGTTGACGGCCTGCCGGGTGACCCGCATGTCGCGGCCGTCGAGGTCGAAGTGCGCGACCTGCAGGATGGCCTCGTCGCCGAGCTGGAGCGCGCCCAGTCCCGACCTCGCGTACGCCGTGGCGCCCTCCTCGGAGGCCCCCATCACGGCCGGCTGCCAGCCGTAGCGGCGGGCGACGGCCAGCCAGGCGTCGATCGCGGGGGTCCAGGAGAGCGGGTCCCCCACCGGGTCGCCGCTGGCCAGGCAGACGCCGGCCTCGACGCGGTAGGTGACCGCCGCCTTGCCGTTCGGGGCGAAGACCACGGCCTTGTCGCGGCGGGTGGCGAAGTAGCCCAGCGAGTCGTTGCGCCCGTACGCGCCGAGCAGGGCCCGGATCCGGGGTTCCTCGTCGCCGTGCAGGGCGGCGGTCAGCCGCTGGGAGCGGAAGAGGGTGGCGGCCGCGTTCAGCAGGGCGAGGGCGCCGAACAGGCCGAGCAGGAAGTAGAGCCAGCGGGGCGGCCGGCCGTCGAACTGGCGGGCGGAGAAGAGTCCGCCGAAGACCTGCTTGGCCGCCCAGTCCAGCCACTGGTCGCTCGGCAGGGTGCCGGGGAACAGCGCGACCAGGCCCCAGCCGGCGAGGACCGCGGCGAGCAGGCCGAGGCCCAGGACGAGCAGCGCGCGCCAGAGGGCCCCGGGGCGGGAGGCGGCGTAGAACTCCCTGCGGGCCAGGACGAGGACGACCATGGCGGCGATGCCGACGACGCCGGAGGGGATCGATTCCACCAGCGGGTAGGCGCCGTCCAGCAGGATCAGGAGGTCGGTGAGGATCAGCAGGGCCAAATAGGTGACGACGATCCACCAGGCGACCTTCTTGCGGGTGCCGAGGGCCGCTGCGAGCAGGAACAGGAAGGCGGCGTAGGCGAGGTTCTCGCTGACCGGCACCAGGGTGAGGTCGATGAACCGGACGAGCGGCCTGAGCAGGCGGCGCAGCGTCGGGGACAGGGCCAGCAGGGCGCACAGCAGGCCGAGTGCCCCGAAGAACGCGGCGAATCCGTCGGGGACCCGGTTGAGGAAGCTGTTCCGGGTCCCACGGGTCTCCTGGCGGGGAGCTGCGCTGACGCTCATGTTCCGCAGGGTAATTTTCGGCGCCCGGCTCCGCTCCCCGGCGAAGCGCGCGCGGGGTGCCGAAGCCGGGGTGCCGAAGCCGGGATGCCGAAGCCGGGATGCCGGAACCGCTAGCGGCCCATGGTCAGTCCCTGTTTCCCGGCGCCCCGGCTGAGGACGGCCTCGGTGATCGCGTCCTGGGCGGTCTCGTAGTCCCCGCGGTCCGGATCGGCGGCCAGGCCGGCCGGGAGGTTGACCACGCGGCCCGCGTCGAGGTCCATCCACTGCGGGATGAACTCGGCGCGGGTGACCCGCCAGCGCTGTCCCGCACCGGCGGGCGGCTCGAAGCGGAAGCGGGCGAGGGAACCGTAGTTCCCGCGCGGGTCGAAGTCCCCCGAGTGGTTGAACATGGTGCCGGCGACCTGGTCTCCCATGCCGTAGACGATCCAGGTCCCGTTGACCTTCTCGTACGCCTGCGGGATGTGCGCGTGGGTGCCGAGGATGAGGTCGATGTCCGGGCGTCCGCCGCTCGCGGAGGCGGTCAGGGCGCGGCCCAGGGTGAGCTGCTGCTCGTTGGGGGCGGTCTGCCACTCCGTGCCCCAGTGCAGGCTGACCAGGACCACGTCGGCGCCGGCCCGGCGGGCTGCCCGGGCGTCCGCGACGATCTTGTCCTGTGCCATCAGGGCGACCGCCCAGGGCATGCCCTCCGGCATCGCGGCGCCGTTGGTGCCGTAGGTGTACGCGAGGTGCGCGACCCGGGCTCCGCCCGCCCGGTAGAGCGCCGGGGCCGCGGCCTCGGCCGCGGTGCGGGCCGAACCGGCGTGCTTCAGCCCCGCCCTGTCGAACCGTTCCAGGGTGCGGCGGAGGCCGTCCGCGCCGTCGTCGAGCGTGTGGTTCGACGCGGTGGAGCAGCCGTCGTAGCCGGCGTCCTTGAGTCCTTCGGCCACCTGAGGCGGGGAGACGAAGGCGGGGTAGCCGCTGAACGGGCCGTCCTCGTCCCCGTACACGGTCTCCATGTGGCAGAGGGCGAGATCGGCCGCGGAGACGACCGGCTTCACCAGGGAGAACATCGGGCGGAAGTCGTAGCCCTCGCCGCTGGCGTCGGCCCGGGCGTGGTTGATGACCGAGGTGTGCGGGAGGACGTCTCCGCTGGCCACCAGCGTGAAGCCCGGCGGCGTGGGGGTGCCCGGCGCACCGGAGGGCTGCGTGTGCCCGGGGGTGCGCCGGACTGTGTCGGCTCCCGGGTGCCCCGCGGCCGGGTCACCGTCCGCGGAGCAGCCGGCGGCTGCCGCCGACAGCAGGAGGGCGGAGAGGAGGGCGGCGGCCCGCCGGGTGCGCATGGTCATCTGCCCAGCTCCTTCACGGGAACCCGGCCCCTTCACGGGAACCCATAGGTATGACGATCCGATGATCTGCAATCCATAGAAGTTGGTGCACGAAGTCAAGGGGCGGGGCCGATGGCCCGGACCCCCTCACCCGTCGGGTCGCGCCGCCTCACCCGTTCGCCGCGCCGTTCGACCGTTCGTCGCGGAACGCTGCCGTCCACCGGGCCGCCCGGGTGCTTGGGCGCACCGCCCCCGCCCGGCGGTTCCCGGGTGGCTCCGCGCAGGTCAGGGTGGGCACGTCGAGCCCGCCCGGAACCCGGAAGGAGCCACCCGGTGCCGCCCTCTCCCACCCTCCAGCACACGGACGCCGAGGCCATGGCCGAACTCCAGCGCGAACACGGCCGGGCGCTGTTCGGTTTCCTGCTCGGGCTCACCCACGGGGACGCCCAGCGCGCGGAGGACCTGGTCCAGGAGACCCTCGTCCGGGCCTGGCAGCACCCGGAGGCCCTGGAGAGCGACCACGCGTCGATGCGGCCCTGGCTGTTCACGGTTGCCAGGCGGCTCGCCATCGACGCCCGCCGGGCCCGGCTGTCCCGCCCCCAGGAGGTCGAACAGGACGACCTGGAGCAGGCACCGGCGCCGGTGGACGGGGTGGCCGGGGCGGTCACCGCGATCGACGTCCGGCGGGCCGTGGGAAGTCTGGGGCGGGAGCACCGCGAGGTGCTGATGCAGGTCTACTTCCGCGACCGGTCGGTCGCCGAAGCCGCCCGTGAGCTGGGCATTCCCGCCGGGACCGTCAAGTCCCGCACGTACTACGCGCTGCGCGCCCTGCGGAAGGACCTCCAGGGGTACGGGCTCGGCGCCTGACCGTACCCGGCGAGCGGCGAGGACCGGCCGTCACCTGTCCGGAAGGTGTCCGGAACGCATCGGATCCGGCATCAGAACGTTCAAATTCAGTAAACATCCCCCGGTCCTGGAGCCGCTCCGGCAAGGCTCGACACGTACGACGCACAGCTCGAGATCCGGGAGAAGGTGGAAACGGTGCAGCCCGAGGGGATGAACGGCACCAGTGACGGCGGGCTCGCGGTGCCCATGGCCTGGCTCTACGCGGAATACATCGCGGACGAGCTGCTGCGCACGGGCCGGCTGATCCCGGTCGGCACCCTGGAGTTCCGGGCCGGGCGGGACACCCTGGCCCTGACCATCTACCTCTCCGACGCGGCCGGCGAGCTCTCCGGCATCCGCGTGGTGTCCCAGCTCGACGAGTGGCTCTCGCTCACCGCGTACGGGCACCCCTGGCGCGACTGGGTGCACACCCGGTTCCTCCAGCTGGGCGAGGAAGCCCGGGAGCAGGGCCGCGGCGAGGACCCCGACCTGGAGCTGGCCCGCGCGGCGTGGCACTGGCTGGACCGAACGGAGCTGTACGCCACCAACCTCGACCCGGCCCGGCCGGACGGGTTCGCGGACCCGTTCGACCCGCCCGTGCTGGACGAGGACGCCCGCGTCTGGACTCCCGCCTGGCAACTCGGCCTGCCGCTCGGCCACTTGGCGATGCACCTCTTCTAGCGCGCACCTGTCCCGGCCGCACCTCGGCCGGGACGGAGGGTCCTTCCCGGATCCCCGCTCGCGCGGACACCCCCGAGTTCCTCTTCGGATTTCGCCCCAACAGGCAACCCACGCCCGAATGTTGCCGTCCTCCGGGAACGAGGGCAGGCCCCGGGCGACCGCCGGAGCCGCCCGAAGAGACCGAACTTGAGGAAGACCACCTTGATACGTGTCACACGCGTGGTGACCGCGGCCGCGGCGGTACTCGCCCTGGCCTCGGCAGCACCGGGTCCGGCCTTCGCACAGCCGACGCCCGCCCCCCGGCCGGACGGGACCGGGCCGACGGCCGCCGTCGAACTCCCGCCCGGCTGGCGGATCACCGGCACCGGCGCCGGACGGCAGCTGCTGTGGACCGCGGACCGGCCGCTCCCCATGGGGGACGCCCGGATCGAGTTCCGCTCCGGCGACCGGCTCCTCGGCCGCCCCACCGCCGGACCGGACGGACGCACCTTCAGCCTGGACGCGGCCGCCCTGCGGATCGGCCCGGGCGACGACCTCCGGGTCCTCTCGGGCGGCCGCCGGATCGACGCCGCCGCACCCCCCGCCCCCCGCCCCGAACCGTTCCGGCAGGCCGCGCCCTCCGAGACCCCGATGCCCGCCGCCGCCGTCGACCCCGGCGTGCCCGGCGGCCACCGCACCGTGACCGGCGAGTACACCCTGCCCTCGGTGGCCCTGCCCGGCTTCCCCGCTCCCGTGGAGATGCGCGGCACCGTCGTCGGACCGGCCGACGCCCCCGCCGGCCGCCCGCTGGTGCTGTTCCTGCACGGCCGGCACAGCACCTGCTACACCAAGGACGGCCAGATCAGCGGGGACTGGCCCTGCAAGAGCGGCTGGCAGCCGATCCCCAGCCAGAACGGCTACCTGCAGGCCCAGAAACTGCTGGCCTCGCAGGGCTACGTGACCGTGTCCATCGCCGCGAACGGCATCAACGGACAGGACGGCCAGGCCGACGACGGCGGCGCCCAGGCCCGTTCCTCCCTCGTACGGCGGCACCTGGCGCAGTGGGCGGACTGGGCGGCGAAGCCGGCCTCGGCTCCCCCGGCCGTCAAGGCCACCGCCCGCGCCGACCTGTCGAAGGTCATGCTCGTGGGCCACTCGCGCGGCGGCGAGGGCGTCAACCGGGCGGCCCTGGACAGCCTCTACCGTCCGCCGGCCGACCAGGACGGCCACCGGGGGCCGGTGACCTGGAAGATCCGGGGCAACGTGCTCATCGGCCCGACCATCTTCGGGCAGAACCCCGTCCCGGACGTCCCCTCCACCACCCTCCTGCCCGGCTGCGACGGGGACGTCTCCGACCTGCAGGGCCAGATCGTCGCGGACGGCACGCGCGGGGTGAGCCGCGGCAGCGCCCTGCACAGTTCCGTGTACATGGTCGGCGCCAACCACAACTTCTTCAACAGCGAGTGGACCCCCGGCCAGGCCAAGGCCCCCGCGGAGGACGACTTCTGGAACGACGCGGAGCACCCCGACCCCGTCTGCACGCCCGGCAAGGGCATCCGGCTGACCGCCGCACAGCAGCAGGCCGCGGGCGCCACGTACATCGCCGCCTCCGCCCGGCTGTTCGTCGCGGGCGACGACGCGGTCCGTCCGCTGCTCGACGGATCGGGCCACAAGGCGCCCTCCGCCGGCCCGGCCCGGGTGCTCACCCACGCCGTCGGCGGCCACCGCACTCCGCTGGTCCTGCCCGGCCCGGCCGTGTCCGTCACCGGCGGCCGGATCTGCGCCCAGGTCGACCCCGACCCCAAGCGCGGCTGCCTGCCGCGCGGCACCGTCGGCCGGTCCCCGCACTTCGCGGAATGGGAGGCGAACCCGGAGCCGGGCCGCGACGCGGTCGCCCTGCGCTGGACCACCCCCGGCTCGCCGGTGACCGTGCGCCCCGCGAAGCCGGTGTCCCTGGCCGGCTCCCGGGACCTCACGCTGCGTCTGATCGTGCCGCCCAACACCACCGGCACCCAGCTGGACCTGGCCCTCACCGACACCTCCGGGCGGCGCGCCGTACTCGGCCGGGCCACGGTCGACGGTCTGCCCGGGACCGACCGGACCTCCTCCCACTGGGCCCGTGAGGTGCGCCTTCCGCTGGCCGCCGCCACCCGTGCCGGGCTCGACCTGAAGGCGGTGCAGAGCCTGGAGCTGACCCCGCGCAGCAAGTCCGGTCAGGCCTGGCTGATGGACGCCTGGGGCTGGCGCCCCGGCACCCCGGCCGTGCAGGCCTCCGCTCTGCCGCGGGTGGACATCGGCCGCCTGGTGGTGGCCGAGGGCAACTCCGGCTCCCGCACGTACAAGGTGCCGGTGAAGGTGTCCGGCGAGGGCACCGGGCAGGTCCGGATCTTCGTCCGCACGCCGGGCGGTGAGGGGAAGACCACCTCCAAGGTGGTCGACGTGGGCGCGGACAACCGGACCGTCGACGTGCCGTTCACCGTGCAGGGCAACACCCGGTACGGCTGGGACACCGGGTACGACGTGGTCGTCAAGTCCGTACGGGGCGCCGTGATCGGCTCGCACCTGGGCGGGGTGACGGCCCGCAACGACGACCCGATGCCGACGATGAAGGCCGTCCCGGTCGCCACCTCCGTGACCGAGGGCCGCCCGCTCACCTGGCGGGTCACCCTCTCGGCGCCCTCGGACACCGACCTCTCGGGCGACTTCACGCTGGTCCCCGTGGACCGCGGTCCGGAGCTGTCCACCGCGGACGTGGACCCCAAGTGGCTGGACGACTGGTTCGCCGCGAAGCCGGACCCGGCCGTCCCGCTGTCCCGGGTGCGTGAGGAACCGGTGCTCGTGGTGAACATCCCCGCGGGGAAGCTGACCGCGGACATCTCCGTGCCCACGGCCGCCGACCGCCTGCGGGAGCCGGCGGAGAGGCTGCAGGCCCGTCTGGTCACGTACGACGACACGTGGAAGCCCGTGCGGGGGCCGCTGCTCACCGGAACGGTCAAGGACCCCTCCTGACCGGATCCCGGCCGGCCGGGGCGGACCGCCCCGGCCGGTTCACCAGCCGGCCTCCGAGGTGTCCTTGGGGTCGGTGACCAGGCCGGTGAAGTCGGCCTCGTTGCGCTCGGCACGGCGCACGTACCAGCGGGCGATCAGCCACATCAAGGGGTACACGGCCACCCCCAGCGCCACCCAGACCAGCGCGCCGGACCCGCCCCCGGGCAGTGCGAGCAGCAGTGGCAGGGTGCCGACCAGCAGGGCCAGCGCCCCCAGGGCGCCGAGCCCGGCCCGCAGCTGGCTCCGCATCAGCGCCCGTACGTAGGTGGCGCCCACGGTGGTCTGCTCGGAGATCTCCGACCGGGCCGGCGCGTGCGCCGCCGCCCTCCGGCGGGCCGCCCTGGAGACCCCGGTGACCACTTCCCGGCGCGGTGCCGCACAGGACTGCTGTTCCTCCGCCATGGCGGGGAAGTCTAGGGCCTGTCCGGCGGATCAGGGTCGGACACGGCCATGATCCGCCGGACAGGCCCTCAGGCCGGCCGGCTACTTGAGGAGGCGGGAGAGGCGGCGGTCGGCGAGGGGCTTGCCGCCCGTCTGGCAGGTGGGGCAGTACTGGAGTGCCGAGTCCGCGAAGGACACCTCGCGGATCGTGTCCCCGCAGACCGGGCAGGGCTCGCCGGCCCGGCCGTGGACCCGCATCCCGGTCTTCTTCTCGGCCTTCAGCCGGCCCGCGGCCAGGCCGCGGGAGCGTTCGACGGCGTCCCGGAGGGTGTCCTGCACGGCCTCGTGAAGGCGGGTGACGGCCTCCTCTTCGAGGGCGGAGGCGAGCTTGAACGGGGAGAGGCGGGCCACGTGCAGGACCTCGTCGCTGTAGGCGTTGCCGATGCCGGCGATGACGCTCTGGTCGCGGAGCACGCCCTTGATCTGACGGCGCTCGCCACGGAGCAGTGCGGCGAAGGCGTCCCGGTCGAAGCCGGCGGCGAGCGGGTCGGGCCCGAGGCGGGCGATGCCGGGCACCTCCTCCGGGTCGTGGACGACGTACACGGCGAGCCGCTTCTGGGTTCCGGCCTCGGTGAGGTCGAAGCCCGAGCCGTCGTCGAGGACGACGCGCAGCGCGAGCGGGCTCTTGCCGCCCGGTTTCGGCGGACGGTCCGGCATCGCGTCCCGCCAGTGCAGCCAGCCGGCCCGGGCCAGGTGGGTGACCAGGTACAGCTCTCCGATGCGGAGGGCGAGGAACTTGCCGTGCCGGGTGACGGGCCCGGCCGTGCCGCCCTCGAGGGCGCCGGGCGGCGGGTCGTAGGTCTTGAGCACGCTGACGGCCAGCGGGAGCACCCTGACGACCACCCGGCCGGTGAGGTGCTCGCCGAGGAAGTCCCTGAGGGCCTCCACCTCGGGCAGCTCGGGCATGCCACCAGCCTGCCGCCGCCCCGCACGGACCGCCATCCGGAGCCGGCCGCGCGCCGGGGGCGGGGCGGGGCTCAGGTCATGGCGAACTCGCACCAGACGCACTTGCCGCCGCCGCGCGGCTCCACGCCCCATACGTCCGCCAGCCGGTCCACCAGCATCAGCCCCCGTCCCGAGACACCCGACTCGCCCGCCTCCCGGCGCCGGGGCAGGGCGCTGGAACGGTCCTCGACCTCCACCCGGAGCCGCCGCTCCGGCCCGGCCAGCACGCGGAGCGTGACGATGGCCGGACCGTCCGTGTGCATCAGCGCGTTGACGATCAGCTCGTCGGCCACCAGCTCGATCTCGTCGGAGCGCTCCCGCGCACCCCAGGCCCGTACCGCCGCGCCGATCATGTGACGGGCCGAGACCAGGGCCTCCGGGTCGTTCTGCGCGACGTGCTGCTGCAGGCGGCCGCCGCCCTGCTCGGACTCCGGGACCTCGCGGCGCAGCAGCAACAGCGCCATGTCGTCGTCCCCGCCCCGCTCGTCGACGAGCTCGCACAGCCGGTCCGCCAGCCGCCTCAGGTCCCCCGGCAGGGACCGGACCATGCCGGTCAGCAGCCGGATGCCGTCGTCGAGGTCGGCACCGGGCTGTTCGACCAGGCCGTCCGTGCACAGCAGGAGCGTCTCCCCGGGATCCAGCTCGACCGTGGTCACCGGGTACTCCAGGCGGCCGAACTCGGAGGAGAGGCCCAGCGGCATGCCGCCCTCCACCGGGAGCCGCCGGCAGTCCCCGTCCCGGGTGCGGACCAGCGGGTCGATGTGCCCGGCCCGGACCAGCTGCAGCACGCCGGTGTCCAGGTCGGCCTCGGCGTAGGTGCAGGTCGCGAAGCGGTCCGTGTCGAGCTCGTGCAGGAACGCCGAGGCGCGGGCCATCACCGTCGCCGGGGAGTGCCCCTCGGTGGCGTAGGCGCGGAGCACGATGCGCAGCTGGCCCATGACGGCGGAGGCGTGCGTGTCGTGGCCCTGGACGTCGCCGATGACGGCGCCGACGCGCCCGCCGGGCAGCGGGATCACGTCGTACCAGTCCCCGCCGATGTCCCGGCCCATCCGGGCGGAGCGGTAGCGGACCTCGATCTGCGCGCCGGGCACGTCGGGGATCCGGCGCGGCAGCATGGCCTGCTGCAGCCCCTCCGCGATGTCGTGCTCCTGCTCCAGCAGCATGGCGCGCTGCAGGCTCTGCGCGATGCTGCTGCCCAGGGCGACCAGCAGGTTCCGCTCCTCCTGGGTGAAGCCGTCCTTGTCCTGGTAGAGCAGGCCGATGGCGCCGATGGGCCGGGCCTGGGCGATCAGCGGCAGGTAGGCGGCCGCCGAGATGTCCATGTGGGTGATCTTCGACCAGAGGTAGGGGTAGCCGTCGGCGAACTCCGCCGGGGACTGGATGAACTTCGGCTGGAGGGAGCGGACCACCTCGCTCATCGGATATTCCTCGTCGATGCGGGTGAACCGGGTCCCGGGGACAAAGCTGCCCTGCGGGCCCTCGGCGACCAGGTGGATCCGTCCCGCCTCGACCAGCCCCATGACCATGCCCATGGAACCGAGCCGCTCCAGGCCGTGCGCGTCGCTGAGCGCATCGATGACGTCCTGCACGGTGCGGGCGTGGGCCAGGGCGGCCGTGGTGGCCTCGACGACGGAGGTCTGGCGGCGGCGCTCCTCGTCCAGGCCGAGGCGTTCGGCGGAGTGGTTCAGCTCCTCGGTGGCGTCCCGGACGATGCCGATGATCCGGTACGGGCGGCCCTCCCCGTCGCGCAGCACCCTGCCCTGGGTGTGGGTCCAGCGCAGCTCTCCGTCACGGCAGCGGATCCGGAAGTACGCGCCGTAGCTCTCGGCCCCGCTCTTGAGCGCGCTGGACACCAGCGCGTCGAGCCGGACCGACTCGGCCGGCGGGACGCGCGGGGCGAGCGACTCCGGCCGGCCGTCGTAGTCGGCGGCGGCCGTGTCGAAGACGTCGAGTGCCGGCACGTCCATGTGCATGTACCCGGTGGCCAGGTCCCAGTCGAAGCTGCCCATCCGGTTCAGCGCGAGGGACCGGTCCGGGTGTGCGGGCCAGTCATCCGGCACGGATACGGTGGTCGGCACCGGTCCACCATGACACACGGGCGGTTCAGGCGCTCTCCAGCTGCAGTCCCTGGTCTGCCTGGACTGCCTGATCCGGCTGATCCTGCTGACCCGGCTGATCCGCGGTGAGGCCCTCGTCCGGGACCGCGTACGGATCCTGCTGCCCCTGCTGCCCCTGCTCCTGCAGCTGGCCCGGCTGCTCCAGTTGATCCAGTTGATCGAGTTGATCCAGCTGATCCGGCCGGCCCGGTTGCTCCGGCTGTTCCTGCGGGAGCTGTCCGTCCGGCGCGAACTGCTGGTCCGGCTGGAGCTGCTCCTCCGGAAGGAGCTGCTCCTCCGGAAGGAGCTGCTGGTCGGGCTGGAGCAGCTGGTCCTCGGGCAGTACCTGGCCCTGCTGGCTCTCCGGCGCGTTCGGGTCGTAGTAGAGGTCCGCTCCGGCGCTGCCGGCACCGGTCGAGCCCTGCTGCCACGGGTCACCGCCCTGCTGCTGCTCCTGGGGGCGGGCGGGCCGGGCGTTCGGCGGCGGGAGCGGCCCGGGGTCGATCGGCCGGGTCTGCCCGCCCGGCGGGATCGGTACGGACGCGGTGCAGTCCGGCTCGCCCGGCGTACAGGCGGCTTCCGCGGTGCCGGCCGGGGCGGGTGCCGGGGCGCCGGCCGGAATGCCGTCCGCCGGGTTGTACGGGGGCATCACCTGCGGGGCCCGGTCCTGGGCGCCGTCGTCGCCGGTGCGCCGCTCGATCCAGGTGTTGTCGGCGAGGTTGGCGATCACCAGCTTGTCGAGGGCGTGTGCGGTCGGCTCGATGACGATGACCTGGTTCGGGTGGTAACCGGACCAGGGCCGGCCCTGCGGTGCCGGTGCCCCCTTGGCGGCGCGCGGCGAGGCGAGCGGGTTGCCGCAGGAGCACCGGACCCGCGGCATGCCGTGCGCGTCCACCAGGACGGCGGTCCCGGCCTGCAGCACCGACTGGAAGGCATGCGCCTTGCCGTCGCGGAAGCCGTGGCTGGTCACCCGGGTGTCGGCGCGCAGCACCACGGGGGTGAGGGCGCGCAGGTACTCCGGGATCCGGTCCGTTTCGATGCCGGTGGCCTCGGCGAAGGCCTTGGCCTTGCCCTTGGACTTCTCGTCGGTGATGGCCCTGACCTGCTGTTCGATGTCGCAGCTGCCCAGCCGCGAGGTGCCGCCGTAGAGGCCGGGTGTGGCGCCGCCGATCGTGCGGATGCCCTGGCCGGTCGGGTTGGGGACCGGCGGCTGCAGCGGGGCGGACTCGCCGGTGGCGGTGGACTGGGTGAACGGGTCGGGTTCGGCCGCGCCGACCGGCTGCAGGAAGAGTTCCTGGCTCTCCGCCTGCGGGGCCGGGCTCTCCTCCGAGCCGCTGCAGCCCGCGGCGAGCAGGCCGAGCAGCGCGAGGAGGGCGGCGCCGGCCGCCGCGTGGCGGCGCGGCGCCTGACGAGGTGTCGGTCCGTGCACGGGGTGCGGCACGTGGTGCTGGTGCGGCACGTGGTTCGGCCTCACGTGGATCTTCCTTTCCCCGGATACTCCCTCCTGTCTGACGTATGCCCGGGGGTGTCGCAAGCGGGATCCGCCGCCCGTTGCTCCCACCCCGCGCTACTCCCCCCGACCGGCCGAAACCCGGGGGTGCCCGGCGGCCCCCGGCCGGGCCCCCGGGAGCGGCCGGACACCCCCCTGGGGTTCCGCCGGGTGGTGCCGGGCGGCCGGGGCCGGGCCGATACTGGAGGTGATGGACTGGTTCACGGCGCCCGGGTACTGGCTGGGCCGGCTGGTCTTCCAGCGGGCCCTGGCAGGGCTCTACCTCGTCGCCTTCGTCGCGGCGGCGCTGCAGTTCCGGGCGCTGATCGGCTCGCGCGGGATGCTGCCGGTGCCGGACTACGTGCGGTACGTGCCGTTCCGCCGGGCCCCCAGCCTGTTCCAGTGGCGCTATTCCGACCGGTTCTTCGCGGCCGGTGCGTGGGGCGGCGCGCTGCTGGCGGCCGCGCTCGTGGCCGGGGCGGGCGATGTGGTGCCGCTGGGCTGTGCGATGGCGATGTGGCTGGTGCTGTGGCTGCTCTACCTGTCCATCGTGAACGTCGGGCAGACCTGGTACGCGTTCGGCTGGGAGTCGCTGCTGCTGGAGACGGGTTTCCTGGCGGTGTTCCTGGGGAACGCGGAGGTCGGCCCGCCGGTGCTGGTGCTGTTCCTGCTGCGCTGGCTGGTGTTCCGGGTGGAGTTCGGCGCGGGCCTGATCAAGATGCGCGGGGATCCCTGCTGGCGGCAGCTGACCTGCCTCTACCACCACCACGAGACGCAGCCGATGCCGGGGCCGCTGAGCTGGTTCTTCCACCACCTGCCGAGGCCGCTGCACAAGGTGGAGTGCGCGGCGAACCACGTGACCCAACTCGGGGTCCCGGTCCTTCTGTTCACACCGCAGCCGGTGGCCTCGGTGGCGGCCGGGGTGATCATCGCCACCCAGCTGTGGCTGGTGGTGTCGGGCAATTTCGCCTGGCTGAACTGGATCACGATCACGATCGCCGTGTCCGCGGTGGACTTCACCGGGCTCACCGGTGCGCCGCCGGCCGCGGCGTACCGCTCTGCACCGGTCTGGTTCGCGGTGCTCGTGTGCGCGGCGACCGTGCTGGTGCTCGTCCTGAGCCGGCATCCGGTGCGGAACATGCTGTCCCGGCGCCAGGTGATGAACCGGTCCTTCGACGCGCTGCACCTGGTGAACACGTACGGGGCGTTCGGCACGGTGGGCCGGATCCGGGACGAGGTGGTGGTGGAGGGGACCTCGGAGCACGTGCCGCGGGCGGACGGGGACTGGCGGGAGTACGGCTTCAAGGGGAAGCCGGGGGACGTGCGCAGGATGCCGCGCCAGTTCGCGCCGTACCACCTGCGGCTGGACTGGCTGATGTGGTTCGCCGCGCTGTCCCCGGGCTATGCGCGTGACTGGTTCGGGCCGTTCGTGGAACGGCTGCTGGTGGGCGACCGGGACACCCTGCGGCTCCTCCGGCACAACCCGTTCCCGGACGCTCCGCCGGTGTTCGTCCGGGCCCGGCTGTACCGGTACCGGTTCACCACCTGGCAGGAGCTGCGCGGGACGGGTGCGTGGTGGCACCGCCGGCTGGTGCGCGAGTACCTGCCGCCCACCCGTCTCGCGGTTCCGGTGGCGGAGTCGTCCGGATCGGCAAGTCGTACGACCGGGAGGCGGGGACCGGACCTGCCTCGGCCATCCGGGTGAGCCACCGGGGCAGCCGGCCGATGTGATCGTACGGGCCGGGAAAACCGGCGCGCGGGCGGGTGCGGAGGCGTGCGTCGCCCCCGGGCCTGGCGGCCCGGGGGCGACGGTCGTGGTGCTGCCGGGCGGGTCAGTCGATGCCCGGCAGGATGTGCGGCTCTGCCAGGTCGTCCTCGTACCCCGCCAGCCGGATCGGTGCGGACCGGGCCCACACCTCCAGGCTGCCCAGCTCATCGGAGCGGGTGGGCCGCCGCTCCGGACCCTCGGCCAGGCCCTGCTCGTGCTTCTTCTTCAGATCTCGTGTCACCGCGCACTCCTTCGTGTCGCGAAACCCGGCGGGCGTACCGCACCGGGCAGGGAGAAGAGGGCAATCCGGTCGCGGTGGCGCCGTCGTTCTGGATACGGAGCGTGGCCCTGGTGGGGCCGTCCGTGTGCCTCAGCGTACACATTTGAGCGGGGTTCCGCTCAACGGGAAAGTAAAATCCGCTCTGGACTGCTTGTCTTCTCCAGGAGTTCAGCACCTCGTACGTCGGCGTGTCGACCGAAGCTGGTCTGCTCGGGGAGCAGTTGTGATCGGTCGTGCCGGGACGACGGAGGGAATACGTGGTGACGGAGACCTGCGGGATCCGTGGTGTCGAGGAGCTGATGGAGCTGCTCCACGCGTGCCGGGGAGCCTGGGACACGCCCGACCGGAGCGGCGATCCGGTGGATCTGCACGACCACGGGCTGCAGACGGCCGCCCTGCTGCGGCGGTCCCATCCGGCGGACAAGGAGCTCCAGGTGGCGGGCCTGGTACACGACCTCGGCCATCTGCTCCGTCCGGGTGATGACGCCGGTCATGCGGAGGCCGGGGCGGCGGCGGTGCGGCCGCTGCTCGGGGCCCGCGTGGCGCGACTGGTGGAACTGCACGTTCCGGCGAAGCGGTACCTGGCGACGGTGGAGCCGGGGCGGGCGCTGTCCCCGCAGAGCGCCCTGACGATGCGGACGCAGGGCGGGCCGATGAGCGCGGCCGAGCTACGGGCGTTCGTCTCGGACCCTGAGGCGGAGGCCGCCGTGATCCTCCGGCAGGCCGACGACGCGGGGAAGGTCGTCGGCCTGGACGCGGGCGTGATGGAGGACTGGCGCGAGGTCCTCCACCTGGTCGCGGCCCGCGCCCGCGCCCGCCGTCACGGGACCTACCAGTTGGCCGGCGAGTAGTCCTTGAGGAAGACGCCGTACAGGTCCTCGCCCTGCTCGCCGCGTACCACGGGGTCGTAGACCCGGGCCGCGCCGTCGACCAGGTCGAGCGGGGCGTGGAAGCCCTCCTCGGCCAGGCGCAGCTTGTCGAAGTGCGGTCGCTCGTCGGTGATCCAGCCGGTGTCGACCGAGGTCATCAGGATGCCGTCGGTCTGGAACATCTCCTGGCCGCTGGTCCGCGTCACCATGTTCATCGCGGCCTTGGCGGCGTTGGTGTTCGGGTGCCCCGCACCCTTGTAGCCACGGCTGAACACGCCTTCCATCGCGGAGACGTTGACGATGTACGCGCGCCCGCTGGACGCGCGCCGCGCGGCCTCGGCCATCGCCGGGCGGAGTGCGCTGATCAGGATGAACGGCGAGGTGTAGTTGCAGAGCTGGGTCTCGAGCAGCTCCACCGGGGAGATCTGGTCGATGGTCTGCACCCAGGTGTTGGTGTCGACGACGTCCGGCAGCAGGCCGCCCGCGTCGATGGCGGTGCCCGCGATGTGCCGTTCGAGGCTCGCGTTGCCCGCGACCAGGGCGAGGTCGGCGACCTTCTGCGCCTCCAGCCCGCTCACGCCGACCGGCAGCGCGGCCAGACCGTCGACCGAGCCCGAGTTGAAGGCGCCGATGACGTGGTGGGCGGGGAGCTCACCGGCCGGCAGCGGGGCGCTCTCCCCCTCGACCAGCGCGGCGTAGGCGGTGGGCAGGCGGCGCACGGTCTGCGTCGCGTTGTTGATGAGGATGTCCAGCGGGCCGGCCTCGGCCACCTGGTCGGCGAGCGCCACGGCCTGGGCCGGGTCGCGCAGGTCTATGCCGACGACCTCCAGGCGGTGCATCCAGTCCGCCGAGTCCTCCATCGCCTTGAAGCGGCGGATGGCGTCCTTGGGGAAGCGGGTGGTGATCGTGGTGTGGGCGCCGTCGCGCAGCAGCCGCAGCGCGATGTACATGCCGATCTTGGCCCGGCCGCCGGTGAGCAGCGCGCGCTTGCCGGTGAGGTCGGCGCGGGCCTCGCGCCTGGCCCGGTTCTCGGTGGCGCAGGGCTGGCAGAGCTGGTGGTAGAAGTAGTCGACCTCGACGTACCGCGTCTTGCAGACGTAGCAGGAGCGCGGGCGCTGGAGTATTCCGGCGATCCGCCCTTCCTCGGTGACCGAGGAGGGCAGGATGCCCTCGGTCTCGTCGTCGATGCGCTGCGCGGAGCCGGTCGCGGTGGCTTCGGTGACCGCCTTGTCGTTGGCGGTCTTGGAGGCGCGGCGCTCCTGGCGGCGGCGCTGCTTGACCGTCCGGTAGATGCCGGCGGTGGCGCGGCGTACGGTGATCGCGTCGGGGTGGTCGACCTCGATCTTGTCGAGCTCGTCGAGCACGCTGAGGCAGACCGCCAGTCGCTCGGGGTCGATGCCCGGGCCGTACGCCTGGTTGTCTTCGGTCTCGGTCACCGTCATGGCCGCTGCCGTTCCTCGATCACTCGTGTCCTGTGGACGTCCCCAAAAGGGGAACTGTACGGATCGGGCAGCCCGGGAACCAAACCCGATGACGGTGAGTGACGCATCACGGGCGGACGGCGACGGAGAGCGAGCGGACTAGTCCTGTACTACGACCGGAGTATGAGCGATCTTCTACCACAGGTGGAGGAATAGGGGATCATCACGCGGCATTCTGAAATACATGAGTGCCCTCGCGCTGTCGTTACTGCTCAGCCTGGTGTCGGCGCTGGCTTACGCGGCCGGCGCGATCGTCCAGGAGCAGGTTGCCCTGGCCCACCCCGACCGCGCGTACGCGCCGCTGCGCCAGCCCGGGTGGTGGGTGGCGGTCGCGCTGAACGGCGTGGGTGCGGTGCTCCACGTGGTGGCCCTGGCGTTCGGGCCGTTGAGTCTGGTGCAGCCGCTCGGGGCACTGACGATCGTGTTCGCACTGCCGCTGGCGGCGGTGTTCGTGGGGCGCCGTGCCGGTTCGGCCGCCTGGCGGGGCGCCCTGATCGCCACGGTGGGTCTGGCCGGGCTCCTCGCCCTGACCGGCGGGGAACAGCGGTCGCAGACGCTGAGCGGGCCGGAGCAGCTGGTGCTGCTGGCCGTGACGGGCGCGGGGGCGGCGGTGCTGTTCCTGGCGGCGCGGGCGGTACGGCGCAGGGTGACCCGGAGCGTGCTGCTGGCCGTGGCGGCCGGAGCCTCGTTCGGCATGGCCTCGGTGTTCACCAAGTCGGTGGCGGAGGGCTTCGATCCGACCGCGCTGCTGGCGCAGTGGCGGGACATGGCGTCGATCGCGGTGCTGGCCGCGGCGGGGCTGATGCTGTCGCAGGCGGCCTACCGGGGTGCCGGGCTGACCGCTCCGCTGGCCACGCTGACCGTGGTGAACCCGGTGGTGGCGGCCGCGGTGGGCATCACGCTCTTCGACGAGGGATTCCGGTACGGGGCGCTGGGTACGACGGCCGCACTGCTGAGCGGTGCGCTGGCGGCGGCCGGCCTGCTGATGCTGATGGCCGTGCCGCCGCACGCGCGGGTGTCATCCGTACCGGTGGTCCGCGACGGCCTGGAGGCCGGGGGTGGCCTGGTGATCCAGGGCGGCCCGGAGCTCCCGGACGCGCTGGTGCTCTCGGACGCGCTGGGGCTCTCGGCCGCCCTGGACTCAGATGCTGACGCCGTGGCCGCGGAGGTACCGGAGCGGATTGACGTCCGAGCCGTACCCGGGGCCCGTCCGTACCTCGAAGTGCAGATGGGGCCCGGTGCTGTTGCCGGTGGACCCGGAGCGCCCGATGCGCTGTCCGCCTCCGACCTGCTGGCCGCTCTGGACGGAAAGCGCCGACAGATGCGCGTACTGGGAAAACTTCCCGTCGGCGTGGCGGATCACGACCTGGTACCCGTAGGCGCCGGCCCAGCCCGCGGACACGACCTCGCCCGGCCCGACGGACTTGACTGACGTGCCGGTGGGCACCGGGAAGTCGATCCCGGTGTGGTACCCGCTGGACCAGGAGGAGCCGGGCACCCCGTAGGAGGTGCCGACGGACGCGTCGACGGGAGCGGTGTAGCCGGTGGCCCGCTGGGGGGTGTCCGGCTTCTTGTCCTTCTTGACCGGCACCGGCCTGGCGGTGTCCTCGGACTTCGGCGGCGCCGGCTTGGCCGGCGCGCTCTTCGGGGGTGCCGCCTTCGGGGGTGCTGCCTTCGGAGGCGCGGCCTTCGGAGGGGCGGCCTTCGGAGGGGCGGGGCGCTGAGCGGGCGGCGCGGTGGTGACCCGCAGGGTGAGGCGCTGCCCCGGGAAGATCATGTCCGGGTCGCCGCCCACGGTGGCCCGGTTGGTCTCGTAGAGCGCCTGCCAGCCGCCCTCCACGTGCTGCTGCTGCGCGATGGCGGAGAGGGAGTCGCCGGGCGCGACCACGTAGGGGTTGGGGAGCACCGAGGTCTGTGTCGGCCGGGGCGAGGCGGTCTGCTGCTTCGGGATCGGCTGCGACCTCAGGACGGGCCGGTCGGCCGGCTTCGCCCCCGTACCGGGCCCGGACTTCGTCCCGGTCTTCGCCTGGGTCTTCGTGTCGGGGCCCGTGCGGGGCGCCTGCCCGGCGCGGGTGAGCCCGGCCTTCTTCGAGCAGACCGGCCAGGCCTGCGGACCCTGCCCCCGGAGCACCTTCTCGGCGACGGCTATCTGCTGGTCCTTGGTGGCCAGATCGGCGCGCGCCGCGTACGCGGTGCCGCCGAAGGCGCGCCAGGTGCTCTGGCTGAACTGGAGCCCGCCGTAGTAGCCGTTGCCGGTGTTGATGTGCCAGTTGCCCGTGGACTCGCAGGACGCGACCTTGTTCCAGGTGTCCATGGACGCGGCGTGCGCGGTGCCGGCTCCGACGAAGGGCAGCGCGAGCCCGGCGCCACCCGCGGTGACGGCCAGCGAGGCCCGGTTGATGTTGCTCGGCTGATACCGGCGGTGCCGGCCCCGTTCACCCATGGGAGCCCCCCTTGATGACATCCGTAACGGCCCAACCTAGTGTCGGGCCACGGACGTGACAAGGGTCGCAACCGGGCGCACACGACCGGAAGTTGACTGCCGATCGGCTGGTTGTGGATCAACGTGCGGGGTGCCGGTGCGGGGCCGGCGGCAGGACCGGCGCACCGGGGTGCGCCGCAGCACGCGCGACCGCCCCGGGTGGCCGTGCGGACGCCCTCAGCTCCAGGGGCCGGGCTGCGGAATCGGCGCGGGCCCGGGGGGCGGGGGCACCGGATCGGGCTCCGGGAAGGGCGGTGGCGACGGCGGCACGGGCCGCGGTACCGGCTCGGGGTCCGGGAAGGGCGGTGCCGGTTCGGGGGGAGGTTCGGTCTGGTCCAGCTTCGGTGCCATACACCCCACCTTCCCCCGACCCGTCCCGGTATGCCCGCCGGGTCACTCCATGCGGAGGGCGGCCGCCAGCCCCAGGGCGGGGCCGGCCAGTACCGGCACGGACCTGCCGGCCGGCGCGGCGGCGCCCGCCATGGACACCTGAGCCAGCACGATCACATCGGTGTCGGCCCGGGTGTACGCATCGGCCGCCGCCGTCACCAGGGCGAGGGATCCGTCCAGGTCACCGGCCTCGAAACGGTCGAAGGCGCCGGGCACGACGGCGGTCCGGACGGCCACTTCCCGGCCGCCGGCGCGCGCCTCCTCCCGGATCAGCTCCACGGTGGGGCCGACGGTGCTCTCCAGCGTCGCGAGGACGACGATCCGCGGCCCCAGCCGGACGGCCTCGGCCGCCATCGGCCGGTCCACCCGCAGCACGGCCACCCCGAGCTCGCCCGCGAGGGCCTCCGCGGCCCCGCCGACGGTCGAGCAGGTGCACAGCACGGTCCCGCCGGACGCGCCGGCCTCCCAGAGCAGCCCGCGCAGCTCGTCCACCACGGCCTCCGGACCCGCCGCCCGGGCTCGCGCGAGCAGGGCGGGCCGGACCACGTGGTGCAGCACGGCCCCCGGGTGCTCCCGGTCGCGGAGGGCGTCGAAGACCGGGATGTGCAGGAGCGAGGTGTGGAGCAGCGTCAGGCTCCGGTTCACCCTGTTCCGCCCGCCAGCTGCTCCTCGGCCGCCACGACCAGCTCCGGCGCCGGAGCCGGGGCGACCTCGGGGTGCTTGGCCGCCCAGGCGGCGGCGTACGGGCAGAGCGGCACCACCGGAACGCCCTCGGCCGCGGCGATCCCGTAGAACGTCCGCACGAGGTCCCCGGCGATGCCGCGTCCCTCGTGGCCGGGCTCGACCACGGTGTGCACGGCGACGAGCGCTCCGGGGGCCTCCTTCTCCAGGACGAAGTAGGCGATCACCCCGGCGAGCTGCTCGCCGTCCCACGCCTCGAGCCGCCCGGCCTCCCGCCGGTCCCTGATGTCGATCGCCACCCGTACCCCTCCGTCGTCACCGCCGGCCACACGCCGGCGTCAGTCCATCCGATCCGTGTCGATCCGTGCTGCTCCGTGTCGTACCGCGCGGTGCCGCGGGTCAGGCCCCCACCGCGTGCGGGCTGCGGAGCTGGTCCGTACCCGGCACGGGAGCGGCCATGTCCGCGCCCAGCTCGATGATCCGGTTGTCCGCGTCGACGTGCACCACACACGGCTTCAGGGCCCGCGCCTCAGCGTCGTCGACCTGCGCGTAGGAGATGAGGATGACCAGGTCACCGGGGTGCACGAGGTGGGCGGCGGCCCCGTTGATCCCGATCACCCCGGAACCGCGCTCGCCCTCGATGACGTACGTCTCCAGCCGGGCACCGTTGGTGATGTCGACGATGTGCACGAGCTCCCCGGGCAGCAGGTCCGCCGCCTCCATCAGCTCGGCGTCGACGGTCACGGAACCGACGTAGTGCAGGTCGGCCTGGGTGACGGTGGCCCGGTGGATCTTCGACTTGAACATGGTGCGCATCATCGAGGTACTCCTGGATCTATGCTCCCTGCCTGCGTTTTTGCAGGTCAAGTGCGGTTTCCCTACCCTACAACGAGTCGTAATCCCGGTCAGCTTTCCCCAGATTTTCGAGGACTGATGCCGACCGATTGCTGACTTTTCTGACGCATGTCAGCCGACTTCGGAGGGGCTGAGCAACCTCACCCGCTCCCCCGCCACGACGACGACGCCAGCCTACGCAACGACCTTCGGCCGCCGTCCAGGACCACCGTCACTGTGACCGGATCCACGGAGGCAGGTCGTCGGCCGGCACACACCGACGGCAGCTGCCCACGCAGCGGTGCGTCAGCCCTGGGGCCCTGGCTCGCGCATCCGGATTTGACGCCATCCTCGGACCGCCACGGCAATCACCGGATCCGAGCGACGGAGCAACATAGCGACCGGCCCCCAAGTGTGCCCTCCGTCACACGCGCGCCGTCCCCCGTTCTGCCCTCTCCACGGCAAGCAGCCCTTGGGATCCGGCGAGCAACCGACCGCCACGCCAGTCGTGCGCTGCTGGAGGCCCGGTGAGTCCGAACTGCCGGACACCAAGTCTCACGAGTCGCAGCGTTTCTGATCCACCTTCATGAACTTGTCCCGGTCCACCTTCTTGCCACCGTGGATTCCGGTGATCACCTGGCCCGACTTGAGCTCTTGCAGTTCCTCAGCAGTGAAGGTGACTCGGCCGTCGAGACTGGATCCCTCAACGGCTCCACTCATGTCGGCGATATATTTGCCGGGACGACTGAGATCTTTCAGCGTGGACTCATAGATCTGCCAGCCTGCAGGAGCGCTAAGCAGTTCCACCTGCCCAGGCGAACCCGGACTCAGCTTGCTGGTCGCCGCCCACATTTCCAGTTCACCTCCCTCTTCATCGCGGAAAACGGAAACCTGGTAGACGTCGAGGTTCGGGCACGGCGCCATGAGCAGGCGCACCGTGCCCGTGGGGGTGCCCTCCACCGCGAGCAGCGGCTCGGGGGCGCGTGTGCACGCTGAAACCCCGGCAGGTATCAGGACGGCCCCCGACGCGAAGGACAGTATTCGCCGGCGCCGTCGCCCGATGCAGAGCGGCGCTGCCATGTCATTCATATCCGCCCCATCAAAGATCCGCCTGGGCTCCTGGAAGCTGCCGTACCGCCGGGGCCAACGTCGGGATCGTCCATTCGCGGGGCGACTCCGACCACTACAAGTCCTACGGCAAGCTCGTCCCGTAACCGCCGGTCCGAGGGACTGCGGCATACGCCCTCTCAGCTGCACCTCTTCGAGTCCGGCTTCAGAAACTCATCCCGCTCCATGACCTTACCGCCGTCGATGCCCGTGATCACCTTGCCGGCCTTGAGATCCTGCAGTTGCTTGATCGTGAAGGTGACTTCGCTATCAAGGCTGGATCCCTTGACGGCCCCGTCAATGTCGGCAACGTATGTACCTGGGCGGTTGAGATCCTTCAGCGTCGATCGGTAGACCTCCCAACCTGCAGGAGCACGGAACAGCTCCACCTCCCCCGGGGATCCCGGACTCAGGTTGCTACTCGCCGCCCATCGTTCCAGTTCCCCCTCCTCTTCGTCGCGGAGCACAGAGACCTCGTGGACGTCGTAGTCCGGGCAGGGTGCTATGAGCAAACGAACTACACCCGTCTCTGTGCGTTCCACGCCGAGCAGCGGACCGGGAGCCGGCGTGCAAGCCAAGGCTCCCGCAAGCACCAAAGCGGTAACCGCTACGACCGACCACATCTCCGAACCGCCTGGCCTCCTGCCGGTTGCTGCCGTCACGCTATTCCCCCCCACCCAAGCCACCCGCCCAGGCGAACGAGCCACCGCCCTCCTCTTCCACGGATCTACGACTGCCACAGGAGAGGCATCAGCCAGGGAACGTCCCTACGGTGCACAACGCTTCCGGTCCGGCTTCATGAACTCGTCCCGGTCCAGCACCCTGTCGCCATGAATTCCCGTGATCACCTCGCCCGCTTTGAGGTCCTGCAGTTGCTTGACGGTGAGGGCGACCCGACCGTCCAGGCTGGTCTCCTTGACGGCCCCGTCGACATCGGCGACGTATCTGCCGGGGCGGCTGAGGTCCTTCAACGTTGATCGGTAGACTTCCCAGCCCGCAGGAGCCTGGAAAAGCTCCACCTCCCCTGGCGATCCCGGGCTCAGGTTGCTGCTCGCCGCCCACCTTTCCAGGTCCCCTCCCTCTTCATCGCGAAGAACGGAAACCTCGTGGACGTCGTACGCCGGGCAGGGTGCGATGAGGAGGCGAACAGCACCCGTCGCCGTACGCTCCACGCCGAGCAGCGGCTCGGGAGCCGGTGTGCAGGCCGAAACCCCCATGAGGACCAAAGCCGTAGCCAGTACGACGGACCACACCCGCGGACCGCCTCGTCCCACACATGTCGCAGCCTCCATGCTATTCATAGCCACCCCACCAAAGGTTGGCCTCCCTCTCAAATCGGTTTTTCTTTGCCGGATCTCCCCATGTCAGGAGCCCCGATTTCAACGATTGAGCAGAATAGCTGGCGATGAACAATTCCCCCTTGACGTACCTCGCCCACTGACGGGAGTGAACAGCCTCGTGGCGCTCGATGTCAGGACCACGCTGTGCGGCCACACGGCGCCGGCGGGGCCACCGCAGTCGTGGCCGGCGACCTGCCCGGAGCAGGGGCAAAGCCGAGCTGCAACTTGAAGGCCCGCTTCTCAACCCTCGCCGGCTGAGCTGATCAGGTCCCGCCGTGATCCGTGACTCCCAGAGCGGTGAGTAGCCGGGGTGTAGTTCCGGTGGAAGACGTCCACGCCGGCCTTCTCCAGCGCTTCGGCGTAGGCCCGGCCCTCGTCGCGCAGCGGGTCGTACTGGGCGGTGCCGATGATCGCCGGGGCGAGCCCTTCGAGGTTTCCGGCGAAGAGGGGCGAGATCCGCCAGGAGCCCCTGACCTCGGGGTCCTCGCCCGCGTAGCCGCGCCGGATCTCGGCGACCAGCTGCGGATCTGATCACCGGCGACGAACCCGACGCGACCAAACCGACGGCCGCCGTCGCCGCGCTGCTGCGCTGAACCGAACTGCCCGCCGGGACCGGAGCGTGGGCGGCGGGTCAGCGGCGCAGTCGTACGGCGAGCGTGGCGAGCCAGGCGCCGGGGGTGAACGGTACGGGGGGCTCGACCTCCGCGCCGAGCGTCAGCAGCGCCAGGGCCAGGACGTCCTCGTCGAGGCCGAGGGCGAGGAGGTCGTGCAGCTCCCCCGTCAGCTGGGCGACCAGCCCCGTGTCGGTGCCCTCCAGGTAGTCGGCGAGCGCGGCCTCGTGATCGCCGAACTCGTCCGGCATGTCCTGCGAGAACCAGCCACCGAGCAGTTGCGCCAGCTCGGGGAAACGGGCCCGCCACTCCCATGGCGTCGTGGGCGCGGCAGGCGCCGGCGCCCGCCCCTTCGCCAGGCTCTCGTCGAGCCGGTCGGCGAGGCCCGTGAGCCAGTCCCGGATCTCTTCGGGCGGCAGCCCCACGTCGGGCAGCCGGTAGTACTCGCCGAGCCGCAACCGCAGCCGCCCCGGCGGGTTGTCGGCGTAGACGCGCAGCTGCTCGGCCGCAACGGCGATCGCCCAGGGCCGGGTGCGCCAGGTCTGCCGCAGATAGCCGGCCACCGCCTCGGGGGCGTGCGGACCGAGGCCCAGGTGGGCGCGGACGACCTGGTCGAGCTCGCCGTACTTGCGGTCGTGCTCGGCGGGGTTCAGGGACACGGAGGCCTCTACAGGTCGACGGGCAGGGAGGAGTGCACGGTGAAGGGGTGGGCCTCAGGCTCGCCGGATCCGGTCCGGCGGAGCACGACCCGGGCGGCGCGCACCGGGATCGGCTCCTGGCCGGCCAGCGCCATCCCGGTGGTGAGCAGCGTGCCCACCGGATCGGGCCGTGAGGGCCAGGCGGCCTCGATCACGAGCCGCTGCCGGGTGGACTGGGCGAGCCAGCGGTGGATGACCTGCTCGTTCAGCGCGATCACCTGCTGGGTGGCCCACTGGGCGGTCACCCGGTCCGGGAAGGTCGCGGCGCGGTCGGCGCGGGCGGGGACGGGTGATGCGGAGGGTGCGGGAGGTGTCGTCACGTCAGGCACCGCCCCAGCCGCGCAGGGTGGCCCGCTGAGCGGCGGAGTAGTTGGCGTGCCCGGTGGTGACGACGGCGTGCAGCCACTTCTGCGCGGCCTGCAGGTCCTCCATCTGCCGGTCCCAGCGGTCGAGTTCGTCCACGAAGGCCTCACGGGCCTCGCCCTGCCAGGCGAGGACGACCGGCACCGTACGGTCGTACAGTGCGTTCAGGCGCTCGTTGAGCTTCTTCACGATGTCCTCGAGGTCGCCGGCGATCTCGCGCAGCGCGACCAGGTCGACGGTGATCGAGCCGTCGTCGTTCACGTTTCCCCCTGCCTTAAGGACGTTCGGACGCGCGTTCGGATGCACGTTTCATCTGTCGTTTCAAATGTCGTTTCATATGTCGTTGATCCTGCTGGTCGGCGACGCTCCGCCGGCGGGGCCCGCGCCGGCCGGTCCCTCGCCGGACAGTCCGCGCACCTCGGCATCGACGTCGATCCTCTTGATCTCGGCCCGGAACTGCCGCAGGACGTCCAGCTCCTGGCGCGTGAACCCGTCCCGGCTCATCCTGACCGCTGTCGCCAGCACCCCCAGGATCTCCCGGATCCGTACGGCGTCGGCCCCGGCCTCGCGGTGCAGCTTCCGGTACGCCGTCGCCGCCTCGCTGCGCCATCGCGCCTCGGCCCGGTCGACGATCGCGTCCATCCGGCGCACCTGCCCGTCGATGTGCGTCCGCATGGCGTCCAGGTCGTCCGCGAGACGTCTCAGGTCCTCGTCCGTCACGGCGAGGTTCGGCTCGATGGGCATGGCGGCGGCTCCTTCCGGGGCGATGGGGTGGCGGGTCAGTGCTGTTCGGCGAAGTGGGCGTGGACGGCGTCGAGGAGGAGGCGGACGCGTGCATGGGTCATGTGGGGTTTGACGGTGGCGAAGGCGGCATCCAGCTCGGCAGGCGTACTGAACATGTACAGGAGGCGCTGCAACTCTCCTGCAAGATCGGCGAATTCCTGACAGTCTGGATGCTCGCTGGCCAGGATCTCCTCCAAGGCCTCGTCCACACTGTCGTACTCCCCAGAGACCATCCGCCCGATGACGGCTGATGGCAGCGAGAAGCGGTGGCCGGCCTCCCAGTCGGACAGCGGCAGCTCCGTCAGGTCGGGATAGGAGAGGAACTGGCGATCACGGATGAGCGCGGCCAGCGAGCGCAGGAAGTCCGCCGGCGGATCGTCGCCGGCCGCCCGCGCCAGTGCCTGGCGGTACTCGGCGGGCCTGGTACCGAACGCCTCGGTGCCGACCTCGTCGGCCAGCAGGTCGAGCAGGGAGGCCAGCACCGCGGGCGGCATCGCCATGGACGTCGCCCTGGAATCCAGCAGGTACCGGGACAGGCGATGGAGTTCGTCCTCCAGCGGTGCGGCCCCCGGGCTGCGCGACGCGACGGCGATGCGCAGGAGGAGTCCCACCGCCCCTTGGGTGAGGAATTCGTGGTGTTGCGGGCTCATGAGGCGCATGTTACGGCGGGCACGGGAAGGCGGTGCGGACATAGAAGGTCCCGGACTCCGGCGAGTAGGCGAGGATCAGCCTCACGCTGTGGACCTGGGTCGGCTGGGCGTGGAAACCCTGAGCGGCGAAGTCGGACTGCGAGATGGAGGATCCCGTCACGACGTCGTTGCCGTTCGCGTCCGTGACGGTGAAGTCATCGAGCGTTGGCGAGGATCCGGGTTTGAAGGTCCCGTTGGCCACCCGCTGCTTCTGCTTGTCCATCCATTGCTTGATCGTCTCGATGTTGTCGGGGTCGTTGAGCGCGGCCTGGACGTGCTTCTGGGCGGCCGGCAGGTCCGGGAAGGCCGAGGCGTCGACACCCTGGTCGCGTACGCGCATCCGCAGCTGGTCGGGGGTGAGGCCGACGTGCCGGTCGATCGTGTGCGCGTCCTTTCCCGGCTTCAGCGGCTCGGGGGGCGGCGGCTGGAAGGGGTTGGTCTCCCATTCCATCGAGGCGAGGTCGATGCCGAACCGGTTGCTCGGGTCCCGCGACTGCTCGTTGAGCGGCACGATCGACCGGTCGAACTCGAACAGCGAGCGCGCCCCGAACGCCTCCGCCCTCGCTGACTGCGCCTGGAAGGTGGGCACCGCGCGCGAGGCCTCGCGCAGCGGTTCGAGCAGGCCCTTCACCTTGTCCGTCTGGGCCCGCAGCGTGGTCTCGTAGGCGTCGACGGCCCTGTTGACGGCGTCCGTGTCGATGCTGAGGAGCACTGCGGCTCCCAGGCCCTTCCACAGCTTCTTCAGGCGCTCGAAGAAGTTCCCGATGAAATCCTTGAGGTCGGTCAGTTCGAGCAGGGCCAACGCGTCCTTGATGGCCCGGTACAGGATCTCGCGCAGCTCGGTGCGGACCTTCTGAGCGGCCTCCGCGTAAGAGCGGACGGCCTGGGCCAGGGTCTGGGACGTGGTGCTGAGGACACCGAAGACCGGAAGGCTGGAGCCCGCGCCGGTCGGCGGTTTGTGCCCCCACTCGTAGCCGGCCGTGTTCTTGCCCCAGGCCTTCGTGCCCCAGACCGACGACACGAACTCCAGCATGGCGCCGTGCCAGTCACTGTTGGCATTGTCCGTAATGGCGTCGATGGTGGTGGTGAGCTGTCCCTGGATGGTGCCGATGCTCGTCTGGTACGGCAACCAGGCCTGTGAGAGTTCGTTGACCCTGAGGTAGTTCGGGAGCGGAAGGATCTCCAGCGCGCGACCGGTGCGCAGCGCATCCTCGATCACGGTGCGCATCAGGGAGCCCGGGATGTCGCCGTCGTCGAAGACGTCGGCGAAGTCGTCGACGGCGTTGCCGTCGCGCACACCGAACGGCGGCGGGGCCGGGTACGCCGGAGGGGCGGTGATGACCTGCGGTGGCTGCTGTGGCGTGAAGAACGGATTGAGCGGGTGGGTGGCCGCGTCCGCCTGCCGGAAGTTGTTGGCCGTGGTGGTGAATCCGACCGCCGCGCCGCCGATGGCGACCACGGCCTTGCCGTGCACCTCCATGAGCAGGGCGACGACCGCGGCGTACTGGGTGGCGAACTCGGCTGTGACGGTGCCGGATCCGCCGACCTTGGAGTATCCGGCGTGCACGTCGAGGAACTGGACGAGCGCTTTGTGGAACGACTGCTGCTCGACGGCGAGGGCCGTCGACACCTGGTACAGGTGGAGCGGCTGGACGTCGAAGCCGCCGGGGCCCGTCCACGGGTCGGCCACCTGAGGTGCGGGCGCGGGAGGCAGCTGGGGCGGCGGACCGGAGTCCGGCGGGGCCGGCGGCGCGTTCGGACTCGGCGACGGCGACGGCGTCGGCTGCGGGCCGGGCGTGCCCGGCGGCTGCCCCGGAGACGGCAGATGCGTCGTGCCGGGTGTCGGTGTCGTGGTGGGCTGCGGGCTCGGGGTGGGGCTCGGCGACGCCGTGCCGGTCGGGCTCGGACTCGGGGTGGGCGGGCTCACCGGAGCGTCCCGTCCGTGCCACCCGTTCCGCACGCCACGCTCGCCACGCTCGCCGCACGGGAGTGCACGTACGCAGCCGGGCCCCGTTCCTGTCCCATGAGTCCCCCCGACTCCTCCAGCTCCGGCCGAAGCTAACAGGACGACACGTCAAATCCCATGATCTGCAGGAGCCTTGACCGAAAGAAGCCGCACCTACGTCATCGGTCCCGCCGAATCACGGGTGCTGCCGAGCGCGTAGACCCACAGACGTTGTTCCTTGCGCGGCTTGCTGAAGCCCGGCCTCGTCCCATCGGGGTTGAGTGCCTGCCCCTGCCCACGTGAGTACGCGTACTCACGCACAGGGGGGCGGCTTGATCAGAGGCTGTGCACATGAGACGAATCCCTGCCTCGACCGGCATGTTCGCCCGCTTCTCACGCCGGCCGCGGCTCACCCTGGCCATCACGGCCTTCGGTGTGCTGGCACTGGGCGCGTGCGGCACCGTGAAGACGACGACCAGTGGGGAGCAGACCGTGCGCGCGGAGGCTGCGGGAAGCCGGCAGCCCGATCCGACCCTCGCGGAGGTACAGGAGTACATCGAGCAGTCGTGCCCCGCTCCGGGCACCCCGCCCGTGGCGCAGCCGAGCAGCCCGCCGACGCCGCCCGGCGTGAAGGTGCCGGACGACGCGATCGTGCCGATCTCGCCCACGGCGGGACCGGAGGTAGAACTGGACGGCCGTGACTGGTGCGCGAGCCACCACCACGAGCAGCGCATCGCCGAGGCCCTCTGGGATCTGGTGAACCCCACCCCCACGAAGGTCAGGACGATCCTGAACGACCTCGGCTATGCCGACGAGCGCATCCACGACCTGAGGCAGTCCGGTGCGACCACGCGGTTCTTCCTCGACCTGCGCGAGCAGGGCGGGCGGCTCTGCTTGGAGGGCTCGGCAGCCGGCAAGGAGACCGTCGTCGACAAGTGCGTGGCCCCCGCAACCGGCCCGTTCACGCCCGGAGACCGGAACCGGTGACCGCCGGCAACCTGCCACGCCTTCAGCGGGTGAGTTCCCGCGGGTCCAGTGGCATGCGCCAGACGTTGCGGCGGTGTGCCGCCTCGAACTCCGCCTGCAGGGCGAGCGGAGGAACGGTCAGGACGGGGCAGGCCGCGTGCGCGAGGCAGTACCGGGCCACCGACGGACGGACGAGGCGACGCAGCCAGGACCGCGACCCCGAACCCACGACGATGAGGTCGTCGGGGTCACGGGCGGTGTCCACGAGTGCCGCCCCCGCGGTGGCCCGCACCGTGAGTCCCGCGAGCGTGACGCCGGGCCTGTCGGCGCGGAACGCGGTGTCGAGGACGCCGCGCAGCCGCTCCACCGCCGCGGCGCGGTAGTGCGCCAGACCCGAGATCCCGCACGGGTGACGGCTGCCCATCGTGCCGCCCGGCGCCTGCCATGCCAGCACGGCCCACAATTCCGCGTCACGCGCCTCCGCTTCGGTCGCGGCCCGGTGCAAGGCCGCGAGGCTGCCCAGGGTGCCGCTGACACCGACCACGACTCTCGGCACGGGATCCTCGCTCTCCACGCTCGTCTCTTTGGGCGATGGCACCGGGGCGGCCGCGGCGGAAGTCCGGCCGGGCTCTGCGGCGCCGGCCGGGGTCCACGTCGTCCATCCAACCGGTCGCGAGGGGCCGCCTCAAGCGCTCATACGGCTGCCTGACAGGGTCCTGATGAGAATCATCCGAGGCCGGGAAGGGTGGATATGACCAGGTCGATGAGTTTGATGCCGACGAACGGCAGGACGAGCCCGCCCAGGCCGTAGACGGCGAGGTTGCGGCGCAGCAGGTCGTGTGCGGAGGCGGGCGTGTAGCGGACGCCGCGCAGGGCGAGCGGGATCAGGGCGATGATGATCAGGGCGTTGAAGATGATCGCCGAGGTGATCGCCGACTGGGGACTGTGCAGGCCCATGACGTTCAGCGCTTCCAGGCCGGGGTAGGCGGCGGTGAACATGGCCGGGATGATCGCGAAGTACTTCGCGACGTCGTTGGTGATGGAGAAGGTGGTCAGCGCTCCGCGGGTGATCAGGAGCTGCTTGCCGATCTCGACGATCTCGATGAGCTTGGTCGGGTCGGAGTCCAGGTCCACCATGTTCCCGGCCTCCTTGGCGGCCGAGGTACCGGTGTTCATGGCCACACCGACGTCCGCCTGGGCCAGCGCCGGGGCGTCGTTGGTGCCGTCTCCGGTCATCGCGACCAGCTTCCCGCCGGCCTGCTCCCGCTGGATCAGAGCCAGTTTGTCCTCCGGCGTGGCCTCGGCCAGGTACTCGTCGACACCCGCCTCGGCGGCGATCGCCCGGGCGGTGAGCTCGTTGTCGCCGGTCACCATGACCGTACGGATGCCCATGCGGCGCAACTCCGCGAACCGCTCCCGGATACCGTCCTTGACCACGTCCTTGAGGTGGATGATGCCGAGCACCCGCGGCCCGTACCGGTCGTGGACGGCCACCAGCAGGGGCGTGCTGCCGGACTGGGCGACCTGGTCGGACCAGGCGGCCGCCTCGGCCAGGACCGTTCCGCCGCGCATCGACACCCAGTCCATGACCTGCGCGGCCGCGCCCTTGCGGATGGCGAGGCCGGCGCCGTTCTCCCAGCTCAGGTTGATCCCGCTCATGCGGGTACGGGCGCTGAACTCCGTGAAGCGCGGGTTGGTGAGCTCGTGCACGGCCGGCGCGGCGAGGCCGTACCGGGCGGCGAGCTCGACCACCGACCGGCCCTCGGGCGTCTCGTCGGCGAGCGAGGACAGCTGGGCGGCTTCTGCCAGCGCGGTGTGGTCGACCCCGGGCAGCGGGATGAACGCGACGGCTTCACGGTTGCCGTGGGTGATGGTGCCCGTCTTGTCGAGGAGCAGGGTGTTCACGTCCCCGGCCGCCTCGACGGCGCGGCCCGACATGGCCAGCACGTTGCGCTGCACGAGTCGGTCCATGCCGGCGATGCCGATGGCGGAGAGCAGGGCGCCGATGGTGGTCGGGATCAGGGTGACGAGCAGGGCCACCAGGACCGTGGTCGACTGGGCCGCCTTCGCATAGGCCGCCATCGGCTCCAGGCTGACGACGACCAGGATGAAGGCCACCGTGAGCGCGGCCAGCAGGATGTTCAGGGCGATCTCGTTCGGGGTCTTCTGCCGGGAGGCGCCCTCGACCAGGCGGATCATCCGGTCGATGAAGCTGTCCCCGAGCCGCGAGGTGACCCGGATGACGACCGAGTCCGAGAGGACAGTGGTACCTCCCGTCACACCCGAACGGTCGCCGCCCGACTCCCGCAGAACGGGGGCCGACTCGCCGGTGACGGCAGACTCGTCCACCATGGCCGCCCCGTCGACCACGTCCCCGTCGGCCGGGATCATCTCGCCCGCCTCGACGAGCACGAAGTCGAACGGCTGGAGCTCAGCCGGCGTCACCACTTCGGTCTCCGCGGCACGCAGGTTCGTACCGAACGTCCAGTGGTTGAGCCGCACCGCCACCGTGTCCGTACGGGCCTTGCGCAGCGAGGCGGCCTGCGCACGGCCGCGGCCCTCGGCGACCGCCTCCGCGAAGTTGGCGAAGAGCACCGTCAGCCACAGCCAGATGCTGATCACCCAGGTGAACACCGACGGGTGGATGAGTGCGGAGAGCGTGGTCAGTACCGATCCGACCGCGACGACGAACAGCACCGGCTTCTTGACCAGTTCGCGCGGGTGCAGCTTGGCGAACGCCTCCCGGGTGGCAGCCGCCGGCTGCCCCGGCTCGAGGAGGCTCGCAGGCCCCGGGCGCTTGTGTGGCGGCCGGGTGACCGGGGACTGCGGCGGGGTACCCGGACCCGGAGGAACGTGCTGCGCGGCAGCGGAAGACATCGGGAGACCTTCTCAGCGGATTCGGAGAGGAAAGCGGCCCCTGCCCGCACGGCGGCGGACAGGGGCGCGGAGTAGGGGGCTGCCGGAGACCCGCCACATGGGCCCCCTCGGCCGTCGACACGCGAATCGGGTCCCGGCAGCACAACAGGCAGAAACCTACTGCCCGTTCGCACTGGGTTTCCCGCGCTCGGGCGGGAATTGGCGGCATCTTGACGGGCGGCGCACGGAACGCGTCAACCGGCCGTCAAGAGGGCATCAGTTGCCGTCGGTGGTGATGCGGAACCGGAGTCGGCAGATCACCGCATCGGTGTCCCGGCGGACCGCGTGGGCGACCAGCGAGCCACGCTGGTTCTGCAGGATCCGCTGCCACAGGCGGGCGGGCTCGGTCTCCGGGATCAGGACCGTCACCTGGGCGTCCGGCTGCTGCTCCGCCAGCTCGCGGACGTAGCCCGACACCGGGCGTCCCAGCGAGCGCGTCGGCGAGGACAGCTCGATGAGCTCGACGCCCGGGTTCCACAACTCCCAGTCGCGGCGCAGCGCCTCCGCGGCCTTGCGGTCCTCCGGGGCCGGGTGGGTGACCGTGACCGCCAGGACCTCGTCGCCGAGCGAGCGGGCCGCGGTGAGCGCCCGGCAGGTCAGCAGGGACAGCCCGGCCACGGGGACGACGACCAGGGAGCGGGAGCGCTGCGGGGCTTGCGGGACCCGGCCCAGCTCCAGGCGCTCACCGATCTGCCCGTAGGCGCGGTGCACCTTCTCGAAGGCGAGAACGAGCAGCGGCAGGGCGAGGACGATCAGCCAGGCGCCCTCGGTGAACTTGGTCGCGGTGACGACCACCGCCGACACGCCGGTCAGCAGCGCGCCGAAGCCGTTGAGTGCGGCCTTCGCCCGCCAGCCCGCGGGGCGTTCGAGCGACCAGTGACGGACCATGCCGACCTGGCAGATGGTGAACCCGACGAAGACGCCGATGGCGAAGAGCGGGACGAGGCTGTTGGTGTCTCCGCCCGAGAACAGCAGCAGGGCGGCGGACACCGCCGCCAGGGCGAGCACCCCGTGCCGGTGGACCTGGCGGTCGGCCTTGAGAGCGAAGACGTGCGGGAGGTAGTTGTCCCGGGCGAGCAGGCTCATCAGCACCGGGAGGCCGCCGAAGGAGGTGTTCGCGGCGAGTGCCAGCAGCACCATGGTGGCGAACTGGACGACATAGAAGGCGGCGTTGTGGCCGAAGGAGGCGTCCGCGAGCTGCGCGAGGACGGTCACCCCCTCGACCGGCTGGAGGTGGAAGCGGCCGATCAGGATGGACAGACCGATCAGCATCACGCCGAGCAGTGCGCCGAGGGCCACCTCGGTGCGCTGGGCTCGGCGGGCGGCCGGGGCCCGGAAGGACGGGACCGCGTTGGCGACGGCCTCGACACCGGTCAGGGCGGAGCAGCCGGCGGCGAACGCCTTGAGAAGCAGCAGAGCGCCGACGGTGGTGGCGCCCTCGCCGAGCGAGGAGGCGTGCCCGGCGGCGGACTCGGTGCTGACGGGCCCGTCCCGGAACAGACCGACGGTGATCATCGTGAGGATCGAGCCGACGAACACGGCGGTGGGGACGAGGAACGCCTTGGCCGAGTCGACCACACCCCGCAGGTTCACAGCCGTGACCAGGACCAGTACGCCCAGGCCGATCCACACCCGCTCCCCGTACAGCGCCGGGAACGCCGAGGTCAGGGCGGCCACACCCGCGGTGACCGACACCGCCACGTTCAGGACGTAGTCCAGGATCAGCGAGGCCGCCGCGACCAGGCTCGTACGCCTCCCCAGATGCCGCTTGGCCACGGCGTACGAGCCGCCGCCGTCCGGGAACGCGGCGATCACCTGCCGGTACGAGGCCACCAGCACGGCCAGCAGGGCGGCGATCGCGAGGGTGACGGGGAGGGTGAAGCCGAGGCCGTACGCACCGGCCGCCGCGAGCACGAGCACGATCGACTCCGGGCCGTACGCCACGGAGGCCATCGCGTCCAGTGACAGCGCGGCCAGCCCCTGGAGCGCGGTCAGCTTGTGCCGCTCCCCCGAACCGCTCGCGCCCTGCGCCCCGGTATCAGGGGGCTCCTTCCGGCCCGCCCCCTGCCCGGCAGCCGTCGGTTCACCTGTACGTATGGCCATGTCGCTTGATCCTCCGTGTGAGGCAAAGTGAGGAAAGCGTCGGCGCGGCAGGAGTCGGCCACCAGCGTTCTTGCCGGGATCCATATGCCCGCCGTCCCACTCTTCACGCCTTCCATACGCCAGAACCGGCCGGGCGTACGGGAAGCGTCAAGACCTCGTCCGGACGCTCGGCTCTGCCCCGGCCGGGGGCAGGGTGGTGGATGCACCCCGGCTCCGGAAGAGAGGAAAGCCCGCCGATGAGTATCGAGAACGTGGTCGGCCTGATCATCGCCCTGTGCCTGCTCGGCTATCTGGTCGTCGCGCTGATCAGGCCCGAGAAGTTCTGAACCCACTGCCCGAACCGGTTCCGGACCCCGTCCCGGAAGGGACGAAAGCCGCACTTCGCGGCTGGTCGCGGCGGCGGCCGTCAGAAGGGCGTTAAAGGTTCCCGTGCCTCCGTATGGACCTCGTCAAGGTCTCTTAACGCGGAGGACGACTCACGGTTTGCTCGTTCTCGGCCACTCGGCCGAATTCCATTTCATCACTTCATCAGGAGCTCACGATGGCCGATCTGGCCTTCGTCGTCACCACGATCGCGGTCTTCGCGCTGGTGGCTCTCATCGCCAAGGGGGTGACCAAGCTGTGACTCTCGAGAACGTTGTCGGCCTCACGGTGGCCGTCGCCCTGCTCGGTTACCTCGTCCTCGCCCTTGTGTACCCGGAGAGGTTCTGAGCCGATATGAGTCCCCAGATCGCTGGTGTGCTCCAGCTGCTCGCGCTGATCGCCGCGCTCGCGCTGGCCTACCGTCCGCTCGGCGATTACATGGCCCGGGTCTACTCCTCCGAGAAGCACTACGCTCCGGAGAAGTGGATCTACAAGGCCATCGGCGCCAACCCCACCGCCGAGATGCGCTGGCCCGCCTACCTGCGCGGCGTCCTGGCCTTCTCCGCGGTGAGCGTCCTCTTCCTCTACGCCCTGCAGCGTCTGCAGGGCTCCCTGCCGGGCTCTCTGGGCTTCCAGGCCATCGACCCGGACCAGGCGTTCAACACGGCCGCGTCCTTCGTGGCGAACACGAACTGGCAGTCGTACTACGGCGAGCAGGCCATGGGCCACGTCGTGCAGACCGGCGGCCTCGCGGTGCAGAACTTCGTCTCCGCCGCCGTCGGCATGGCCGTCGCCGTGGCCCTCGTACGGGGCTTCGCCCTCCCCCGAGCTCTCGGCTCCGCTCGAGCAGGGGGGACCCCCATCCGCAGCGGTGAGCTCGGCAACTTCTGGGCCGACCTGGTCCGCGGTGTCGTCCGCATCCTGCTGCCGCTCGCCGTGATCGGTGCGATCATCCTGGTCGCCTGCGGCGCCATCCAGAACTTCGCCGGGATCCACGAGGTCGGCCAGTTCATGGGCGGCACCCAGGAGTGGAACGGCGGCGCGGTCGCCTCGCAGGAGGTCATCAAGGAGCTGGGCACCAACGGTGGCGGTTACTTCAACGCCAACTCCGCCCACCCCTTCGAGAACCCCACCCCGTTCACGAACCTCTTCGAGGTCTTCCTGATCCTGGTCATCCCGTTCTCCCTCACCCGGACCTTCGGCAAGATGGTCGGCTCGGTGAAGCAGGGCTACGCGATCCTCGCGACCATGGCGATCATCTGGATCGGCTTCACCGCTCTGATGATGTGGACCGAGTTCGCGGGCAGGGGGCCGGCCTTCGAGGCCGCCGGCGGCGCGATGGAGGGCAAGGAGACCCGGTTCGGCATCGGCGCCTCCGCGATCTTCTCCGTGGCCACCACCCTCACCTCGACCGGCGCGGTCAACTCCTTCCACTCCTCCTTCACCGGCTTCGGCGGCGGCATCCAGCTGCTCGGCATGCAGCTCGGCGAGATCGCCCCCGGCGGGGTCGGTTCCGGCCTGTACGGCATGCTGATCATGGCGATCATCGCGGTGTTCATCGCCGGCCTGATGGTCGGCCGCACCCCGGAGTACCTGGGCAAGAAGATCGGCACCCGCGAGATCAAGCTCGCGGCCTGCTACATCCTGATCACCCCGGCCCTGGTGCTCGGCTTCACCGCCGCGGCGATGGCCCTGCCGACGCCGGTGAACTCGATGACGAACAGCGGAGCGCATGGCTTCGCCGAGATCCTCTACGCCTACACCTCGGGCGCCAACAACAACGGCTCGGCCTTCGCCGGCCTGAACGCCGACACGCAGTGGTTCAACAGCACGATCGGCATCGCGATGCTGCTCGGCCGCTTCCTGCCCATGGTCTTCGTCCTGGCCCTCGCCGGCTCGCTGGCCGAGCAGAAGCCGGTACCTGAGACGGCGGGCACCCTGCGCACCGACAAGCCCCTCTACGCCGGCCTGCTCGTCGGCACGATCCTCATCATCACGGGTCTGACCTACTTCCCGGCCCTGGCGCTGGGTCCGCTCGCCGAAGGGCTGGCGTCATGACCTCCGACGTCAAGAATCAGGACACCGTGTCCACCACAGCCACTCCCACCCGTGCTCCGCACCAGGACGTGCCCACCGGCCACAAGCCGGGCGGCGGCCGTGTCGGCGGCGGCCTCTTCGACCCCAAGCAGCTGCTGAAGTCCTTCCCGGACGCCATCCGCAAGCTCGACCCCCGCGTCATGATCAAGTCCCCGGTCATGTTCGTGGTCCTGATCGGCTCGGTCGTCACGACCGTGCTCGCGATCAAGGACCCGACGGACTGGTTCGGCTGGGCCATCACCGCCTGGCTGTGGCTCACCACGATCTTCGCCAATCTCGCCGAAGCCGTCGCCGAAGGCCGCGGCAAGGCCCAGGCCGACACCCTCCGCAAGGCCAAGACCGACTCCGTCGCCCGCCGCCTGAGCAAGGACGGCAAGAGCGAGGAGCAGGTCCCGGGCACCGAGCTGCGCATCGGCGACCTGGTCGTCTGCGAGGCCGGCGACATCATCCCCGGCGACGGCGACGTCGTCGAGGGCGTCGCGTCGGTCGACGAGTCCGCGATCACCGGTGAGTCCGCTCCGGTGATCCGGGAGTCCGGCGGCGACCGGTCCGCGGTCACCGGCGGCACGAAGGTCCTCTCCGACCGGATCGTCATCAGGATCACCACCAAGCCCGGTGAGACCTTCATCGACCGCATGATCGCGCTCGTCGAGGGTGCCGCACGGCAGAAGACCCCCAACGAGATCGCCCTCAACATCCTGCTGGCCTCGCTGACCATCGTCTTCCTGCTCGCCGTGGTCACGCTGCAGCCCTTCGCGATCTACGCCGGGGCCGAGCAGTCGATGATCGTGCTGACCGCACTGCTGGTCTGCCTGATCCCGACCACCATCGGCGCCCTGCTCTCCGCGATCGGCATCGCCGGCATGGACCGCCTCGTGCAGCGCAACGTGCTGGCCATGTCCGGCCGGGCCGTCGAGGCCGCCGGCGACGTCTCCACCCTGCTCCTCGACAAGACCGGCACCATCACCCTCGGCAACCGCCAGGCCGCCGAGTTCGTGCCGGTCAAGGGCACCACCGCCGCCGAGCTCGCCGACGCCGCACAGCTCTCCTCCCTCGCGGACGAGACCCCCGAGGGCCGTTCCATCGTGGTCCTGGCGAAGGAGAAGTACGGCCTGCGCGAACGCCACCAGGGCGAGCTGTCCCACGCCGAGTGGATCGCCTTCACGGCCCAGACCCGCATGTCGGGCGTGGACGTGGACGGCCGCAAGGTCCGCAAGGGCGCGACCGGGTCCGTCATCGCCTGGGTGAACGAGCGCGGCGGCGAGGTCTCCGAGGACGCCCTGACGCTCACCGACACCATCTCCCAGGCCGGCGGCACCCCGCTGCTGGTGGCCGTGGAGGACACCGACGGCGCCCGCGTCCTGGGGGTGATCCACCTCAAGGACGTCGTCAAGGAGGGCATGCGCGAGCGGTTCGACGAGCTGCGCCGCATGGGCATCAAGACGATCATGATCACCGGTGACAACCCGCTCACCGCCAAGGCCATCGCCGAGGAAGCAGGCGTCGACGACTTCCTCGCCGAGGCCACCCCCGAGGACAAGATGGCCCTCATCAAGCGGGAACAGGCCGGCGGCAAGCTCGTCGCCATGACCGGTGACGGCACCAACGACGCGCCCGCGCTCGCGCAGGCCGACGTCGGCGTCGCGATGAACACCGGAACGTCGGCGGCCAAGGAAGCCGGCAACATGGTCGACCTCGACTCCAACCCGACCAAGCTCATCGAGATCGTCGAGATCGGCAAGCAGCTCCTCATCACCCGCGGAGCCCTGACCACCTTCTCCATCGCCAACGACGTCGCGAAGTACTTCGCGATCATCCCCGCGATGTTCGCCGTGGTCTACCCCGGCCTCGACAAGCTCAACATCATGGGCCTGAGCTCCCCGGAGTCGGCGATCCTCTCCGCCGTCATCTTCAACGCGCTGATCATCATCGCGCTGGTGCCGCTCGCCCTCAAGGGCGTCCAGTACAAGCCGACCAGCGCCGACAAGATGCTCCGCCGCAACATCGGCCTCTACGGCCTCGGCGGCCTGATCGCCCCGTTCATCGGCATCAAGATCATCGACTTCCTCATCTCCTTCATCCCCGGAATCGGCTGAGACAGGACCATGAACAACTCCGTAGCCAACACAGCACGTCTGATCGGTGCGGGTCTGCGGGCCCTGCTCGTTCTGACCGTGATCTGCGGCGTGCTCTACCCGCTCGCCGTCACCGGGATCGCCCAGGCCCTGTTCAACGACAAGGCCAACGGCTCCGAGATCAAGGACAAGAGCGGACAGGTCGTCGGCTCCTCCCTCATCGGGCAGACCTACAACCTGCCCAAGCAGGACCCGAACAACCCCGATGAAGCGGTCAAGCCGGACCTGAAGTGGTTCCAGCCCCGCCCCTCCAACGGCCTCGGCTCCAACAGCGTCAACACCCAGTACTCCCTCATCCTGTCCGGCGCCACCAACCGCTCCGGCGACAACGGCGCCATCGACGGCACGTGCACCGAGGACGCCGAGGAAGGCACCCTGTGCGCCCAGGTCCTGGCCGCCAAGGAAGCCGTCATCACCGACAACTCCACCAACGGCTACAAGGTCAAGCCCGAGGACGTGCCGGCCGACGCCGTCACCTCCTCCGGCTCCGGCCTCGACCCGGACATCTCCCCGGCCTACGCCGAACTGCAGACCCACCGCGTCGCGGAGAAGAACAACCTCTCCGTCGCCCAGGTGGAGAAGCTGGTGAAGGACCACACCGAAGGACGCCTGCTCGGCTTCATGGGCGAACCCCGTGTCAACGTGCTGGAGCTCAACATCGCCCTCAAGGCACTGTCCGAGAACTGAACGGTTCACCGCACGCACCGGGACCGGTGGAGCTCCGAGCTCCCCAGCCACCGCTGGGGACGCCCGCGAAGCCCCACCGGTCCCGCACCGTGCTCGCAACGAAGGAAGGCTGCACACCGATGACCCGGGTGCTGGTGGTGGAGGACGATCCCCAGCTCGTCCGCGCGCTGAAGATCAATCTCCAGGCGCGCAAGTTCGACGTCGAAGAGGCGTCCGACGGCAGCACGGCCCTGCGGCTCGCCGCTGCACGCAAACCCGACGTCATCGTCCTCGACCTCGGGCTGCCCGACATGGACGGCATAGAGGTCATCAAGGGCGTGCGCAGCTCCAGCAAGGTCCCGATCCTGGTCCTGTCCGCCCGGCACACCTCGGAGGACAAGATCCGGGCCCTGGACGCCGGCGCCGACGACTACGTCACCAAGCCGTTCAGCATGGACGAGCTCCTGGCCCGGTTGCGCGCGGCCACCCGCAGGCAGGCGGAGCCCGCTCAGCGGGCCGACGACGTCACCGTGATCACGACCGACGAGTTCAGCATCGACCTGCTCGCGAAGAAGGTGCGGCGGGGCGACCGCGCCGTACGGCTGACCCCGACCGAATGGCACCTGCTGGAGATCCTGGTCACCCACCCGGGGCACCTGGTCACCCAGCGACAGCTGCTGCTGGAGGTCTGGGGCCCGACCTACAGTGAGAACACCAACTACCTGCGCGTCTACATGGCCCAGCTCCGGCGCAAGCTGGAAGCGGACCCCTCCCACCCCCGGTACCTGATCACCGAGCCGGGCATGGGCTACCGCTTCGAACCGTGACAATCGGGCCGGCCCTCACCGGCCGGCCCGGACCACGGCACACAGACCTGTCAGCACACACGAGAAGTCGGCTTCATGGGACGCGGAAAACTCCGGATCTACCTCGGCGCGGCACCGGGCGTCGGCAAGACGTACGCGATGCTCTCCGAGGCGCACCGCCGGATCGAGCGGGGCACCGACTGCGTCGTCGGCTTCGTCGAGCACCACAACCGGCCCCGCACCGAGGTCATGCTGCACGGCCTGGAGATGATCGAGCGGCACGAGATCGAGTACCGAGGCAGCACGTTCACCGAGATGGACGTCGACGCGATTCTCGCGCGGCGGCCGGCCGTGGCCCTCGTCGACGAGCTGGCGCACACCAACATCCCCGGTTCCCGCAACACCAAGCGGTGGCAGGACGTCGAGGAACTGCTCCAGGCCGGCATCGACGTGGTGTCCACGGTCAACATCCAGCACCTGGAGTCCCTCGGCGACGTCGTCGAGACGATAACCGGGGTCCGGCAGCAGGAGACCGTCCCGGACGAGGTCGTGCGCCGCGCCGACCAGATCGAGCTCGTGGACATGTCCCCGCAGGCGCTGCGCCGCCGTATGGCGCACGGCAACGTCTACAAGCCCGACAAGGTCGACGCGGCGCTCTCGAACTACTTCCGCCCCGGGAACCTGACCGCCCTGCGCGAGCTGGCGCTGCTGTGGACCGCCGACCGGGTGGACGAGTACCTGCGCGAGTACCGCGGAGAGCACGACATCCGCACCACCTGGCAGGCCCGCGAACGCATCGTCGTCGGCCTCACCGGCGGCCCGGAGGGGCGGACCCTGATCCGCCGGGCCGCCCGCCTCGCCGAGAAGGGCGCCGGCGGCGAGGTCCTGGCGGTCTACATCGCCGCCAGTGACGGCCTCGGCTCGGCCTCGCCCAAGGAACTGGCCCTCCAGCGCACCCTGGTGGAGGACCTCGGCGGAACCTTCCACCACGTCATCGGCGACGGCGTCTCCGACGCCCTGCTGGAGTTCGCCCGCGGGGTCAACGCCACCCAGATCGTCCTGGGCGTGAGCCGCAGGCGGTCCTGGCAGTACGTGTTCGGGCCCGGTGTCAGTGCGACCGTGGCCCGCGAGTCCGGCCCGGACCTCGACGTGCACATCGTCACCCACGACGAGGCCGCCAAGGGCCGCGGACTGCCCACGCCCCGCGGAGCGCGGCTGAGCAGGTCCCGCATCATCTGGGGCTGGATCATCGGAATCGGTGGCCCGGCCCTGCTCTCCCTGCTGCTCAGCCGGGTCCTCCCCGATCTCGGGCTCGCCAACGACATGCTGCTGTTCCTCACCTGCACGGTGGCGGCCGCACTCCTGGGCGGACTCCTGCCCGCGCTGGCCTCGGCGGCCGTCGGCTCGCTCCTGCTGAACTACTTCTTCACCCCGCCGCTGCACCAGCTCACGATCTCCGACCCCCGCAACATCGTGGCCATCTCGATCTTCGTCGGCGTGGCGGTGTCGGTGGCCTCCGTGGTGGATCTGGCCGCCCGCCGCACCCACCAGGCCGCGCGGCTGCGCGCCGAGTCCGAGATCCTCTCCGTCCTCGCCGGCAGCGTGCTGCGCGGCGAGGACTCCGTGCCCGCCCTGCTGGAGCGCCTTCGCGAGACCTTCGCGATGGACTCGGTGGCGCTCCTGGAGCGGGCGAGCGACGTGGACCCGTGGACCACGGCGGCGTCCGTCGGACCGCATCCGGTCGGCCGGCCGGAGGACGCCGACGTCGACACCCCGGTCGGCGAGAACATGTCCCTCGCCCTCACGGGACGGGTGCTGCCCGCCGAGGACCGGCGGGTGCTCGGCGCCTTCGCCGCCCAGGCCGCCGTCGCACTCGACCGCCAGCGGCTCCTCGGCGAGGCGGAGGCGGCCCGCCGGCTCGCCGAGGGCAACCGGATCCGCACCGCCCTGCTCGCCGCGGTCAGCCACGACCTGCGCACCCCGCTCGCCGGCATCAAGGCCTCCGTCACCTCCCTCCGCTCCGAGGACGTGGAGTGGTCCGAGGAGGACCGCGCCGAGCTGCTGGGAGGCATCGAGGAGGGCGCCGACCGCCTGTCCGCCCTGATCGGGAACCTCCTCGACATGTCCCGGCTCAACACCGGCACCGTCGTCCCGCTCATCCGCGAGACCGATCTCGACGAGGTCGTCCCCATGGCCCTGGGCGGCGTACCGGAGGACAGCGTCGAGCTCGACATCCCCGAAACGCTGCCGATGGTCGCCGTCGACCGGGGCCTGCTGGAGCGCGCCGTGGCCAACATCGTCGAGAACGCCGTCAAGTACAGCCCTCACGGGCAGCCCGTCCTCGTCACGGCCAGCGCCCTGCACGACCGCGTGGAGCTGCGCGTGGTGGACCGGGGGCCCGGCGTCCCCGACGAGGCCAAGGACCGCATCTTTGAACCCTTCCAGCGCCACGGGGACGCCCCGCGCGGTGCCGGAGTCGGCCTCGGCCTCGCCGTCGCCCGCGGCTTCACCGAGGCCATCAGCGGCACCCTCTCCGCGGAGGACACCCCCGGCGGCGGACTCACCATGGTCCTCACGCTGCCGATGGCGGGAGAGGGACACCCGGCGGCGGCGGACCTGCCCACGCCGGTCGTCTCCTGACGCAGTCGCTCCCGCCTGAGGGGCGGCCCTCCGAGAAGGGGGCCGCCCCTCAGGCATTCCCGCCCATACCTCCGTCATGACCCCATATGGGTGTCATCAAGGACGGGTGAGGTCCCTTGAGTCCGGTCCCGCGCCGCAGTTGTATGGCTGGCGTGAACAGCGGTCTGCGTCATGACGACCGGCCACCGAATCCGGTGCCGCCGGTGAGCCGCGCCGCTCGTCCACCCGCGCGGTAGGGCTTCCTTTCCCCCCGCGCCCCTCCTCCCACGGCCGCGGACTGCCCGTCACCTCACCCGGCCGTGCCCGCCCGTGCACGCCCCTCCTTCCGGGGCGTGCACGGGACTCCTTGCCTGCAACTCCACACCGTTCACCCGCACGTGCAATGTCGCACGTGCCCACATCCAGGAAACGGACCATGTCGTCTGCCACCCTGTCCGGCCGCACCGTTCTGGTCACCGGAGCCACCTCCGGCATCGGCCACGAAACCGCACGGCAGCTCGCCGCGAGCGGTGCCACCGTGCTGCTGCACGGCCGGAACGCCGAAGAAGCCCAGGCCGCCGCGGACGGTCTCGCCGCGACCACAGCCGAACTCCCCGCCTCCCGGCTGGTGCCGGTGTCCGCGGACTTCAGCCGTCTGGAGGAAGTGGAGCGGCTCGGCAGGTTCGTGGCGGGCCACTATCCGCAGCTGGACGTCCTGGTCAACAACGCCGGCATGGCCGCGCCGGAACGGCACACCGTCACCTCCGACGGCAACGAGATCGCCTTCCAGGTGAACTTCCTGGCCCACTACCTGCTGACCCACCTGCTGGAGCCGGCCCTCACCTCCGGACCCGGCGGCCGGGTCGTCAACGTCTCCTCCACCCTGCACCGGACCGGCTCCATCCAGTGGGCCGACCCCAACCGCACCCGCCGCTACTCCCGGCTCGCCGCCTACGCCCAGGCCCAGCTGGCGCTGACCGTGTTCGCCGCCGACCCCCGGGTGACGGCGGTCTCCGTCCACCCCGGCATCTGCGACACCGGCCTGCTGCACCTGTACGGGCACGAGGGCGCGACCCCGGCCAAGGGCGCCCGGCACGTCGTACGGCTCTGCGAGCCCTCGACCGAGATCGTCAACGGCGCGTACTACGACCGCTCCGAGCGCGTCGAGCCCGCCCCCGCAGCGACCGAGGAACGCACCGTCAAGCGCCTCACCAGGCTCGCCGACGTCCTCGTCGGCCACACGGCCTGACCCGAACCACGACCAACCACACAGACCCGGAGTGCGGGGCGGCCCGAGGCGGTGGGCCGCCCCGCACTCCGATCCCGGGGGCATCGCAGTGATCGAGATCCTGTCGCACCAACTTCCCACCCTGACACGCTGGTTCCCGGCCGGCGCGGCCGGCCCGGGGGCCCTCGTGGAACACGCCCTGGCCACCGGCCACGGCCGCTGGTGGGCCGACCGGAAGGTCCGGCCGCGGGTGCTGGCCGTCAGCTGCGCCGACCAGGTGCTGCTGCGCGGCGACCCGGCCGCGCTGGCCCCCGGCGCGCTCGCTCCCTTCGCCCACAGCTACGTCGAGGCACCCGCCCGCTTCGGAGCGGCCCTGCACTCCGCGTTCGACCGGGTGACCCCGTGGGAGCGGATGGTCTACGTCCACCAGCAGCACGTCGGCATGCCCAAGGTGCCGCGCGGGGTCACCGTGCGGCGGCTGACCGCCGACGACGCACCCACCCTGGATCCGCAGGGAGCCTGGATCCACTCCACCTGGGGCAGCCCGGCCGCCCTCTCCGCCTCCGGCTACGGCTGGGCCGCCTTCGAGGCGGACGGGCGCATGGCGGCCGTGGCCGTCACCCGCTTCCGGGGAAGCGCCTACGAAGACCTCGCCGTCCTCACCCACCCCGACCGGCGCCGTGAACGCCTCGCTCTTGCCTGCGTGACCGCACTGACCGCCGATGTCGCCGCGCGCGGCCGCACCGCCAGCTGGTGCTGTTCGCGCGACAACCGCGCGAGCCGCCTGCTCGCCTGGACCGCCGGCTTCCGGCTGGTCCGCGAATACGTCCACCACGTCACGGGCCGGCCCTCGACCCGCGGCACCCGGATCGCCGCCTGACCGCCCCTCACACTGCTTCCCGCCGCTCGGCGCAACGGCCGTCAACACGCCATCAGCGATTCGCTCGGGTGGTGTCAAGAGACCGCCGGGGACGTTTCGCACACGTGGCGACTGGTGTTCGCTGGAGAAGTTGTGGTCGTACGGAGGGGTCGAGTACGAGTGAGCACGGAAAGTGTCGTGGGCATCGTCGTCGCGGTGAGCCTGGTCGGCTATCTGGTCCTGGCGCTGTTCTTCCCGGAGAAGTTCTGAGCATGGCCGTCGTTGAGGGAACGCTCCCAGCAGACCGGGCGGCGGGGCGGCCGGGCCCGAGGCCCGGCAGGCTCAAGGTCTTCCTGGGCGCGGCGCCCGGGGTGGGCAAGACCTACCGGATGTTGGACGAGGCCCATCGCAGGGTGTCCCGCGGCACGGACGTGGTGGCCGGGTTCGTGGACTGCCGCCGGCGCCCGCACACCGAGGCGCGGCTGCGCGGACTGGAGGTCCTCCCGCCGGCCGGGGTCGAGTACCGCGCCGGCCGTTACGCCGAACCGGACCTGGAAGCCCTGCTGGCCAGACGGCCGCAGGTGGTGCTGATCGACGAGCTGGCCCACACCAACGTCCCCGGCGCCGAGGGCGCGGGCCGGAACGCCAAGCGCTGGCAGGACGTCGAGGTCATCCTGGCCGCCGGGATCGACGTGCTCACCACGCTCAACGTCCAGCACCTGGCATCGCTCAGCGACGTCGTCGGCAAGATAACCGGCGTGCCGCAACGGGAGACCGTGCCGGACGAGTTCGTCCGCCGTGCCCACGAGATCGAACTGGTCGACATTCCCCCCGAGGGACTGCGCCGCAGGATGGCCCACGGGAACATCTACCCCCCGGAACGGATCGACGCCTCCCTCGCCCACTACTTCCGGCAGGGCAATCTCATCGCCCTGCGCGAGCTGGCCCTGCTGTGGCTGGCCGGGCGGGTGGACGAGGCCCTGCAGAGGTACCGCAGCGACCACGGCATCGGCGGCGTGTGGGAGACCCGGGAGCGGGTCGTGGTCGCCCTCACGGGCGGGCCGGAGGGCGACACCCTCATCCGCCGGGCGGCGCGCATCGCGGGCCGCTCCGCCGGCGGGGAACTCCTCGCCGTGCACGTCACCCGCAGCGACGGCCTGGCCGCCGGGGTGTCGCACGCGGCCCTGGCCGCCCAGCGGGCCCTGGTCGAGGGCCTGGGCGGCAGCTACCACCAGATCGTCGGCGACGAAGTGCCCACGGCCCTGGTGGACTTCGCGACGGCGGAGAACGCCACGCAGCTCGTGCTCGGTACCAGCCGCCGCGGCCGGCTGGACCGTTTCCTCACCGGCCGGGGCATCGGCGAGACGGTGGTGGAGCTGTCCGCGGACATCGACGTCCACATGGTCACGCACGAGCGGGCGGGGCGCGGTCGGCTGCTGCCGTCCCGGCGACGCACCCTTCCGCCCTCCCGGCTGGTCGCGGGGCCGATCGCGGCCCTGCTGCTCCCCGTGCTGTTCAGCCTGGTCCTCGACCGCATGCGCGGCTCCCTGAACCTCACCAGCGAGGCATTGCTGTTCCTCGTCGTCGTGGTGGGCGTGGCGTGCATCGGCGGAGTCACCTCCGCCCTGATCGCGGCCCTGACCGCCGCGCTGCTGCTCAACTACTGGTTCATGCCTCCCATCGGCGCCTTCAACATGAGCGAACCGGACAGCGTGCTGGCCCTCGTCGTCTTCGCCGGTGTCGCCGCGATCGTCGCGGCGGTGGTGGACCGGTCCCTGCGGCTGTCCCGGCGCGCCGCCCGGGCCACGGGTGAGGCGGAAACGCTGTCCTCGCTGGCGGGCAGCATCGTCCGCGGCGACGCCACGATCCCCGCGCTGCTGGAACGTACGAAGGAAACCTTCGGCATGGAGTCCGTGGAACTGGCCTCCGGGCCCGTCGGTGCAGGGTCCGGACCGGCCGCCGCCCTGGTGGTGGCAGCGGGTCCCGAGGCGACGCTCGTCCTGCGCGGGCGTCCGCTGCCGTCCTCCGACCGGCGGGTGCTGGCGGCCTTCGCCGCCCACGTCGGCGCCGCAGTCGAGAAGGCCCGCCTGGCCGAGGTCGCCGCCGAGGTGGAGCCCATGAAGGCGGCGGACAGGCTGCGCACCGCCCTGCTCCGGGCCGTCAGCCACGACCTGCGGACCCCGCTGGCGGGTGCCCTGGCCGCCGTCAACTCCCTGCGCAGCACCGAGGTCGAGTTCTCCGCGGAGGACCGGGCCGAACTGCTCGCCTCCGCCGAGGCATCACTGCTCCGGTTGCACCGCCTGGTGGAGAACCTGCTCGACCTGAGCCGCCTCCAGGCCGGCGCCCTCACCCTCGAACTGCGGCCCGCCGCACTGGAGGAAGTGCTTCCCGCGGCACTGGACTCGCTCGACCTCGATACCACCGCCGGCGCCCGTGTCGACGTACAGCCCCTGGAGGCGGCACCGGCCGTGCTGGTCGACCCGCCCCTCCTCGAGCGGGTACTGGCCAACCTCGTGGGCAACGCGGTACGTCACTCTCCGGGGGACCGTCCCGTCCTGGTGTCCGCGAGTGCCCTGGCCGGGCGGGTCGAGGTACGGGTCGCCGACCGCGGGCCCGGGATCGACGCCGCCGACCGCGAGCGGGTCTTCGAGCCCTTCCAGCGCCTCGGCGACCGGGACAACACCGCGGGCCTCGGCCTCGGTCTCGCACTGTCCCGCGGACTCACCGAAGCGATGGGCGGCACCCTGTCACCCGAGGACACCCCCGGTGGCGGACTGACCATGGTGGTGTCCCTCCCCGCCGCGGAGCCGCTCCCGCAGCAGCTCTGATCCCGCGCCTCCATTCTCGCCGGTCACGGTGTTCGGCGAGGCGGTCTCGGGCCGGTCCGGTCCGGTCCGGTCAGTCGGAGTGCCTCGCCCGTGACGGTCACGCTGCCGCAGCATTCCGCCACGTAGCGCAGCGCCTGCCAGTGCCGTTCCCCGTCGAAGTCGGCCACCGCGTCGGCGACGAGGAAGGGCTGGACATCGTGGGCGAAGGCATCGGTGGCGGTCAGCAGGCACCCCAGGTGGGCGTACACCCCGGTGATCAGCAGCTGGTCGCGTCCCCGTGCCGCGAGTACGGCGGCCAGGCCGGTGCAGTGGAAGGCGCTGTAGCGGTGTTTGGTGAGGACCGTGTCCCCCGGTGCCGGGGTCAGCGGCGCGGTGATCCGGTCGTCTTCGGGCCGTGCGCCCAGGCCCGGGCCCCAGAAGTCGGCCAGCAGACCCCGCGCGGAGGCAGGTTGGCGTGGTGGCTGGGCCGTGTAGACGACGGGGATTCCGCGTTCTCGGCAGGCGGTGAGCAGGAGGCGGATGTTGGCCACGGCCTGCCCGGCGGGAGCGCCGTCGGCGAAGGCGCGCAGGAAGTAGTTCTGCATGTCGTGCACGAGGAGTACCGCTCTCGTGCCGTCGGGGGTCCAGTCCACGCGGTTGAGGGCGAGGCAGCGCGCATCGGGGAGTTCGTAGGGTGCGATGTGGGGCAGGGACATCCGTCACTCCTGGCATGGGGTGCGTCCGGCCGTCCGGGTCAGGAGGGCGTAGACCCTTCGGGCAGGTCCTCCGGACGGTACGGCCGTCGTCTGACACCGGTTCAGGGGGAACCGGTGGGGCCGGCTTCGGCGGTGAGCCGGGTGGCGAGGTGGCGGGTCAGGGCGGCCAGGGCGTCGAGGACCGACCGGGTCGTGGGCACCGGGGTGCCGGGGACGGTGCCGAGGTGGCTCGGGAAGCGGCGCTCGTGCCGGTAGACCTCGCACATCGCGCCGATGTCGGCGACGCGCCGCCAGGCGGGGGTGCCGGGCCGGATTCCGTCGGCCGCGAGGCGGCGGGCGACGGTGGCGACGTCGAGCAGCTCGGGGGCGGTGGCCGGCAGGCCCAGCTCGCCGATGGTCTCCGTGATGGTGGCGGCGACCTGCGCCATGGTGGGGGCGGCCGGCCCGGCCGTGAGCCAGACCAGGCGCGGTGTGGTGTCGTCCGGTGCGTCCGTCAGGGCGGCGATGGCCTCGCCGACGTGGTCGGTGGGCATGAGGTCCAGCACGGAGCCGGGCAGCAGTGGCACCACCGGGACGCGGCCCTGTACGGCGGCTGCCACGAAGCGGTGGAAGCCCTGGAGGGTGCCGGTCTCCCCGGTGCGGGAGTCGCCGAGCATGCCGGGGATCCGGACGATGACGGAGTCGGGCCGCGTCCGGCGGACCACGTCCTCGGCGGCACGTTTGGAGTCGAGGTAGGCGCCGGGGTGGTTCCGGCTGCCCGGGATGGGCGCGGGCGTGGCCGCGGTGAGGTCGAGTGCGACGAACGCGGTGCTGACGTGGAGCAGCCGGGCGCCGGCGGCGGCCGCGAAGGCGCAGGTCTGCCGGGTGCCGTCGACGTTGGTGGCCTCCGTCCGCGCGTCGGCCTTCAGCCAGCCCACCTGTGCGGCGCAGTGCACGACATGGGTGACGGTGGAGGTCAGTTCGCCGTGGAGGTCCGCGGGCAGGCCGAGTCCGGGTGCGGTGATGTCCCCCTGGACGGTGCGCACGCCCGGTGCGGTGATGCCGGTGCGGTGCCGCAGGGCCACGACCCGTGTCCCGGGGCGCCGGCGCAGTGCCTCCACGGTCGCGCGGCCGACGAGCCCGGACGCCCCGGTGACGAGTACGGTCCTGGTCATGCCGTGCCGCCCGCCAGGGTCTCGCGGACCCAGCCGATCACGTCCGCGATGGTGGTGGCCGGGCGGACCGTGTCCTTGTCCAGCATGGGCAGCTGCGGCCAAGTCGCGACCAGGCGTTCCGCCAGTTCGGTGAACATCAGCGAGTCGAAGTCCAGGTCGTTCGCGAGTGACTGATCGGGGGTCAGGACGTCGACGGGGAAGTCGCTGGCGGCGCCCACGGCCGCGAGCACCCCCTCGGTGACCGGGTCCGTCGGGTGTGGTGCGGTGGCCTGCGGTTCAGTTGTCTGCTGTTCGGTTGTCTGCTGTTCGGTTGTCTGCTGCATCGAGCACTCCCCAGTGCGTGGTGGTGGCGACGGGGCTGACCGGGAGGGTCAGCAGGGTCCCCGTGAGCGGGGCGGACAGCGGCGTCCGGGCCGCGTCCGCGGATGTGCCGGGGTGGTCGGCGTGCGGGCGGTCGGCGTCGGGGTGGCCGAGCAGCAGGGCCGCCAGGGTCTCGTGGTCCTCGGCGTGTACGACGCGCCGGTGCGCGAGGGGTGCCCGGGTGCTCAGGGTGTAGGCCAGGTCCGCGAGATCCGGACGCTCTCGCCGGACCAGGTCGGCCAGTTGGCCGGCGTACCGGCCGAGGAGTTCGGGCGTGCCCGCGGAGAGGACGAACGGGCGGAGCGCGCGTGGCCGTGGCGGACCCGCCGGGACCGGTGGTTCCGCCAGGACGAGGTGGACGTTGGTCCCCCCGAACCCGAAGGAACTGACCGCCGCGTGGCGGGGGCTGTCGGTCCACTCCTCGCAGGTGCGGGCGAGCCGGAAGGGTGTGCCGGTGATCGCCGCGCCCGGCCGGGTCACCGCGGGCTGGGGCGGAACCACTCCGTGCCGGACGACCAGGGCGGCCTTGATCAGGCTCGCGATGCCCGCGGCGGACATGGTGTGCCCGATGTTCGCCTTGACCGAGGAGAGCCAGGCCGGGCGCTCCCACGCGTCTTTCCGGAGTTCCTCCAGGGCCGCGATCTCCACCGCGTCGCCCACGGCGGTCGCGCTGCCGTGGCACTCCACGAAGCCCACGTCGCCCGGGTCGAGGCGGGCGTCACGGTAGGCGCGGCGCATGCAGTCCACCTGACCCGCCTGGCTGGGGGTCATGGGTCCGGCGGCCCTGCCGTCGTTGGAACAGGCGCTGCCCCGGATGACGGCGTGGACGCGGTCGCCGTCGGCCAGCGCGTCCGCGAGCCGCTTCAGGATGACGACGCCGGCGCCTTCCCCGAGGACGAAGCCGTCGGCCTCCTGGTCGAACGGCCGGCAGATTCCCTGACGGGACACGGCGCCGATCCGCGAGAAGGCCACCAGGTTGTCCGGCCCGAGGTTGAGGTAGGTGCCGCCGGCGACCGCCAGATCGCACTGTCCCGCCCGGAGGTGTACGACCGCCTCGTGCACGGCCACCAGTGCCGAGGAGCAGGCCGCGTCGACCACGAAGCTCGGGCCTCGGAGGTCGAAGACCGAACTGACGTTGGCGGCGGCCATGTTAAGCAGGGATCCGGCGGCCGAGTAGGGCTGTGCGGGCACCACCCCGGCTGCCGCTGCGAGCAGTTCGTCCCGTACGCCGGGGGTGACCGGGGCGTAGGCTCCGGCCGCGAGCTGGCGGGCCCGTACCCGGGTGGCCATCAGGTTGCGGTACTCCGAGACCGAGGCGCCCACGTACACCCCGGTGTCGTGGCCGGGGAAGCCGCGCCGTTCCAGTCCGGCGTCCTGCAGGGCCTCACGGGTGAGTTCCACGAGGATGCGGTGCTGCGGGTCCATGACCTGCACCCGGCGGGGCGCGATCCCGAAGTGCAGGGCGGGGAAGGAGGCCACGTCGTCGAGGTGCGCCACCCGGTCGGTGTAGGAGCCGTCGGGCCAGCGCGGGTCGTCGGGGCGGTGGAAGGGCGTGTGGTCCCAGCGGGTGCCCACGGGGTGGTTGACGACCCCGCCGGAGGTGAGCAGCCGCCAGTAGTCGTTGATCCCGTTCGCCCGGGGGAAGCGGCAGGCCATGCCGATGACGGCGACGCCGGCGGTCATGTCGCCGCGCTCCCCGGCCTGATGAGGGTGTCGACGGCCGGGCGTTCCCGCGGGCCGGGCAGGTCGTGGCGGGTCAGGCCCAGTGCGCCGAGGGAGGGGAGGACGACCTCGCGCAGGAACACCCCGGCGTCGATGCCGGCGGTGCGCATGACCGCGACCCGTGCCTCGTAGTCGGGCAGCACGTCCTCGGCGGGCATCCGGAAGGTGCGCAGTACGTGGGCCAGGTCCCGCAGGGTGCCATCGCGGTCCGCGTCCAGGTGCAGGCCGGTCATGCGCTGGTAGAACCTCGTGTGCGCCATCTCGTCTCGGCCGATCAGCCGGTAGATCTCGGCCAGGACGTGCGCCCCGGCCCCGGCGGCGAGCCGGCGCTGCTTGTGGTAGATGACGAAGGTGGTCAGCTCCTGGATGGCTCCGTAGATCACCATCTGGCGGCCCTCGTCGTAGGGGCGGTGCCAGGTGCGCGACAGGACCTGGTCGGCGTAGTCGAACAGCTGGGTCTCGGTGCGCTGGCCGCTGCGGTGCAGGTACTCGCGCAGGGCGAGGGAGTGCTTCGCCTCCTCGTAGCCCCAGTTCGCCGCGAACCAGGCCTGTCCGTAGTTGCCGCCGACCAGGTCGAGGTGGGCTTTGAGGTAGTCCGGGAGGAACATCTCCACGCCGCAGAACGTCTCGGCGCACTGCGAGAGTTGCTCGTCCGTCGCGGACGCCGGGAGGTCGTCCCAGGGGATGTCGGTGAACACGTTCCAGCGGCGGGTGCGTTCGGCCTGCTCGAAGAAGGTCATGTACTCGCGGTGGAACGCCTCCCGGAGGGCTCGGTTCACGGGGCGACCGCCGTGCCGGGCACTGCGCCGGGCACCGTGCCGGGCACTGCGCCGAGGGCCGTGCAGAGGTCTCCCACGGTGGCCACGCTCAGCAGCTGCGCGTCCGGCACCCGGCGGCCGGCCTGTTCCTCGGCCCAGGAGACGAGCTCCAGCAGCTCCAGCGAGTCCAGTCCCAGTTCCTGGACCCTGTCGTCCTTCGACAGGGGCGCGAAGGTCCTGCTGGTCACCCGGTGCAGGCCCTGGTGGAGCAGGTCCAGCAGTTCTCGGTCGGTCATCACATGTCCTGTGTCAGCTGGTACTTGAGTGTCTCGGGGGTTCACCGGGCGTCGTCGACGCGACGCAGCGACCATTGCGCCAGTGACAGCTGCCGCCGGGCGAAGCCGTTGACGCAGGCCGTCAGATAGCGGTCGTAGTCGAGGAACAGCCGGTCGCCCCACCGCTTGCGGATGCCGGCCTCGTGCCGGCGCAGGCGGGCCCGCCACTCGGCGCAGGTGCGCTGGTAGTCCAGGCGGCGGGTGCGGACCTGCATGACCTCCCAGTACGGTGCGGCGGCCTGTGCGATCTCCTCGATCCGCGGCGCGATGCCGCCGGGGAAGATGTGCCGGCTCGCCCAGGCGATCTCGCGGATGTCCTCGCGGGTGCGGGGGACGCGGTCGCGGAGGATCGTCTGGAGTCCGAAGTGCGCTCCGGGCCTCGTCCACTGCCAGGTGCGGCGGAAGTAGGCGTCGTACTTGGCGGCCGCGCGCCCGCTGCGGACGTCGTCGACGGAACAGACGTGCTCGATCATGCAGATCGAGGTGAGGGCGTCGAACGGGTGGTCCGGTTCGTAGTCGCGGAAGTCCACGCAGGAGGCCGTGACCCCGGGCAGCTCGCGGCGGAGGACCTCGGCGTACTGGGCCTCGGAGAGGGTGATGCCGTGGGCGTCTGCGACGTCCCGCTCACGCACCAGGTACTCCAGGTTGGCGCCCCAGCCGCAGCCCACGTCGAGCACCCGGCTGGTGGGGCGGATGCGGGCGAAGTCGTGGATCACCGAGAGTTTGGCCCGCTGTGCCTCGTCGAGGTCGTCGGTGTCGTCGAAGATCCCGCAGGAGTAGCTCATGCCCCGGTCGAGCCAGAGCCGGAAGAACTCGTTGTCGATGTCGTAGGCCACCGCGACGTCGGCCTTGGACCGGCGGGTGTCGGGGTCGGCTCGGCGGGTGTCGGGGAGCTGCTGGGTGTCAGGCGACACGGGCCAGTTCACCTTCCAGGTAGCGTCGGCGGGTCTCCTGCCGTCGGGGTTTCCCCGACGTGGTCTTGGGGAGGGTCCCGGGGCGGACGAGCATCACGTCGTGCACCGCCATGGACAGCCGGGCGCCGATGACCGCACGGGCCCTGGCCGGCAGGTCCGCGGCGGCGCTCGTGTGGCACTCGACCACCAGGACGAGCTGCTCGGATTCCCCGGCCGGCCGGGTGAAGGCCACCACCCCGCCCAGCCGTACCCCGTCCAGTGCCTCGACCAGCCACTCCACGCGCTGCGGGTCGGTGTTGTGGCCGTGCACGACGATCAGGTCCTTGACCCGCCCGGTCACGAACAGCTCACCCCCGACGAGGTAGCCGCGGTCCCCCGTGCGCACCCAGCCACCGGCGTGGAAGGTGTGGCGGGTGGCCTCGGGGTCGCCCACGTACGCGCGGGCGGCCGACGGACCCCGCACCCACAGCTCGCCCGCCGTGCGGTCCGGCAGGTCCCGGCCGTGTTCGTCGCGGACGGCGACCTCGTGGTCGCGGAAGGCCCGCCCGCAGCTCACGACCTCGGTGACCGGGCCCGCTCCGGAGGGTCCGCCGGCAGCGGCGGTGTGCCCGGCGGTAGCGGCGGTGTGCCCAGCGGCACCGGCGGCCGTGTGTACGGGGACGGCGTCGCCCCGGTCGAGGGCCGCGGCGTCGAGCCGCTCCGTCCTCACCGGCCGTCCGTGCGGGTGGAAGGTCACGGCCAGCGTGGACTCGGCCAGGCCGTAGCAGGGCATGACCGCCGAGGGCCGCAGACCCGCGGGCGCGTAGGCCGTGGTGAACCGGTGCAGCGCCTCTCGGTTGACGGGTTCTCCGCCACAGCCGGCGACCCGTACGCGGGTGAGGTCGAGGGCGGCCACCCCTTCCGGGCGGGCGCGCCGTGCCGCCAGCGCGTACGCGAAGTTCGGGGCGAAGGTGATCGTCGCCGAACGCTCGGACATCGCCCGCATCCAGGACCCCGGGTCGCGGACGAAGGTGTGGGTGGGCATGAAGGAGGTGGGGACACCGGCGGTGAGCGGGGCGAGGAGGAACCCCACCAGGCCCATGTCGTGATGGAGGGGCAGCCAGGACAGGCCGCGGTCCGTCCCGGAATCGGCGCCCAGCCCCTCGCGCATGATCGCGGTCGCGTTGGCCATCACCGCCCCGGCCCGCGCCGCCACCGCCCGCGGGCGTGCCGTGCTGCCGCTGCTGAACTGGAGGTAGGCCACCCGGTCCGGCCCGCCGGGGGCCGGGTCTTCGCCGCCCGGCTGCGCGGTGGCGAGGTCCTCGTACGTCGCCACGGGCAGCTGGGAGGGCGCGGCCTCCCGTTCCGCCGCCGACAGGCACAGCACCTTCGGTTCCGCCGCCGTGAGCACGGCCTCCAGCAGCTCGGTCCAGGGCCCGTGCCTGCCCAGCAAGGGCGGCGGGGAGACCGGCACCGGCACGAGGCCCGCCCACAGCGCCCCCAGGAAGGTCCGCACGAACGGCTCGGGAGCACCGGCGACCAGGGCCACCCGGTCCCCGGGACGCAGGCCCAGCCCGGTCAGGGCGGCCGCGGCGGCGCGTGACCGGCGCTGCAGTTCGCGACGGCTCACCTGGGTCCAGGTGCCGTCCGGCCCGAGGTGCTCGTGGGCTGGGCCGTCGTCCTCGGCGTACTTCTCCAGGACGTCGGTGACCCATAAGAAGGTCATGGGAATACCAATCGCTGGGGATTGCGGGGAATGGATGGAAACGCCCCGTTCATGGGGGCCGAGCAGGAATATAGCGATCTTCGACGCGGTGGAGTTCACGGCTCCGGATGGCCGCCCGGCGGCGGAACCGTCCGCCGGGGAGGCCGCCGTAGGGCCCCGGTCACCCGGGTCCGCCGCCGGGGCGTCACGCACGGGCGCGGTGATTCATTCATTCCGGTGAACGGTGGGCCTCCGGCGTGACCCGGCCTCCGCGCAGTCGGGCCAGCGGCGCCGGGGCCCACCAGTTGAGCCTGCCGGTGACCCGCATGAGGGCGGGCAGCAGGATGCCGCGGACCACGGTGGCGTCGAGCAGCAGGGCGAGTGCGATGCCGACCGCGAACAGCTTGACCGGGGTGAGCGGGGAGAACGCGAGCACCGTCATCAGCGTGGCCAGGACCACGGCGGCGGTGGTGACGAGGCGTCCGGTCCGCTCCAGACCGCGGGCGACGGACGCGGAGTTGTCACCCGTGCGGCGGTACTCCTCCTGGATCCTGGAGAGGAGGAAGATCTCGTAGTCCATGGACAGACCGAAGGCGATGAAGAGCACCAGCGTCGGGGTGGTCACCTCCAGCCCGTGGTAGACGGTGAAGTCGCCGAGCAGCCCGTGCAGTCGGCCGTCCTGGAAGAGCGCCACCAGGACTCCCAGGACCGTGGCCAGGCTGAGTGCCGCGAGGAACATGGCCTTGAGGGGGATCACCAGACTGCCGGTGTAGAGGAAGAGCAGGACGGTCATGCTGCCGGCGACGATCAGTACCGCCCAGGGCAGCCGGTCCCGCAGGGCGGCCTTGGTGTCGACCAGCGTCGCGGTCGCGCCTCCCACCAGGGCCGGTGCGGGGGCGGGGAGTTCGCGGACGGCGCCGACGAGGCGTTCGGCCGCGCGGGAGTCGGGGTCGGCCGCGGCGGTGACGGCCAGCAGGCTTCCGGCGCCGGCGGCGAGGGCGGGGCGGCCGGCCGGGGTCTCCGGGGCGGGCAGGCCGGAGGTCCAGCTGCCGACGGCGCTGTCGACCCGCCGGACGTCCGGCAGCCGTGACAGCCGCACCGCGTAGTCGGTGAGGGCATCGTTGCCGGCGGTGGGGGCATCCGGCAGGACGACGAGGACGGGGTTGAGCTGCCGCCAGTCGAAGTCGGTCCGGATCTCCTCGGCGGTGCGGTGCACGCCGGAGGAAGCCGGAAGCACCCGGTCGTCGCTGAGCACGAAGTGCGCCTGCGCCGCCGGGGCGGCTCCCGCGGCCAGCAGGAGGAGGACCGCGGCTCCCCAGCGCCAGGGGTGGCGCATGACGGCGGTGCCCAGCCGGTGCCACCCGGGGCTCCCGTGCCGCCGGGCGGCCGAGCCGCTGCGGCGGAACCGGGCGAACGGGTCGAGCGCGTCCAGCCGGTGGCCCAGCAGGGCCAGCAGGGCGGGCAGCACCACCACGGAGGTCAGCGCCGCGAGCAGGACCACCGTGATCGCCGTCCAGGCCATGGAGGTGAGGAAGTACAGCGGGAAGAGGAGCATGGCGGTGGAGCAGAGGGCCACGGTCAGGGCGGAGACGAGGATGGTGCGGCCCGCGGTGCGGACTGCCCGGACGATCGCCCCGTCCCGTGTGAGCCCCGCCGCGAGCTCCTCGCGGTAGCGGTTCACCAGCAGGAGGCTGTAGTCGACGGCCAGCCCGAACCCCAGGGTGGTGGTGAGGTCGAGGGTGAGGACCGAGACCTCGGTGAAACCGGCCATGCCGCGCAGGACCAGTTGGGTGCCGGCCACGGCGACCAGCCCGACCGCGACCGGGAGCAGTGCGCCGCACAGCGACCCGAGGGCGATGACGAGGATGAGCAGGGTGAGCGGCGTGCCGATCAGCTCGGCGCGCTCGACGTCCTGGCGGGTGTGCGAGAGGAGTTCGGCTCCGGTCGGGCCGGAGCCCGTGGCCGTCACCGTCAACGGGCCGTGACTGCCCTGGAATCGTGCGGCCAGGCGGGCCGCGGCACGGGTGGCGGCGTTCTCGTCGCCGTCCAGCCGCACCCCGATCAGCGCGGCCGTCCGGTCCGCGGAGCGCAGGTGCGGCAGTCCGGTGGTCCAGTACGACCCCACGGAGGCGACCTCGGGTACGGCGGCCAGCTCGGCGGTCAGGGCCCGGCCCGCGGCGGCCACCCGGGGGTCGTCCACCGGACCGGCGTCGCTGCGGGCCAGCAGCAGCAGTTGGGGGGTGGCGCTCGACGTGTGCCGCGCGAGCCACCGTTCGGCGGTCGTGGAGTCCGCGTCGGTCGCCGTGTACCCGCCCAGCGCGAGCCGGTCCCGGACGTCCGCTCCGCCGATGCCCGCGGCGAGGACGGCCAGCAGCACCCAGACCAGAACCACGACGGGGCGGTGCACCACCCGGCGCGCCAGCCGGGAGAGCCGGTCCGGTCGGGCGGCCGGCGGCCGGGCCGCGCTCCGGTCCGGGGACGCCTGGTCGGTGGAGGGGGGAGTGAGGGCCATGGCGATCAGGATGTACGCCCTCCTCGCGCGGCCCGCCGGGTCGGCCGGGCGCGGTCCGGTACGGCGGCGGGGCGCCGGGGCGCGTAACCGCGTGCTCGGATGAACGGAGCGGCGGGCCCGTACGGAAGCGGCGTCCTTCGCGGCGGGACCGGCGGGGACGCGGATTTCCCCAGGGCTGTCACCCGGTCGGGTCGGGCCGGGCGTCACCGCGTCACCCTGGCGGGCGACGCGTGCGGCCCGTGCCGCGGTGGCGGGTAGCCTGAGCCACACTGTGATCACATTCGGTGACCGGAAGGATGCAATCAGTGTCGGACTCGGCCAAGCTTCGTATCTTCGCCATGCTGGACGCGGATGGAGACGGCGTCATCTCCCGGCCCGAATACCTCGCACGGGTCGACAAGGTGGCCGCGGCCATGCGCCGGGAGGCCTCCGACCCTCTCGTCCTCGCGGCGCGGGCAGCCCATGAGGACGTGTGGCGGACCATGGACTCCGACGGCGACGGCCGGGTCACCCTGGAGGAATACAGCGCCTGGGCCGGGCACGACGCGTTCGAGGAGTCCTGCCGACCTGCCCTGGGCTCGCTGTTCGACCTCGCGGACGCGGACGGCGACGGCCTTCTGGACCGGGACGAGTTCATCCGCCTGCGGGCGGCGATGGGGAATCCGGAGGACGGTGTCCACGCGGCCTTCGACGCCCTCGACACCGACCGTGACGGGCGGGTGGACCGGGCGGCCTACCTGTCGGGGATCCGGGAGTTCCTCACCACGGGCGCGTCCGCCATGGCCGGCGCGTACGGAACCGGCCGCCCGGCGGCCGGGGCACCGGCGGCCGGCTGAGCATCCGGAGCACGCGGAGGGGGCCGCCCGGCGGTGACGCTACCGCCGGGCGGCCTCGCGTTCCCATGGGGAGGGAACGCGCCGGGATGCCGGGGCCTGCCTGCTCCGGCGTCCCGGTGTCAGTGGACCGGATGCGGGACCGCTCCGGTTTCCTGCTCCACCTCGGCGGTGCGGCCCAGGTGGTTGAAGGCGAGGTTGAGCAGGACGGCGACCAGGCAGCCGGTGCTGATGCCGGAGTCGAGGACGATGCGGGCGCTCTCCGGGAAGGCGTGGTAGAAGTCCGGGGCCGCCATCGGGATGATGCCGACGCCCAGCGAGATCGCCACGATGAGGACGTTGTCCCCGCGTTCGAGCGCGGCCGCGGCCAGGGTCTGCACGCCACTGGCGGCGACCGTGCCGAAGAGCGCGATGCCGACACCACCGAGGACGGGCTGCGGGATCAGCGCGACCAGCGAGGCGAGCATCGGACAGAGTCCGAGCAGGATCAGGATGACGCCGGCCGCCGCCACGACGAAGCGACTGCGCACCTTGGTGATGGCGACCAGGCCGACGTTCTGCGCGAAGGCGCTGGCGGCGAAGCCGTTGAAGAACGGGCTGACGGCGGTGCCGAGGGCGTCCGCGCGGAGGGCCGCGGCCAGGGTCTTCTCGTCCGCCGGGCGCTCGACGATCTCGCCGAGGGCGAGGACGTCGGCGGTGGACTCGGTCATCGACACCAGCATGACGATGCACATGGAAATGATCGCGGCGAGCGCGAACTGCGGGGCGCCGAAGTGGAACGGGGTGGGGAAGCCGACCAGGTCGGCGTCGGTGACTCCGCTGAAGTCGGCCAGGCCGAGCGGCAGGGCGAGCAGGGTGCCGGCGACCAGGCCGAGCAGGATCGCGATCTGTTTCATGAACCCGCTCAGCACCCGGCGGAGCACCACCGTGATCAGCAGACTCGCCCCGGCCAGGCCGATGTTGGTCAGGCTGCCGTAGTCGTCGGCCTGCCGGTTGCCTCCCTGGGACCAGTTGAAGGCGACCGGCAGGAGGGACACGCCGATGAGGGTGATGACCGTTCCGGTGACCACGGGCGGGAAGAAGCGGATCAGCTTGCAGAACCAGGGCGCGAGGAGGAAGCCGAAGACCCCGGCCACGATGACGGCGCCGTAGATGACCGGAAGGGCATCCTCGGGGCCCTCCGCCTTCGCGATCGCGAGCATGGGTGCGACGCCTGCGAAGGAGACTCCGTTGATGAAGGGAAGCCTGGCGCCGACCTTCCAGAAGCCGAGGGTCTGCAGCAGGGTGGCGATACCGGAGGTGAACAGGCTGGCGCTCATGAGGAACGCGATCTCGGCGGTGGACAGTCCGACGCCGATGCCGACGACCAGGGGCGGGGCGACGACACCCGCGTACATGGCGGCTACGTGCTGCAGGCCTGCACCGATCAGCTTGGCCGGCGGGAGGGTCTGGTCGACCGGATGCTTTCCGGCTTCCGCGGCCGGGGGCGCCTCGGTGGTGGAACCCGGAGTCTGCTCGGGGTCTTTGGGCTCGGACATGGTGGAGCTTCTCCTGGACTGAGCGCGCACGGGGATACGGCGGTGGCGGGCGCGGGGGCGCACGGGACCGACGGACCGGACGCGGTCGGATGTGATGGGCGCGGACGCACGGCGTACGGGGACGCGGGGCGCCGGATCAAAACAGGGTGAAGCGGAGCGCGGGAGCCGGGTGTCGTCCGGGCGGACGGCCCGACGGGGCGCGGTTCGCCGGGGGCCGGCGTGAGCGGGAGAGGTACGAGCGCGGGCGGCGGGCGATGGCGGCCGGAGCGGGGATCGTGTCCCCCGGCGTGGGGCCATCGTGCCCGGAGCCGCTCGCCGTTCAGTCCACGAAACGGAGGGGCGGCACCGGTGTCACCGGGCCGAGTCAGTTCCTCACGGTTTCATGCTTCTGTCAAGAACCAGACATCTGCGGTTGGTTACGCGGGGTGGGCCGGGCTCACGAAGACGGGCTCACGAAGACAGGCTCACGGAGGCGGGCTCGGGAGGACGGCTTCAGGCGGCGGACTGCCGCAGCACCTCCCAGAGGTGTTCGTCGATCCGGTCCAGGAAGGCGGCGGCCCGGCGGTCGGCGGCCTCCGCCGCCGCTCCGCTGCGGCCTTCGGCCTGGGTCTGGAGCTTCTGGTACGCGTGGTGCAGGCGTCCCAGCGCGCTTTCCAGTTCCCGCCCGTCGACCGGGACGATCCGGCGGAGCGCACCGAGGTGGTTGGGCCACCATCCGGTGACCGCCTCCCGAAGGGTGATCCGGACCCGTCCGGTCAGGCCGCAGGCCGTCACGTACACGGCCGGCGGGGGACGCAGTGCCCGCACCATGCCGGCGGTCTGCTCGGCGGTGCCCCGCCAGCGGTTGCGCGCCTCGGCCTCGGCGTACCGGTGGTGGGGCATGCGGGCGGCGGCCGCGGCCTCCGCCAGGGTGAGCCCCGCGAGGGTCCGGCACTGCAGCAGGCTTCGCGGTTCGCCGACCAGGTCGGCCGGAGCGCACCACAGCGCCGCGGCCAGCGCGGTGATCTCGTCGGGATCAGGTTGCTCCGCCCCCTGCTCCCAGGCGGTGAGCAGGGTGGGGTGCAGCGGCCGGCCCCGGAAGGCCGCGACGGCCCAGGCCACTTGGCCGATCGTCAGCCCGAGTTGCTCGCGGACCGCGACGAGCCGCCACGGATCCAGTGGGGGAAGGCTGGCCGGAATGGGTTCCTTGGATGGCATGAGGCGACACCGTAAGGAGCATCACCGGCTACGCCAAGGGCCGAGCCCCCACACGGGCCGCATCCGCCGCCGTCACCGATCGCACGCACGCTGACACGTCCCGTCGGAATGTGCTCTGACCTGCGACTTCTCACCCTTCTCCACATCTTCGTGCGGCACCTCAGGCAACCACTTTCGGCAGATCATCCAAAGCGTGGCGCGCCGACCGGTCTCCGCTTGGCGGAGTTGACGGATCGGTATTTGCCTTCCTAGAGTCCCGACCGAGTCCACAGCGGAAGATTTTTTCCACATCACGGAATCTCCTGTGCGGTGCGAGCCCTACCCCGCGCTGCCCGCGCAAGAGTCCCGACGTTCCTGCGGCACGGGCCGTCCACCCGTGCCGTCCGCCCCCCCGTCCCCACTCGCACCCGTCCCGTGACCCGCCCAGCCCAGCCCACCGGGCCAGGCGGAAGCCGGAAGGATCCCCATGCGCCCCCGCGCCCGCCGCGGCCCACGCCGCACCGAAGACCCCGATATCCCGTCGCCGGACACCGACGCCCAACACCCGGTCGACGAACGGCTTCCGGCCCGTCGCCTGCTGCCCGCCGCGCTCCAGCACGTGGCCAGCATGTACGCCGGAATCGCCGCTCCACCGCTGATCATCGGCGGGGCGCTGGGCCTGAGCACGGCCCAGCTCTCGGCCCTGCTGTCGGCCGGCCTGCTGGTCGCCGGGCTGGCGACGATCGCCCAGACCCTCGACCTGTGGGGCATGGGCTCACGCCTGCCCCTCACGAACGGCGTGTCCTTCGCCGTGGTCTCGCCACTGCTCGCCCTGGCCGCCGGCGCCGGCACCGACGCACTGCCCGTCGCCTTCGGCTCCTCGCTCGTCGCCGGGATCGCCTGCCTGTTCCTGGCACCGGTGTTCACCCGCCTGGTGCGGTTCTTCCCGCCGCTGGTCAGCGGAAGCGTGATCACCCTCGTCGGGATCTCACTGCTGCCGGTGGCCAGCACCTGGGCCCGCGGCGGCGACCCCGCCGCCCCCGACTTCGGCTCGGGCTCCAACCTCGCCCTGGCCGGCGGCACCCTCGCCATCACCCTGCTGCTGCACCGGCTGCTCAGCGGCCGGTTCCTCGGGCGGATCGCCATCCTGCTCGGCATCGCCGCCGGCACCCTGATCGCCGTTCCGATGGGCAAGGTCGACCTCCAACCCCTTACCCAGGCACCGCTGTTCGCCCTGCCCGAACCCTTCGTCTTCGGGTTCCCGCAGTTCGAGGCGACGGCCATCGCCGCCGCGCTGGTGGTGATGCTGGTCTCGATGACCGAGTCCACGGCTTCGCTCATGGCGCTCGGCGCCGTCGTCGACCGTGCCGCCGACGGCCGCACCATCGCCGGCAGCCTCCGCGCCCAGGGGGCCGCCACCGCACTGGGCTCCGTGTTCGGCGCGTTCATGACCACCACGTACGCGCAGAACGTGGGCCTGGTGGCGCTCAGCCGGATCCGCAGCCGCTGGGTGGTCACCTGCTGCGGCGCGATCCTGGTGCTGATGGGCCTGGTCCCCGTGCTCGGGTCGCTGGTCGCACTGGTCCCGCTGCCCGTGCTCGGCGGGGCCGGGGTGGTCTTCTTCGGCTCCGTCGCCGTCGCCGGCATCCGCACCCTGGCCAAGGCCGCCCTGGGCACCGGTCACAACGGGCTGATCGTCTCGGTCACCTTCGCCTTCGGCCTGTTCCCGATCGCCCAGTCGGACTTCTACGCCCGGCTGCCCGAGCCGCTCACCACCCTCCTCGGCTCCGGGATCACGGCGGGCTGCATGGTGGCCGTCCTGCTCAACTTCCTGCTGAACCAACTCGGTCGGGGCACCGAGGTGGACGAGGACCTCATCCCCGACGCGGACCCGACGGCCCTCGACGGCCGCGCCCCGCGAGCACAGGTTCCCGCAGGCTCCCGGCCGGGCCGGGCGTGGTCGGCGTTCGTCCCCCGGCAGCCGACCCGGTACGAGCCGCCGCCGGACTCCGGTGACTTCCCGTACCCGCCGCCCGCCGTCCCCGGGCACTACCCGTCGGTGGACCCCGACGCCGTCCGCTCCGCCTTCGGGGACCCCGTGCGGCCGGACCCGAACGAGCCGGGGTTCCCGAGAACCCCCTGGTGACGCGCGGCCGACCGGTCCGCCCACCCCCATGACCGCCGGCTCCGACAAGCCGGCCGGCACGGCGCCTCCGCCCTTTCCCCATCGGCGGAGGCGCCGTCGTCTTCCCCACCGTCGCCTTCCCCACCGATGGAATGTCCCTACGGTGCCCCGGACCGCCCCGCACTCTGCCGGATCACCGCCGCACCGCCCTCCGCACGGCCCGATTCCACCCCCGCGGGCCGCGTTCTGCCGCATTCCGCCTACCTTCACCGCGCCTCTTGCCCGAATCCGGCCCGTGCGCGTTCATGGGTACACGGAATCCGCCGTCCGAGGCCGGTGACAGAAGTACCGGCCGGTCCACCGGAGGCGAGGACCGGTCCCCCGTTCCCCACAGCGCCCGCCATCACGCCCGCCGCCCGTCCGACCACGAGGTGATCCCCATGGCCGTCCCCACCCTCTACACGGTCGAGGTGCCGATGACGTCCGGCGACCGGACCGGCCGGGGCTGCCACGTCTTCACCGGCCTCGCCGGCACCCCGCGCCAGGCGGTGTCCGCCGCCTACGACGCCTGGCGGAGCGCACAGGACCACCTGGCCGCGGGCCGCGACGTACCTCGCGCCACCGGGCAGGACTGGTGCGCCCGGGCCGTCCGCCCGGACTGGTCCCTGGACTGGGACCGGGCCGACGCCCGCATACGGGACCCGTTCTCCTTCGCCCTCCGCTTCGCGGCCTGCTGAACGCGCGGGCTCACCCCGCCGGGCCGGTGAACCCCGCCCGCTTGTAGCTCCCCATCAGCAGCGCCGTGTCCGACGCGGTGACGTGGTCCAGCCCCTTGAAGACCCGGGCCGCGAAGTCGCGGAAGTCCCGCAGCGTGCGGTGGCTCGAGTAGCCCAGCAGGGTCATCTGACCCGATGTCACCATCCGGTACCGGATGGCGGGTTCGGCCGCCAGCAGGCGCACGGCCCCGTCCAGCCTGCTGTACGGCACTCCGAGGCGGACCCGCGGGTTGCGGTGCAGCACCCGCAGCACCGCGTGGTCGAGTTCGTCCAGCCGCAGTGGTCCCGCGCCGCCGGGTCCCCTCTCCACGTCCTCCACATCCGGCTCCGTTCCGTCTCGCGTGTCGCGCCCCGCGATCGAGGCGGCACCCAACGGGGCTCCACGCAGCATCGAGAACGGCCGTCCGATCTTGGTCCGGGAAGCGCCGGGAGCGCCGGATTGCGCCGTCCAGGACGGGCAGACGCGGCTATCACCCGATTCTGCCGGGAGATCTTGTCCGGGGCTCGGCGGGCGGCGACATCGGGTGCGGATCCGCCCCCGGGCCTGGCAGGCTGATGACAGCGGGGGCGGATTCCATGCACTCGATCCGCCTGCGGTCGGAAGGCCGCATTCCCCAGGTGATACGTATGACCCGTCTCTCCGAGCAGACCGGCCCCGGGGCCGGCGCCGCCCTCCGGAGCACTCCCGCCGGCGCCGTGCTCGCCTCCGTCCTGCTGGTGGAGCTGGCCAGCGGCGTGATCCAGGGATTCCTGTCGCCGCTGCTGAAGAGCCTCACCGACGTGCTGCGGGTGACCGCGGCCGACCTGAACTGGATCAGCGTCGCCAACCTGGTGGCCTCCGCCGTGTTCACCCCGGTCCTCTCCCGCCTCGGGGACCTGCACGGCCACCGCCGGGTGCTGCGCTACAACCTCGCCCTGGTCCTCACCGGCTCCGTGCTCGTCGGCGTCAGCCGCGACTTCGCCACCCTGCTCGCCGGACAGATCCTGCAGGGCGCCATCTCCGGCTTCTTCCCGCTGCTCGTCGGAATCCTGCGCAACCGTCCCGGTGGCGGGGACGCGGAGAGCCGCCGCGGCATCGGCGTCATGGTGGCCGCTCTGGTCGGCGGCCTGACCCTGGGGCTGTTCGCCAGCGGGGCCGTCGCCGCGGGCGTGGACAGCCCGACCGCCGCGCTGTGGGTGCCGGCCGCCGCCGTGACCCTCGCCTTCGCCGTCAGCTGGCCGCTCCTGCCGGAGACGGCCTCCCGGCCCGGCGGCCGGGTGGACCGGGCCGGCGGCCTGCTGCTGTGCCTCGGCCTGGTCGCGGTCATGCTCGGCCTCGGCCTGGGAGGCACCCCCGGCTGGGCCTGGACCTCGGCCCGCATCCTGGCCCTCCTGCTCGGCGGCGCCGCAACGTTGGCCGTCTGGGTCCGGGTCGAGCTGCACACCCCCGATCCCATAATCGACGTACGGATGTTCGCCCGGCGCAACGTGGTCGTGGTGTCCCTGGTCACCCTCACGTTCAGCTTCTGCATGTTCGGACTGCAGATCGCCACCCCGGTCTTCTACGGCACCAGCCGGGCCGAAGCCGGCTACGGCCCGGGCCTGGACCCGGTCGGCATCGGCCTGGCGATGCTGCCCTACCTGCTGGCCATCGCCCTCGGTGCCCTCCTCGGGCCGGCCGTGGCGGCCCGGATCAGCGACCGCGGCACCCTGGTGACCGGCTCCGTCCTGATGGCCGCCGGCTATGGCCTGTCCACCGTGACCCACGGGTCCGCCACGGCCTTCGTCGCCGTCAACGCGCTGGCCGGCCTGGGCATCGGCTTCCTCCAGCACTCCACCCGGACCCTCGCCGTCGAGGCCGTCCCGCACGACCGCACCTCTGTCGGCTCGGGCATCAACGAACTGCTGATCAGCGTCGGTGGCTCGCTCGGCGCCGCCGTCGTCCTGGGCGTGTCCGCAGCCCGCACCCGGCCCGGCGCCACGCTGCCCGATCTCGGCGCGTACACCACCTCGTGGGTCCTGTGCACCGTCGTCTCCGTCGCCGGCGCCGCACTCGCCCTCCTCCACCGCACGGCCCCCAAGGAGTCCCGATGACGACCGCCACCCCCGGCCGGGACATCCTGCGCGAGTGTTCGGCCCGCTGTGAGGCCGGACCGCGCAGCGGCACCGGTCCCGGCCCCGCCGGGTCACGCGTTCGGCGGGCACCCGTTCAGCGGGCGACCCCGGCCGGCAGGCCGTGGGTGGTGACCACCCGGGCGCTGCCGTCGGCCAGTCGGTAGGACAGGCCCACCACGGCCGTCCGACCGGCGCCGACCTGGTCGGCGAGCACCCGGGAGCGGTCGAGGAGCAGGTCGACGGTGTGCCGTATGTGCTCGGCGATGATGTCGTCCTCCTCGGTGAGCCCGGCGGCGCGGGCGGCCAGGACGCTGGGCGTGACGCGCTCGATGACATCGCGTACGTACCCGGTGGTGCTCACGCCGTCGGTCAGGGCGGCGCGGGTCGCGGCGACCGCGCCGCAGGTGTCGTGGCCCAGTACGACGACCAGCGGGCAGTCCAGGACGCTGACGGCGTACTCGATGCTGCCCAGCACCTCCGCCCCCGCCACGTGGCCCGCGGTGCGGACGACGAACAGGTCGCCCAGGCCCCGGTCGAAGATGATCTCGGCGGCGAGGCGGGAGTCGGAGCAGCCGAACAGCACCGCGAACGGCCGCTGGGCGGGAGCGGTCTCGGCGCGGCGCGCGGCGTCCTGGTTCGGGTGCTCGGGCGTACCGGCGATGAACCGCTGGTTGCCCGCCAGCAGCAGCTCCAGGGCTTCGGACGGAGACGGGGTCGGTGCGTCGTTCATGACCGCAGGCTACGTCCATGCCCGGCCGGCCACCGCACGGGGTCGATTCCGGCCCGCCGCCGGGGGCTCAGACGATGTCCTCGGCGATCTCCGCCTGCTCCCGGGCGTTCCCGTAGGCGGACGGGGTTCCGTACGAGCGCCGGGCGGCGTACCACCACGCGCTGGCGAGGACCAGCACCACCGCCAGGGCGATCACCGCGTAGTTCATCGAGTCGACGGTGACTGTTGTGCGGTGGTCGTGGTCATCAGTCCTCGCCTCGCATGGCCGTCGCGCCCTGTAGATCGGCGATCACTGTAGAGCGAGCACCGGCATCCGTATCCGGAACCCTGTTCGAACGTAAACATCAAGCCACGTACGGGATGTGAATGTGCGTCAGTCGGTCCGTCCGGCGGCGCGGGCCGATCTTGACGGGCGGCGTGAGGCTGGTGAAGGCTTCCGTACCGACGATCAACCATGCCGATACCAGGGACGGAGTGGTGATGACGGGCCCGGTGCTCGCTGTCGACCAGGGCACGTCGGGAACGAAGGCCCTCGTCATCTGCCCGGAGCGCGGGGTCATCGGCACCGCCTCCGCTGCCGTACGGCCCCGGTACCTGCCGGGCGGCCGCGTCGAGGTCGACCCCCGTGAGCTGCTGCGATCAGTGGTCGACGCCGGGCGTGCCGCCCTGGCCGCGGCCGGTGAGCCGGTGACGGCGGTCGGCCTGGCCAACCAGGGCGAGACCGTTCTCGCCTGGGACCCGGTCAGCGGCCGGCCGCTGACCGACGCGATCGTCTGGCAGGACCGGCGCGCCGAGGAGATCTGCACGGAACTGGCCCCGCACGCAGCCTGGTTGCGGGAACGGACCGGGCTGCCGCTGGACCCCTATTTCGCCGCGCCCAAGATGGCCTGGATACGCCGACGGCTGACCCGGCAGGGAGTCGTGACCACCAGCGACGTATGGCTCGTCCACGCGCTCACCGGCGCGTTCGTCACCGACGCGGCGACCGCGGGCCGCACGCAGCTGCTCGATCTCGACACCGTGGGCTGGTCGCGGCCGGCACTCGACGTCTTCGGGCTCGCCGACGAACGGCTGCCGGCGGTCGTCGACGCGGACACCCAGGTCGGCACCACCACGGCGTTCGGTCCCCCGCTGCCGCTGACGGGCCTGCTCGTCGACCAGCAGGCCGCGCTCCTCGCCCAGCGGGTCACCGAGCCCGGCACCGCCAAGTGCACCTACGGCACCGGGGCGTTCCTGCTCGCGCAGACCGGCCCGCTCCCCCGCCGCAGCGCCTCCGGCCTGGTCGGCTGTGTCGCCTGGCGGCTCGCCGGAGAGACCAGCTACTGCCTCGACGGGCAGGTCTTCACGGCCGCCTCCGCCGTCCGCTGGCTCACCGACCTCGGCGTGATCTCCGGCGCGGGGGACATCGACTCCGTGGGCGAAACCGTCCCGGACGCGGGCGGCGTCACCTTCGTCCCGGCGCTCGCCGGGCTCGCCGCCCCGTGGTGGCGGGGCGATGCGCGGGGCTCGGTCACCGGCCTCGGCCTCGACACGACGGCCGGGCACCTGGTGCGCGCGCTGTGCGACGGTGTGGCCGCGCAGGTGGCGGAGCTCGTGGACGCCGTCTCGGCCGACCTCGGCGCACCGCTCACGGCACTGCGCGTCGACGGCGGACTGACCCGGTCCTCGCTGCTCATGCAGGCCCAGGCCGATCTGCTGCAGATCCCCGTGGAGGTGTCGGCGCTGCCGGACGCCACGGCGCTCGGGGCCGGCGCGGTCGCCCGGCTCGGGCTCGACCCCTCGCTCACCGTCGACGAGGCCGTACCGGAGTGGAAGCCTTCCGCCGTCTACGAGCCACGGGCCGGCGCCGACCGCGCGGCGGAGCGCCGCGCACGGTTCAACGCGGCGGTGTCGGCCCTGCTCGACGGCCCGGCATGACCGTCACCACCGGCGGCCCGCTGCCCGGCGACACGTACGACGTCACGGTCGTCGGCGCCGGCGTGGTGGGCGCCGCGATCGCCCGCGAACTGGGCCGGCTCCCCCTGCGCGTCGCCCTGGTCGAGGCCTCCGACGACGTCGGCAACGGCACCTCCAAGGCCAACACCGCCATCCTGCACACCGGTTTCGACGCGGTCCCCGGCTCCCTGGAGTCCCGCCTGGTCCGGGAGGGACAGCGGCTGCTCGGGGCGTACGCCGCCGAGAGCGGCATCCCGGTGGAGCCGGTCGGGGCGCTGCTCGTGGCCTGGACCGGGGAACAGCTGGCCGCGCTGCCCGCCCTCGCCGGGAAATCCCTGCGCAACGGGTACCGCGCGGCCCGGATCCTCACCGCCGGGGAGGTACGGGCCCGCGAGCCGGAGCTCGGGCCCGGGGCGCTGGGGGCGCTCCACGTGCCGGACGAGTCCGTCATCTGTCCCTGGACGACCACCCTCGCCTACGCCACGCAGGCCGTGCGGGCCGGCGTCGACCTGCATCTCAACTGTCCGGTGCGGTCGGTCGCTCCGGGCGAACCGCACACGCTGACCACCGGCCGGGGCCCCTTGCGCACCCGCCACCTGGTCAACGCGGCGGGCCTGTACGCCGACGAGATCGACCGGCTCCTGGGCCGTGCGGACTTCACCGTGACCCCCCGGCGCGGCCAGCTGATCGTCTTCGACGAACTCGCCCGCGGCCTGGTGCGGCACATCCTGCTGCCGGTGCCGGACGCGCGCGGCAAGGGCGTGCTGGTGGCGCCGACGGTGTACGGGAAGGTGCTGCTCGGCCCGACCGCCGAGGACCTGGAGGACAAGACGGCCACCGAGTCGACCGCCGAAGGGCTCGCCCTGCTGCGGGAGAAGGGCCGGCGGATCCTGCCGGCGCTCCTGGAGGAGGAGGTCACCGCCGTGTACGCGGGGCTGCGGGCCGCCACCGGGCAGGAGGACTACGCGATCCGGGCCCACCCCGCTCAGCGGTACGTGACCGTGGGCGGCATCCGCTCGACGGGCCTGACCGCCTCGATGGCGATCGCCGCCCACGTGGTGGGGCTGCTCGCCGAGGGCGGTCTGCCGGTGACCGGGGCACGGGACCTGGAGCCGGTGCGGATGCCGAACCTGGGCGAGGCGTTCCCCCGGCCGTACCGCGACGCGGAAATGATCGCGGCGGACCCGGAGTACGGCAGGATCGTCTGCCACTGCGAGCGCGTGACCCGCGGCGAGATCCGCGACGCGCTCGCGGGGACCGTGCCGCCCGGTTCGCCGGACGGCCTGCGGCGGCGTACGCGCGCGCGGGGCGGCCGCTGCCAGGGGTTCCACTGCGGGGCGGCGGTCCGGGCGCTCTTCGAGGAGGCGCGCCGGTGAGCCGTACGGGAGCCGGGGCCGGCGCACGGGACGGCGTACGCGTCGAGGTTCCCGCCGACGTACTGGTGGTGGGTGCCGGCCCCGCCGGGCTGGCGCTGGCCGGCCGCCTCGCGGCGGCCGGCGCCGGACGGGTCGTGGTCCTGGAGCGCGAGCAGGAGGCGGGCGGGATGCCACGCCACTGCCACCACGGCGGCTTCGGCGGTCCGGTCCCGCTTCCGTGGCTCAGGGGACCCGAGTACGCGCGGCGGTCGGTGGAGGCGGCGGTGGCGGCCGGAGCCGTGGTCCGCACCGGTGTCACCGCCACCGGCTGGGCCGGCCCGCTGTCGCTGGAGACCACGAGCCCGGCGGGCCTGGAGCGGATCACGGCACGGGCCGTGGTCCTGGCCACGGGGGCCCGGGAGCGCCCGCGCAGTGCCCGGCTGGTGCCGGGCTCCCGCCCGGCGGGCGTCCTGACCACCGGGGAGCTGCTGCAGTCGGTCCACCGGTACGGGCAGGGCGTGGGCCGGCGGGCCGTGGTGGCGGGCGCCGAGCCGGTGGCCCGCCACGCGGTGCGCACCCTGCACCGGGCCGGGGCGACGGTGGTGGCGATGGTCACGGAGCGGAGGCGCGGCGCCGGGGTGCCGGGGGTGCCGCTGCTCACGGGGACGACGGTGAGCGGACTGCACGGCCGGGGCCGTCTGTCGGGCGTGGCCGTCCGCCACGAGGACGGCCGGGAGGGGTTCCTCGCCTGCGACACGGTGGTCTTCACCGGCGACTGGATCCCCGACCACGAACTGGCCCGCCGGGCCGGCATCGGCCTGGACCCCGGCACCCGGGGCCCCGGCGTGGACGCGTGCTTCCGTACGTCGGCGCCGGGCGTCTTCGCGGTCGGCAACGCCCTCCACGGCATCGAGCGCGCGGCCACCGCGGCGGGCGAGGGCGTCGCCGCGGCAGCCCCGGTGCTGGAACACCTGGCGGGTGCCCCCTGGCCCGAGCCCGGCCCGCCGCTGCTGGTCCGGGCCCCGCTCCGGTGGGTGACGCCGAACCGGATCACCGGCATGACCGGCGTCACCGGCATCGCCGGGCGGCCGTTGCTGCTGCGGTCCGGGGAGCCCTCGGCCGGCCTGGTGGTGGTGGCGGAGCAGGACGGCAGGCTGCTGTGGAGGCGGCGGTTCGCGGTCCCGGTGTCCCCGTCCCGGTCGCTGCGGCTGCCGACGGGGTGGGCTGCCCGGGCCGACCCCGCGGGCGGACCGGTCGTGCTGCGGGCCGGCTGAGGCCGCCGGTCCGCTCGCCGTGGGACCCTCATCGCGAGACCGCCCGCCGTGAGACCCCCGCCGTAAGGCCGCCTGCCGCGCTGCCCGGCCTCCCGGTGCGGCCCCGCCCGGAGCGCCGGCGTCCGCTCTCCTCTGCCGACCGACCGCAGAGGTTAGAAGATGGATTATGAGCAACTACCTGGGAACCCTCCGGCGCTGGCTGCTCCGCTCGACCACGGGTCCGTCCGCTCCCCCGCGCCGTTCCCCGCGCGGTCCCCGGCCGGGGCGGCACCAGGAGCGTCGGGAGCGCTCCGCGCCCGCCCGGGGAGGGACGCCGCGGCCACAGCGTCTGTCCTCCCTCCTGAGCGCGCGCAGCGTGGCCGGCGAGGTGTTCCTCCTTCAGCTGGCCGTCGTGGTGCTCCTCGTCGCCGCCGCGGTCGTGGCACTCGTGGTGCAGGGCCGGAGCGCCGCCATGCTGGACGCCCGGAACCGTACGCTCGCCGCCGCCGGAACCTTCGCGGAGTCCCCGGGGATCGTCGCCGCCCTGCGCAGCGAGCATCCGAGCGCGGTGCTGCAGCCGAGCGCCCAGGCGGCCCGGAAGATCGCCGGGGTCGACGGCATCAACGTGTACACGCTCGACGGGGTCACCCTCACCCACACCGACCCGCGGCAGATCGGGAAGCACGTCGTCGGCCCCTTCGCCAGGGCCGCGGCCGGCCGGTCGTTCACCGAGACGTTCGAAGGGTCCCTGGGGCAGTCCGTGGTCTCCGTGGTCCCCGTCAAGGACCCCTCCGGCCGGGTCGTCGCCGTGGTCTCCTCCCCGGTCACGGTCCAGAACGTGCAGACCATGGTGAACCGGCAGCTGCCGGTCGTCCTGGGCAGCGCGGCCGCGGTGCTCGCCCTGTCCGCGGGCGGAACCGCCCTGGTGAGCCGCCGGCTGCTGCGCCGGACCCACGGTCTGGGACCGGCCGAGATGACGCGGATGTACGAACACCACGACGCGGTGCTGCACGCGGTCCGGGAGGGCGTGCTGATCGTCGGCGACGGCGGACGGCTGCTGCTGGCCAATGACGAGGCGCGCCGGCTGCTGGAGCTTCCGGCGGACGCGGAAGGGCTCCCCGTCACGGAGCTGGGGCTGGAGGAGGGGATCGCCGAGCGGATCGCGTCGGGCCGTTCCGCCACCGACGAGGTGCACATGGCCGCCGACCGGCTGCTGGCGGTGAACATCCGGCCCACCGCCCCCTACGGCCAGGCCGGAACCGTCGTCACGCTGCGCGACACCACCGAGCTGCGGGCCCTCTCGGGCAGGGCCGAGGTGGCCCGTGAGCGGCTGAACCTGCTCTACGACGCGGGGGTGCGGGTGGGGACGACACTGAACGTGGAACGCACCTCGGAGGAACTGGCGGAGGTGGCGGTCCCCCGGTTCGCCGACGTGGCCACGGTCGACCTGCTGGAGCCGGTGCTGCGCGGCGAGGACCCGTCCGGGCCGAACACCGAGATGCGGCGCACCGCCTCCGTCGGCCTGCGGGGCGACCACCCCCTCTACCCCGTCGGCCGGCTGATCCGGTTCGTTCCCACCAGCCCCATGGCGGCCGGGCTGGCCGGCGGCCACGCGGTCCTGGAGGCGGACCTGCGGGCCACCCACCACTGGCGGGCCCAGGACCCGGCCAACGCCCGGCGGATCCTGGACCGCGGGATCCACTCCCTGATCGCCGTGCCCCTGCGGGCCCGGGGCGTGGTGCTGGGGATGGTCGGCTACTGGCGGGGGCAGGGCTCGCCGCCGTTCGACGAGGAGGACGTGTCCTTCGCCGAGGAGCTGACCGCCCGGGCGGCCCTGTCGGTGGACAATGCCCGCCGCTACACCCGCGAGCACACCATGGCCGTCACCCTGCAGCGCAGTCTGCTGCCCCGGAACGTACCGGAGCAGTCCGCCGTCGAGGTCGCGCACCGCTATCTGGCCGCGCAGGCCGGTGTGAGCGGCGACTGGTTCGACGTCATCCCGCTGTCCGGCACCCGGGTGGCCCTGGTGGTCGGCGACGTCGTCGGCCACGGTCTGCACGCCGCCGCCACCATGGGCCGGCTGCGCACCGCCGTGTACAACTTCTCCACCCTCGACCTGCCTCCGGACGAGCTCCTGAGCCACCTGGACGAGCTGGTCGCCCATATCGACACCGACGAGCAGGAGTGGCAGGGGATCACCGGAGCCACCTGCCTGTGCGCCGTCTACGATCCCGTCTCGGGGCGGGCGACGGCCGCCACCGCCGGCCATCCGGGCCCCGCCCTGGCCCACCCCGACGGCACCGTGTCCTTCCCCGAGGTGCCGGTCTCCCCGCCGCTGGGGCTGGGCGCGGGCCTGCCCATGGAGACCGCGGAGCTGACCCTGCCCGAGGGCTCGATGCTGGCGCTCTTCACCGACGGGCTGATCGAGAGCCGCGACCGGGATCCGGACGCGGGGCTGGCAGCGCTGCGCGCGGCCCTGGCCGGACCCGGGCGCACCCCGGAGGAGACCTGCAACGCCGTGATCGACGCGATGCTGCCCGCCAGGCCCAGCGACGACATCGCGCTGCTGGTGGCCCGCACCCGCCGGCTGGACCCCGACCGGATCGCCGAGTGGGAGGTGTCCCCCGACCCCGCGGAGGTGTCCCGGGTGCGCAACGCCTGCGCCGGCCGGCTGGCGGAGTGGGGCCTGGAGGACATCGCCTTCACCACGGAACTCATCCTCAGCGAACTGATCACCAACGCCATCCGCTACGGGGCGGAGCCGATCCGGGTGAGGCTGCTCCACGACCGCAGCCTGATCTGCGAGGTCTCCGACGGGTCCAGCACCTCCCCGCACATGCGCCGGGCCGAGGACACCGACGAGGGCGGCCGCGGCCTGTTCCTCGTCTCGCAGTACGCCAAGCGCTGGGGCACCCGCTACATCCCCCGCGGCAAGATCATTTGGAGTGAGCAGGCCCTCCAGGGCGAGCCCGCGCCGCCCGCGGCGGACACGGAGGAAGCACTCCTGGCCGAATGGGACGACGAGCCCCTCTGACCCGGACACCACCGGCTGGGACTGCGCCGCCGGGGCCTGCGAACGTACGCTGGTGTCGATCAGTATGCGATCGCCCGTTATGGAGCCTTTGTGCCCGCACCTCGTCTCCGGACCGCCGCCGTCGCCGTCTTCCTGGCCTTCGCGGCGGCGCCCGTCGGCGCCTGCGGAGACAAGCCCCCGGCCGTGCCCCGGGCACCCGCGGTGGCCACCTCCGCGGCGGACGCCGGCGGTATGGCGGCACTGACCGCGGCGGCGCAGAAGGAGGGCTCGCTGAACACGATCGCGCTCCCCGGCGACTGGGCCAACTACGGCGCGCTGATCGACGGCTTCGAGAAGAAGTACGGGATCAAGGTCGTGGTGGAGAACCCGGAAGGCACCAGCCAGGACGAGATCAACGCCCTGAAGGAGCACCGGAAGGACGGCCGCGCCCCCGACGTGATCGACGTGGGTGGCTCCTTCGCCCAGGCGGCCGCCCGGCAGGGCCTGCTCGCCCCGTACGAGGTCGCCGCGTTCGACGACATCCCCGGGGAACAGAAGGACCCGCAGGCCCGCTGGTACAACAACTACGGCGGCTACGTCTCGATCGGCTGTGACGCCAAGCGCGTCAAGACCTGCCCGTCGACCTTCGCCGATCTGCGCAAGCCCGAGTACAAGGGCCAGGTCGCGCTCAACGGCGACCCCACCAAGTCGGGCTCCGCCTTCGCCGGCGTGTACGCGGCGGCCCTGGCGAACGGAGGCTCCTTCGACGACATCCAGCCCGGCATCGACTTCTTCGCCGAACTCAGCAAGAACGGCAACTTCAACCCGGTCGAATCCACCCCGGCCACGATCGAGAAGGGCCAGACCCCGATCAGCATCGACTGGGACTTCCTCAACCTCGGATACGCCGACGAGTTCCGCCGGAAGGGTGCGGACGTCGACTGGCGGACCGCCATCCCCTTCGACGGCAGCTTCGCCCAGTACTACGCCCACGCGGTGAACAAGGACGCCCCGCACCCCGCGGCGGCCCGTCTGTGGCAGGAGTACGTCTTCAGCCCGGAGGGCCAGAACATCCGGCTCGGCGCCTACGCACGCCCCGTCCTCATGGACGCCATGGAGCGGGACGGCACCCTCGACAAGGCCGCCGCGGAGAACCTCCCGACGGTCGAGGGCACGCCGACGTTCCCCACGGAGGCACAGCGCGAGAAGGCGAGGGAGACCGTCAACCGCAACTGGGACGCGGCCGTCCGGGGCTGAGGGCCCAGGCCGGGGTTCAGCTGTCCTCGGGCATCCGCAGGGCCAGGACCGCCATGTCGTCGTGCCCGTCGCTGGGGTGACGGTCCGCCAGTGCCAGGACGAAGTCCTTCAGTGGCAACACCACGTGAACGGCGGCGAGTTCGGCGAGTTCGTCCAGGCAGTCGTCGAGCGGCCGGGCCCGGTGCTCGACGAGCCCGTCGGTGAAGAACACGATGGTGGCCCCCGCCGGCACGGAGTACACGTGGTCGGGGCGGTGCTGCTCTGTGCTCACCCCGAGCGGCACGCCGGGCTCGGCCCGCAGGTACTCCGCGGAGCCGTCGGCGGTGACCAGCAGCGGGGGGAGGTGGCCCGCGGTGCTCCACTGCATCGTCCAGCCCGGTCCCTCGTACCGGATACGGGCCAGGCAGGCGGTGGTGACGGGGTTGTCTGTGGTCGCCTCCAGGGTGCGGTCGAGCTGCGCGAGGATCCCGCCGGGCTGGGTGCGGCGGTCGTAGAGCAGGGCGCGCAGCATGCTGCGCGTCTGGGCCATGGCGGCTGCCGCCCGCAGGTCGTGGCCGACGACGTCGCCGATGATCGCGGCGCAGACGCCGTCGGGCAGCATGATGGCGTCGTACCAGTCCCCTCCGATGTGGTCGGGCTCGGAGGCCGGCCGGTAGACGGCGGCGGAGTCGAACGGGTGCAGGTCGGGCAGGGTCGGCAGCAGGAGGCGCTGGAAGTGTTCGGCGCTGGCACGGACCCGTCCGAAGAGGCGGGCGTTCTCGATCGCGATGCCGACCACACCGGCCAGGGCGACGACGATCTCCTCGTCGGCACGGTCAAAGGCACGCCCGTCGCTCCGCTCGGACAGGTAGAGGTCGCCGTAGATCGTGCCGCGGACCCTGATGGCGGCCCCGAGCAGGGTTCGCATGTGCGGGTGGCCGGGAGGGAAGCCCACCGAGGACGGGTGGGAGGGGATGTCCTCGACCCGCATGGGTTCGGGGTGGTGGATGAGGTGTCCCAGCACGCCGCGGCCGCGGGGAAAGGCGATCCCGGCCAGCGCGGCCCGCTCGGGTTCGGACAGCCCCGCGGTGATGAACTGCTCCAGGTACTCACCGGACTCGTGCAGCACGCCCAGCGCTCCGTACCGCGCGCCCACCAGGCCCATGGCGGTGGTGACGATGCGGTGCAGGACCTCGGGAAGTTCCAGTTCCTGGGTGATGGCCAGCACCGCGTCCAGCAGGCCCTGCAGCTGGTCCTTGGCCCTGGCCGACTCCCGCAGCTGCTCGTCGATCCGCTCCAGCTCGGCTTCCAGCCGGTGGTGCGGCCCGCGGTCGGGGCGCGGCCGTGGGTCCCCGGGCTGCTCGGCCATCAGCGCCGCCCCTGGAGACCGGTCCGCGGCAACGCCGTCGGATCCACCGGGCGGCCACCGCGCGGCCGCACAGGAGACCACCTCCACGTGCGGTGCACCCGGCCCCCTGACACGAACCGCCATCGACTGAGGGCCCAGCCTCACACGGCCGCCCGTCCCACCCGCCCATTTGCTCCGTACGCGGCATGTCGCGTACGGGCGGCGGGGCGCCCCGGTCAGGCCGCGGTGGGCTCCGCTATGGGCTCCGCGGCCAGGGAGACCGGCTTGACGTGGGCGAACATGCTGCGGGCGTTCCAGGTGGGGAAGCCGCGTACGAGCCACGCGGGGCCGTGGAGCTCGATGCGGCGGTCGCCGGTGGCCTCGGCCCAGGTGAGCCGGCCCGCGTGCCACCTGACGAAGGCCTCCGCCTCCGCCGTGATGTAGAGGTCCTCGTCGACGCCGGGGTACGTCTTGCAGATCTCCGTGTCCCCGTGCTCGATCAGCAGCCAGTAGCGCTCGCGGTGCGGGCGGCCGGTGAAGTCGAACCGGACGACCACGCGCCGGTCCGGGAGCCGGTCCCGGCGGAGCGCGTTGCACATCGACCACAGGGCCACGAAGGGATCGAGGTGCTCCGGGGCGATCTCGAGCCAGGCGGCACCCCACTCGCCGAGCGATACGCACACCTTGAACAGGTCCTGGCCCGCGGGCGTGAGCTCGTAGTGGCGCCCGTGCCCGTCCGGTTTCGGCGACGCGTCGACGATCCCGAGCCGTTCGAGCTGTTTGAGGCGCTGCGAGAGCAGGGTGCGGGAAAGCCCCGGCGCGCCTTCCAGGATCTCGCCGAAGCTTCCGCAGCCCAGGTAGAGGTTGCGGATGATCAGCGGGGTCCAGCGCTCGGCGAAGATCTCCGCGCCACGGGCGATGGGACAGTACTGGCCGTAACTCCGCACAGGACCAGTGTCGCGCTCCTGGCACAGGGGGGGAACTCTTGGCGATTGACAGCGTTTGAGGACGCCTTGGCATCGATGAGTGGGGGAGGGCTGGGGCAAGAGGAACGGGAGTTCTTCGTTCGAATGCGTGACCTTTGCGGGAGGTGCTCGTTGGTGTGGCGACCTGGCGATGCGCTGCCGGGAAGGGCTGGAGCACTCCCCCCGGACGTGGGCGGCCCGCAAGCAGGCCCTGACCGGCGAGTCCTCCTCGCGCTGGGCGGGCAGCATCACCAAGGCCACGCACGATCAGTGGGCACTGGCCCGCCGAGGGCAGCTCGCCCACATCCAGAGCCTCGAAGCAGGGGTGCGCACCCTCACACACCGGCTGTCGCTGCCGCTGGGGGCGAAGGGTTCCAAACGGGCCCTGGGCGGTTACCGCACCCGGCAGGAGTGGCACGCCAAGAAGCGCCGCCTGCACGTACTCGAGAGCCGGCTGGAACAGGCGCGGGCCGACCGTGACGGCGGAACCGTGCACGTCGCGCGCGGCGGGAGGAAGCTCGCCCGCGCCCGCCACAACCTCCAGCAGGCCGGGCTGAGCGAGGCCGAGTGGCGGCAGCGGTGGCAGGCCGAGCGGTGGTTCCTCGCCGCGGACGGCGAGTCCGGCAAGAGGTACGGCAACGAGACCATCCGCGTCGGCCCCGACGGCGAAGTCAGCATCAAGCTCACTGCCCCGCTCGCCGGACACGCCAACGCCCCGCACGGCCGGTACGTCCTCACCGGACGCCTGCGGTTCCGGCACCGGGGCAGTGAGTGGGCCGACCGTGTGCAGGCCAACCGTGCGGTTGCCTACCGCATCCACCACGACACGGCCCGCGACCGCTGGTACCTCACCGCCCTCTGGCAGATCCCGCCCGCCAAGACCATCCCGCTGGCCGCCGCCCTCGCCGAAGGTGTGGTCGGCGTCGACACCAACGCCGACCACCTCGCCGCCTGGCGGCTGGACACCCACGGCAACCCCATCGGCAGCCCCCGCCGCTTCCCCTTCGACCTCGCCGGCCCCGCCGGGCATCGCGACGCCCAGATCCGCCACGCCCTGACCCGCCTGCTGACCTGGGCCAAGACGTGCGGTGTCAAGGCCATCGCCATCGAAGACCTCGACTTCACCGTGGAGAAGACCCGCGAGAAACACGGCCGCAAGAAGCGCTTCCGGCAGCTGATCTCCGGTATGCCCACCGCACGCCTGCGCGCCCGTCTGACCTCCATGGCCGACCGGACCGGCATCACGATCATCGCCGTCGACCCGGCCTACACCTCCCGGTGGGGCGCCCAGCACTGGCAGAAGCCCCTGACCAGCCAGAACAGGCACACCACACGCCACGACGCGGCCGCCGTGGCGATCGGACGACGCGCCCAGGGACACCCGATCCGGCGACGGACGGCACCGCCCCGCCACCACCAGGGCGATCGTTGCGGGCATCGGACCGCCCAGGCCCGACCGGCCACCCCCGGGCGCGAGGGAACCCGCCCCCGCATCCCCGGACCACGGACACGATCCGTGCTTGCCGGACGCGGCGCGAACGCGGGCAACCAGAACGCCCAACACCGTTCGGGGCGTTCGGCTGAGCACGAGCCCTGGCAACAGGACCCACTCCCGCTCAGCCTCGAGGAACGGTGAAGTCCAGATTCCTGACTTCACGGCGGCGGCCTTCGGTGGTGCGGTGGAGTCCTCGGGGGAAACGACCGCCGGCCGCCGAGCGGGCCGGCCACCCGGGCGAGGAGGCGACCGTGATGCAGATCGACGGCTTCCGGGGCCGGCTGATCACCGCCGGCCACAGCGAGTACGACACCGCCCGCGCCGTGTGGAACGGCGCTGTCGACCGTCACCCACGGCTGATCGCCCGCTGCGGCGACACCGCCGACGCGGCGGCGGCCGTGCGGTTCGCCCGCGAGCACGACCTGGAGATCGCCGTCCGGGGCGGCGGTCACAACGTGGCCGGCACGGCGGTGTGCGACGACGGGATCGTCATCGACCTCTCGGCGATGCGGGGCGTGTCGGTCGACCCCGCCGGCCGCAGGGCCCGCGTACAGGGCGGTGCCCTGTGGGGCGATGTCGACCGCGCCACGCAGGCCCACGGCCTGGCCACCACCGGCGGCATCGTGAGCCACACCGGTGTCGCCGGGCTCACCCTCGGCGGTGGCCTCGGCTTCCTCATGCGCGGACACGGGCTCGCCGTGGACAACCTCCTGGAAGCGGAGGTCGTGACCGCCGAGGGCGGCATCGTCCGGGCGTCCGCCGACGAACACCCGGACCTGTTCTGGGCCCTGCGGGGCGGCGGCGGCAACTTCGGCGTGGTCACCTCGTTCCGGTTCGCCCTGCACCCCGTGGGCCCGGCCGTGCTGGCCGGACCCGTCTTCTGGGCGGCCGAGGAGACCACCGAGGTGCTGCGCTTCTACCGGGACTTCGCCGCGCGGGCTCCCGACGAGCTGGGCAGCGTCGTCCGGCTCGGCACGGTCCCGCCCCTGCCGGCCGTCCCGGAGCACCTGCACGGGCGCCCCGCGGTCGCCGTCGCCTGCTGCCACAGCGGCACCGTCGAGGCCGGCGAACGTGCGGTGCGGGCACTGCGCCGGTTCGGCAGGCCCCTCGTGGACCTGCTCGCCCCCACCCCGTACGCCGCGTTCCAGGGTGCTCTCGACGACACCGTCCGCCACGGGTGGCACTACCACTGGAAGGCCACGGACCTGGCCGGCCTCTCCGACGACGCCATCACCGTCATCGCCGAGCACGCCTGTGCCGCCCGCTCGCCCCGGTCCTACGCGGCCGTGTTCCACCTGGGCGGCGCCGTCGCCCGGGTCCCCCGCGACGCCACCGCCTACGCCGGCCGCGACGTCGCCCACCACATCGTCATCGACGCGGCGTGGCTCCCCGAGGAGTCCGGCAGGGTCGCCGCCGCCGAGACCGCCTGGGCGCGGCGATTCCTGCGGGCCCTCCGGCCGCACGCGGCCGGCGGCGTCTACGTCAACTTCCTCGACTCCGACGACGGCGCCGGCCGTGTGCGGGAGGCCTACGGCGACGGGACCTACCGGCGGCTCGCGGAGGTCAAGGCCAAGTACGACCCCGACAACGCCTTCCACCACAACAAGAACATCCCGCCCGGCTGAGCGGGACCCGACCGGCGACCCGCGGTCAGTCCAGCAGGAGTTCGGGGTTGTGCAGGTCCAGCCAGGTGTGGAGGTCCAGGACGCGTTCCAGGCCGGCGCGGACGCCGGTGGTCATGCCGGCCGGGTCCTGCCCCACGACCGCTTGCGACCAGGCGCGGTCGACGAGGGCGAACACGGGCGCGTCCGGCTCGGCGAGCAGCTCCTTCACCTGCTGCTGGAGGTGCGCCGCGTACTCGGGGTTCTGCGGGGACGGGTAGGGGCTCTTGACCCGCTCCACCACCGAGCGCGGCAGCACGTGGGCGGCCGCCCCGCGCAACAGGCTCTTCTCCCGGCCGTCGTAGGTCTTCATCGACCACGGGGTGTTGTACACGTACTCGACGAGTTCGTGGTTGCAGAACGGGACGCGCACCTCCAGGCCGACGGCCATCGACAGGCGGTCCTTGCGGTCGAGCATGTTGCGGACGAAGCGGGTCAGGTGGAGATGGAACACGGAGCGCATGCGCCGGTCGGTTTCGGACTCGCCGTCGAGGTGGTCGACCTCGGCGAGCGCCGTCGCGTACTGGTCGGCGGTGTACGCCGCGACGTCGAGGCGCGTCCGCAGTCCGGGCTCGATGTGGTCCGTGCGTGCGGCGAGGCTCAGCGGGGGGATCACGGCCATCCACGGGAAGGTGGCGGCGCGGGTCAGCGCCTCGACGTGGAACCAGGGGTACCCGCCGAAGACCTCGTCGGCCGATTCGCCCGACAGGGCCACCGTCGAGCGTTCCCGGATCGCCTTGAACAGGAGGTAGAGCGAGCTGTCGAGGTCGCCGAAGCCGTTGGGGATGTCGCGGGCGCCGACGGTGGCGCGCCGTACCCCGGGGTCCGACAGGTCGGCCGGGTTGAGCACCACGTCGTGGTGGGCGGACCCGACGTGCGCGGCGACGTCGCGGACGAACGGCGAGTCGGGGGTCTCGCGCATCTCGTCGGGGACGAAGTTCTCCTCCTGGCCGGCGAAGTCGACGGAGAAGGTGCGGACCCGCTCGCCGCGCAGGGCCAGCCGCTCGGCGGCGAGGCCGGTGATGGCGCTGGAGTCCAGCCCGCCGGAGAGCAGCACGCACTGCGGCACGTCCGAGATCAGCTGCCGGTCGACGATGCCGGTGAGCATCTCCCGCACCCGTGCCACGGTGTCGTCGAGGCCGTCCGTGTGCTCGGCGGCCCGCAGGCGCCAGTAGGTCCGCTGCCTCAGGCCGCTCCGGTCCACGGTGATCAGCGTGCCGGGCAGCATCTCGTGCATGCCCTTCCACAGGGCCCAGCCCGGGGTCTTGGTCTGCGCGAACAGCTCCCGCAGCCCGGCGGTGTCGACGGCCTTGCGCACCAGGGGGTTCGCCAGGATCGCCTTGGGTTCGGAGCCGAACAGCACGCCGTCCGGGGTCGGGTGGTAGAAGAGCGGCTTGATGCCCATGCGGTCGCGGACGAGGAGCAGCTTCTGCTCGCGCTCGTCCCAGACCGCGAACGCGTACATGCCGTCGAGGTGGTCGACCATGCCCTCGCCCCACTCGAGGTAGCTGTGGAGCACCACCTCGGTGTCGCTGTCGGTCCGGAAGGAATGGCCGCGCGCGGCGAGGCGGTCGCGGAGCTCGCGGAAGTTGTAGGCCTCGCCGGAGTACACCAGGGTGATGTCGCCGGCGGGCGTGCTCACGCTCATGGGCTGGGTTCCGCCGGGCAGGTCGATGATGGCGAGGCGCCGGTGTCCCAGTCCGACGTGGGTGCGGAGGTACGTGCCGCGGCCGTCCGGGCCGCGGCAGGCCATCGTCTCCGTCATCGCGTCGAGCACGTCGCCCCGGCGCGTGAGGTCGGTGTCGAACGAGACCCAGCCGGCAATTCCGCACATGGCAACCCCCTGTAACCGAAACGGTCCGAACCGGTTTATCACCGTAACGATCACCGTCTTGGCGCCACAATGTGCAATTCACCTCTGGGGATATGGGTTTTGCACGGCCGTGGATGCGGAAAAACCGCCGCCGGTCGCGTCGTCGACGCGGCGGCGGCGGTTTCTCCGACGGACCGTCAGGGGGGTTCGGACCGTCGGGGCGGGCGGTTCGGGAGGGGCGGCCGGGGGTCGTCCGCCCGGGGTGAACCGCCCGGGGAGTGGTGGTCAGGGGGCGGAGGGCCAGGGGGCGGCGGACGCTTCGGAGGCCGTGCGCGCGCTTGCCGTGAGGAGTTCGACGACCGGGGCGCGGTGTTCCTCCAGGTAGAAGTGTCCGCCGCTGAAGGTCCGGAATTCACAGGATCCGGTGGTGGTGTCGCGCCAGCCTTCGGCCTCCCACGGATGGATTTCGGGATCCCGGTCGCCGTACAGCACGGTGACCGGAATGTTCAGCAGGTTTCCCGGCACGGGGCGGTAGGTTTCGCTCAGCCGGTAATCGCCCCTGATGACCGGCAGGAACGCCTGGATGAGCGGGGCGTTGTCGAGGAGGTCGCCGTGGGTCGCTCCGGTCCGGCGCAGTTCCCCGACCAGTTCCTCGTCGCTGCCGAGATGGACCCGGCCGGGCCGGGTCAGTTCGGGTGCGGGATGGCCGGACACGACCAGGTGCGCGGGCGGTTCGCCCGCCGCCGCGAGCCGGCGGGCGAACTCGTAGGCGGCGAGGGCCCCCATGCTGTGCCCGAACAGGACGGTCGGCAGGGACGGCCCGCCGGCCGGCAGGTCTTCCGCCAGGGCGGCGGCGAGGCCCTGGAGGTCGGCCGGCACCGCTTCGGAGTACCGGTCCTCCCGGCCCGGGTACTGGACGGCGAGGAACTCGATGTCCCAGGGTGCCGCCGCGGCCCACGGCCGGTAGTGGCTGGCGCTGCCGCCGCCGTGCGGGAACAGCAGCACCCGGGCCCGGGCGTACGGTCGCGGGGCGTGCCGCCGGAACGCTCCGGCGCGCGTGTCCTGCAGTACGGGATCGACGGACATCTCGGCTACCGCTCCCTCGCTGCCGGTGCCATGGCGATGTTCCAGAAGTCGGCGTAGCGGCCGCCGCGGCCGAGCAGTTCGTCGTGGCTGCCTTCCTCCACGACCCGTCCGCCGTCGAGGAAGACGACCCGGTCGGCGCGCTGGACGGTGCGCATGCGGTGGGCGACCATCACCACGGTGCGGCCCGCCATGAGGCGTTCGATGCCCTCGTGGACGGCTGCTTCGCTCACCGGGTCCAGGGCGGAGGTGACCTCGTCGAGCAGGACGACGGGCGCGTCCTTCAGCAGGGCCCGTGCGATGGAGACGCGCTGGCGTTCACCGCCGGAGAGGAGGGTGCCGCCCTCGCCGACGTTGGCCGCCCAGCCGTCGGGCAGCCGCTCGATGACCTCGTCCAGGCGGGCCGCGGTGGCCGCGGCGCGGACCTCGGCCTCGGTGGCGTCCGGGCGGCCCAGGCGTACGTTCTCCTCGATGGTGCCGTCGAAGAGGTACACGTCCTGGAAGACGATGGCGATCTGCGACATCAGCACCTCGGTGTCGACGGCGCGTACGTCCACACCGCCCAGCCGCACCGCGCCGGCGTCCACGTCGTAGAACCGGGCGATGAGCTGGAGCAGGGTGCTCTTGCCCGCGCCGGAGGGTCCGACGACGGCGAGCCGCTGTCCCTGGGGCACCGTGAGGGAGGCGCCCTCGAACACCGTGCGGTCGCCGTGCCGGAAGGTGACTCCGTCGAGCTCCAGGTCGTGGCGTTCGGGACGGACCGGCCGGTCGGGCTCCGGCAGCGGCTCGGTGCGCAGCACCGCGTCGAGCTTGGCGAGGACGGCGCGTGCGCCGCGGAGCTTGCCGCTGATGTCCGTGAGGGAGAGCAGCGGGTCGGCCGAGCGGGCGGCCAGCACCAGGATGGTGAGGACCTCGGCGACGCCGACGTCCCCTTCGAGGGCGAGGTAGGCTCCCAGGACCAGCAGCCCGGTGAACATCGCCTGCACGGTGAGCCCCAGGCCCACGGCGCCGGGCAGTGCCGAGAGGGTGGACCGGCGGGAGGTGCGCTCGACGGCCTTGAGCGAGTCGTCGAGCAGCCCGAAGCGTTCGGCGGTGCGGCCGCCGGCCCGCAGGACCGGCTGGACCTGGAGGTATTCGATGACCCGCCCGGTGGCCTCCTCGTCGCGCAGGGAACGCTCGGCGTCGTTGGCTGCGGTGAGGCGTCCGGTCCACTTCTGGATGGCGGCCACGACCGGTACGGCGACCAGCGCGGCCAGGCCCAGCTGCCAGTTGAAGGCGAGCATCACGACGACGATCGTCAGCGGTGTCACGCTGGCGGAGACGAACGGTGCCAGCAGGTGTGCGATCACGCTCATGGCCTGCAGGACGCCGCGGCTGGCGAGGACGGACACCTCGCCGAGGCGGCCGGCGGTGTACCAGCCGATGGGGAGGCGGGCCATGTGGTCGCCGAGCCGGTGGTACAGGCCGGTCAGCAGCCGGGCGCCGACGTGGAACCCGGAGAGGTCGCTGAGGTAGCGCAGCGCCGCGTAGAGGGCGAACGCGCCGCCGAAGGCGATCAGCCAGGGCCAGGCGTCGTCGGGGGTGCTGCCGAAGAGTTCCCGCAGCACGGGGACGAGGAGTGCGTAGGACAGGCCCTCGGCGATCGCGGTCGCCGTCATCAGGGCCACGGTGCGACGTAACGGCTGGGCGTATTCGCGTCCCAGCACGCTCAGCAGCATGCGGATCATCGGAGCTCGTCTCCTTGCAGTACGCCGCCGTGAAGGTCGGCCTCTTCCGTGGCCGCCGCTCGCTGTGCCTGCCAGAACGCGGCGAACCGGCCGCCCCGCGCGAGCAGTTCGGAGGGCCTGCCCCGTTCGACGATCGAGCCGTCGTCGAGCATCACGACGGTGTCGGCGTCGGCGATCGTCTCCAGGCGGTGGGCGATGACCAGGGTGGTCCGGTCGCCTCCCAGGCCCGCCAGGGCCCGGCGCACGGCCTGTTCGGTCTGCGGGTCGGCGAAGGCGGTCGCCTCGTCGAGCACCAGCACGGGGGTCTCGGCGAGGAGGGCGCGGGCGAGCGAGATCCGCTGTGCCTCGCCGCCGGAGAGTCCGGAGTCCTCGCCGATCACCGAGTCGTAGCCGCGGGGCAGTTCGAGGATCCGTTCGTGGATGTTGGCCAGGCGGGCGGCGCGCTCCACGTCCTCGCGGTCGGCGTGCGGCACCGCCAGGGCGATGTTGTCGGCGACGGACGCGCGCAGCAGGCGTACGTCCTGGAAGACGAAGGAGACCGACTTGTAGAGCTCCTGGCTGCCGAGCTCGCGCAGGTCGACGCCGCCGAGGGTGACCGAGCCCTGGGTCGGGTCGAAGAACCGGGGCAGCAGCTGGACCAGGGTGGACTTTCCGCTTCCGGACGGGCCCACGACCGCGGTGACCGTGCCGGGTTCCAGCACCAGGTCGATGCCCTTCAGCACCTCGCGGTCGGCCTCGTAGCCGAAGCGGACGTCCCGCAGTTCGACCCGGTGGCCCCGCGGGGCGGCGGGGTGCGCGGGCTCGGGGAGGGACTGCACCTCGAGCACCTCGCGGATCCGGCCGACGGCGCGGCCGGCGGCCTGCATCTCGTCGAAGCCGTGGCCGAGGGCCGCCACGGGGGCGGTCAGGCCGAGGCCGAGCAGCAGGAAGGGCAGCAGGTCGGCCGGGGCGAGGTCGCCGCCGGTGATCCGGGAGGTGCCGCCGATCAGGACGACCAGCAGGACGAACGGCGGCGACAGGACGAGCTGCATGCCCGCGGCGATCCTGGAGAGGCCGTGCACCCACTGGCGGAAGGTGGCGACGAACTCGTCCGCGGAGGTGATGAACTTGCGGTGGGCGCGGCCGCCTCCGCCGAAGGCCTTGACCACCGCGATGCCCTGGACGAACTCGATGACGGAGCCGGCGATCTTGCCCATGGCCGCGTCGAACTCCTCCTGCTCACGGGTCCGGGTCGGCGTCATCAGCAGGGGCACCAGGGCCATGGCCATCACCACCGGCACCAGCGTGATCAGGGTGAGCAGCCAGTCGATGGTGAACAGGTAGATCAGGGAGGCCAGCGGGACCACGAAGGCGGAGACGAGCTCACCGGGGGTGTGGGCGATGAAGGGGTGGACCGCGCTCACGTCCTCCCCCACCACCTTGGCCAGTTCGCCGGTCCGGCGGCGGGAGAACCAGCCGATCGGCACCCGGCCGAGCCGGTCGGCGAGCTGCCGGCGGAAGGCCAGCTGGACCTTCCCGTCGAGGACGTGTCCGATCCCCGACGACGCGGCCGTGAACACCAGCCGGACGGACAGGCCGATCGCGCCCGCGGTGACGACGAACCACACGTGGTCGCGGTCGACGGGGCCCGGCTTGAGCAGGGTGCGGCCCAGTTCCACGACGGCAAGCAGCGGCGCCAGGCCCGCGAGAGCACCGATCACCTGCAGGATCACGACGGTCGCGAAACTCCACACGTACGGGCGTAACAGCCGTTTCATGACGCCCGGTTCCGCTCCGGAACCGGGGTCGGACGACGGCGTGGACCGCCCCTTCGCCTCAGCGGGATCGATCGCGCTCATCGCTCTCCCATCGATTTCAAAACATGTTCCGATATCACTGTAGCGCGGACCGGCACCGCGAACCACCATCGGACCACGGGTAGTTGCCGACCGTAAACTATTGTCCTGTTTCCGGCCCGGGAGCCGGCCCGGGGGCCAGATCGGCGACCGACAGCGGGCTTCCGCCATCAGGCGCGGCCGGTTCGGGGTAGCCCACCGCCTCGGTCAGTTCCTTCCAGGCGCGGGCGACGGCCAGCGGGCGCTGACTGCCCTGCAGTGGGTCGGCGCCGGCGGCGACGCGTTCCCGCAGCCCGTCCAGGGCGGTCAGCACCCCCTCCCCCCACACCTCGTGCATCGCGGCCGCCCAGGTGGGCGTCCCGGGGCCGCCCACGCAGGCGCCGGTGGTGCCCGAGCCGTGCGGCCACCGCTCCGCCGCGTCGGACGGGTCCGGCAGGAACTGTCCGGTCGTACCGGAGGGCATCCGCAGCACCGGGCTCCAGATCACCGGCCCGTGGGTGTTGGCCAGCATCAGGTTGCCCGCGTCGGTGCCGATGGTGATCCGGTGCAGCAGCAGGCTGGTGCTGTCGTCCCCCGGCTGCATCCGGTTCTCCATCCGGAGCGTCAGCGGGACACCGGCCACCGTCCCGTCCACGCTGACCAGCGGGCGGCCGGCCGTCCCCGTGACCGGGGCCAGCGCCCAGGGGCGCAGCCCGTCGAAGATCCCCGCCAGGATGTCCAGCAGGTCGAAGGAGACCTGCACCGCGCACAGGGCGTCCACGAACACCGGCTCGCGCAGCATCAGCAGCCGGCGCGCGGCCGAGGTGAAGCGGCGGACCGGTTCGAGGTGCGGGTAGAAGGTGTTCACCTGGTACTGCGCCCCGGCCCGGCGGGCCACCCGCAGACAGTCCGCCAGCTCGTCCGGGTGCACCGGGTGTTCCTGCAGCACGTGGATGCCGCGTTCGAGCAGGGCCCGGGCCAGCTCGGCGCCCCGGCCCCCGCCGACCGCGGTCGACACCACGACACAGGCCGCGTCGACGTCCCCGGGCAGCTGCTCGACCTTGTCGTACAGCGGGACGCCGTACCGCTCCGCGAGCGCCACGGACCGGGCGCTGCCCCGGGCGAGGATCCCGGCGAGCTCGAACCGCCCGGGCTCGGCCCGGGCCAGGGCCGAGAGGTACACCTGGCCGAACCGCGTGCCGCACACGACGATCCGCATCGGGCCCTGCTCCGCGGCGTTCACCGGCGGTCCGCCGCGGGCGCCGCGAGGGCCTCCGCCGTACGGGCCACGTGCGGCGGCGCGAGGCAGCCCAGGTGATCGCCCGGTACGTCGACCACGGTCAGCTCGCCCAGGCACACCTCCTGCCAGAAGCCGACCGCGTCCGAGGGCGCTCCGGCCGGGCGGAGGATTGTGATGTCCCCGGCGTACGGCAGCGGCTGATGGTCCGCCGGCCGGCCCCCGGCCCCGTGGCCGGGCACGACGGCCAGCCGCCGCACCGTCACGTCCGCCTCGCTCAGGGCCCGGGCCAGTGCCAGGGCGATCAGGCCGCCGGGGCCGTGGCCGATGATCTCGACCTCCCCGTGTCCGGCGGCCCGCACCTCCCGCGCGTAGGTGACGCCCAGTTCCTCGACGAGCCCCGGCGCGGTGAGGTCGGGCCGCCGTTCCCCTTCGGGTACGGCGAGTCCCGACAGCGGCCCGCCGGAGGACAGTTCGGCGATCAGCTCCCGGTACGGCTCCAGGGATCCCGATCCGCCGTGCACGAGCAGCCGTACCGGCCCGTGCCCCGATCCGCCCAGCGGGACCAGCGGCGACCGCCGGGCCGGGGCCGCAGGCTCGGGGGCCTCCGCGGTCGCGGCCGCGGCCGCCGACTGCAGCCGCGCGGCCAGGCCGGCGACGGTGGGCAGGTCCAGCAGGGCGCGCAGCAGTACGTCGAAGGTGACGGGGGCGGCCTCGGGAATGCGTTCGCGGACCTGCCCGACGAGCTGCGCCGCCAGCAGCGAATTGCCTCCGGCATCGAAGAACCCCAGGTCGCGGCCGCCGGGTTCGGCTCCCAGCACCTCGCCCCAGAGCCGGGCGAGCTGCTGTTCCAGGCCGGGCCGCGGAGGCTCCGAGGTCTCGGTCCGCGGCGCGCCGCCCGCCGGCACCGACGCGAGAAGCCGCGCGCGGTCGACCTTGCCGTTGGGTGTCAGGGGCAGGGTGTCGACGATGCGCACCCGGGCCGGGACCATGTGCGCGGGCAGCCGTTCGGCCACCCACGCCACGAGCTCGGCACCATCGGCGGACGCGGTCCGCTCCCGCGGGATCACGAAGGCGATCAGGGCACGCTCGAAGGCGTCGCTGCCGGCCGCCAGCACCACGCAGGTGCCGACCACCGGGTGCTCGCCGAGGACCGCCTCGATCTCGCCGAGTTCGATCCGGTGCCCGCGTATCTTGACCTGCTGGTCCGCACGGCCGCAGAACTCGATCTCGCCGTCCGGCAGGTAGCGGCCGAGGTCGCCGGTGCGGTACAGCTGCTCTCCCGTGTCCGGATGCGGGAAGAACCGCTCGGCGCTGCGCGCGGGGTCGTTCAGGTAGCCCGTGGCCAGTCCGGTGCCCGCGATGTACAGCTCGCCGACGACCAGGTCGGGGCGGTCGCGCAGGGCGCCGTCGAGCACGTGGAACCGCTGGTTGGCGAGCGGGATCCCGTACGGAATGCTGCGCCAGTGCGGCTCGACGCTCCTGATGCGGTGGTGGATCGACCAGATCGCGGCCTCCGTCGCGCCGCCCAGGCTGACCAGTTCGGCGTCCGGTACGTGCCGTGCTGCGTGGGCGGGCAACGACAGCGGGATCCAGTCACCCGACAGCAGGGCCAGCCGCAGGCTGCCGAGTGCGGCCGGTTCGACGTCCAGGTAGTGCATCAGCATCTGCAGCTGCGCGGGCACCGAGTTCCACAGCGTGACACCGTGCCCGGCCACCACCGCGGCCCAGTGGGAGGGGTCGCCGCGGCGGGCGGGGTCCGGCAGCACCAGGGCGGCGCCCACGGCCGGCGGGCCGAACAGGTCGTAGACCGACAGGTCGAAGCCGAGCGCCGCGAGCCCGAGGACCCGGTCGCGGTCGCCGACGCCGAAGCGCAGGTTGATGTCGTGCACCGTGTTCGCGGCGGCGTGGTGGGTGATCATCACGCCCTTGGGCACGCCGGTGGAGCCCGAGGTGTGCATGACGTACGCGAGGTCGCCGGGGGCCACCGGGGCGTCCCCGGTGGCGGGATCCAGGGGAACCGAGTCCAGGGGGACCGTCCGCACACCGGTGACGTCCACCGCCTCGACCCCCGGCGGCGGCGCGGCGGTCGCGGTGCCGGCGACGACCGCGAACCGGGCGCCGCTGCCGGTGAGGATCCGGTCCCGGCGGACCCTGGGCTGGCCGAGGTCCACGGGCACGTACACGCCCCCCGCGAGCAGCACGCCGAGCACGCCGACGGCCTGCTCCCGGCTCTTGTCGATCAGGACGCCGACGAAGTCGCCGGGGCGGCAGCCGGCCGCCCTCAGCCTCTCGGCCACCCCGGCGGCGCGCCCCAGCCACTCCCCGTAGGTCAGCGAGCCGGCCGGGTCGACCACCGCGAGCCGGTCCGGGTGGGTGCGGGCGTAGGCCACCAGGGGGTCGTGCAGCAGGCCGTCCGGGGCCGGCGCCCCGGTGTCGTTCACCGCGGTCCGGCGGGCGCGCTGCCGGTCGGGCAGGGGCTGCGGATCCACCGCCGCCCAGGTCCCGTCGCTCGCGGCGAGCCGGTGCAGCAGCCCCTCGAACGCGGCGAACATCTCGTCCACCATGCCGTCGGGGAAGACGCCCTCGCGTACGTCCCAGTTGATGTCCAGGCCGCCGTACGGGTCTCCGACCTGGCAGTCGATCCAGACCTGCGGGGTCTGGCTGATCCCGTACACCGGGCGCGGCTTCCGGCCGGCCGGGGACACCGTGGTGCCGCCGACGCCGATGCTCCCGGTGAACACCACGGGCAGCACCGCGGCGGCCTCGCGCCCGCGGCGCCGGGCGAGCTCGCGCAGCACCTCCACCCCGCTGTACAGCCGGTGGTCGAGGTCGTCGAAGACCCGCTCGCCCAGGGCGCGGGCCCGTTCGGCGAAGCCGCTCCTGCCCCGGGGCTCGACGGCGAGCAGGCTGAGGGAGGTGAAGTCGCCGAGCAGCCGGTCCACGTGCGGGTGCAGCGGCATCCGGTTGAGCACGGGCAGGCCGAGGCAGAACCGCTCGGTGCCGCTCCAGCGGCCGATCGTCTCCGCGTACGCCGCCAGCACCGCGTTGGCGGGGGTGCTGCCGTGCCGTGCCGCGCGCTCCTTCAGTGCCCGCCACACGCCGTTGTCCACGGTCGCGGTCAGCCTGCGGAACCGCGGCGGCGTCGCCGCCGGGTCGTGGTCGTCGCGCAGCGGAAGCGCCGGCGCGCCGGGCAGACCGTCGATGCGGTCCCACCAGTAGGCGCGGTCGCGCTCGTACCGGGGGGTGTCGCGCAGCGCGCGCTCCGCGAGCACGTAGTCCCGGAAGGTGACGTCCACCGGGGGCAGTTCGCAGTCCGGGCGCCGGTAGCGGAGGTCCAGCTCGTCGAGCGCCTGCTGCATGCTGAGCCAGTCCAGGGCCATGAAGTCCACCGACACGTGCAGCAGGCCGCGCTCGCCGGACAGGGTCAGGCGCAGCTCGTACATGGGGCGTTCGCCCGCGGGGTGCACCGCGTGGGACAGGTCGTCGCGCACTCCGGCGACCGCCTTCGCCACGGTGTCGGGGGACGCTCCGCGGAGGTCGGCGACCTCGATGCGGGTGTCGGGCGGCTCGGGCAGGACGCGCTGGGTGCCGTCCTCGGAGATGACCGTGCGCAGGGTGTCGTGGCGCCGGACCAGGCCGTCCCAGGCCTGCTGGAACCGGTCGGGGTCGAGGTCGGCCGGGTACTCGAACTCCAGGTAGACGTGGCAGGAGACGCCGCCGTAGTCGAAGGCCGCGTTGCGGCCGAACAGATAGGCGGACTGGATGTCGGTCAGCGGGAAGGGCCGGTGGCGGTCCTCCGGCCGGGCCTGCCACACCGGCTCACCGGTGTGCGGCCGGTCTCCCTCCGGGCCCGCCGCGGTGTCGGCGACCAGGGCGAGCAGCGCCGCCTTGGAGCGGCGCAGTACGGCCAGCCGCTCGTCGGTCATCACTCCGCGGGGGGCGCGGAAGCGCAGCCGGTCGCCTTCGCGCCACAGGCGGATGCCGGCGCTCCGGAACTCTTCCAACACGTCGGTGGCGTTCGGATCGTTGGCGTTCACACCGCACCCTCTTCGCAGTCGTCCCCGTTGTCCCGGTCGTCGGCCGGCCGGTCCCCGGCGGCGGCACGCAGCCGGTCGGTCAGCGCAGCCAGCGCGGCGACGGTCGGTGTGCGCATGACCTCGCGCATGGGCAGTTCGACGCCCCAGGCCCCGCGGACCTCGGCGACGAAGCGCGTGGCGAGGAGGCTGTCACCGCCGAGCCGGAAGAAGTTCTCGTCCCGGCCCACCGACTCCAGGCCGAGCAGCCCCGTCCACCGCTGTGCCAGGAAGGTCTCGGTGGGGCCCTGCGGCGGCTCGCCCAGGTCGCGCGGCCGGTCCGCGGACTGTTCGAGGACGGTCCGTATCCGCCGCCGGTCGACCTTTCCGTTGCCGCTGAGGGGCAGGGCGGGGAGCACGGCGACGCGGGCGGGGACCATGTGCTCGGGCAGCCGCTCCGCGGTCCACCGGCGCAGGCCCTCACCGTCGATGCCCTCGGCCGTGCCGGGCCGCTCCGCGACGAGGAGGACCTCGCCGGTGGCCTCGGCGTGCAGGACCCGCACACCGGTCAGTCCGGCCGCGGCGCAGGCCCGCGTCCACCGCTCGCGGCCGTGCAGCCAGGCGGACTGCGGCCGGCCTTCGCCGAACCTGCCCGCGCGGGCCTCCAGCGGCAGTGCGGTCACCAGGGCGAGCGGCGCGGGGTGTTCGCGTTCGAGCAGGTAGAGGCGTCCGCCGGGGGCGAGCAGCAGGGCCATGGTGGCCACGGCCGTCTCCGGGTCCGGCATCCGGTGCAGCACGTTGTTCGCCACGACGGCGTCGAACGCGTGGACGTGCCGGTCGGCGATCGCGCCGGTGCCCTGCGCCGCCGTGTGCGTTCCGTGCCCCTGTTCCCGCAGCTGTGCGGCGGCCTTGGCCAGGGACGGCGCCGAGGAGCCGAGGAGCGTGTACGCGACCGGGTCCGGGGCCGGGTCGGCGTCCGGGCCGAGGTCCGGGGCCGGGTCCGTGGCGAGTGCGGCGAGCAGCCGCGCGGTGCCGCGGGCGCTCGTCACGTCCCACTCCGCCACCCGCGGCGGCGCGGCCCCGCCGGTCCGCGCGCGCAGGTCCCGCGCGACGGCGCCCAGGCAGGTGGCGGTGCCCGGCATCAGATTGTTGAGTGCCTCGGGGGCCAGGACCGGGTCGTCCAGCAGCGCGGCGGCGTCGGCATCGCCGGCCAGGACGGCGGTGAGCAGCGGCCCGGCCCATTCCAGGGCGGTGGCGACGGTGTCGAGGCAGGTCCCGCGGGTGGCCTCGCGGGCCTGCTTGATCCAGGCCGGGTCGGTCACCTCGCTCCAGCGCGGGCCGTGCCCGTACTGCGCTTCCTCAGCGTCCTCCGCGTCAGGCTGAGGTGTCAGGACGGAGCGCTGTACGAGGTACTCGAGCCAGATGTCCGCCACCGGCTGCTGCTGCGCGCTGACGGCGGTACGCCGGGCCGCGGTGCCGTCGGGTCCGGTCAGCGGTGCGAGGACGGCGGCGAGCAGCGCCTCCACCAGCCGGTGCTCGTGCAGGTGGGGACCGGGCTCCGGGGCGGCACCGGGTGCGGGCGGCAGGAACGGGGTGCCCCGGTGACCGCTCGCGGCCGTGCGGTCCGCTGCCGTGCGCTCCGCGTCCCCGGGGTCCGCGTCCCCGGGGTCCCGGCCGGGCGCCGGCGGGTGTTCCACGACCGCGGCGACGAGTTCCCTGCGGCCCTCGGTGAACGGTACGACCACGGCCTGCGCCACCGAGGGATGGGCCTGCAGGCAGGCTTCGATCTCCCCCAGCTCGACCCGGAAGCCGTTGATCTTCACCTGGTGGTCGAGACGCCCCAGGAACTCCAGGTTGCCGTCGGGCCAGTAGCGTCCGAGGTCGCCGGTGCGGTACCAGCGTTCGCCGTCCTCGTCCGGGAAGCGGGCGGCCGTCAGTTCCGGGTCACCGCGGTAGCCGAGGGCGACACCGGTGCCGCCGATCCAGAGCTCACCGGGCACCCAGTCGGGGCAGTCCCGGCCTCGGCCGTCCACCACACGGAACTTCTGGTTGCGCAGCGGCTCTCCGTACGGGATCGACCGCCAGCCGTCCGGTACTCCGGCGACCTCGTAGGCGTTCGACCAGATGGCGGCCTCGGTGGCGCCGCCGAGTGCGATCATCCGGCACCGGCCGTCCGAGGAGCGGTCCAGCCGGCCGGGCAGGTCGAGGCCGATCCAGTCGCCGGACAGCAGCGCCAGCCGCAGTGTGCCGGGGAACGGGGACTCGCCGGCCGCGGTCAGCGCCATGTCGAGCAGGGCGGGGACGGTGTTCCAGACGGTCACCGCGTGCCGCCGGCACAGGTCCAGCCATTCGGCGGCATCGCGCCGGCCGGACTCCGCCACCAGGACGGCGGCACCGCCCGCCGCGAGGAACCCGAAGACGTCCCACACGGAGAGGTCGAAGTCCAGCGCGGACACCGCGAGGACCCGGTCGCCCTCTCCGATGCCGAACCGCTCGTTGATGTCCTCGACGGTGTTGACCGCGGCGCGGTGACTGAGCTCCACCCCCTTGGGGAGGCCCGTGGAGCCCGAGGTGAAGATCACGTAGGCGGGGTCCCCGGGGTCGGCGAGGACCGGGGCGTGCAGGGGCGGGCCCTTCATCACCGTGTCGATGTCCAGGACCTCGACCCCGGCTTCGGCGGGTTCCAGGAGACCGCTGCCGTCGAGGACCAGCCGGGCGCCGCTGAGCTGCAGGATGCGGGTGCGCCGCTCGGCCGGCTGGTCCACCCCGATCGGAACGTACGCGGCACCGGCGGCGAGCACCCCGAGCACGGCCGCGATCTGCCCCGCGCCCTTCGGGGCGGTCACGGCGACGTACGCGCCGCGGCCGACCCCGCGCCGGGCCAGGACACCGGCGACGGCCAGGGCGCGGCGCGCCAGCTCGTCGTGGGTCATGGCCCCGTCGTCGCCCCAGAGCAGGGCCGGCCGCCCGGCCCGCTCGTCGGCGTGCTCGAAGAACGCCGTGTGCAGGAGGTTCGAAGTCAGCGTACGGGTGCGCGAGTTGACCGCGAGCCGCCGCTGCCGCTGCTCCTCGGGCAGCGGGATGCCGGGGAGCGCGGTCTCCCACCGGCCTGAGAGCAGGCCGCGGACCAGTGCCTCGTAGGCGGCCATCATGGTGTCGAGCACACCGTCCGGGAAGAGCTCCTCCACGGCGTCCCAGACCAGCAGGACTCCGCCGTCGCGGTTGCGGTAGACCTGGTGGTCGAGCCAGATCTGCGGGGTCTGGGAGATCATCCACGCCGGCTCGCCGAAACGGGCCGCGAAGCCGTCCGGTACGAGCGGTGCCGACAGGTCGCAGGCGAACACGACCGGCGCGGTGCGGGGGGTGTCCGGGTCGGTGCGGACGAAGTCGCGGAGCACGTCGACGCCGGAGTAGGCGGCGTGGCCGATGTCCTCGTGCATCTGCTTCTGCACGGCGCGGGCGCAGTCGGTGAAGCTGTCGCCGGACAGGTCGACTTCCAGGAGCACCAGGCCCGTGAAGTCGGCCACGATCCGGTTGATCTGGGGGTGTGCGTCGAGGTCGCGGTCGAACAGCGGCAGGTTGAGGAGGAAGCGGTCCTCCCCGCTCCACCGGCCGAGCACCAGGGCGAAGGCCGTGGCCAGCACCACCGAGGGGGTCAGGCCCGCCTCGCCGGCCCGGCGCTCGATGACCGCCCACTCCTGTGCCGTCAGCTCGCGGGAACGGCGGACGAACCTCGGTGCGGTGACCGCGGTGGGGTCGACCGCCAGCGGCAGCTTCGGCCCTCCGGGCAGCGTCGGAACCCGCTGCTGCCAGTAGCCGCGGGCCCGTTCGCGTTCGGCGCCGCGGATCACGTCCTGGTCCGCGAGGTACCGGCCGAAGGTGTACGTGAGGTCCTCGAGGGCGCCGGGGCCTTCGGGGTCGTGCGGCCCGCCCCGGCCGACCGGGCCGTCGTAGAGGGCGGCGAGGTCGGCGAGGAGCACCCGGATGCTGGCCAGGTCGGCGGCCAGGAGGTCGACGTTGAAGTGGAGGCGGTCCTTCGCGCCGGGGAGCCGGGTCATCTGGACGTCGATGACCTCGCCCCGGTGGACGTCCATGCGCCGGTGGGACAGCCGGTCGCGCAGCGCCAGTGCCCGCGCCGCCGCCTCGTCGCCGGCGAGTCCCCGGTGGTCGTGGACGGTCACGCCCGGCCAGGCGGATCCGGGCAGTACGCGCTGGGTGGCGTCCTCGCCGAAGGAGACGCGCAGCATGGGGTGCCGTGCGATCAGTGCGCGGACCGCCCGCTCCAGGCGCTCGGGGTCGGCCTGCTCGACGTCGAACTCCAGATAGGCGTGGCAGCTGACGCCGCCGAGCGGCTGGTCGCCGGCCCGGCCGATGAGGTACGCCTGCTGCACCGGGGTGAGCGGGAAGGGCAGGTCCGGCGGGCCGGTGAGGTCGGAAGCGGGCTCGTCCGCTTCCGACCTCGGGCCGGCACCCGTGCCGGTGCCGGAGCCGGTGCCGGTACCAGGAGTGAGCAGGCCGAACCAGGCCGACAGCCGCGGGTCCTCGGACAGCTGGGCGAACGTGACCTCGGAGCCGGCCCGGGAGAGCCGGTTGGCCAGTCGCATCATCTCCAGTGACTGCAGGCCGAGTTCGAAGAGGTTGCTGTCGTCGTCCTCCGTGGTCAGTTCGATGCCCAGCAGGTCGGACACCGCACCGCGCAGGGCGTCCCGGTGCGTGGCGGTCTGCGTGGCGGCCGTGTCCGCCGCTCCGCGGTCAACGTTCCCCGATGACATTCCCAAGCTCCCTTGCACGCTTCCGAAATCAGTCCTGCTCGGTCTGCTCGCTCTGCTCGTCCTGCCCGCCCTGCCCGCCCGGCTTGCTCTGCTCACCCGGCTTGCTCTGCTCGCCCTGCTTGCCCTGCTCCACGAACTCCGCCAGCTCGGCGAGGGTCCCGGCCGCGAACATCGCGCGCATCGGCACGGTCACACCGAGCTCCTTGCGGATCCGCCCCGCCAGCTTCGCGACCAGCACCGAATGGCCGCCCAGGTCGAAGAAGTTGTCCTGCGGGGTCACTTCGGCGCCCTGGAGGGTCTCCGCGACCATCCGGCACAGGATCCGCTCGCAGGATTCCGGCTCGCCCCCGCCGGAGGCGGTGGACGGCGCCCCGGCGGACGGCCCCGAGGGGGACGGTGCGGCCCCGGCCGCCCGTGCCCGTTCCGCCAGCGCCTTGCGGTCGACCTTGCCGTTCAGCAGCGTCGGGAACCGTTCCAGCAGCACGATCCGCGACGGGACCATGTGCTCGGGGAGGGCCCGGCGGGCGTACTCGCGCAGCTCCGCCTCGGACACGTCCTGACGTGCAGAGGTCTTGACGTAGGCGGTGATGTACTGGGTGGCGACCTCCTCGCCGCCCACGGCCGCGACCACGATCTCCACCTCCGGGTGGCTTTCGAGCCGCGCCTCGATCTCCCCGAGTTCGATGCGGAAGCCGCGGACCTTCACCTGGCCGTCGATCCGGCCGGCGAAGTAGAGCTCGCCGTCGTCCCCGTGCCGGCCCCGGTCGCCCGACCGGTACATGCGGCTCCCGGGCGGTCCGTAGGGGTCGGCGACGAACCGGCTCGCGGTCAGCCCCGGACGGTTGAGGTAGCCGCGGGCCACTCCGCTGCCGGCCAGGTACAGTTCGCCCTCGCCGCCGTCGCGGAGCTCCCGCAGCCGGTCGTCGAGGACGTACACGGCGCCGCCGTCCCACGGCGTTCCCACGGTCACCTCGTCCTGGACGCCTTCGACCGGCCCGCCGATCGACGCGCCGACGGTCACCTCGGTGGGGCCGTAGGCGTTGTAGAGGCGCCGGCCCTGGGACCACTCCTCGGCCAGCGACCTGGTGCAGACGTCGCCGGTGGAGGTGATGGTGCCGCCGGCCAGCAGACCCTCGCTGTCGGTGATCCCCAGGGCCACGGGCGGCAGCACGGCGTGGTTGACCTCGTGCTTCAGCATGGTCTCGCGCAGCGACTCGCCCGGCATCAGGTCGTCCTGAGAGGCCATCACGAGGGTCGCCCCGTTGAGCAGGGCCAGGGCGAAGTCCCAGAACCAGGCGTCGAAGCTGAACGACGCCCACTGCAGGACGCGGTCGCCGCGGCCGACCCCGTACAGCCGCTGCTGGGTCGAGACCAGATCCGCGACTCCGGTGTGGCTGACCGCGACGCCCTTGGGGAGGCCGGTCGAGCCGGAGGTGTAGATGACGTACATCAGGTGGGCCGGCAGCAGCGGTGCCGGGCGCTCGTCCGCGGTGACGTTCCCGCCGTGCTCCCGCGCGCAGGCGTCCTCGAAGGACGGGTCGTCGAGGACGACCTCGGTGACGTCCAGCCCCAGGGAGGAGACGCTCTCCGTGCGCAGCAGCAGGACCGGCCGTGCGTCCACGACCATGTGGGCCAGCCGGTCCGCCGGATACGCCGGGTCCAGGGGGAGGTACGCGCCGCCCGCCTTCAGCACGGCGAGTACGGCGGTGATCAGGCGGGGCGACCGCGGGACGGCGACCGCGACCAGTGCGTCGGGGCCGACGCCGGCCGCGATGAGGCGTCTGGCCAGTCGGTTCGCGCCGGCGTTCAGCTCCGCGTAATCGATGACGGTATCCCCGAATACAAGTGACGGAGCATCACCCGATCCGGCAACCACGGACTCGAATAGATCCGAAACAGTCTTCAACTCCGCTCCCCCTCCTGCGCGCGTGCCCACACGGTCAACAGTCATGGACGATGTCATGGAGGTCCGCCGGGTGACCGTGCCGTGAAAGAACTCTTTCCCCGGATGCGCGGGGGGCCGCCGATCCGTCCATGATGGGCCAGTGCCCGGCGCGTACCCGTTCGGCTTCGTCACGGAGAGAGGGAATCAAAGTGACCGATGAACTGAAGTATCAGAACTATCTCGAATTGGATACCCTGCTGTCTCTCCAGAACCCGCGTGCGGCCGGATCCCCGGGATTGAAGTCGACTGTTTTGTCGGAGCAGTTCTTCATCATCGCGCACCAGGCCAGCGAACTCTGGCTGAGGCAGATCATCGCCGACCTGGAAGCCGTCATCGACGCGTTCACGACGAGCGATGACACGTCCCATGCGGAATGGGTCGTCGACCTCCTGCAGCGGGCCGGCGAACTGGTCCGGGTCCTGCACACCCAGCTGACCGCGCTCGACCGGCTGCCGCTGCGCGATTTCGCCGCTTTCCGGCAGTTGCTGGGGACCGCGAGCGGTGCCCAGTCGGAGCAGTTCCGGCGACTGGCCCGGCTCATCGGGAACGCCGAGCAGGACGGTCCGCTCTACGAATCCTTCGCCGCCTGGGTGACACGGTCGGGGCACACCGTTTCCGACATCGCCCGGCGCGGCATCGGCGCGGACGTGTACTACCGCATCATCGAAGCCCTGCTCGACATCGGCAACGGGTACTGGCGCTGGCAGGTGAGCCACATCAGCCTGATCACCCGGATCATGGGGAACCACGCCGGCACGGGCGGCACCTCGGGGGCCGGCCATCTGGTGAACCACTGCACCCTGCCCTTCGCGGAGCTGCGCGAGCTGCGGAGCCAGGCGCACGTCGGGCTCAGCGTCGCGTCGTCCTGAAGGCTGGTCCGGGGCTGGTCCGGGGCTGGTCCGGGGACTAGACGGGCTCGAGGACGAACCCGCGCCCCCAGACGTTCCGCACCGCGAGACCCACGAGCTGCAGGCGCCGGCGCAGCCGCATGACGTGCAGGTCCAGCGCGTTGCTGGACGAGCTGGCACCGGAGCTCTCGAGGATCTCCCGCAGTTCGGTGCGGTAGACGATCTCGCCGTATTCGGCGACCAGCGGGGCCAGCATCTCGCACTGCGTCAGGGAGACGGTGACGGAGGAGTCCTTGAAGTAGAGGATGCCCGCCGGGTCGAGCACGGGCTTCGACTTGAGAACGGCCCGGTCCGCGAGCTGACGGAGGCGGGCCTGGAGGTCTTCCCGGACGATGGGCGGGCGCACCCAGTCCTCGTGGAGGCTGAGCCGCTCCGGCGGAGCGGCCCCGTGCTCGACCACGAGGAGACAGAGCTGTCCGCGGACCTTGCACTGTTCGCGAATATTGCTTTCGGCGGGCCACCGAACGAATGTGACCCGGTTCTTCACATCCGCCTTCACAGGGCCCCGTCCCGCAGGCTCTTCGGCCGCATGTCCGTCCAGGCGCGTTCGATGTAGTCGATGGCATGGTCCCGGGACTCGGGCCCGTAGACGACCTGCCAGCCGTCGGGAACGGCCATCTCCTGCGGCCAGAGCGAATACTGCTCCTCGTCGTTGCGCAGGGCGAAATAGTCCCGGCTGTCGTCCTCGAATGGATCAGACATGCACTCAATCCCCTCACCGAGCAGAAAGGCATCTGTATTCCGAGCCGATTTCCCATGACCTGCGCCGGGCCCGGGAGCAAGGCCGACGTTACCAGTCCGAGATAACGGCAGACAGATTCACTCCACATCCGAAGCCGTGCGTTCTGCATATTGACAAGGCGTCGGCGGGTCCCCTCCGGACGGGACCGGCGGTATCATCGGCGGCGCCGGGCGGACCATCGCCGGCAGGTCACGGGTCCGCGGAAAGGAACCGGCAAGAGTTCCCGCGACCGCCCGGGGCAGCCTGCCACGATCGGACAATGACTTCCCGTGTCCGTTCCCTGGATCTCACCGATCCCGTCACGTTCGCCGAGAACGACATCCACGCGTTCTGGCGTGATGTACGTGCCGAGCGTCCCGTCTACTGGCACGAGCCCACCGGCGGAAACCCCGGCTTCTGGGTGGTTTCCCGATATGCCGACATCCAGTCCCTTTACCTCGACGCGTCCCTGACCTCCGTCCGGGGAAACGTCCTCGACGTCGTGCTGCGCGGCGACGACTCCGCCGGCGGGAGCATGCTGGCGGTCACCGACGGCCCGCGCCACCGCCGCCTGCGCAACCTCATGTTCGGCGCGTTCACGCCGCGGGTGCTCGGCGAGGTCGTCGAGAAGGTCGGCCGGCGCGCCGACGAGCTGGTGTCGGCGGCCGTCGGGGCGGACGCGTTCGACTTCGCGGCCGAAGTCGCCGAGAAGATTCCGATGAACACGATCTGCGATCTCCTGTCCATTCCGCCGGCGGACCGGAAGGACCTCCTCGAATGGAGCAAGACCGCGCTGTCCTCGGGCCATGCGGAGGGCAGTGAGCTCGACGCGCTCAGCGCCCGCAACGAGATCGTGCTGTATTTCATGGACCTGGCCCAGGACCGGCGCGAGCGCCCCGGCAGCGACGTCATCAGCATGCTCGCCACCGCGGAGGTGGACGACCGTCCGCTCACCGTCGAGGACATCGCCGTCAACTGCTACAGCCTGATTCTCGGCGGCGACGAGACCTCACGGCTCTCGGCGATCTGCGCCGTGCTCGCCCTCATCGAGAACCCCGCCCAGTGGCACGCCCTGCGGACGGGCGAGGTCTCGCACGAGTCGGCGGTGGAGGAGGTCATCCGCTGGGCGACCCCGGGGATCCACCTGGCCCGCACCGCCGTCGCGGACCTGGAGGTCGGTGGTCACACGGTGCGCGAGGGCGACATCGTCACGCTGTGGAACATATCCGGGAACAACGACGAGTCGGTCTTCGAGGAGCCGCGCAGGTTCACCCTGTCCCGCTCCCCCAACAGGCACCTCTCCTTCGGCCACGGCCCGCACTACTGCCTGGGCGCCTTCCTCGGCCGGGCCGAACTCCGTGCACTGCTGGACGCCCTGACGGCCCGTGTCGCGCGGATGGAGCTGCGCGGGACTCCCCGCCCCGTCTACTCGAACTTCCTCAACGGGTACGAGAGCCTTCCGGTGTCCTTCGAAGGCCGCTGAAACGGCCGGCGGGGCAGCGGCCGCCGGCCACTGCCCCGCACGGGCCGCTGGTGCCCACTCCCTCACGCGCTCGCCCGGCCCTCCCGCCGCGCGCTCCTCAGCGCGTTCTTGTCGATCTTGCCGACCGGTGTGCGGGGAAGGCCGGGGAGGACGATCAGTTCGTCCGGCAGCTTGTACGGCGCCAGCCCGCGGCCGCGGATGTGGTCCCGGAGCGTGCGCAGCGAGATCGGTGCCGCCGCGGTGTCCGCGCCGGCGCCGAGCACCACGAACACGCAGAGCCGCTCGTCGAGTTCCTCGTCGGGGATGCCGACCACCGCGGTGTCCCGGACCAGCGGGTGGGTCAGCACGTGGCCTTCCACCTCCTCGGCCGACACCTTCTCGCCCAGGTGGTGGATGATGTCCTTCAGCCGGCCCTCGATGATGACGTTGCCGTCGCCGGTCATCCGGGCCAGATCGCCGGTGCGGTAGAAGCCGTCCTCCGTGAACGAGCGGCGGTTGTGCTCCGGCGCGGCGAAGTAGCCGCGGATCGTGTAGGGGCCGCGGGTGAGCAGTTCGCCGGTGACCCCGGGGGCGACGTCCCGGTCCTCGGTGTCGACGATCCTGATCTCGTCGTCCGGGCACACCGGCCGGCCCTCGGTGCCGAAGACCACCTCCTCCGGGTCGTCCGGGCGCGTGTGGGTGATCAGCCCCTCGCCGATGCCGTACACGTTCAGGATCCGGCACTTCAGGCTCTCGCTCACCCGCTCCGCCGCCGCGGGTCCGAACTTCGAGCTGCCGACCTGGATGGTGACCGCGCTCATGTCCACCGGGGTGCTCTGCGCCGCCTCGGCCCACAGCAGGGCCAGCGCCGGCACCAGGGTCGTGAGGGTGACGCCTTCCCGCTCGATCAGCGGGAACACCAGGTCGGGGCTCGGGTTCGCGGCCAGCACGGCCTTCCCGCCCAGGACCAGCGCGCCCAGCGCTCCCGGGCAGCCGAGGGCGGCGTTGTGCGGCACGGGGTTCGCGGCGAGGTAGACGCCGGTGTCGTCGAAGCCCACCACCGCGGCGCAGGCGGCGATGTTGTAGGCGTAGTCGTCGTGGGTCCGGGGGATCAGCTTGGGCACTCCGGTGGTGCCGCCGGACAGCAGCAGCAGCGCCACCTCGGAGGCGTCGACCGGCGGCAGGTCCTGTGCGGCGGCGCGGGCGAGCTCGGAGAGCGGTGTGAACTCCTGCGCGTCGCCCGTGATCACGACGTGCCGCAGGCCCGGAGCGTCGCGGCGGACCTCGCGGGCCAGGTTCCGGTAGTCGAAGCCCTGGAACCGGTCCTGGCCGACGTAGGCCACCGCGTCCGAGGAGCGCATCAGGTGGAGGATCTCGTCGCGGCGGTGGCCGGGCAGCGCCATCACCGGGATGGCGCCGATGCTGAACAGCGCGATGACGGTGGTCAGGAATCCGGTCCGGTTCGGGAGGTGCACCACCACCCGGTCGCGGCGGCCGATGCCGAGTTCGAGCAGGCCGGACGCGATCCGGTCGGCCTCGGAGAGCAGCTCGGCGTAGCTGGTGCGGCCCGTCGCGTCGACGGCGGCGGTCTTGTCCGGGGTGCGTCCGGCGCGGTCGTCCAGCAGCTGCCGCAGCGAAAGACCCTGCCAGTAGCCGGCACGGCGGTAACGGTCGGCGAAGTCGGGGGGCCAGGGCACGAACCCGTCCAGCATGTGTCCTCCTAGGTTGCGACGCCTTCAGGTTCGGCCAGGAGACGGGGGGCCGTGCCACGCCCGACAGAGCTTTGACAGATTGCCGGGGGCGGGCCGGGGCCTTCCGTGAAGCTCGATGGCGTGAATGGCATACGAACGCGCGACCGGGGCTGGTTGCGGGCCCTCAACACCGTGGAGAGCCCGGCCGGACGGCTGGTCTGCCTTCCCTACTCGGGGGGTTCGGCGGCAACCTACCGTGCCTGGCCGTCGGCGGTGCCCGCGGACCTGTCCCTCCTCGCCGTGCAGTATCCGGGGCACGCGGACCGGCTCGCCGAACCGCTCGCGGGCAGCGTCGCCGAGCTCGGAGCCGGCGTCGCGGCGGACCTGCTGCGGCTGGATCCGGCTCCCTGCGCCCTGTTCGGGCACAGCCTCGGCGCCCTGGTCGCGTACGAGGCGGCGCGCGTGCTGCAGGAGCACGGCAGACCCGTGCGCGCTCTGTTCCCGTCGGGTGCGCCGGCCCCGTCGCAGCACCGCGGCGGGATCACGCACGAGGCCGGGGAGGAGGAGCTGTGGGGCGCCCTGTGCGATCTCGGCGGAATGGACCCGGCGGTCGCGCGGGACTCCGAGTTGCGGGACCTGATGCTGCCGGTCCTCCGTGCGGACATCGCGCTCAGCCTGGCGTACCGGCCGGCGCCGGACGCCGTCCCGCTGGGCTGCGAGGTGCGCTGCCACTACAACACCGGGGATCCGCTGGTGGACGGTCCGCGGATCGACGCCTGGGCCGAGGTCGGTACCGGCCCCTTCAGCGTGCGGGCCTGGCCGGGCGGGCACTTCCGCCTGTTCTCGGACCCGGCCGCGCTGATCGGCGACATCGTGGAGGTACTCGCGGAGGCCGGGTTCGGTGCCGGGACAGGGGTCGCGCGATGACGCTCGCCGGGAAGTCGGTCGTGATCACGGGTGCCGCCACCGGCATCGGCCGCGGGATCACGGAGTCCGTGCTGAAGGCGGGAGCCGACGTCACGGTCGTCGGGCGCCGCGAGGAACCGCTGCGGGAGCTCGCGGACCGGTACGGCCCCTCCGTCGGGGTCGTGGCCCAGGACGTGTCCGCGCCCGGCGCCGCCGAACGGATCGTCGCGGCGGCCACCGAACGCTTCGGCCGGCTCGACGCGCTGGTCAACAATGCGGGTCTGGCCCGGTTCGGCGCGATCGACGGGACCGGTCCGGAGCTGTTCGACGCGATGTTCGCGGTCAACGTGCGGGCGCCGGCCGAACTGATCCGGTGCGCGCTGCCGCAGCTGCGGGCCCACGGCGGCAGCGTCGTCAACATCTCCTCGGTCGGCGCGGTGCTGTCCATGCCTGGGCGCGCCTTCTACGGGGCCACCAAGGCGGCACTCAACAGCCTGACCCGCTCCCTGGCGAGGGAACTCGCCCCGGACGTACGGGTGAACGCCGTCCTGCCCGGACCGGTGGACACCCCGATGTGGAACGAGACCGGTCTGGACGGGGCGGACACCGGGAAGCTGCGGGCCGGCCTTCTCTCCTCCACGCCGATGGGCCGGTTCGGCGAGGCCGCGGAGATCGGCCACTGGGTGTGTCTGCTGCTCGATCCGGAGCTGTCCGGCTGGGTCACCGGGGCTCTGGTGCCGGTCGACGGCGGCCGCACGGCATGACGCACGGCATGACGCACGGCTTGACGCACGGCGTGGTTCTCGAATGTGTCGCGTTTGTTGGCTTTCTGACGGGCATTCAATCGATTCAAGGGGTACCAGCGTGAGTCCAGACATCCTGTCCACCGCCGAATCCATTCCCTCTTCGTGTCTGCACCGGATCTTCCGGGCAGCCGAGGCCCGAGAGGAGGAGACCGGCGTCGGAGTGGTGAAACTGCACGTCGGCGATCCGTACTTCGACCCGGCGGGGAACGTCGCCGATGCCTTCGTGGACGCCGTACGGCGGGGCCACACCAAGTACACCGGCGTGGAGGGCCTGCCCGAACTGCGCGCGGCCGTGGTGGAGAAGCTCCGCACGGACAACCACATCGACAGCGCCGTGTCCCGGCTGCTGATCTCCCCGGGGTCCTGCCAGGGCCTGGCGGCGCTGCTGCAGTCGCTGGCCGAGCCCGGCGCCGAGATCCTGCTGCCGGAGCTCCACTGGCCGGTCCACCTGCAGCAGAGCCTGCTGGCCAGCTTCCGTCCGGTGCTGTATCCGCTGGGCGCGGACTTCCGGCCCGATCCGGAGGCGATCGCCGCCGCCGCGACCCCGCGCACCCGGGTGCTGCTGATCAACTCCCCCGCCAACCCGACCGGTGTGGTGCTCGCCCGCGAGGAGCTGGGCGCCCTGCTGGAGCTGGCCCGGAGCCGGGGCTGGCACGTCATCAGCGACGAGGCGTACGAGCACTTCCTCTACGACGGCGAGCACGTCTCGACCGCTTCGCTGGAGCACGAGGTCCCGGTCGGCGAGCGCATCGTGCACAGCGTCTTCAGCTTCTCCAAGAGCTTCGCGATGACCGGATACCGGCTGGGCTACGTCGCCCTGGCCAACGACCGGGCCGCCGACATCATGAAGGTCAGCCAGGAAGCCAACATCATCGGCACCTCGACCCCGGTGCAGTACGCGGGAATCGCCGCGCTGCAGAGCCGCGCCGAGGCGGCCGCGGTCAACCGCAAGCTGGTGCAGCACAACCGGGACGTGCTGCTGGCCCCGCTGGTCGAGGAGGGTCTGCTCAACGCACTGCCGGCCGGCGGCTGGTACGCGATGCTCGACGTGGCCCGGACCGGCCTGGACGCCGAGACGTTCGCGGCACGGCTGCTGGAGCGCAAGGGCGTCGCGGTGGTGCCGGGCAACGGGTTCGCCATGCGTCCCGAACTCGACGCCCAGGGACGGATCGCCTCCCACGACTACGCGCCGTGGGCGCGGCACCTGGTCCGGATCGCCTTCTGCGTGGATCCGGCGGCGCTGGAGACCGGCGTGCGCAAGATCCTGGAGTTCGTCGCCGAGTCCGGACGGAAGTGAGGAAGCCATGGCCAAGAGTGTTGTCATCGTCGGCGGCGGAACCGCGGGCTGGATGACCGCCTCGTACCTGAAGGCGGCTTTCGGCGACCGGCTGGCGGTCACGCTGGTCGAATCGAAGAACGTACCGACGATCGGCGTCGGCGAAGCCTCCTTCAGTACCATCCGGCACTTCTTCTCCTACCTCGGCCTGGCCGAGCGGGACTGGATGCCGGAGTGCCACGGCACGTACAAGCTGGCGATCCGCTACGACAACTGGCGGGCCGAGGGCCACCACTTCTACCACCCCTTCGAGCGCCCGCGGGTGGTCGAGGGCGTGTCCCTGGCCGACTGGTGGCTGCAGAAGCGGCACGAGCGTCAAAGCACGGACTACGACCGGGACTGCTCGGTGATCGCCGCGCTCTGCGAGGCCAAGCGCTCGCCGCGGATGGCCCACGGCAACAGCCTGATGGGCTTCGACTTCGGGATCGCGACCGACGACCCGTCCCGCTCCACCATGGCCGAGCAGAACAACCAGTTCCCCTACGCCTACCAGTTCGACGCGACGCTGCTGGCCCGGCTGCTCACCCGCTACGGCACCGACCGCAGGGTCCGGCACGTGCTCGACGACGTCGTCGACACGGCCGTGGACGAGCGGGGCGACATCGCGTACGTGCGCACCAAGGAGAGCGGCGACCTCTCGGGTGACCTGTTCATCGACTGCACCGGCTTCCGCGGCATGCTGCTCAACCAGCGGCTCGGCGTACCGTTCCGCTCCTACCAGGACACCCTGCCGAACGACAGCGCGGTCGCCCTCCGTGTCCCCATGGAGATGGCCGACCAGGGCATGGGGCCGTACACCCGGGCCTCGGCGCAGGCCGCCGGCTGGATCTGGACCATCCCGCTGTTCGGCCGGATCGGCACGGGCTACGTCTACGCCAGTGACTACTGCACCCCGGAGGAGGCGGAGCGGACGCTCCGCGCGTACGTGGGGCCGGCCGCGGAGGACCTGACCGCCAACCACATCCGGATGCGGATCGGCCGCAGCGAGAACTCCTGGGTGAACAACTGCGTGGCGATCGGCCTGTCCAGCGGCTTCGTCGAGCCGCTGGAGTCGACGGGGATCTTCTTCATCCAGAACGCGGTCGAGCAGCTGGTGAAGCACTTCCCCGGCGGCCGGGAGGACGAGCAGCTGCGCAGGTCCTACAACCGCCAGGTGGCTCATGTCATGGACGGCGTACGGGAGTTCCTGGTGCTCCACTACGTCGCCGCCAAGCGCAGCGACAACGACTACTGGCGGGACGCCAAGACCCGCACGATGCCGGACGCGCTGGCCGAGCGGATCGAGCAGTGGAAGGTGAAGCTGCCCGACGAGGACAGCGTCTTCCCCTACTACCACGGCTTCGAGCCGTACTCGTACACCGCGATGATCCTGGGACTGGGCGGTCTGGACCTGCGGCCGCGGCCCGGCCTGGCCCTGATGGACGACACGGCCGCGACCAAGGAGCTGCAGCTGGTCCGGGACCAGGCGGCCTCGCTGGTCGAGCAGCTGCCGACGCACTGGGACTACCTGGCGCACATCCACCACCGATGACCGGCACCGTCGCACGGACGCCGGTGGACCCGGTGGAGTTCCGTTCCCTCATGGCCGGGCATCCGGCCGGGGTCGCCATCGTGACGACCACGGCCCCGGACGGCGAACCGTGGGGGATGACCTGCTCGTCGGTGTCCGGCGTCGCCCTGCGTCCGCCGACCCTGCTGGTGTGCCTGCGCGCGGAGAGCCCGACGCTGGCGGCGCTGCTCCGGGTGTCGGCGTTCGCGGTCAACCTGCTGCACGACCGGGCCGAGCCGGCGGCGAACCTGTTCGCCTCCGGCTCCCCGGACCGCTTCGAGAAGGTCGAATGGGCCGTGGCGCCGGAGTCGGGGCTGCCCCATCTGACGGAGGACGCGCACACGGTCGCGGACTGCCGGGTCAGTGCCACGCTTCCGGTCGGAGACCACGTGGTGGTGTTCGGGGAGGTGTTCCGGGTGCAGGAGCACTCGGAGCGGCCGGTGCGTCCGCTGCTGTACGGGATGCGGCAGTACTGGTCGCTGAAGGCCCCGGGAGGCGAGGGTGAGCGGTAGCGGGAACGACGGACGGGTGCCGTCCGCGGAGGCGGAAGGCCCCCGGGCGCGGATCCCCGACTGTCCGCTGGCGCGGACGGCGGGGGCCGTGGGCCCGTGGTGGACCCTGGAGATCCTGCACGAGGTCTTCGACGGCCACACCCGGTTCGAGGCGATCCGCCGGAACCTGGCGATGGACCCCGGCGTGCTGGCGCAACGCCTGGCCTCCCTGCTGGCCAGGGGCCTGCTGGAAACGGTGGAGGGGGCCGCGGACCCCGGTGGCACGGAGTACCGGGCGACCGGCCGGGGCCGTGCGCTGCGCCCGCTGATCCTGGTCATGGCGGCGTGGGGCAACCATCTGCTGGCGCCGGAGGACCGCAGCCTGGTGCTGGTCGACGCGGAGACGGGTGTGGAGGCGGACCCCGTCGTGGTCGACCGCCGGACGGGCCGCCGCCTCGACGGCGCCGGCTTCGTCTTCGCCCGGGGCCCCCGGGCGAGCGGTCCGATCACCGCGCGCTACCCGGAGGTGCCGAAGCGGTGACCTGACGTGACCTGACGTGACCTGACCTGAGCCGGCCCGGCGGTTCAGAGCAGTTCCTGTTCCGCCCAGATGACCTTGCCCTGGGGGGTGTAGCGGGTGCCCCAGCGTTCGCTGAGCTGCGCGACCAGGAAGAGGCCGCGGCCGCCCTCGTCCGTGGTGGCGGCGTAGCGCAGGTGCGGGGCGGTGTTGCTGCCGTCCCAGACCTCGCAGGTCAGGGTGCGGTCGTAGAGCAGGCGGACCCGGACCGGGGCGGTGCCGTGCCGCAGCGCGTTGGTGACGAGCTCGCTGAGGATCAGCTCGGTGGCGAAGCCGAGTTCCGTCAGGCCCCACTCGTCGAGCTTCTTCGCCGCGGCGTTCCGTACGGTGCCGACCTCGCTCGGGTGGAACGGTACGTCCCACTCGGCGACCCGGTCCGGGCCGAGGACCCGGGTCCGGGCGATCAGGAGGGCCACGTCGTCGGCCGGCCGGTTCGGCAGCAGGAGGTCGAGCACGGCCCGGCAGCTCTCGTGCGGGTCCCGGTCCGGGGCGCTCAGCGCGGCGCGGAGCCGTTCCAGTCCTTCGCCGATGTCCCGGGTGCGCTGCTCGACCAGTCCGTCCGTGTACAGGACGAGCTGGCTGCCTTCCGGCAGGCTCATCTCCACGTTCTCGAAGGGCATGCCGCCCAGCCCCAGCGGGGGCCCGGCCGGCAGCTCCACGATCTCCGTCGCGCCGTCGGGGGCGACGAGCAGGGGCGGCAGGTGGCCGGCCCGCGCCATGGTGCAGAGCCGGGAGACCGGGTCGTAGACGGCGTAGAGGCAGGTCGCGCCGAGGACTCCGCCGTCCGAGCCGCTTCCGGTGTCGTCCCGGTCGTGGTCGATGCGCTGGACGAGGTCGTCCAGCCGGGCGAGGATCTCGTCGGGCGGCAGGTCCAGGCTGGAGAAGTTGTGCACGGCGGTGCGCAGCCGTCCCATGGTCGCCGCGGCGTGCAGGCCGTGCCCGACGACGTCCCCCACGACCAGGGCGACCCGGCTGCCGGGCAGCGGGATCACGTCGAACCAGTCGCCGCCCACCCCGGACTGCGCGGGGAGGTAGAAGTGGGCCATGTCCACGGCGCTCTGCTCGGGCAGGGCGCGGGGCAGCAGGCTGCGCTGGAGCGTCTCGGCGAGGGCGTGTTCACGGGTGTAGCGGCGGGCGTTGTCCATGCTGACGGCGGCCCGGGCGACGAGCTCCACGGCCAGGGACACGTCGTCCTCGTCGAAGGGCTCCGGTTTCTCGGACCGCCAGAAGTTGACCACTCCGAGGACGACGCCGCGGGCGGCGAGCGGGGCGGCGATGAGCGAATGGATGCCGTAGTCGACGATGGCCCGGGTGCGGGGCGGGTCCTGGGCGTGCCATCCGGGGGCGTCGGACAGGTCGGTCACCAGCTCGGCCCGGCCGGTGCCGTAGCCCCGGGCCTGCGGGGTGGAGGGCAGGAAGTCGATCAGCCGGCCGAGGGGGTAGAGCGGGGCGTCGGAGTGGATGCCGCTGACCGCGGTGCGCCGCATGTCGGCGCCCGGTCCGGGCTCGTCGCCCTTGAGCACCGGGTCGGCGAGGTCCACCGTGACGTAGTCGGCGAACTGGGGGACGGCGACGTCGGCGAGCTCCTCGGCCGTCCTGACCACGTCGAGGGTGGTGCCGATGTCGCCTCCGGCGTCGTAGAGCAGCTTGAGGCGCCGGCGGGCCGCCTCGGCCCGGCTGGTCAGGATCTGCATCTCGGTGGAGTCGCGGATGGTGACGGCGCTGCCGGCGGCGCGGCCCCGGGTGTGGGTGGGCCGCTGGTTGACCACGAGCAGCCGGTCCCCGCATTCCAGTACCTCGTCGGAGGCCGTGCGGCCGGACAGGAGGAGGTCGGCCATCCCGCTGTCCAGGCCCGGTACCTCGTCGATGCGGCGGCCCTCGGCGTCCTCGGGCAGCCCGAGGAGGCGTTTGGCCTCGTCGTTCGCGAGCAGCAGCCGCCCGTCACGGTCCGTGATCACCACGCCTTCGCGGACGGAGTGGAGCACCGAGTCGTGGTGCTCGTACATGCGGGTCATCTCCTGCGGGCCGAGACCGCGGGTCTGCCGGCGCAGGCGTCTGCTGATGAGGGCGGTGCCGATGGTGGCCAGGGCCAGACCGGTGGCGATGGCCAGGAGGATGACGGGCAGCTGGCGGTTGACGACCCCGGCGACGTTCTTCACCGTCATGCCCGCGGACACCAGGCCGACGACCTTGCCGTCCTCCGAGGTGACCGGGACCACCGCCTGGATCTCCTTGCCCAGCGGGCCCTGCACGCTCTCGGTGTGGACCTTCCCGTCCAGCGAGGGCTCGATGGTGCCGACGAAGCGCTTCCCGATGCGGTCGGGCTGGGGATGGCTGTACCGGATGCCCTTGGTGTCCATCACCACGATGAAGTCCACCCCGGCGGCCTTGCGGGTGCTCTCGGCCAGCGGCTGCAGGACGGCGGACGGATCGGAGCTCTTCAGGGTGTCCTGCAGTCCGAGGGAGTGGGCGAAGGTCTCGGCGACGGAGACCGACCGGTTTCGCGCCTCGCGATCGCTGTCGTGCCGCGACTGGAGGACCAGGGCCAGCAGGGCGCTGGCCGCGAGCAACACCACGATCGCCACCTGGAGGACGAAGACCTGTCCGGCGACGCTCCTGAACCTGTTGCCTAGAGGTGACCGCACCGGCATGCCCGGCACGGGTGGCGGGTAAGGGTCACGAACCCAGTTGTAGCACTTCCGGGCCGTCCCGGCTCCTGCCCGGCGCGCCGGGCGCGCCGGGCCGCCGTGGCCGTCAGCGGTAGCGGGCGGCTTCCGCGGCGAAGGGAGCCGCGTGCGCGGGGACCGAGGCGAGCAGGGCGATCCAGGAGCCGTCCGTGAATTCGAGGTCCATGCGCCCCTTCTGGAGCACGCCCCTGGGGTTGACGCGCAGGGCGGCGACGGCCGGACGGGGTGCTTCCCACGCCTGCCGCATCGCGGGGGTGAGCTGCCACAGCGGCGATGTGTCGGCGAGGGTGAGCCAGCGCCGGTCGGTGACGGCGAGCAGGCCGCCGGTGGCCGAGCCGCGGGCGTTGGCGAGGCTGACACGGAAGTGTCCGGCGGCGCTCTGCCAGCCGCCTTCCATGCTCTTGCCGTGCATCAGGCGGGTACCGAGGTCGTCCACCGCGTCCGGCAGGCGGTCGACCGCGTTCGCGGCGGCCGCCGGCCGCGAGCGCCGGGGGTCGAGCAGCCCGGACCTGGCCAGCCGGCGCAGCGGCTGCGGGAGCTTGTCCTCGATCCGCCGGTGGAGGTCGGAGGGCGGAGGCGGAGCGAGCAGCTCCTCGGGAGGGCGCGGCACCCCCGGACCCAGTTCGTAGGAACACACCGCGATCAGCTGCTCCCCCAAGTGCACGAACGGCCGTACGTATTCGTGCTTCTCCGCGTCCGCGATCAACGGGCCTGCTCCTCTTCCTGTCGCTTGCTCGTGCCGGTCCGCATTCTCCCCGACGCACCCCCGTTCATGATCATCGGGGTGGGGTTGCCGCGAGGTGTCGACATATCGGCTTTCCCCTACCGTTGATCCTGTGCACCGGCGCGAGATCGCCCTGGCCCTGACGGCCGTCCTGTGCGCGGCCGCCCCGGCGTGCACGGCCGGCCCACCCCCACCCGCACCCGCCGTGGTGCCGGCGCCGCCGGCCTTCGCGGCCCGGGTCACGCCCGTGCCGCCCGACCGGCTCGGGGGGAGCCACCGCCCCGGCTGCCCGGTCCCCGTGGACCGGCTGCGGCTGATCCGGATGAACCACTGGGGCTTCGACGGAAGGATCCACCGCGGGGAGATGGTGGTCCACGAGAGCGCGGTGCGACCGGTCCTGCAGGCGTTCGGGAGCGCCTTCGAGGCCGGGTTCCCGATCCGCCGGATGCAGGTGATGGCGGCGTACGGCGGCGACGACGCGGCAGCGATGGCCGACGACAACACCTCCGCCTACAACTGCCGGCCCGTGACGGGACGGCCCGGCAGGCTGTCCCAGCACTCCTACGGCGACGCCGTGGACATCAACCCCCTGGAGAACCCCTACGTGGACCGGACCGGCACCGTCCACCCACCCCGGGCGGACGGGCACCTCGGGCGCCGGGACGCCGCCCGGCCCGGCGTGGTCCGCCCGGACAGTGCCGTGACCGAGGCGTTCCGCGCGGCGGGCTGGGAGTGGGGCGGACGGTGGAGCCCCCCGGACTACCAGCACTTCTCGGCCAACGGCCGGTGAGCGGGCCGGCTGCCGGGCACGGCGCCGTTCGCGCATCGGGACATTCAGGCGTTCGGATGTTCGAACCAGCCGGACCGTGAGAACACACACATCTTTCATCCATTTGGCCCGAATTGCCGCATGCTGGTCGATGCCGGACAGGACGCCGACTCGCCGAGGGCACGGGAGAGACATGCGACGTGTACACCGCTGGAAGGGCAACTGGCGGATGGCTCTGCCCCTGGTGGGCGGGGCCGCCGTGCTCGGAGTGGGCGGCCTGTACGCCACCGGTCTGATCATGGGCGGCGACACCATCGCCGAGGGCACCCGGGTGCGCGGGGTGGACATCGGCGGCATGAGCCGCGCCGAGGCCGAGACCGCCCTGCACCGGGGGCTCGGGACCGCGGCGACCGCGCCGATGAGCCTCCGCGTCGGTGACCGGGTCGAGCGGATGTCCCCCGCCTCCTTCGGGCTGTCCTTCGACGCGGAGGCCACCGTGGACCGTGCCGCCGGGCCCTCCGGCTCGGGGCCCTTCGACGTGATCGGCCGGGTCGTCGCCCCGAAGAAGGGCGGCGAGGTGGAACCGGTGGTCCGGATGGACGAGGCCGCGAGCGCGACCGCCGTCAAACGGCTGTCCGCCGCCGGGCAGCCGGTCCGCGACGGCGCCGTCAGCTTCGAGAACGGCACCGCCCGGGCCACCTCGCCCGTCACGGGCGTCGCCCTGCGCGCCGACCGGGCCGCGGACGCCGTCCGCGCCGCCTACCTGCGCCCGCAGGCCGCCGCGACCCCCGTGGAACTGCCCGTGCTGCGGACGGCACCGGCCGTCGGCGCGCAGGAGACCGAACGGGCCATGCGCGAGTTCGCCGAACCGGCCATGTCGGCGCCGGTGACCCTCACCGTCGACGGGAAGTCCATATCCCTGACCCCCACGGTGCTCGGCAGACACCTCAAGGTCGAGGCCGACGACCGCGGCCGGCTCGTACCGGAACTGGATTCCGAGGGCCTGCTGGCCGACGGCGCCGTCGCGCGTCAGGTCGCCGCGGCCAGCACGGAGCCCCGCAACGCCACCTTCCGCGTCGACTCCGCGGACCGCGCGGTCGTCGCCACGGACGCCCGCACCGGACTGCGGGTGGACGAGCAGGCCATCGGCGGCGCCGTGATGCCGCTGCTGACGGGCTCGGACACCGCCGCCCGCACCGGGGAGCTGCCCGCCACCCGGGTCCAGCCGAAGCTGACCGCCGAGGAGGCGCAGCGGCTCGGTATCAAGGAGAAGGTGTCCTCCTTCACCGTCCAGTTCCCCTCCGCCCCCTACCGGACCACCAACGTGGGGCGTGCGGTGGATCTGATCGACGGATCCCTGGTGCTGCCGGGCCAGACCTGGAGCTTCAACGACACGGTCGGCGAGCGCACCGAGGAGAACGGGTTCGTCGACGGCATCATGATCAACGACGGGCAGTACGTGAAGTCGCCCGGCGGCGGCGTCTCGGCCGTCGCGACCACCATGTACAACGCCGCGTTCTTCGCGGGCGTCAAGCCGGTCGAGCACGGCGCCCACTCGTTCTACATCGAGCGGTACCCCGAGGGCCGCGAGGCGACCGTCGCCTGGGGCACGCTGGACCTGCGCTGGCGCAACGACACCGGGCACGCCCTGTACGTCCGGGCGCAGTCCACGGACACCTCGGTGACCATCTCCCTGCTCGGCACCAAGAAGTACGACGAGATACGCGCGACCCAGGGCCCGCGGACGAACGTGGTGCCCCCGGCGAAGCGCACGGGCACCGGGCCCACGTGCGAGGTGCAGACGCCGCTGGAGGGCTTCGACGTGTCCGTGGACCGGGTGTTCGTGAACGGCGGCAAGGAGGTCGGGCGGGAGACCTACGAGACCCACTACACGCCGCGCGACGAGGTCGTCTGCGAGCCCGAGGCGTCGGCCGCCCCGCCTTCGCCGTCGGCCGGGGCCACGGGGACGCCGGGCGCTCCCGTCGCCCCGGCCTCGGCCACGGACTCGGCCACGGACACGGACTCGACCGCCGTCGAGCGTGGCTGATCCGGCCTGACCGCTACTGCGTCCCCTGGAGCAGTCCGGGTGGCGGGGCGGGCAGCGGGGCGGCGGGCCGCGGGGGCAGTTCGGCGGACGTCCAGCGGGCCTCGCCGCCCACCCGTGCCTTGAAGCGGAGCAGCGTGCCGTCGGCGTCGATCCAGTAGCGGGTGTTGCCGAGCCGGCCACTGCCCGTCGGCGCGCCGGGGGCTCCGGGGCCGGCGACGACCATGACGGGGGTCTTGCCGATGCGGTCGTCGCGCAGCCGGCGGGCGTCGCTGCGGGCCAGCAGCTGGGCGTTGTCGGGACGGTCGGCACCCAGCTGGAGGAGGAGCACCAGGGCGCTGTCGAGGGCGGAGCCGCGCGGGACCAGCCGGTGGACCTGCCAGCCGGAGGCGGGGGGCCGGTCCGGCAGTCCCCCGGGCCACCCGGGGTGGACGGCGACGGCTGCGGTGGTCCAGTGGACGAGTTCGCGGGCCGGGGGTTCGGCGTCGTCGCGGATCTCGGCGTAGCCGCGGTGGCGGCGCCAGTCGATGCGGCCGGTGAGGGTGACGGTGCGGCCGCGGGAGGGGATGGCCGCGGTGACCTCGCCGGTGCCCCGGCGGTACGTGGTGAAGCGGGCCAGGGCCACGCGGTCGGCCTCCTCGGCGGTGAGGGGCCGGGGTTCGGGAGCCTTTTCGTCGGCGCCGCCGCGCGACGAGCAGGCGGTGAGCGCGAGCAGGCAGAGCAGGGCGGCCGCGAGAGCGGTGCGGCGACGGGGGATGCCCCGGCGGGGGAAGGTCCGGGCGAGCGTCATCGGCGGTCCCGGCTGCGGTCGGCCAGCAGGGTGGCGGTGGGCACGGGGACGGACTCCGGGCCGACGGGGCCGGTGGGTCCGGTGACCGGTTCGGCCACCGCCGTTGCCGCACCGGGCAGTTGGGGCTGCACGGGCGGCAGGGGCACGTCGAGGAAGGGCACTCCCACCGGCGCGGGCGCGAAGGCCGGCGGTGTCCGGGGGCCGGGGACCGGGCTGCTGCCCGCGGGGCAGGCCAGGGTGGTCGCCAGGTCGGCGGGCAGGGTGCGGCCGAGGGGACCGGCGAAGCAGTTGCCGCTGCCGGGGGCGTGCGCGGAGGTGAGGTAGGCGGCGTCAACGGCGTTGCCGGTGAAGAGGTTTCCGGTGATGCGGTTGCCGATCGGCGGGAGGTCCTCGGTCGAGGACAGGATCAGGGCCGCCCGGGGATGGCCGGTGATCCGGTTGCGGGCGACGGTGTTGTCGCGGCCGCCCGCGATGCCGAGGCCGATACCGAAGCCGCCGTCGGCCTGTTCGGGGGTGTCGGGGGCGGCGTTGCCGGCGATGAGGTTGCCCGCGATGACGGCGCCGGTCTGCGGGGTGAGGGCTTCGAGGTAGTCGGATCCGACGGTCATCCCGACGCGGTTGCCGGTGAAGCGGTTGCCGACGACCCAGAGAGGTCCGCTGGCGTTGGTGCCCTCGTAGCCGACGGCGTTGCGTTCGGCCACGTTCCCTCGCACGAGGATGCCGCAGGGCTTGCACTGGCCCACGTACAGGCCCGAATCGGCGCTGCCTGAGGCGTAGTTGTGCTCGATGGTGCCGCGGCGGGCGTTGAAGGCGTAGATGCCGTACAGGCCGTTGTCGGCGGCGGTGACGTAGCGGACGCGGAAGCCGGTGAGCGGCGGGTCGGCGGCCGGGTCGAGGCGGTGGTAACCGTCGCTGCCGCGTCCGACGCCTTCGCCGCCGCTCTTCAGGCCGGTGACGAGCACTCCGTTCTGGAGGTGGTTGCGGACGGTGAGGTTCTCCACCGAGACGCCCGGGGCGGTGACCACGACGCCGTTGCCCCGGCGGCCCTCTCCGTCGATGACCACCCGGTTGCGGTCGGTGCCGCGCAGGGTGACCCGCGGGGTGCGGACGCGGACGCTCTCCCGGTAGACGCCCGGGGAGACCAGGACGAGGTCGCGCGGACGGGCCCGGTCCAGCGCGGCGTTGACGGTGGACGCGTCGGCGGGCACGCGGATCGTGACGGGGGCGCGGGGGGCGTCGTCGGCCGGCCCGGGGGCGGCCGTACAGGCGGAGGCGACGATCGCGGCCAGGGTGGTGACGGCGGTGGCGAACAGCGCGGCGGGGGTTCTGGTGCGGGGAGACGGCACGGGGGGACGTCCTCATCCGGGCGGGCGGAGCCGGCCGCCGGATCAGGCGGCCGATCAGTCGCACGTAGAGTACGCACATGACGACGCAGAGTGACAATCCGCAGGCCGATACGCGTGAGAGGCGTTCCACGGCGCGCCGTTCACTGCTGGGCGGGGTTCCCCTGCTCGCCGCGCTGACCGCGTGCCGGTCCGGCACGCCGTCGCCCGGCGGCGCCCGCGGCGGAGCCGGAGGAACCGGGGGAACCGCCGATCCGCGGCCGCCGGGCGAGGTCCCCGCGAGGGCTGTGGCGGCCGCGGGGGGCCGCCAGGCCGGGGTGGACCGGCCCGCGCAGCCCCAGGGCCACGCCGTGGTCTCGGTGTACGGGTTCCCTCCGGAAGCGCCGTTCGGCGAGGTCCTCGCCCGACTGGGCCGGGAGGTACTGGAGTTGACCGGGTCGTCCGGGGCCGCCCTGGACGGGGTGGCCGCCGGCGATCTGACCGTGACCGTGGGGGTGGGACCGCGGCTTTCCGCCGGGGCGGGCCGGGGCGGGCCGGGCGACCTGGAGCTGCCGGCCTTCGCCCGGGAGGAGCGGACCGCTCGAACGTGGGGCGGCGACCTGCTGGTGCAGACGTGTGCGAGCGACCCCGTCGCCCTGCTCCTCGCGGACGTGCGCCTGGCGGCGCGGCTGACCGCGGAGGGGGCGTCCCGCCGCTGGTCGCAGACGGGGTTCCGGCCGCCGGGCGGCGGTCCGGTGCGCAATCTGCTGGGCTTCCCGGACGGGATCGAGATCCCCCGGAGCCGCGGCGAGCTGGAGCGGGAGGTGTGGCTGCCCGGCCCCGGTCCCGCCGCCGGCGGCACGATCGCGGTGGTGCGGCGGCTGCGCATCGACGTGCCCGGCTTCCTCGCCCAGCCCACCGCCCGGCAGGAAGAGGCGGTCGGCAGGCGCAAGACGGACGGCTCGCCCCTGAGCGGGGGCGGACCGCTGGACCGGCCGGACCTGTCGGCGAAGTCGCCGCGCGGCCGCTACCTGGTGCCCGCGATGGCCCACGCCCGGCGGGCCAATCCGAACGCCACCGGCAGCGGCCGGATGCTGCGCCGCGGGTACAGCTACCACAACGGCCCCGAGGACCAGGGACTGCTCTTCGTCAGCTTCCAGCGGCAGCTGCGGACCTTCACCGCCACCCAGCGCCGCCTGGACGACGGGGACGAACTGATGGGGTTCGTCACCGCCACGGCGTCCGGGGCCTTCCTGATCCTTCCGGGATTCGGCCCTGAACTCCCGCTCGGCGCGGCGCTGTTCCGGGACGGGCGCTGAACCGGTTCTGCACGACCTCGCCCCGTCGCGGGTCACGTCACTCAAAAGTGCGAATCTCGCTTCCCGGATATCCAGGCTTGATCAACAACCCCCGATGATGGTTACGCAACGTGTTCACCATCACTTTGTGTGACCCAAGGGGAGAGCCTTGAAAGCCTTGAGGAGGGCCGCGCTGGCGCTTGCCGCCGGACTGGCCCTGACCACAGGAATCCTGCACCAACCCGCCCTCGGCGCCGACCCGGGCGACGGCACCGTCCGCATCAAGGTCGTCCGCGACTCCAACACCAACGGCCGCAACGACGCCGCTTCCGAACTCGGGGTGGCCGGCATCGTCGTCGAGCTGGAGGACATGGACGGCGTGAAGGTCACCGCCGTCACCGGGCCGGACGGGTACGCGGTCTTCCCGCCCACGACCACCCTGTACGGCGGCAAGTACTACGTCCGGATGAACCTGCCCCCCAACTCCTTCCTCAAGCCGTCCTTCGGCGCGGCCGGCGGGCTGGCCTCGGAGGGGGCCATCGTCGACGTCCGGAACGGCGAGGACGCCCAGCTGACCCTGGGCGTACGCAATCCGGCCGACTGGTGCGAGGACAACCCACGCCTGGCCACACCGTGCCAGGTCGCCGCCAACAAGTCCGGCACCGTGCGCACCACGGTCACCTTCAACTACCGCGACCGGGGTGACAGCAACACGGGCAACACCACCACCCTCGCCACCCGCAACGACACCGGCAACACCTACGGCCTCGCCTACCACACCTCGCAGCGGCGCATCTTCACCGGCGCCCACGCCAAGCGGCACACCGTCTACGGACCGGGGGGCCAGGGCGCCATCTACGTCACCCCCCGTGCCGGAGGCGCCACCACCCTCTTCACCACCGTGCCGAACGCAGGCACCACCGCCCACCAGGACTCGGTCCGGTTCGACGGCCCGTTCGTCGGCACCGTCGGCAAGGAGTCCCTCGGCGACATCGACATCTCCGAGGACAACCGGCAGCTCTACGCGGTCAACCTCAACGACCGCCGCCTGTACACCTACAACGCCACCCAGCCGACCGCGGTCGCCCCGATCGCCTCGGTGGCCATCCCCGACCCCGGCTGCCGGGCGGCCTCGGACTGGCGGCCCTTCGGCCTCGGGGTGCGCGACGGCGTCGTCTACGTCGGCGGCGTCTGCTCCGCCGAGTCCTCGCAGAACGCGAACGACCTCGAAGCGGTGGTGTGGACGTACAACCCGGTCACCGCGGTCTTCTCACCGACGCCGGTGCTGCGGAAGGCCCTCACCTTCCCGCGCGGCGAGCCCAACGTCTCCGTGCCCGGCTTCAACCGCTGGTTCCCCTGGACCACCGGCGCGTCCACCTTCCCCCAGAACCTGGCCGCCCATCCCGAGCCCCTGCTGTCCGACATCGTCGTCGAGAGCAACGGCGACCTGGTCCTCGGCTTCCGCGACCGCTTCGCGGACATGACCGGCTACGAGATGCCCAACCCCAACCCGGCGTACTCCAACAGCGGTTCCACCGTCTCCGGAGGCGACATCAACCGGGCCTGCCGCAAGAGCGACGGGACCTTCGAGTGGGAGGGCACCGGGGCCTGCCCGAACAACGCGCCCACCCGGCCCAACGGCGGCCAGCCCGCCAACGTCGTCGAGTACTACCCGGGTGAGAACTGGCCGGGCGTGCACCAGGAGACCGCCCAGGGCGCCCTCGCCCTCTCGCTGCGCGAGGACCGCATCGCCAGTACCGCCCTGGACCCCACCAACCAGGCGTGGACCGGCGGCAGCGCCTTCTTCGACCGCACCACCGGCAGCCGCGGCACCAACACCTTCGAGCACGGCTTCAGCATCCAGAAGCTCAACCAGCCGCTCGACGGAGGATTCGGCAAGGCCAACGGCCTCGGCGACCTCGAAGTGCTCTGCGACGAGCCGGCCGTCCAGATCGGCAGCCGCGTCTGGTTCGACCGCAACAGGGGCGGCGCGCAGAGCGTCGACAACGACGAGCCCGGCATCCCCGGCGTCACCGTCCAGCTGCTGTCCGCGGACGGCGCCCGCGTGCTGGCGACCGTGACCACCGGGGCCGACGGGGCCTACTACTTCGGCCCCGAGCACGGAGTCCGCCCGAACACCCCGTACAAGGTCCGGTTCGACAAGTCGACCGCCAACCTCGCCGCCATCGGCGTCCGGCCGCCGCCCGACCCCGCCACCCAGCTGTACTGGTCTCCCCAGAACGTCGCCGGGGCCACCGCCGACGTCGACTCCGACCCGGCAGCCGACGGTCCCCAGTACGCCCGGACGGCCACCGCCGACGTGACCACCGGCGAGCCCGGCACCGTCGACCACACCATCGACGCCGGCCTCTACATCAACCGCCTCTGACCCGCACCACCGGACCGCACGGAGAAAGGGGTGGAGCCCGGTGCCGCATCGGCACCGGGCTCCACCCCTTTGTTCAGGAGCGCCGCAATCAGGCGTTGGCGACCGGGAAGGTCGGGTACTCCACGCCGGAGACGTGCTGGACGACCCGGATGACCTGGCACGAGTAGCCGAACTCGTTGTCGTACCAGAGGTAGAGGATCGCGTTGTCGCCGTCGACCTTGGTGGCGCCGGCGTCGACGATCGACGCGTGGCGCGAGCCCACGAAGTCCATCGAGACGGCGTCGGGGGCGGTGGTGAAGTCGATCTGGCGCTTCAGCGGCGAGTGCAGCGAGACGTCGCGGAGGTACTCGAGGACCTCGTCGCGCGTGGTCTCACGGCCCAGGCGCAGGCTGAGGATGGCGATCGAGACGTCCGGCACGGGCACGCGGATCGAGCTGCCGGTGATCGGGGCCTTGAGGTCCGGCAGGGCCTTGGCGACGGCCGAGGCGGCACCGGTCTCGGTGATGACCATGTTGAGCGGCGCGGAACGGCCGCGGCGGTCGGCCTTGTGGTAGTTGTCCAGCAGGTTCTGGTCGTTGGTGAACGAGTGGACGGTCTCCACGTGGCCGCGCAGCACGCCGTACTCGTCGTCCATCGCCTTCAGCGGCGGGACGATCGCGTTGGTGGTGCAGGAGGCGCAGGACAGGATCCGCTCGTCCGGCTTCACCATGTCGTGGTTGACGCCGTGGACGATGTTCGGGACGTCGCCCTTGCCGGGCGCGGTCAGGACGACCTTGTCGATACCGGGGCGCAGGTGCTTGGAGAGGCCCTCGCGGTCGCGCCACTTGCCGGTGTTGTCGATGAGGATGGCGTCCTTGATGCCGTACGCCGTGTAGTCGACCTCGGAGGGGTCGTTGGCGTAGATCACCCGGATGGCGTTGCCGTTGGCGTAGATCGTGCTGGACTCCTCGTCCACCGTGATCGTGCCCTGGAACTGGCCGTGGATGGAGTCGCGGCGCAGCAGCGAGGCGCGCTTGACGAGGTCCTGGTCGCCGCCGCCGCGGACGACGATGGCGCGCAGCCGCAGGCCGTTGCCGGAGCCGGCCTTCTCGATCAGCAGGCGGGCGACGAGGCGCCCGATGCGGCCGAAGCCGTAGAGGACGACGTCACGGCCCGCGCCGCGCTCCAGCTTGTTGGCACCGGTGGCACCGGCGACGGCCTCGGCGGTGAAGTCCTCGACCGACAGGCCGCGGTCGTCGGCCTTGTAGGTGGCCGCGAGCATGCCCAGGTCGATCTGGGAGGGACCGAGGTCGAGCGTCGTCAGGGCCTGCAGGAAGGGGAACGTCTCGGTGACCGAGAGCTCCTCGCCGGCGATCTGGCGGGCGAATCGGTGGGTCTTGAGAATGCTGACCACCGACTTGTTCACCAAGGAGCGGCTGTGGAGCAGGACCGTGACGTCCCGCTCCCTGTGCAGCTTCCCGATGATCGGGATCATCGACTCCGCGATCTCCTCGCGGTTCTTCCAGCTGGTGAACGAGTCCTCTTTGGCAGTCACAGGTTCATCTTTCGAGCTAGGCGGTGCTCATATGCTAACCCGACCTCCCTAAGATCCTTCCAACGGTCCCGCCTGGCGGGATGGGGGTCGGACGGGCCATACGCAGGAGCCCGCCCCTTCACGCTTATCGCCTGGCATTTGCAAGGCCATCTGGCATGCTTGCCTCTTGAATGATTCACTGTGAAACGCCCGCCCTCCCGGCCGCTTGGCGGCTCTCGCTGCCGGAGGGCCCGGTACCGGATGCTCCGCCCGCCGATCAGCGGTGTTCGACGGGCGGAGCTTTCCACCCCTCCTCACACCCGCCCCGCCCTCGTGTCCCCGCCCGCCCACGCCCGCCCTCCCCCGCCCGACCGGGCTGCGCCGGGCGGCACCGGAAGGGACAATGACAGCGGGACCGGCACGGAGTAGGGCGGAGTGATGCACGACCCGCTGTTCCATGATCCTTCCGGGGTCTTCACCGAGTCGGGCGACGAGACCTACGCCCTGATGGACGTGCACGGAGTGCTGCTGGGCCTCGGCCCGGGGGCGGAGGCCCTGCTCGGCTGGTCCGCGGAGGAACTCCGCGGACGGCGCGCGGCGGACCTGCTCTACACGCGCTCGGACGCCGCCGGAATCATGGCGCGGTGCGGTACGGACCCGGTGGCCGAGCTGGGCCCGGCGGTCCTGCGGCACCGCACCGGGCACCCGGTGGACGTGACCCTGCGGGCCCGCCCCATGATGGCCACCGGCGGTGACCGGCAGTGGCTGGTCCAGATCGTGGAGAGTGGCGCCGCACGGCGGCGGGAACTGGGCGACGCCCTGCTCAGGGGTATGTTCACCGATTCCCCGGCGGTCATCGACGTCTTCGACACCGAGCTCCGCTTCCTGGCGCAGAACGCGGCCCAGCGCAGCACCGGGACCTTCGCCGGCGTCGATTTCACCGGGCGCACCATGGCGGAGGTGGCCCCGGACGGCCTGCTGGACCTGGACGCCTTCGAGGCCCGCCAGCGGCACGTCCTGGAGACCGGAGAGGCGCAGATCGCCGAGGAGGTGCACGGCCGCACCCCGGCCGACCCGTACCGGGACCACGTCTGGTCGGAGTCGATCCTGCCTCTGCGCAGCCGCGCCGGGGAGGTGATCGCGCTGGCGCACGTGGTGGTCGACGCCACGGACCGGGCCCGGGCCCGGGAACGGCTGGCGCTGGTCAACGACGCCAGCACCCGGATCGGCACCACCCTGAACGTGCTGCGGACCGCGCAGGAGCTCGTGGACCTGGCCGTGCCGCAGTTCGCCGACCACTCCTATGTCAACCTGCTGGACCCGGTCTTCGGCGGTGAGGAGCCGACGGCGGGGCCGACCGCCGACTGGGTCCCGCTGCGCCGTGCCGCGAGTTCGGTGGCCGAGGCGGCCCGCAGCGAGGCCATGGTCCCGCTGGGCGAGGTCGACGCGCACGCCTCGGCGCGCGGATCACCGACCCGGCTCGCCCTCGCGGGCGGCGAGCCCCGGCTGATGAGCGGGCAGGAGCTGATCGACGAGTTCGCCCCCGCCGACCCCGCGCGGGCGGACCTGGTGCGGGAGTACGGCGTGCACTCGTGGCTGCTCGTGCCGATGTTCGCGCGCGGGGCCGCGCTGGGCACGGCCGTGTTCGTACGGTCCGCGCGCGCCCACCCCTTCGAGCCCGACGACGTCATGCTGGCCGAGGAGTTCGTGGCACGGGCCGCCGTCTGCATCGACAACGCGAGCCGCTACACCCGGGAACGCACCACGGCGCTGGCCCTCCAGCGGAGTCTGCTGCCGCAGCGGCTGCCGGACCTCGGCGCGGTCGACGCGGTGGCCCGCTACGTGCCGGCCACCGGGCACACCGTGCTGGGCGGCGCCTGGTACGACGTCATCCCGCTGTCGGGCGCCCGGGTCGCCCTGGTGGTGGGCGACGTGGCCGGGCACGGGCTGCACTCCGCGGTGACGATGGGACGGCTGCGCACCGCCGTACGCACCCTGGCGGACCTGGACCTGGCACCGGAGGAACTGCTGGGCCGGCTCGACGACCAGGTCAACCGGTTCCACGACGAGCACGGGCAGGGACTCGCGGGCAGCGGCGCGGCCGGCACCAGCTGCGTGTACGCGGTCTTCGATCCGGTGTCGCGGCGGTGCGGCCTGGCGGGCGCCGGGCATCCGCCGCCGGCGCTGCTGTCGGCGGACGGCTCGGTCGAGTTCCTGGAACTCCCCGACGGCCCCGTCCTCGGCGGGAGCGGGCTGCCGTTCGAGAGCCGGGAGGTGACCCTGGACGACGGGCAGCTGCTGGTCTTCTACACCGAGGGCCTGGTGACGGCGGCGGAGGAGAACCTCGCCGCGGGGCAGGAACAGCTCCGGGCCGCGCTGGCGGCACTCCCGGCCGACGGCCCCGGCCGCGATGGCGGCGGGCTCGAATCCGCCTGCGACCGGCTGATGGGCCGGCTGCTGCCGACCCTGCCGCATGACGACGCGGCCCTGTTGATGGTGCGCGTGCACGGGCTGGACGGGGACCACCAGGCGACCTGGGAGCTGGCGGCGCAGCCGGCCGAGGTGGGCCGGGCCCGCGCGCTCGCGACGGCGAAGCTGGCGGAATGGGAACTGGAGGAGTTGTCCTTCAACACGGAAGTGGTGGTCAGTGAACTGGTCACGAACGCCGTCCGGTACGGGAGCCCACCGGTGCGGCTGCGCATGATCCGTGACCGGGAGCTGATCGTCGAGGTGTCCGACGGCGCCAGCACCTCCCCGCACATCCGGCGGGCGCTGGAGACCGACGAGGGCGGGCGGGGCCTGTTCATGGTCGCGCAGCTCACCCAGCTGTGGGGCACGCGCTACCACGACCGGGGGAAGACCATCTGGGCCGAGCAGTCCTTCCCGGACACCGACGGCGATGGGGCCGCCCCGCCGGGATTCCCCGATTTCCAGGCCCTGTGGGACGCCGCCGACTGAGCACTGCCCGATTTGATCAAAATTGCCCAAAATTCATAGCGTATGCCCGTGCCGGGGGCCGGCCCGGCCCCGTGTCCCCTTACCGTGACCGCCCATGACTGGCGATGCGGAACCCGCCGCGGCCGAACGGGTGCCGGGGCGCCGGCGGCTGGTGCGGACCGTCCTGACCGGGGCGGCCGTGCTGAGCGCCGGACTGCTCTCCGGCCCCGGCCCGGCCCCGGCCGGCCCCGGCAGCGGCAGCGCCGGGGCCACGAGCCCGGGCACCGCGAAGCGGAGACCGGCCGGACCGGACACCGCGCTGCGCGAACTGGCGGCGGGGAACCGGCGCTGGCGGACCCTGCACGAGAAGCATCCGGACGAGACCCGCACGGTGCGGCAGGCCCTGCTCGGCGGGCAGCACCCGTTCGCCGTCGTGCTCGGCTGCGTCGACTCCCGGGTGCCGCCCGAGCTGGTCTTCGACCAGGGGCTCGGCGATCTGCTGACGGTGCGTTCGGCGGGCGAGGTGCTCGACGAGGCGGTCCTGGGCAGCATCGCCTACGGGGTCCTGGAGCTGGACATCCCGTTGGTCGTGGTGCTGGGGCACCAGTCCTGCGGGGCCGTAGCGGCCGCGGTCCACGCCGACGGTTCGGGGGCGGAGCTGCCCGCGCACATGCAGTACCTGGTCGACCAGATCCGTCCCGCGATCGACCGGAAGCTCCGGGGTGACGCGCGGGTGGACGCCGCGATCACCGCGAACGTGCTGCTGGTCCGGGCACGGCTGGCGGCCGAGCCGGAGCTGGCGGCCCGGATCGCCGCGAAACGGCTGGCCGTCGTCGGCGCCCGCTACGAACTCGGCAGCCAGCGGGTCCACCGGGTCGGTTAGCCGCCGGCGGGATGCGGGTGGGGATGCGGGTGGGGGTGCGGGTGGGGGTGCGAGTGCGGCAGGTGGTGCGCGAGGGCGGCGTGCGGGTCGGGGGCGGCGGCCGTGGGGAGATGGTCGGTGTGGACGGTGGCCGCCGTGAGCCTCGGTACGGCGTGGATGAGCGCGTGTTCGGCGGCCACGGACAGGCGGTGGGCCTCGACGACGGTCAGGTGCGGGTCGACGACGATCGCGGCCTCCGCCCGCAGGGCGTGCCCGATCCACCGCATCCGCACCGGTCCGGTGTCCCGTACGCCGTCCACCCCGCGCAGCGCGGCCTCCGCCGCCTCGACCAGCCGGGGGTCCACGGCGTCCATCAGCCGCCGGAAGACCTCCCTCGCCGCGTCCCGCAGGACCAGCAGGATCGCCGCGGTGATCAGCAGGCCGACGACGGGGTCGGCGTGGGGCAGCCCCACCGCGGCTCCCCCGGCGCCGAGCAGCACGGCCAGCGAGGTGAATCCGTCGGTGCGGGCGTGCAGGCCGTCGGCGACCAGTGCGGCCGAGCCGATCCGCCGGCCGGTGCGGATGCGGTAGCGGGCCACCCATTCGTTGCCGAGGAATCCGGCCAGTGCGGCGGCGGCCACCGCCCACAGGTGGGTGATCTCCCGCGGGTGCAGGAGCCGGTCGACCGCCTCGTACCCGGCGAAGGCGGCCGAGGCGGCGATGGTGGTGAGGACGGCGATGCCGGCGAGGTCCTCGGCGCGGCCGTAGCCGTAGGTGTAGCGGCGGTCGGCCGCGCGGCGGCCGAGGACGAAGGCGATGCCGAGGGGGACGGCGGTCAGGGCGTCGGCGGCGTTGTGCACGGTGTCGCCGAGCAGCGCCACCGATCCGGAGAGGGTGACCACGGCGGCCTGGACGAGTGCGGTCGCGCCGAGCACGGCGAGGGACAGCCAGAGCGTGCGCATGCCTTCGCGGGAGGCTTCCATGCCGGCGTCGACCCGGTCGCGCGTGTCATGGCTGTGCGGGGTGAGGAGATGGGCGATCCGGTGGCGGGTGCGGGCCCGCCCGTGCGGGTGGGAGTGATTGCCTGCCATGCCGTTCAATCTGGCACGCCGAACGCATTGCGGCTACTGCCGCGATACGGCCGCCGACCAGGTGCGATGCCTTCGCAGCTACGCCGTTCGTGCGGGGCGCGGTGAAGTGGCGGTGACGATTCCGCGACGAGGTCGTGGCAAGTCCGCGGCACGGCCGCGACGCGGCTGTGCGGAGTCCGGACATGATCTTCCGTAGGCTCTGCGGTGATTGCAGCTGATCACGAGTCAAGGAGCGTCATGGCCCTGTCCGTTCGTCCGTCCGCCCGCCGCGGTGCGACCGTCTCCGCCGTCGCACTGGCGCTGCTCGCGGGTCTGGCCCCGGCCGCGACCGCCGCGTCCGCGCCGCCCGTCTCCGGAGCGCCCGATTCCGCCGCGCTGGCGCAGGTCCTCCGGAACACGATGGCCGAGGGGGCCCCGGGCGCGATGGCCCGCTACACCGGCCCGGAGGGCGTGGTCACGAAGGCCGAGGGCGTCCGCGACCGGGTCTCGGGCGCGGCGATGGACACCAAGGCCCGCTTCCGGGTGGGCAGCGTCAGCAAGACCTTCTCCTCCGTGGTGCTGCTGCAGCTGGTGGCCGAGGGCCGGATCAAGCTGGACGAGCCGGTGAACACGTACCTGCCGAAGCTGCTGCCCGACGACCGGATCACGGTCCGTCACCTGCTCACCCACCGCAGCGGCCTGTGGGACTACACCGAGGACATGTTCCAGCAGACCGTCCCCGGCTTCGAGGCGGTGCGCAACCGTACCTTCGGCTACCGCGAGCTGGTCGAGCTGTCGCTGAGCAAGCCGCGGACCACCGAGCCCGGCGTGGCGTACAAGTACTCGAACACCAACTTCGTGGTCGTCGGCATGCTGATCGAGAAGATCACCGGCAAGCCGGTGGCCAAGGAGTACGAGAAGCGCATCTTCAAGCCGCTGAAGCTGAAGAACACCTCCTACGTGCACCCGGACACGCGGATCAAGGGCACGCACGCCCGCGGCTACCTGCACCCGGACGAGGCCGGCGCGCCGCTGGTGGACTCCACCGAGCAGACGGTGTCCTGGGCGCAGTCCGCCGGAGCGGTCATCTCCAGTCCCGCCGATCTGAACACCTTCACGTCCGCGCTGCTCGGCGGGCGGCTGCTGCCCGCCGCACAGCTGGACGAGATGCTCAACGTGACCCCGACCGACGCGGCGAAGACCCGGCACTACGGGCTGGGGCTGCGCCGCTACGACCTGTCCTGTGGGACCTCGGTCTACGGTCACACGGGCACCGTACAGGGCTTCTACACCTACGCGTTCACCACCCGCGACGGCCGCCGGAGCCTGGCCGCGATGGCGAACACCTCCAACAAGGGATCCGCCAACACGGTGCTCGGCGGCACCCTGGAGGCGGCGTTCTGCGGCAAGGCACCGGCCGCGCAGGCGTCGGCCGGGCAGGCATCGGGTGCGGCGCGCGGATTCGCGACCACCGAGCGGGGTGCCGCCTCGGCGGTGCTCGCCCCGGCGGAGGTCGACCTGCCGGAGCGCAACGCGCACTGACCATCCTAGGCGGCAATGGCGGAGTGCTCACCACCGGGTGCGCACTCCGCCGTTCTGTTTCGATCAACGTCATCTGCCGTCTTTCTGTCGTTCCGTCAGTGCGGACGCGTACTACCGATTGGTAGCCCTGATCAGGCCAAACAACGTGGCCGCCACAGGCAACATGCTTTTCACAAGACGACATTGACACGCTCCGTGCTCGCTCGTTAACTTCACGGCGTCGTCGCCACACCAAGAGCACGAGGCTCTTGCGACTAGCGACGCGGAGGACGCTCTCCGTTGACGACGTTGACCACAACGACAACGACAGCGACAGCCAGGGCAACTGAACTGTTTAACGTTCAGCCATATACATTGCACTGCGAGGTCATTCATTCTGCTGGGGATCATGCTCTGATCGGCATATCTCCCGGCAACAGCTATTTCTCGGCCCAGCGCGTGCTGGATCTCGGACGATGGGGATTCGAGAACTTCAACGAGGTCGACATCCTGTACACCGACCTCCATGTGGCCGAGATGTACGAGGCGTTCGGGTACGATCCCGTCGACGCCCAGCGCAAGGCGGTCAAGAACCTGCGCGGTGTCCGGGCCAAGGTCCAGAACGCCGCGGCCGAGCTCGACCCGGGCGACGGCCGGATCCGGTCGCGCAAGCTCTCCGAGTTCCTGGAGAACGACGCGTACCTGGAGATCCACGCGCGGATCATCAAACTCCTCGACTCGGACCACGAGTTCAGGAAGATCTGCGAGGAACTCGCCACCTATTTCCTGTCCACCAAGTCCAACGGGGAACCGAGCACGCAGCGGCAGCGCGAAGTCTGCCTGAAGTACATCTGCGCCGAAGCCCCGCTCTTCCTGGACACCCCGGCCATCTTCGGGGTTCCGTCCTCGCTCAACTGCTACCACCAGCTCCTGCCGATGGCCGAGCTGCTGTACTCCCGGGGCGCCGGTCTGCGTGCCTCCAGAAACCAGGGCCACGCCATCATCACGCCCGCCGAAGGAGCTTCCGATGACCGTTGAGACACTTCCCGAGCTGATCGACTTCCCGTTCGACTCGCGCGGTGACCGTCTGCCGGCGGAGATCGAGGCGCTGCGGTCCGAGCCGGTCAAGAAGGTCCGGACGATAGCCGGCGACGAAGCCTGGCTGGTGTCCTCCTATCAGCTGTGCAAGCAGGTTCTGGAGGATCCGCGGTTCAGCCTCAAGGAGACCTCGGCGCCGGGCGTGCCCCGGCAGTACGCGCTGACGATCCCGCCCGAGGTCGTCAACAACATGGGCAACATCACCGGCGCGGGGCTCCGCAAGGCCGTGCTCAAGGCGATCAACCCGAAGGCCGAGGGCCTGGTGGAGTACATGCGCGCCAACGCCGCCGAGCTGGTCGACACGATCCTCGCCACCGGCGCCCCGGTGGACCTGCGGGCCGCGTTCACCAGCCCGTACTCGGAGGCGATGCACTGCCGGATCCTGGGCATCCCGTTCGAGGACGCGCAGAAGCTGGCGGCCAGCCTGGACATCGCATTCATGAACTCCGCCTGCCCCGTCACCGGTGCCAAGCTCAACTGGGACCGGGACATGGCCTACATGGTCGAGCGGCTGGACGACCCCGCCACCTACGGGCTGATGGCCGAGCTCGCCGCGCTGCGCGAGGACCCGGACTACGCGCACCTGACCGACGAGATGCTGGCGACGGTCGGCGTGACCTTCTTCGGGGCCGGCGTGATCTCCACCATGGGCTTCCTGACCATGGCGATCTTCTCGCTGCTGCAGCACCCCGAGCTGTGGGAGGAACTCAAGGCCGACCGGTCGAAGATCCCGGCCGCGCTCGACGAGCTGCTGCGCATCAACCTGTCCATCGCGGACGGCCTGCCGCGGCTGGCCACGGAGGACATGCAGCTCGGCGACGTCCTGGTGAAGAAGGGCGAGCTGGTGCTGGTGCTGGTCGAGGGCGCCAACTTCGACCCGGAGGCGTTCGAGAACCCGGACGAGATCGACCTGGAGCGCCCGAACAACAACACGCACCTCTCCTTCGGCGGCGGCGGCCACTACTGCCCGGCCACCGCGCTCGGCAAGAAGCACGCCGAGATCGCCATCGAGACGCTGCTCGACAAGATGCCCGAGATGAAGCTCGCGGTGCCGGTCGACCAGCTGGTGTGGCGGACCCGCTTCATGAAGCGGATCCCCGAGCGCATGCCGGTGATGTGGTAGCAGCCGCTGATCCGGTGACGGCCGCTCAGCCCAGCAGGGCGTAGACGGTGGACGCCTTCGCGGCCGGCTCCCCGGCGCCCTCGGGCGTCAGGGTGACGTCCGCGAAGGCCATCCGCCGGCCCAGCTTGGTGATCCGTACGTCGATCAGCAGATCGGCGCCGATGACCGGGCGCTGGAAGCTGGTCGACTGCTGGACCGTGGTCATCGGGCCGTACGCGCCGCGGGCCGCCGAGATCGCGATGACCGTCGCGGTGTCGGCGGCGGCCATCATGGCCTGGCCGGACAGGCCGCCCCCGTCCCGGGCGAGCCGGTCCGACCAGGGCAGCCGGAGCACGGCGTGCGAGGGTCCGGTCTCCTGGACGGTCAGGCCGAGGTCGAGCACCCAGGGGGCGAAGTTGTCGGCGAGGATCTTGTCGGCTTCAGCGGGTGCGAGGCTCATCCGGCGATTGTGGCGGCCCGGGGGGACCGCCACAACACCCCGTACGGGTCAGAGCGAGGCAGCCAGTTCGGTGCCCTGCTTGATGGCGCGCTTGGCGTCGAGTTCGGCGGCCACGTCGGCGCCGCCGATCAGGTGCGCCTCGATGCCGGCCGCGCGGAGCTCCTCGTAGAGGCCGCGGCGCGGTTCCTGGCCGGTGCACAGCACGACGGTGTCGGCGGGCACCAGGTGCGGTTCACCTCCGACGGTGATGTGCAGGCCCTCGGCGTCGATCCGCTCGTACGTGGCACCGGCCACCGTGGTGACCCCGCGGTGCTTGAGCTCGGCGCGGTGGATCCATCCGGTGGTGGTACCCAGCCCGGCGCCGACCTTGGTGGGCTTGCGCTGGAGCAGGGTGACGGTGCGGGGGGTGGCCGGCCGCTTGGGGGCGGTCAGGCCACCCGCCGCCTCGTACGAGGTGTCCACACCCCAGTGCCGGAAGTAGACGGCGGGGTCCTGGGCGGCGCCCTCGCCGCTGTCGGTGAGGTACTCGGCGACGTCGAAGCCGATACCGCCGGCGCCGACGACGGCGACGCGCTCGCCGACGGGCGCGCCGTCGCGGAGGACGTCGAGGTAGCTGACCACGTTCGGGCCGTCGGCGCCCTCGATCCCGGGGATGCGGGGGGTGACACCGGTGGCGACGACCACCTCGTCGTAGCCGGTGAGGGCGGCCACGTCGGCGAGGGTGTTCAGGCGGACCTCGATGCCGTGCGCGGCGAGCTGCGTCCCGAAGTAGCGGATGGTCTCCTCGAACTCCTCCTTGCCGGGGATCCGGCGGGCGATGTCGAGCTGGCCGCCGATGTGGCCGGAGGCCTCGAAGAGGGTGACGGCATGCCCGCGTTCGGCGGCGGAGACGGCGCAGGCCAGTCCGGCCGGACCGGCTCCGACGACGGCGACGCGCTTCTTCGTCCGGGTGGGCAGGAGGACGAGTTCGGTCTCGTGGCAGGCCCGCGGGTTGACCAGGCAGCTGGTGATCTTCCCGCTGAAGGTGTGGTCGAGACAGGCCTGGTTGCAGCCGATGCAGGTGTTGATGGTGTCGGCGGCGCCGGCCTTCGCCTTGTTGACGAACGCGGCGTCGGCGAGGAAGGGGCGGGCCAGCGAGACCAGGTCGGCACGGCCCTCGGCGAGGACCTGCTCGGCGATCTCGGGGGTGTTGAGGCGGTTGCTGGTCACCAGCGGGACGCCCACCGCGCCCATGAGCTTCTGGGTGACCCAGGTGTAGGCGCCGCGCGGGACGGAGGTGGCGATGGTGGGGATGCGGGCCTCGTGCCAGCCGATGCCGGTGTTGATGATGGTGGCGCCGGCCGCCTCGATCTCCTTGGCCAGGTGCACGACCTCGTCCAGGGTGGAGCCGCCGGGCACCAGGTCCAGCATGGAGAGCCGGTAGACGATGATGAAGTCCTCGCCGACGGCGGCGCGGGTGCGGCGGACGATCTCCAGCGGGAAGCGGACCCGGTTCTCGTACGAGCCGCCCCAGCGGTCGGTGCGCCGGTTGGTGGCGGCGGCGATGAACTCGTTGATCAGGTAGCCCTCGGAGCCCATGATCTCGACGCCGTCGTAGCCGGCGAGCCGGGCGAGCCGGGCGGCGCGGACGAAGTCCTCGACGGTCTGCTCGACCTCGTCGTCGCTGAGCTCGTTCGGTACGAAGGGGCTGATGGGGGCCTGCAGCGCGGAGGGGGCGACCAGGTCCTCGTGGTACGCGTACCGGCCGAAGTGGAGGATCTGCATGGCGATCTTCCCGCCCTCGGCGTGCACGGCCTCGGTGATGACCCGGTGCTCGGCGGCCTCCTCCTCGGTGGTGAGGCGCGAGCCGCCCGCGAAGGGGCGGCCGGCGTCGTTGGGGGCGATGCCGCCGGTGACGATCAGGCCGGCGCCGCCGCGGGCGCGCTCGGCGTAGAAGGCGGCGAGCCGCTCGAAGCCGCGCTCGTGCTCCTCCAGACCGGTGTGCATCGAGCCCATGATCACGCGGTTCGGCAGTGTGGTGAAGCCGAGGTCCAGGGGGCTCAGCAGGTGCGGGTACTGGCTCTGGTCGGTGGACATGGCGGCGCCTCCTCGCGCGGATGTGGTCACCCTGTTGTAGCGAGGCGGCCCCCGTTATGCAACTAGGTGCACAATCACGGGGGCGACGGCACGGGCGCCGGCACCGTCCACGAGCGGCCGGCGCCCGGACGGCCGTGGCACAGCTCACACTCCGGCGTCAGGGGCGGCGGAGTCGGAGGGTGACGATCTGGAAGGGGCGCAGGCTCAGGGGGAGCGAGCCGTCCGGGGACGGTTCGCCCAGGGCCGTGGCTTCCACCGGCCGCTCCAGGAGATCGGTCTCGGCGGCCCCCGCGAGTGCGAAGCCCGGCCGCAGGACGGTTCGGGCGCGGTCGCCCCGGGACTCGTAGAGCCGGACGACCACGTCCCCGCTGCGGTCCTCGGCGAGCTTGACCGCCTCGACGACCACGGCCTGATCGTCCACCCCGACCAGCGGGGCGACCGGGCCCGCCCCGCGGCGGACGCGCTCCGGGAGGTTGATCCGGTGGCCCTCGCGCACGGCGTCGCCGACCGTGGCGCCCGGGGCCAGGGCGAACCGCAGGGTGTGGCGGCCCCGGTCGGTCTCCGGGTCCGGGTAGCGCGGGGCGCGCAGCAGGGAGAGCCGGACCGTGGTGGTCACCCCGCCGTCGGGCCGGACGTCCCGGGTCACGTCGTGCCCGTACGTCGAATCGTTGACGAGTGCGACGCCCCAGCCCGGCTCCGCCACCCGGATCCAGCGGTGCGCGCAGATCTCGAACCGGGCGGCGTCCCAGGAGGTGTTGGTGTGGGTGGGCCGGTGGACGTGCCCGAACTGGGTCTCGGCGGCCGAGCGTTCGGCCGCCACGTCGAGGGGGAAGGCGGCCTTGAGGAACTTCTCGGTCTCCTGCCAGTCGATCTCTGTGGTGATGTCCAGGACGGAGGACCCGGAGCGCAGCGTCATCGACTGGACGGCCGTCGAGCCCGCGCCGAAGGAGCGGGTGACGGTGACCGTCGCCGCGTCCGGGCCGGTGCCGGTGACCTCCAGGGAGTCGAGCTCCACGAGGTCGGTGGCGGTGTTCCGGTAGAAGGAGTCGACGTCCCAGGCGTCCCACATGTTCGGGAAATCGGGGTGCAGCTGGAGCAGGTTGGCGGCCGCGCCCGGTGCGACGGCCTCGCGGCCGGCGGCCAGGTCACGGGCGGAGACCACCAGGCCGCGGCCGTCGATCTCGATCCGCAGCCGGCCGTTGGCCATGACGTGTCCGCCGCCGGGCCGCGCCCCGACGGTGACCGGGTCACGGTCGGGGGCGGGTGCGGCGGCGCCGCCGGCCGGGACGCCCCTCCGGGCGTGCGGGGCACAGTTGAAGACGAGTTCGACGAGATCGACGGGTCCGGTGCCGCCGGGGCCGGCCAGCGCGGCCTGGGCGGCCCCGGTGATCGCCTGCAGCTCGCGGAACACGGTCCCGTACGCGGCGCGGGCCTCCCGGTGCACCCAGGCGATCGAGGAACCCGGCAGGATGTCGTGGAACTGGTGGAGCAGGACCGTCTTCCAGATCCGCTCCAGGTCCTCGTACGGATAGCGGTGGCCGGGCACCCGGACGGCCGCGGTGGCCGCCCACAGTTCGGCCTCGCGCAGCAGTGATTCGGCGCGCCGGTTGCCCTGCTTGGTCTTCGCCTGCGAGGTGTACGTGCCGCGGTGCAGCTCCAGGTAGAGCTCGCCGGCCCAGACGGGTGCGTCGGGGTATTCGGCGCGGGCCTTCTCGAAGAAGGCCGCGGGGCGCTCGATCCCGACCCGCGGCGAGCCCTCCAGGTCGTGCTGGCGCCGCGCCCGGGCCAGGTGCTCACGGGTGGGACCGCCCCCGCCGTCGCCCCAGCCGAAGGGCACCAGGGACCGTGAACCACGGCCCTTCTCCCGGTAGTTGCGTGCGGCGTGGGCGAGCTGGGCCGGCCCGAGATCGGAGTTGTAGGTGTCCACGGGCGGGAAGTGGGTGAAGATCCGGGTGCCGTCGATGCCCTCCCACCGGAAGGTGTGGTGCGGGAAGGCGTTCACCTGTGACCAGGAGATCTTCTGGGTGAGGAACCACCGCGAGCCGGAGAGCTTCACGATCTGCGGCAGCGCGGCGGTGTAGCCGAAGGAGTCGGGCAGCCACACCTCCTCGGTCTCGATCCCGAACTCCTCCAGGAAGAAACGCTTCCCGTAGAGGAACTGACGGACCATCGCCTCGCCGCCGACCATGTTGGTGTCGGACTCCACCCACATCCCGCCGACCGGCACGAACCGCCCCTCCGCGACCTTCTGCCTGATCCGCTCGAAGAGACCGGGCCGTTGCTCCTTGATCCAGGCGAACTGCCGGGCCTGGGACATGGCGAACACGAACTCCGGGTGGTCCTCCATCAGGGCGAGCACGTTGGCGGTGGTGCGCGCCACCTTGCGGACGGTCTCGCGCAGCGGCCACAGCCACGCCGAGTCGATGTGCGCGTGCCCGACGGCGCTGATCCGGTGCGCGGAGGCGGCGGCCGGGGCGGCCAGTACGCCGCGCAGCTCGGCACGGGCCGCGGCCGCCGTGGCCGTTACGTCGGCCGGGTCCAGTGCGTCCAGCGCGCGTTCGACCGCGCGCAGGACCTCGTACCGGCGGGCATCGGCGGTGGAGAGCTGCGCCATCAGTTCCCGGAGGACGTCGAGGTCCCGGCCGAGCTCCCGGACCTCGGCTTCCACGACGGTGAGGTCCATCCGGCCGAGCCGGTAGAGGGGTTGGTCGCCGCTGGTCAGCCGGTCCCCCTCGGCCGTGGGCGCGTGGGCGGTCAGCATCGGGTTGGCGGCGGCCTCGACGTACCACTCGATCCGCTCGCCGCCCCGCGCCGCGTCGGCCACCGGAACCCAGTCGTTGAGCGGATGGAGCCCTTTGACCTCGCCACCGTCCGCCCGGTGCACCAGGCCCTCGCACTGGAACCCGGGCATCATCCGGTCGAACCCCAGGTCGAGCACGGCCTCCACGGTCCGGCCGGCCCATCCGTCGGGCACGGTCCCGGTGACCCGGAACCAGGTGGTCCCCCAGGCCGGCCCCCAGAGGTCCCCGACGGCACACGGCCGGTACGGCGCGCCCAGTCCCTCCCCCACGGGCACGGGCTCCCCCGGAACGTCCCAGCGTCCGACCTCCAGCGGCACGCACTCCCCGCGCACGGCGGGCATGACCCGCTCCGCGAGAACCCGCCGAAGCCGGTGCTCGGTGACGCTCCGGTCGTCATGCATCGCGGCTGCCCCTTCCGGCGTGTGCCGCCCTTGTAGCAGAAGCGGAGGAACGGAGCAAACAGGTGCAGCGGCCCTGGCTTCCGCCGGCCGGTTCTCCTGTGGGTGTCGGCAGCCGGTGGCAGGATGAGGTCACACGGGCGGGGCATTCGATGCGGGGTGGCAATGCGCGAGTTGATCTATCTGTCGGACGGGAAACTGCACCAGTTCGTACCGGCGGCCCGCCGGACGCCCCGGACCGGGGCCCTGCGCCTGACCACACCGGTCGGGGGGATCGACGTCGACGCGCCGGCCGCGGACGCGGAGCGGCAGCGGTTACGCCGGCTGGACCAGGTGGACCGGCACCTGCAGGAGTCGGCCCGCTGGTTCGCGGAGCCGGACCTGCGGCCCGGTCAGTGGGTGCAGTTCGAGGCACCGCTGCACTGCGTCACACTCGGCGGGACCTACCGCAACCTCGTCCTCTTCGCCGACACCGCTCCGGGCCGGGAACCGGAGCACGACCGCGAGGCCGGCTGCCGTCTCCTGATGCACGGCTCGGCCCACCACCTGCTCGGCCACGCGCCCGTCCCCGTCGAGGGCCCGCCCCTGGAGCGGTACGAGGACTTCGGGTCCAGCTACGGCAGCGTCTTCCTCACCCATGCCGGGCGCGTGGTGGCGGCCCTCGCGGCGGCCTCACACCCGGCCCCCGGCGAGGCGGAACCGCCCGCCGGTGACCCGGAACCGGCAGGGGAGGCCGTCGGCCCGGCGGGGCGGGACGGCGTCCTCGCTCTCCTGCGGGCGATCGACAGCAGCCCGGTGCTCGACGGCACGGCCGTCTGGATGCGCGGCTACGCGCGCGTCACCGTACTGCCCGGCGCGGACCCGGGCACCCCCCGCTGTGTCGTGGCCAGCCCGCTGACCGTGGAAGTCGCGCCCGACCTGCCATGACGAGCGACCACATGCCCGCGCCCGATCCGGAGGACACCCGCGTCCGGTTCGTCCACCGGGCCCTCACCAAGGAGTTCGGCGGACTCCTCGGCCCGGGTGACCGGGACGGCCGTACGGCCGGGGAAGGCGAGGCGGCGTTCCTTTCCCGTGCCCTCGCCGCCAAGGCGGTGCGCATCGTGACCGACTGCACCGCCGAGACCGCGGCGGCGGCGGTGGTCGACGGTCCGGGCGACGGCGGGATCGACGCGATCGGGTTCTCGCCGGCCACCCCCGAGATCTGGCTGGTCCAGTCACGGTGGAGCGACCGCGGCAGGACCCTGCTGCGGGCCGAGGACGCGCAGCGGATGGCGGCGGCTCTGCGCCGGCTCGCCGAGATGCAGTTCGACCGGTTCGACCACCGGCTCCTCCGGCTCGCCGACCGGGTGGGCCAACTGCTCCTCCGGCCGGACGTCAAGATCCACTTGGTGGTCGCGGTGACGGGCGACGGCCACCTCTCCTCGGAGGCCGAGGCCGTGCTACGGAAGGCGGTGGCGGGGTTCAACGCCTCCGGGGACCTGGTCGACGTGCGGGTCCTGGGCCTCGCGGACTTCCACTCCGCCGCCCGCCGGGACGCCGCCCCGAAGCCGGTGACCCTCCCGGTCACTCTGGCCGACGGCTGGTTCGCGATGCCCGCCCCCTACCAGGCGTACATGGGCACGATGGCGGCGGACGAGCTGGCCCGCTGGTACCAGCTCCACGGGGAGCGGCTCTTCGAGGGCAACGTACGCCGCCACCTCGGGGTGACCTCGGTCAACTCCGGCCTGCTGAACAGTCTCAGGGACCGCCCGGACGAGTTCTGGTACTTCAACAACGGCATCACGGTGCTGTGCGAGCGGGTCCGGATCGAGTACTTCGGACGCCGTGCGGTGGGACAACCCGCCCGGCTGGAACTGGTGGGCGCGAGCGTGGTCAACGGCGCCCAGACCGTCGGATCGGTCGCCCAGGTCTTCGCGACCGATCCCCGGGCCGTGGTCGAGGCCCGCGTCATGGTCCGGGTGATCTGCGTCGAGGGCGCCTCGGACGCACTGGCCACGGAGATCACCTCGGCGACGAACACCCAGAACCGCATGGAAGCCCGCGACTTCGTGGCGCTGGATCCACAACAGCTGGAGATCCGGGATGAGTTCGCGTTGCTGCTGGACAAGGAGTACGCCCTCAAACGCGGGTCGCTGGACCCTGCCCCGGCGGCGGGTTGCACGGTGGCCGAAGCGGCGTACGCGCTCGCCTGCGCCCACCCCGACGGCTCACTGACCGCACGGCTCCTGCGCGACAGCGACCTCGTGTGGCGCCGGGCCCCGGACGGGGCCTACACCCGGCTGTTCGGCACCCCGCGCCCCGGGGCCCTGCGGATCTGGCGTTGCGTGCTGCTGATGCGTGCCGTCCGGCAGTCGCTCGGGGAGCTGACGCACAGCCTTCCCCCGCGCGCCCGCGCCGTCTGTGACCACGCGTACCTGCTCATCACGCACATCGTGTTCCGCGTCGTCGGACTCGACGGGGTCGGCGACACCGGCAGTGGCTGGGAAGACCGCCTGGAGGGGGTCCTGGAACGCAGCGGCCGTGCCCTGTCCTTGCTGATCCCCCTGGTGGACCGCCTCTACGGCTCGCACGTCTTCATGGCGCACGTCTTCTCCGACCCGGACCGGTGTCATGAGCTGGCGGACGCCGTGGTGGACGCGTTCTCCGGGGAGGCCGACGGCGGAGATCCGGTGCCCGCCACGGCACGGCGAACCCGCCGACCGAACACCGTCGGCCTGCTGGTGGCCCGCGGACGCCTCCAGGACGGCACCCGACTGTTGTACCGGCCGACCACGGCCTCCGAGGAACAGGCGGTGGGCGCCTGGATCGGTTCGGACCCCTCCCGGTTTCTCGCCACCTGGGTCAATGACCACCGCAGACCGCTGGTGTGGGACGTGGACGGGAGGAACTACTCGCCGTCCGGTCTGGTCCTGCGGATCTGGCAGGACGCGGGGTGGACGGATGCGCCGGTGGCGGTCCAGGGCACCAGCCGCTGGTTCGTGCCGGGGCACGGGTCGCTGGTGCACCTGGCGGCCGGGCTCATCGGCGAGAGTCCCGTGGGGGACGGTGCCGGTGCTCCCTGACACCCAGGTCCTGGACAGCCGCTACGAGCTGCGCACACTGCTCGGCGAAGGTTCGATGGGACAGGTCTGGCACGCCTTCGACCGGGAGCTGCGGAGGACGGTCGCGGTGAAGCTCATCCAGCCGTACCGGCTGGCGCCGGGCGGCGCCCGGGGAAAGCGGCCGGAGATGTTCCGCGAGCGGTTCCGGCGGGAGGCCAGGCTCATCGCCCGGTTCAGCCACCCCGCCGTTCCCGTGCTCTACGACGCCCGGCTGGATGACGACGCGGCGCACCCGTACCTGGTGATGGAGCTGGTGGTCGGCGAGGACCTCGAAGCGGTCCTGGAGCAGCATCACCGGCTGCCCGGTGAGCAGTTGGTGTCCGTCGGCATCCAGATCTGCGAGGTGCTCGGCCTGCTGCACGGCGAGCCGGTCATCCACCGCGATCTCAAGCCCTCGAACATCATGCTCACCACCGGCGACCGGGTGAAGCTGCTCGACTTCGGGACCGCCGCGGTGTTCGGCTCCGACCACCCCCGGCTCACCACCGCCGGGGACCTGGTGGGGACCGTCGGCTACATGGCACCGGAGCAGTTCGACTCGTCCCTCGGTGTGGGCCCGCCCAGCGACCTCTACTCGCTGGGCTGCGTCCTGTACCACATGGCCGCCGGACAGCCCCCGTTCACCGGACCGCCGAGCCAGGTGATGCGCGACCACGCCTCCCGGGCACCGCTCCCCCTGCGGGTGCACTGTCCGGAGATCGACCCGGGGCTGGACGATCTGGTCCTGGCGACGCTGGCCAAGGACCCCTCCGACCGGCCCGGCTCGGCGGATGAGCTGCGGGACCGGCTGGCCGGGCACCGGGCCGGCCCCGGCACGACGGTGACCGCGCCCCCGGCCCGTGCGGCCCGTCCGGGGCCGCTGCCGCCGGGCCTGCGCGCAGAGCAGGCGGCGGCACTGTTCGCGGACGGGAGGTTCGGCGCCGCCCTGCCCGAATACCTGGCGCTGGCCGAGGGTACGGCGGCCGACCGCCCGGAGCCGTCCGACGCCGCCGCGTACCGGGCCCGGGCCGCGACCTGCCGGCGTTACCTGGGAGACACGGCGACGGCTCTCAAGGAGTTCCGGGCCCTGGCCTCGGACCTGGCGGCGTTCCCCTGCGGGGACAGCCGCCTGCTGCTGGACGTCCGGCGGCAGATGGGGCTGCTGCTGACCGAGGCCCGGCAGTGGGCTCCGGCCCTGGAGGCGCTGGCAGAGGTGCATACGGCCGTGGAGTCGGTCTTCGGGCCGGACTCGGTGGAGACGGCCGAGGTACGTGCCGCGCTGAACACCATCCGCCGGCTCTGCTGACGCCGACGGCCGCGACGGTCGTCGTCGGCGCCGTCAGGACATCAGGTCCGAGGGGTCGGTGTTCGCGCCGCACAGGAGGACGGCGACGCGGTCGCCCAGGGGTTCCGGTGCGGTGCGGACGGCCGCGAGGGCGGTGGCCGCGCCCGCTTCGACCACGAGGCGGTGTTCCTCCCACAGGGCGTGCCGGGCCTCGGTGATGGCGGTGTCCGGGACGAGGACGGAGTGCGTCCTGCCCAGCCGGGCGGCGTCCAGGGCGTCCCGGGAGACCCGGGTGGCGCCGAGGGAGTCGGAGGCGACCGACCGTACGGGGACGTCGACCACACGGCCGGCCTCCAGGGCGGCGTGCAGGGCGCGGCAGTCCTCCGGTTCGGCGGCGACCACGCGCACGCCGTGCTCGCGGGCGGCCGTGGCCACGCCGGCGAACAGCCCGCCGCCGCCCACCGCGACGACCACGGTGTCCAGGCCGGGCAGCGCGGTCCGGATCTCCTCCAGGACGGTTCCGGCGCCGGCCGCGATCAGGGGGTGGTCGTAGGCGTGGCTGAGCAGGGCCCCGCTGTCCGCGGCGAACTCCTGGCAGGCGGCCAGGGCCTCGGCGTATCGGTCGCCGGTGAGCCGGACGTCGGCGCCGTACCGGTAGAGCCGTTCGATCTTGACGGGCGGGGCGGTGGCGGGGAGGAAGACGGTCGCGGGTACGCCCAGGTCCCGGGCGGCCCAGGCGCAGGCCAGTCCGGCGTTGCCGCCGGAGGCGATGGTGACGCCGGCCCCGGGCAGGGCTCCGGCCGCGGCGTGCGCGGCGAGGAAGTTGCGGGCGCCGCGGGCCTTGAAGGATCCGGTGTGCTGGAGGTGTTCGAGGGCGTACCAGGTGCCTTCGGCGGCGGGGACGACGGAGACCGGGCGGACGTGACCGGCGATACGGGCGGCGGCGGCGCGGATCGCGGCGTGGTCGAGGTGCTTCTCCATGTGCTGGTCCGTGTGCTGGTCCGTGTGCGGTTCCATGGGGCTCCCGTCAGGCGGTGTCGGGGCGGGCGGCTTCGATCAGCTGGCGCAGGGCGCCGAGGTACACGTCGTGGTCGGTCAGTGTGGGCAGCAGCGCGGCGATGTCGGTGGTGAGCGCCGGGAACTCCGCCGGGTCGAGGGCGGCCAGGGCGGAGCGGGAACGGGCGGTGGCGCCCGCCGGGTCGCGGTGGTCGACGAAAGCGGCGCTGCCGAGGGTGAGCAGGTACAGCCGCCGGTAGGCGGTCATCGCGCCGGCCGGGGTGAAGCCGGCGGCGAGGCTGTCGGCGATCTGCGGCTCGACGAGGCGGGCGAGGAGCTGACGGCCCATCCAGGGGCGTCCGCCGCGCAGGACCAGCAGTCCGGGGTGGGCGGTGAGCAGCCGGTAGAGCGCGGTGAAGCGGAGTTCACTGGCCTCCGCCCAGCCGGTACCGGGCGGCACCTCGGGGATCTGCCCGGCCAGGTGCTCGGTGCACAGGTCAAGGAGTCCGGCGAGGTCGGTGCAGCGGCGCTGGACGGTGGCGTGGGAGATGCCCAGCCGGTCGGCGAGGGTCCGGAAGCTGAGCGCGCCGGGCCCTTCCTCGTCGATCAGGCGGAGCGCGGCCACCGCGATGGCCTCGGGGGTGGCGCGGTCCAGGGCGGCTGATGTCCTCGGCATGAGATACATCGTAACAGACGTCGTATCGTACGCCGTATTGAGCGTGTGGTGATCTCTTTCGTGTGACAAGGGTGCCCGGAATGGGGACTTCCGTTGACAGTCGGTAGCCACCTCGCTGCACTGAGCGCACGACAGCCCGTCGGTACGCCCCGCTCCACGCCCGTGAACCACGCCCCACGCCCCACCTCCACTCCCACTCCCCATGCCACGCGAAGGAGTCTCCGTGCCGTCTCGTCTGCGCGCGCTCCCCGGCTGCCTCACCGCCGCCGCCCTGCTCGCCGTGTCCCTGGCCGCCGCCCCCGCGGTGGCCGAACCCACCGCGACCTCGGACACCCCGCTCGCCCTCACCCCGCCCATGGGCTGGAACAACTGGGCGCACTACATGTGCGACATCGACGAACAGAAGATGGTCGCCAACGCCGACGCGCTGGTCGCCACCGGTCTCGCCGCCAAGGGCTACGACACGGTGACCGTGGACGACTGCTGGATGACGAAGAGCCGGGACGCCGACGGCAACCTGGTGACCGACCCGGTGAAGTTCCCGCGCGGCATGGCCTGGCTCGGCGAGTACCTGCACGCCAGAGGACTGAAGTTCGGGATCTACCAGGACGCCGGACACCTCACCTGCGAGCGCTATCCGGGCAGCGGCACACCGGACGGGGGCGGCGCCGACCACTTCGACCGGGACGCGAGGCTGTTCGCCTCCTGGAAGGTGGACTACGTCAAGATGGACGGCTGCAACATGTACGTGCCGCCCGGCCAGACCAAGCAGGAGGCCTACCGGGACGCGTACCACAAGGTCGCCCGGGCACTGCGCGACAGCGGCCGCGACATGGTGCTGTCGGCCTCCGCCCCCGCCTACTTCCAGCAGGGCGAATGGGGCGGCCCTGACTGGCACCGGGTGCTCGGCTGGGTCGGGGACACCGGCCAGCTGTGGCGCGAGGGCAAGGACATCAAGGTGTACAGCCCGGCCGCGCCGGCCACCTCCCGGTGGAGTTCGGTGCTGGGCAACTACGGCTACAACCGCTGGCTCGCCCGCTACGCCGGACCGGGCAACTGGAACGACCCGGACTTCCTGATCGCGGGCGCACCCGGCCTCACCGACGAGGAGAGCCGCAGCCAGGTGGCCCTGTGGGCGATGATGGCGGCGCCGTTCATCCTGTCCTCCGACGTCGCGCGGATCAGCGGGGCCGGGCTGGCCGCACTCAAGAACGACGCGCTGATCGCGCTCGACCAGGACCCGCTGGGCCGGCAGGGCGCGGTGGTGTCCACCGACGGCACCTTCGACGTGCTGGTCCGGCCGCTGGCCGACGGCGACCGGGCCGTCGCCGTTCTCAACCGCTCCGCCACCGCGCAGGAGGCCTCGGTGCGGCTCGCCGACGTGGGTCTGCGGTCCTGCCCGGTGGAGGCCACCGACCTGTGGACCGGCGCCGTCTCGGAGGTCACGGGGGCGCTGACCGCCACCGTGCCGGCGCACGGCACCGCGATCTGGCGGCTGACCCCGCGCGGCTGCGCCGAACCCGTGCCCACCGGCCAGATCACCGGTGACGGGGTCAGGTGCGCCGACGGGCAGAACACCACGGCCGTGGGCGCGCTCGTGATGTCGCCGTGCACCGGCGGCGAGGACCAGCGGTGGACGCTCGGCCCCGACCGGACGGTACGTCTGCTCGGGCGCTGCCTGACCGCGGGCGGGGACGGCACCGCGTCCCTCGCGGGCTGCGCCGCGGACGGCGGCGGTCCCGCCCAGCGCTGGACGCAGACCAGGACGGGGACCCTGACGGCGGACGGCGCCGAGGGCATGTGCCTGGAGGCTCCGCTGCCGGCGGCCGTCCCGGACGCCCCGGCGCCCCCGCTCGGCCTCCGCCCCTGCGGCGACCACCAGGTCAACCAGCTCTGGTCGCTGCCCGTCTGATGGCCCGCCACCTCCTCTACCCGGCCGGTCGGGCAGTCGTGCCGCTGGGCGCTGGGGGCGCCCCCTGTTCGAGCGAAGCCGAGAACTTGGGGGAGGGTGGGCGACCGGCACTGCGGCGCGCACCGCTCGCGCAGCGTGTCCTCCCCGCAGCACTGGCCCTGCTGGCATGCCTGTGCCTCGGTGCCGCCACGCCCGTACGCCCGGTCGGCTCGATCCGCGCCCAGGAGTTCGACCCCGCTCCGGCCCGGGCCGCGCTCGAACGGCTCCTGCCCCGCCACGCCCGCCAGTTCACCCTGGAGCCGGCCGGGCCCGCGCCCGGCGCCCGGGACACCTTCACGGTGTCCGGCACCGCGGGGGCGATCACCGTCCGCGGCACCACCCCGGCCACCCAGCTCACCGGGGTCGGCTGGTACCTGCAGCACGTCGCCGGGGTCGACATCGGCTGGCCGGGCGACAGCCTCGGCGAGCTCCCCGAGGTGCTGCCCGCCGTGCCGCAACCGGTCAGCCGCAGCGCGCTGGTGCCGCACCGGTACGCGCTCAACGACACCGACGACGGGTACTCCGGCCCGTACCGCTCCTTCGAGCAGCACCAGCGGCAGATCGACCTGCTGGCCCTGCACGGGGTCAACGAGGTGTTCGTGCAGGTGGGCGCCGAGTACCCGTACTACAGGGCACTCCAGCAGTTCGGGTACACCGCGCGGGAGCTGCGCGAGTGGATCCCCGGCCCCGCCCACCAGAGCTGGTGGCTGCTGCAGAACCTGAGCGGCTTCGGCGGCCCGGTGAGCGAGCAGCTCCTCACCGCGCGGGCCGGTATCGGCCGGAAGGTCGCCGGGCAGCTGCGCGGGCTGGGCATGACCCCGGTACTGCCCGGGTACTTCGGGACGGTCCCACCCGGTTTCGCCGCCCGCAACGGCGGCGCCGAGGTGGTGCCGCAGGGCGACTGGGCGGGCTTCGACCGGCCCGAGTGGCTGAACCCGACGGACCCGGTCTTCGCCCGGCTTGCGGCCGCCTACTACGCCGAACAGCGCGCGGTGTTCGGGGACTCGGCCATGTACCGGATGAGCCCGCTGCACGAGGGCGGGCAGACCGGCACGGTGGACGTGAAGGCGGCGGCCGGTGCCGTGCAGGCGGCCCTGCACGCGGCGCGTCCGGGGGCCCTGTGGGCGGTGCTGGGCTGGCAGGACGATCCGACCGCGGAGCTGCTGGCCGGGGTGGACACCTCGAAGCTGCTGATCCTGGACGGGCTGTCGGACCGGTACAACCGCCTGGACCGGGAGACCCGCTGGGGCGGCGCGCCGTACGCGCTGGGCACCATCCACAACTTCGGCGGGCACACCACCCCCGGCGCCAACACCTCTGTGTGGACCGAGCGGTTCGAGGCCTGGCGCGGCAAGCCGGACAGCGCGCTGCGCGGGACCGCCTACCTCCCGGAGGCGACCGGCACCGATCCGGCGGCCTTCGACCTGTTCACCGATCTGGCCTGGGAACCCGGGCCGGTCGACCACAGGCAGTGGTTCGCCGGCTTCGCCGCCCGCCGCTACGGGCGCCCGGACGCGCATGCCGCGGCGGCCTGGGAGGAGCTCCGGCTGGGCCCGTACAGCACCTCCTCGGGCCTGTGGTCGGAGTCGCAGGACAGCCTGTTCACGGCCCGGCCCGGCCTGACGGTGGCGAGCGCGGCCCACTGGAGCCCGCAGTCGATGCGCTACGACGCGGCCCGGGTGCGGCGGGCCCTGGACCACCTGCTGGCGGTGGATCCGGCGCTGCGCGGATCCAGCGCGTACCGGTTCGACCTGGTGGACACCGCCCGGCAGGCGCTCGCCAACCACTCGCGGGTGCTGCTGCCGAAGATCCGGGCCGCGTACGAGCGGAAGGACCGGCCCCTGTACCGCACACTGGTGGCCGAATGGCAGGAACGGGAACGGCAGTTGGAGGCACTGACCGCGTCCGACCCGAACTTCCTGCTGGGTGCGCGGCTGGCGGCCGCCCGGTCCTGGGGGGCCGACGAGGCCGAGAAGGACCGCCTGGAATACGACGCCCGGTCGCTGCTGAGCGTGTGGGGCGGGCGGAGCACCAGCGAGGGCGGGTTCCTGCACGACTACGCCAACCGCGAATGGGCGGGACTGATCGGCGAGTTGTACGCGCGCAGGTGGGCCGCCCAGTTCGAGGCCTGGGGCGAGGCGCTGGCCACTGGGTCCGCGCCGCGGGTGATCGACTGGTACGCCTTCGAGGAGTCCTGGGCACGGCTGACCACCCGGCATCCCACCGAGCCGGCCGGGGATCCCTACGCCCTGGCCCGCGAGATCGCCCGAACACTCGTCTGAGGGTCACCCGGGCGGAGGAATCGGCGGCATCGGGCGGGCGCGGATCCCGCGGCCCGCCCACCCTTTTCTGGATACCGGGACACCGGGGTCACCGGGACACTCTGGTCACCGGGCCGCCCCGGGTCACCGGGCCGCCAAGGGTCACCGGGCCCCGCCGCTGAAGGGAGTCCATCGCATGTCCGAAACCGAGCCGGGACGGCCCCCCTCCCCCTCGCCGCCCGTCCCCCCGCCGCTCCTGGAGGGGGTGGCCGAGCTCCGGAAGCGCGCCGGTCACGGCCCGGTGGCGGAGGAGTGCCTGGAGTCACTGGCCCGCCGCGCCGCGGAGAAGGCGGGCCGCCCGCGGATGATCGACTTACCCTGCGGTTCCTGACCGGGTAGGAAGGAGGCATGGACGCGGCTCGTTCGGCGGTGGAACGGCGGCGCCGCAGGCTCGGCGCCGTCGCCGGGCTGGCCGCCGGATGCGCCGGGCTGGCCGTGGCGGAGCTGGTCACCGTGCTCGTACGACCGGAGGCGGGACCGGTCACGGCGGTCGGCGGCGCGGTGGTCGACCGGACACCGACCGTGGTCAAGGAATGGGCGGTCCGCCAGTTCGGCACCGCCGACAAGGCGGTGCTGCTCGCCGGGATCGTGCTGCTGCTGGCCGGTGTGGCGGCGGCGGCCGGGCTGCTGGCGCTGCGCAGCCGCGCGGCCGGAGCGGCCGTGGCTTTCGGCTTCGGGCTCGTCGGCGCGGTGGCGGCGCTGAGCCGCCCGGAGTCCTCGGCCCTCGACGCGGTGCCCTCGCTGGCCGGCGGGGCGGCTGCCGCCGGGACGCTGTTCCTGCTGGCCACGGCGCTGGGCCGACCCCCGCCGGAGGGGTGGCCTGAGGACGCCCGCGGACCCACCGGAGCCCGCGGGGCGTGGGCGCTTGACCGTCGCGGGTTCGGCCGGCTGCTGGTCTCGGTCCTCGCCGGGTCCGCCGCGGCCGGACTGGCCGGACGGCGGCTCGGGGCGTACGGGTCGGCGGACGCCACGGCGTCCCGGGCCGGGGTGCAGCTGCCGCCGCCGGCCGTGCCTGCCCGGCCGGTCCCGGCCGGAGCGGACCTGAAGGTGCCCGGCCTCTCCCCCTTCCTCACCCCGAACGCGGACTTCTACCGGGTGGACACCGCACTCGTGGTGCCGCGGCTGGACGCCGACGGCTGGACCCTGCGGATCCACGGCGAGGGTGTGACCCGGCCGCTGACGCTCGGCTTCCGGGAGCTGCTCGCCCGGCCGCTGGTGGAACGCGACATCACGCTGGCCTGCGTGTCCAACGAGGTGGGCGGCCCGTACGTGGGCAACGCCCGCTGGCTCGGCGTACCGCTGGCCGACCTGCTGCGCGAGGCCGGGGTGCGGCCGCCGTCCCGGGGCGGGCCCGCCGACCAGCTGGTGGCGCGCTCGGTCGACGGGATGACCCTCGGCACCCCGGTGGAGACGGTGATGGACGGCCGGGACGCGCTGCTGGCCGTCGGGATGAACGGCGAACCGCTGCCGTTCGCCCACGGCTTCCCGGTGCGGATGGTGGTGCCGGGGCTGTACGGGTACGTCTCCGCCTGCAAGTGGCTGCGCGAGCTGCGGCTGACCACGTTCGCGGCGTACGACGCGTACTGGGTGCGGCGGGGCTGGGCAGAGCGCGCACTTGTGAAGACCCAGTCGCGGATCGACACCCCCGGCCCCTTCGCGCGCCTGGCGGCGGGGCCGGTCATGGTGGCGGGGGTGGCCTGGGCCCAGCACCGGGGCGTCGAGGCGGTGGAGGTCCGGGTGGACGGCGGCCGGTGGGAGCCGGCCCGGCCGGCCGCGGCGGACGGGGTCGACACCTGGCGGCAGTGGGTGTGGCGGTGGGACGCCGCCCCCGGCGGGCACACCCTGGAGGTCCGGGCCACGGACGGCACGGGTGCCGTCCAGACCGGCACGCGCCAGGGCGTGCTCCCGGACGGGGCGACGGGATGGCACAGGGTGACGGTCGACGTGGCCGAGCCGGGCAGCGCGTCGGCCGGAACGCGCTGAGGCCTGTCGGCGGACCGGAACGGGCCACCGGCCCGGCCCGCCGGTCCGGTCCGGTCCGGTCCGGTCCGGTCCGGGACTAGCGGGCGTCCGCCGGGATCAGGCGGACCGGGAGGGTTTCCACGCTGTTGCCGATGAAGCTGGGCTGGTGACGGAGGGCGGTTTCCGGGGTGGCGAGGTCGAGGTCCGGGAAGCGGGTGAAGAGGGCCTCCAGGGCGATGGTGGCCTCCAGGCGGGCGAGCGGGGCGCCCACGCAGTAGTGGGCGCCGTGGCCGAAGGAGAGGTTCCGGGCGGTGGTGGGGCGGGTGAGGTCGAAGCGGTCCGCACCAGGGCCGTACGCCTGCGGGTCCCGGCCGGCGGCGGTGTAGCCGGCGAGGACCGGGGTGCCCTTGGGGATGACCGTACCGGCCAGGGGCAGGTCGCGGGTGGGGTACCGGAACGGGAACCAGCTGACCGGGCCGTCCCAGCGGAGCGTCTCGTCGACCACGTCGTTCCAGCTCGCCTTGCCGGAGAGGACCAGGGCGAGCTGGTCTCGGTGGGTGCAGAGGGCACGGACCGCGTTGGTGATCAGGTTGAGGGTGGTCTCGTGGCCGGCCACCAGCATCAGCCGCATCGTGCCGATCAGCTCGGCCTCGCTGAGCCGGTCGCCGTCGGCAGCCCGGGCGGCGATCAGCGCGCTGGTGAGGTCCTCGCCGGGAGCCTCGGCGCGGGTCGCGGCGATGGTGCCCATCAGCTCGACCAGTTCCCGGACGGCGGCCATGGCCTCGGCCGGGGTGGTGTCGGTGGCGATGATGACCTTGTTGGACAGTTCGTGGAGCCGGCCCCGGTGTTCCGGGTCCACGCCGAGCAGTTCGCAGATCACGCTCATGGGGAGCGGCAGGGCGAAGTGGCGGCGGAGGTCCGCGATGCCGTCGGCGGCGGCGGCGGCTGCGGCTGCGGCTGCGGCGAGGTCGTCGAGGAGTTCGGCCGTGAGGGTCTCGATACGGGGGCGGAGCCGCTCCACCTGGCGGGCGTTGAACGCGTTGCCGACGATGGAGCGCAGCCGCCGGTGGTCCTCATTGTCCGCGGTGTGCATGCCCTGGGCGTTGGCGAAGACGCGCAGCGGCCAGTCCGGGGCTATGCGGCCCTCCTGCAGGTCGGTGAAATGCCGGGCGTCCTTGGCCACGTCGGGGTGCGCGAGGAACTCCAGGAGAGCCTCGTGCCCGAGGACCACGGCGCCCGGCACTCCACCGGGGAGGACCACTTCGGCCACGTCACCGCGGTCGAGGAGGCGGGCGTTGAGGGCGTGCGGGCAGCCACCGGCCGGGTCGATCCGGTGGGGCAGGGCGGCGGCGTCGTCAATCTGTTCGGTCACCCGACGAACAGTGCAGGGAGGAAAGGGGGTTGTTCAAGTCCGGCACACGCCCTGTCCCGATGTCTCAGAACCAGTTGACGGTCAGCTGGAAGGCGGTGGACGCCGTGGCTCCGGTGGAGTCGGTGGCGGTCGCGGCGATCTGGATCGCACCGCTCGCCCAGGGCTTTCCGCTGATGCGGCCGGTGTTCTGGTCGATGGACAGGCCCCAGGGCAGGCCGGTCGCGGAGTACTTCAGGGGCGCCTTGCCGCCGGTCGCGGTGATCGGGACGGTGCAGGACTGGTTGAACTTGCAGGTCTGCGGACCCGGGTTGGCCACCTTGAGGTCACCCGGCGTCGGCGTCGGGGTGGGGGTGGGGGTCGGTGTGGGGGTCGGTGTGGGTGTCGGGGTGGGTGTCGGGGTGGGCGTGGGGCCGTCGCAGCCGGGGGTGGCCTCGGGTGGGAGCGGGACCCGCCAGATCTGGGCGTCGTTCTCGGAGCCCACCAGCAGGCTGGTGCAGTCCCAGTAGGTGACGATCTCGCCCTGCGGCTGCGCGGGCAGGGCCACGTCCGCGAGCCTGGCGCCGGACGTGCCGTACACGGAGGCGGTGTTGGCGCCGACCGGCCCGCCGCTGCGGAGGGCGTAGGAGGCGCCGGAGGGTGAGAACGCGCCGTCGGTGGCGAACACCGGAGCCGCGCCGACCGCGGTGAGCGTGTTGACCTGGCCGGCCTGCGGCGGCAGCGGAGCCTGGTACAACCGGCCCGCCGCGCCGATGAGTTTGCTCGCCACGTGGATCCGGCCGGTGACCGGGTCGGCGAGCAGGGACTCCGCGTCGTGGCGACCGTCGGCGTAGGCGAAGCGGTACGTGGTCGGGGTGACGGTGGCGTCGGCGAGCCGGTCGGGCTCCGGGAAGCTGTGCACCTGGATCTCGGCCCTGCTGCCGAAGTTGTCGCCGATGTCGCCGACCAGGAGCGACGCGCGGCCGTCGGCGTCCTTGCCGAGGGCGAGGCCTTCCCAGTCGGTGTTGGCGGCGCCGGACACCGTGAGGGTGGCCACGAGGCGCCCGGTGGCCGCCGAGCAGTCGACGGCGAAGACCTGGTTGGTGTTGCCGCTGTCGTTGACCGCGTAGAAGACGCCGGGGTGCTTCCTGCTCATGGCGAGACCGCTGATCTCGGTCATGCCGGAGGGCAGGGTGCACTTCTTCTCGGGTGCCGGGGCAGTGGCGGGAGCCGAGGCGGTGGTGACGGGGGTGCCGGCGTCCCCGTTCATCCAGGCGGCCGCCGGCAGTGGCCACAGGATCATCGCGAAGGCGGTCACGGCCAACAGGGCCGGCCGCCGGGAGCTGAGGCGTAGAGACATGCCGCCAATGTGACGAGTCGTCAGTACGGCGGCCAGAGCCGGCCGGACACTGTTTGAGCATCGTTCAATGCCGTACCGGCATGAGTACCTCGGGGGTGGTTCATCGCGCCGGTTCCCGGATCGGCGCGTTGTGGCGGGCGTCGGCGATGAAGGCCCGTGCGGCCCGGCTGAGCGGGCGGCGGGCGTGGGCGATGCCCACCGGGCGCAGCAGCGAGGGCGTGAAGGACCGCATTTCGGCGCGGTGCCCGAAGGCCCGCAGCGCCACGTCCCGGTACCAGATCAACGAGCCCTTGCCGTCCGTCACGCCGGTCACCCAGGCCAGCCGCTCGTCGACCTCCAGGCTGGGCACGGGCCGCACCCCTAGGCAGCTGAACATGGCCTCCATCTCGGTACGGCGGCCGGTTCCCGGGGTCGGCAGCACCATCGGAAGCCCGTCGAGCGACCGGAACGGCAGGGGGTCGGGCAGCCGGGATCCGATCGGCGAGACCAGGACGACCTCGCGCTCCTGGATGTGGTGGGTGGACAGTTCCTTGTCCACCGGGAGGTCCACCAGCGCCAGCTCGGCCCGGCCGTCGAGGAGCGTCTGGACCAGCGCTTCCCGCCCGTCGTACTGGGTGAGCCGCACGTCCACTCCGGTATGCCGGGCGGTGAAGGCGGGCACCAGGTCCGCGGCCAGGTCAAGGGCCAGGGTGGGGGTGGTGACCAGGGTGAGGGTGGCCCGGGCGTTCCTGCCGTGCGCGGTGCCGATGTCGTCGATGGCCTCGACCGCGTCCAGCACCGTCCTGGCCAGCCGTACCACCCGGGCGCCCTCGGGAGTGAGGTCCACTCCCCTGCCCCGGCGGGCCAGGAGTTCCACACCCAGGTCGCGCTCCATGGCCTGGACGGCCCGGGAGAGGGCGGACTGGGCGACGAAGACCGAAGCGGCCGCACCGGTGATGGAGCGGCAGTCCGCGACGGCGACGAGGTAGCGAAGCTGCGCGAGTGTGGGGGTCATCCCCGGAAGGTAACGGCGGGGCCTTGCAGGTGTAAGGGGCAGCAAGGTGAACAACTGGACGCCGTTCGAGCGGCGTTCATGCCGGGTCGGTCAGAAGACATGCCGCGGCGGCATGACGGCTGTTACCCGCGGTACGCGGTCCCGCGCCCCGGGTCACACCGACTGGCCGGGCAACGTGCAGGTCGGAGCGGGGGGCGGGGGTCCGGACCGCCTCCGGCGGGGGCGGCCGGCCGTGGTCCCGGGGTGAAAGGACCGCCTCCGCATGACCGTTGACAGTACAGGGCGGTCCCCGCACGATGCATCGCGGCGTCGGGGATTGATCGCCGCTCAACTCCGGGCGCCGCGCGCCGCGGCCCTCCGGGAGTACGCCCCGGACCGGACCCCGCCGACACCTCACCACCCGCTCCGCCCCGCCACCGGCTCCGCCGCGCCGTCGCGACCCCGCGTGGCGCCCGCCCCATGACGTGTGACCCGGCAATGCCACATGTGACACAGCCTCAGGGAGCGTCCGTGACCCGTCAGTCCGCATCTCCGGCACCGCCGACACCACCGGTACGACCGGCACGACCGGCACGACCGGCGCCACCGGAACCGCCGGAACCGCCGGCACCCTCGGCGTCGCCGGCACCACCGGCGCCGCCGCTGCCCTCAAGGCCCGCATCATCCGAGCAGCCCGTGGGGGCCGTTCGGGCCGTGCGGCCAGCCGCACGGGACCGCGTGGTCGCGCTGAGCCCCTTCGAGGAGCCGAATCCGCGGATCGTGGTCGCGGCCGAACGCGCCGGCTGTCTGGGGCTGCTCGACCTCGGCCGGGACGCCGCCGCAGCGCGCCGTGCCCTGTCCGAGGTGGCCCGCCGCCTCCCGGCGCGCCGCTTCGGCGTGCGCGTGCCGCCCGGCTGCCCCCTGGGTCCGGAGGACCTGCCGTCCGCCGTGGACACCGTGCTCCTCGCGGACCCCGGGGTGTTCGCCCCGGCCTGGATCGGCGCCTGGGCGGGCGCCGGGAGCGGATCCGCCGAGGGAAGCGGCGATGGCCGGGGAGACGACCGGACGGACGACCGGACGGACAGGCGGGGAGACGGGCGGGGAGGCGGGCGGCGGGTGTGGGCGGAGGTCACCGGGGTGGCCGAGGCCGGTGCCGCGGTGTCCGCCGGCGTGGCCGCGCTCGTGGCCAAGGGGCACGAGGCCGGCGGGCGGGTCGGCGGTGACACGGTCTTCGTGCTGCTGCAGCGGCTGCTGGCGGATCCGGCGACCTCCGTGCCGGTGCTCGCCCAGGGCGGGATCGGGCCGCACACGGCGGCCGCGGCCCTGGCCGGCGGAGCCGCGGGCGTACTGCTCGACGTACAACTCGCCCTGACCGCCGAAGGTGAGGAGGACCTGCCCGGTGAAGTGGCCGCCGCCCTGCGGGCGATGGACGGCAGCGAGACCCGGGTGCGGGACGGCCACCGGGTGTACGTCCGTCCCGGCCTCGCCCCGCCGGAGGGGGCCGTGGCGGGGCTGCTCGGGGCGCGGAGCCTGCGGGAGCAGCTGCTGCCCGTGGGGCAGGACGGGGCCTTCGCCGCCCGGCTGGCTCGGCGTCACCGCACCACGGGTGCGCTGCTGCGGGCCGTTCGTACCGCCTCGGCCGGGCATCTGGAGGCGGTGGTACGGGCGGACCCGCTGCGGCCCGTGACCGACGGGGGCCCGCTCCCGGTCGCCCAGGGGCCGATGACCCGGGTCAGTGACCAGGCAGCGTTCGCCGAGGCCGTGGCCGACGGAGGCGCCGTTCCCTACCTGGCGCTGGCCGTGATGGAGGGTCCGGCTGTGCGGAAGCTGCTCGCCGAGACCGCCGGGCGGCTGGCCGGGCGGCCCTGGGGAGTGGGCCTGCTCGGGTTCGCCCCTCCCGAGCTGCGCCGGGAGCAGCTCGCGGCGGTGGCGGAGGTCCGGCCGGCGTACGCGATCATCGCGGGCGGCACTCCCGCGCAGGCCGCGCCGCTGGAGGCGGCCGGCACGCGGACCCATCTGCACGTGCCCTCCCCGGGGCTGCTGGAGCACTATCTGGCCGACGGGGCACGGCGGTTCGTCTTCGAGGGCCTGGAGTGCGGCGGGCACGTCGGGCCACGCGCCTCCTTCCCGCTGTGGGAGGAGCAGATCGAGCGGCTGCTCAGCTGCCCGGACCCGGCGGAGCTGGACGTGCTGTTCGCGGGCGGCATCCACGACGCGCGGTCGGCGGCGATGGCCGCGACGGCCGCCGCTCCGCTGGCGGCGGCGGGCGCGCGGATCGGCGTACTGATGGGCACCGCCTACCTGTTCACCGAGGAGGCGGTGGCCGCGGGGGCGGTGCTGCCGGGGTTCCAGCGGGCGGCACTGGAGTGCACGGACACGGTGCTGCTGCACACCGCGCCGGGCCACGCGACCCGGTGCGCGGACACCCCGTACGCGGAGACCTTCGACGAGACCCGGCGCCGGCTGGAGGAGACCGGCACCGAACCCCGCCGGGTGTGGGAGGAACTGGAGCGGCTGAACCTCGGGCGGCTGCGGATCGCCAGCAAGGGGCTGCGGCACGGCGAGGACGGCCGGCCGGTGCCGGTGCCTGAGGAGGTCCAGCGGGCGGAGGGACTGTTCATGCTCGGGCAGGCGGCGGCCCTTCGCTCCGGCGTGACCACGGTGTCCGCCCTGCACACGGAGGTCACGGAGGGCGCGACGGCGCTGCTCGAACGCCGGGCCCGGGACCTGGAGCCCCGATCGGCTCCGGACGGGGACACCTCCCCGGGAGCGGAGGGGAGCGCCTGCGACATCGCGATCGTCGGCATGGCCTGCGCCTTCCCCGGCGCGCCCGACCTCGCCTCCTACTGGGCGGCCGTACTGGACGGGACGGACGCGGTGACCGAGGTGCCGGCGGAACGCTGGGATCCCGCCGTGTACTACGACCCGGACCCCGCGCGGGCCGGCGAGCGGACCCCCTCCCGGTGGGGCGGTTTCCTGCCGCCGATCCCCTTCGACGCGCTCGCGCACGGGATCCCGCCGGCCTCCCTGGCCGGGATCGAGCCCGTGCAGCTGCTGGCCCTGGAGATCTCCGCACGGGCCCTGGCGGACGCCGGATACGGCTACGGGACGGGTGCGGGGAAGGGGACGGGTGCGGGGACGGGGCCGGGGACGGGTGCGGGCGCGGCCGAGGGCCGGGAGTTCGACCGGTCGCGCACCTCGGTGGTGTTCGGCGCGGAGGCCGGCACCGAGCTGGCCGGTGCGTACGGGCTGCGCGCGCTGCACCCCGCGTACCTCGGGGAGCTGCCGCCCGGGCTGGACGAACAGCTGCCGAGGCTGACCGAGGACTCGTTCCCGGGCATCCTCGCCAACGTGATCGCCGGCCGGGTCGCCAACCGGCTCGACCTGGGCGGCGCGAACTGCACCGTGGACGCCGCCTGCGCCTCCTCGCTCGCCGCACTAGACCTGGCGTGCCGTCAGCTCCGGGACGGGGACAGCGACATGGTGCTGTGCGGTGGCGCCGACGTGCACAACGGGATCAACGACTACCTGATGTTCGCCTCCGTACGGGCCCTGTCGCCGACCGGCCGGTGCCGGCCCTTCGACGCGAGCGCGGACGGGATCGCGCTCGGCGAGGGCGTCGGCGTGCTGGTCCTCAAGCGCCTGGCGGATGCCGAGCGGGACGGCGACCGGGTGTACGCGCTGATCAAGTCGGTGGGCGCGTCCAGCGACGGGCGGTCGCTGGGGCTGACCGCGCCCCGCCCGGACGGCCAGCGCAGGGCGCTGGAGCAGGCGTACCGGCGGGCCGGGGTGGCACCCCGCCAGGTGGGTCTGGTCGAGGCGCACGGCACCGGCACGGTGGTCGGCGACAGCACCGAACTCGGTGTGCTGACCGCCCTGTTCGAGGAATCCGGCGCGGCGGCCGGGTCCTGCACGCTGGGTTCGGTGAAGTCCCAGCTCGGGCACACCAAGTGCGCGGCGGGACTGGCCGGGCTGATCAAGGCGGCACGGGCGGTGCACGCCGGGGTGCGGCCGCCGACGCTGCACCTGGAACGCCCGAACGCCGCATGGGACCGCGCGACGAGCCCGTTCCGCTTCGACGCGGCGGCCCGGCCGTGGGGGGTGCCGGCGGGGCGGCGGTACGCCGGGGTCAGCGCGTTCGGCTTCGGTGGCACCAACTACCACGCCGTGCTGGCCGGGTACGAGGGCGGTGATCCGCTCCGGCACGGGCTGGAGGCATGGCCGGCGGAGGTGTTCTGCTTCCGGGGCGAGGACCGTCGCGCCGCCGGGCGGGCGATGGCGCGGCTGGCGGCCCGGCTGGAGGAGAACGACGCGGCGGGCCGGCCGTGGGCGCTGCGCGACCTGGCGGCCGAGGCCGCGGCCCCGGGGGGCTCGGCGGGCGGCGCGGCAGCGCCCGTCCGGGTCGCGGTGGTGGCGGGCGGCCTGGACGAGCTGGCCGTCCGGCTGGAACGGGCCCGCGCCTTCGAGGCGGGCGACGGGGTGTACCCGGCGCCGGCGGAGCGGGGGGCGGCGGAACAGGGGACGTCGGATCCCGTGGCGGATGCCGGGGCGGATCCCGTGGCGGATCCCGTGGCGGATCCCGGGCGGGTGGCGTTCCTCTTCCCCGGTCAGGGCAGCCAGCGTCCGGGCATGCTGGGCGAGCTGTTCGTCGCCTTCCCGTGGCTCCGGGAGGAGCTGCTGGACCGGGCACCCGAGCCGGTGGCCGCGGTGGCCTCGGCGGTGTACCCGCCGGCCGCGTTCTCGGCGGAGGACCGGGCGGCCCAGCGGGCGGCGGTGACCGACACCCGGGTGGCCCAGCCCGCCCTGGGACTGGCCGGTGCCGCCGCTCACCTGCTGCTGGGCGCTCTGGGCGTACGCCCGGACTGCGTGGCCGGGCATTCGTACGGCGAGCTGACCGCGCTGTGGGCCGCCGGTGCGTACGACACGGAGAGCCTGCTGCGGCTGAGCGCGCGGCGTGCGGAGGCGATCCTGGCGGCGGCCGGGTCGGACCCGGGGGCGATGGCCGCGGTGGCGGCGACGCCGGAGCGGGCGGGTCCGGTCGCGGAGCGGCACGGGTGTGTGGTGGCGAACCACAACGCGCCCCGGCAGTGCGTGATCTCGGGTCCCACGGAGGCGGTCGCGGCGGCGGTGGCCGAGCTGCGGGCGGCCGGCCTGTCCGCCGAACCCCTGGCGGTCGCCTGCGCGTTCCACAGCGGGGTGGTGGCGGGCGCGAGCACGGCGCTCGCGGCGGAGCTGGCCGGGACGGCGGTTGCCGACGCCGCCGTCCCGGTCTGGTCGAACACCACGGCCGGCCCCTACCCCGAAGGCGCGCGGGCCATCAGGGAGCTGCTGGCCCGTCAGGTGGCGGAACCGGTGCGCTTCGTGGAGCAGGTCGAGGCGATGTACGCGGCCGGGGTACGGACGTTCGTGGAGGCGGGCCCCGGGCGGGTGCTGAGCGGGCTGGTCCGGAAGATCCTCGGGGACCGGCCGCACACGGTGGTCCCGCTGGACGTACCGGGCGAGCACGGCCTGGCCAGGCTGGTGACGGCGGTCGCGGAACTGGTGGCCGCGGGCGTCCCGGTGGACCCGGAGCCGCTGTTCCGGGGCCGGGCCGTGCCCCTGCCGGAGCGCGCGCCGCGCCGTCCGGGCTGGCTGGTCGACGGCCACCTGGTCCGCACCACGGACGGCGCCCCGGTCCCGGGCGGCCTCCGGCCGGCCTCGCGCGTGGCGCCGGTGCCAGGGGGGACGCCGAGCCCGGCGCCGGAGGTGACGCCGCGACCGGCCGCGGGACCGCCCCTCCGGGAGGCTCCCGCCCGGGCGGCCGCGCCGGCGGGCCTGATGTCCGCCGCGCCGTCGGCAGCCCCTGCTCCGGCCGGAGCGGGTCCGGACGCGGCCTGGGGTGGGGGGACCGGCCGTGACCCGGTTGCGCTGCCGCGATCCCCGTACCGGGGGCGAGGCGGCCGGGCGTCAGGCCCCGGGGCGCCGCCGGACGGGGGCCGCTCCCCCGTCGGCAACGGCGGGAACGGCACGAACGGCGCGACCAGCGGGAACGGCGGGAACGGGTCCGGGCGGCCGGTCGCGCCGTCGGCGGAACCGGGCACGAGGACATGGCGCGAGGCAGGCGCTGACGGACACGGACTGGCAGGAGGACCGGTGTATCCAGACCCGCGGGACGAGGTCGTACAGGAGTACCTGCTCGGCATGAGGGAGCTGGTGGCCGCGCAGCGGGACGTGCTGCTGAACTACCTGGGAGCCGGCGCCGCCACCGGACGGACGGGCCCCGACGGAACCCGGGGAACCGCACTGGCCAACGGGTACGCCGCCCTGGCCGCCGGTGAACCCCGGCTCGCACTCGACGGACACGCCCCGTACGGCCGGGCACCGGAGGCCCCCGGCACAGCCGGGGCTTCGGCGGAGGCTCCGGCTGCCGTTGGGGGCGAGTACGGACCACGGCCTTCGTACCCGCCGGCGGACGGCACGGCGGGGGTCCCCGCAGGGGGATCCGGAGGGGGCAGGGCGCCGTTCGACGGGGCGTTCACGAACGGGGACCCGGGCCGGGCCGCGGTGACGGGCCTTCCCCTTCCCGGGGCGGAGCCGTGGCCCACGGAACCCTGGCCCGCCGAGGCGCTGCGCACCGAGGCCGTCGGCGGGGACATGGCGGCCGGCCACGGCGATGCCGGAGACAGCGGCGCCGGGAGGGGCACGGTCCCCGAGGAGGTCATGGAGGTCGTCCTGGACATCGTCCACACCCGCACCGGATACCCGCTCGACATGCTGGACCCGGAACTCGACCTGGAGGCCGACCTCTCCATCGACTCCATCAAGCGCGTCGAGATCATCGGCGCCCTCGCCGACCGGATCGGGCTGCCCCGGGGCGGGGACACCTCCGGAGAGGACGCCTCCGGCGAGACCGCCGTCGAGGAGCTGGCCCGGATCAAGACCCTGCGCGGCATCGTGGACTGGATCACCCGCCGCACTCCCGGCACCGGAGCGGACACCCTGCCGCCCGGCCTGACCCGGCTGCGCGTCGAGCCGGTGGAAATCGCCTCGCTCGACGGGGCCGGGGGCAACGGGGGCGCCGGGCTCCGGGGGCAGGTGGTCGCCGTCCGCGGTGACGGGCACGGGGTGGCCTCCGCGCTCACCGGGCTGCTGCGGGCGCAGGGGGCCGACGTACGCCCCCTGCCCGAGGACGCGGAATCCGCCGAACCTGCCGAACCCGCCATGGGGCTCGACGGGGCGGACGTCCTGGTCGAGCTGTCCGGTCTGCGTGACGGGGGCCGGCCCGTGCTGCCCGCCGCCTTCCCCGTCCTCCGGCGGGCCCTGACCGGCGGCGTCCGGCGACTGCTGCTCGTCACGGGGGGCGGCGGACGCTTCGGCCACGGCACCGGGGCCGATCCGCTGCCCGGAGCCGGGCTCCACGGGTTCGCCCGCAGCGTCGCCCTCGAATACCCCGGCGTGGTCGTCCGGGCGGTGGACGTCGACCCCAAGGACCAGACGGAGCGGATCGCCGCGCACCTGGTCGCCGAACTGTGCACGCCGGGCCGGACGGACGGAGCGGACGGACCGGAGGGACCGGAAGCTCCCGTGTCCGTCGGGTACCCGGCCGACGGGCGCCGGCTGACGCTGCGCGCGGTACCGGCACCGGCCGCGCGGCCGCCCGCCGCCGGGATGCCGCTCTCCGCCGGTTCCGTGGTGCTGCTGACCGGCGGCGCCCGCGGCATCACCGCCCGGACCGCCCTCGCCCTCGCCCGGGCCACCGGCTGCCACGTCGAACTGGTCGGGCGTACGCCCCTCCCCTCCTCGGGGCCCGAACCGGACAACGGCGCGGATCCGTACCCGCAGGCCGGCGACCGGGTCGCGCTGCGCGCCGCCCTGATCGCCGACGGACTGCGCACCCCCGCCGAGATCGAGGCGGCCGCCTCGCGGATCCTGGCCGAACGTGAGGTACGGGCCACCCTGGCCGCCCTCGCCGGAAGCGCCGCCTCGGTGCGCTACCACTGCGCGGACGTCACCGACGAGAGCGCCGTACGGGCGGTGGTGGCCGACGTACGCGCACGGCACGGACGGCTCGACGGGATCGTGCACGGGGCGGGGATCCTGCGCGACGGGCTGCTCCGCGACAAGGAACCGGCCGCGTTCGCCGAGGTGTTCACCACCAAGGTGGCCGGGGCCCGCCACCTCGCGGCCGCGGCCGCCGAGCACGGCACCGGCCCCGCCCCCGCCTTCCTCGCCCTGTTCGGCAGCGTCGCCGGGGTCTACGGCAACCGCGGCCAGACCGACTACGCCGCCGCCAACGACGCCCTGGACACCCTGGCAGCCGCCTGGAGCGGGTCCTTCCCCGGACGCGTGCTGGCCGTCGACTGGGGGCCGTGGGCGGCCGGGGCGGGCGGCATGGTCACGCCCGAGCTGGAGCGCGCGTACGCCCGTCGCGGGATACCGCTGATCGATCCGGAGGCGGGGGTGGCCGCCTTCCTCGACGAGCTCGCCCGGCCGGCGGGAGAGGCCGACGTCCAGGTGGTGCTGATGGCCCCGGCCGCCGCGCCCGGGGGCGAGGGGGGCGGCCGTGACTGAGCCGCGCCGCGGTCCGCGGCCCTCGGACGCCGCCATCGTCGGCATGGGCGCGGTCTTCCCGGGCGCCGCGGACCTGGCCGCCTACCGCCGCAACCTGTTCGCGGGCACGGACGCGATCGGAGAGGTGCCGCCGGGACGCTGGGATCCCGCCGTGTACTACCACCCCGAGGGCGCGGGCCCGGAAGGCCCGGGGGGCGGCGCGGAGGCACGCAGCGACCGCTTCTACTGCCGGCGCGGCGGCTTCGTGGACGGACTGGCCGTCTTCGAGCCGACCCGCTTCGGGATCATGCCGGCCGTCGTCGACGGCGCCGAGCCCGACCAGCTGCTCGCACTGCACGCGACGGCCGAGGCGGTGGCGGACGCGGGCGGCGAGGACCGGCTGCCGGCCGACCGTTCCCGGATCGGGGTGGTGCTCGGGCGCGGCGGCTTCATGGGGACGGCCACCGCACGCCTGGACCAACGGGTGCGTACGGCACACCAGTTGGCGCAGACATTGCGGGAGGTCGCGCCGGAGCTGGGCGAGCGGCGGATCACGGAGGTCCGGGCGGCGTTCCAGCGGGCGCTGGGCCCGGAGCGGCCGGACGCGTCGATCGGCCTGGTGCCGAGCTTCACGGCCGCCCGGACCGCGAACCGGCTGGACTTCCGCGGCCCCGCCTACACCCTGGACGCGGCCTGCGCCTCCTCGCTGCTCGCCGTGGACCAGGCGGTGGGACTGCTGGCCGCGGGCCGGTGCGACGCGGTGGTCGCGGGTGCGGTGCACCACTGCCACATCGCCACGCTGTGGAGCGTGTTCACGCAGTTGCGGGCGCTGAGCCCGAGCGAGCGGATCCGGCCGTTCGACCGGCGGGCGGACGGCACGCTGCTGTCCGAGGGCACCGGGGTGGTCCTGCTGAAGCGGCTGGCGGACGCGGAACGGGACGGTGACCGGATCTACGCGGTGATCCGCGGGACCGGGGTGTCCGGTGACGGGCGGGCCGCGAGCCTGATGAGCCCGCTCGTGGACGGGCAGGTGCGGGCACTGGAGCGGGCCTGGCGGGAGGCGGGACTGGATCCGCGGGCCACGGAGGCGCTGGGGCTGCTGGAGGCGCACGGGACCGGTACGCCGGTCGGTGACGCGGCCGAACTGCAAACCCTGGCCAGGGTGTTCGGCGGGCCGGAGGCTCCGGGAAGGGGAGGCGTCGGACTCGGCTCGGTGAAGTCCATGCTCGGGCACGCCATGCAGGCGTCCGGCATGGCCGGGCTGATCAAGGCGGCGCTGGCGGTGCACGGGGGTGTGCTGCCGCCCACCCTGCACGTGGACGAGCCGCACGAGCTGCTGTCCCGCACCCGGATGCGGCTGTTGCGGGAGTCCGAGCCCTGGGAGCGGGGCGCGGCGCCCAGACGGGCCGGGGTGAACGCGTTCGGCTTCGGCGGGATCAACGCCCATGCGGTGCTGGAGGAGGCGCCGCGCGCGGTCGCGGTCGCCCCTCCCCCGCCGGTTCGGCGGTTCCTGCCGCCGGCCGGCGGGGCGGATCCGGTGTCGGTGCCGATTTCGGTGCCGGTGCCGGGCGCGCCGGACGACGTACTGCTGCTGGCGGCGGACACGGTGGAGGAGCTGGCCGACTTGCTGGCGGCGGCCGGCTCCGCACCCGTGCAGGCGCCCGCGGCGGGTGGCCCGGGGGACGGACCGTGCCGGCTGGCGATCGCGGGGCCGACCCCGCAGCGGCTGGCGCTGGCCGCGAAGGTGGTGGCACGGGGACGGCCGTGGCGCGGCCGGGGCGATGTCTGGTTCACGGCGGACCCCCTCCTCGGCCCGGGGCGGGATGCGGGTGACCCCAGCGGAGCGAGGGGGAGGGTCGCGTTCCTCTTCCCCGGTCTGGAACCGGAGTTCGCGCCGGTGGTCGACGACGTGGCGGAGCGGTTCGGGCTGCCGCGGCCCCCGCTCACGGGCGGCGGCGCGCTGATGGAACGGGCACTGGACGCCATCGCGGTCGGCCGCTTCACTGCGGCCGCCCTCGGCGGGCTCGGCATCCGGCCCGACGTCCTGGCGGGGCACAGCCTGGGCGAGTGGGCGGCGATGGTCGTCGCCGGCATGTACCCGCGGGAGGCCGTCGACACCTTCCTCGGCTCGCTGCGGCCGGACTCGCTGGAGGTCCCCGACCTGGTGTACGCGGCCCTCGGGTGCGGGGCGAAGCGGGCGGAGGCGGCGCTGCACGGGCTGGGCGACCGGGTGGTGCTCAGCCATGACAACTGCCCGCACCAGTCAGTGGTGTGCGGAGAGCCGGAGCCGGTGGCGGAGGTGCTGCGACGCCTCCGGACGGAGGGGGTGCTGGGGCAGGAACTGCCGTTCCGGTCGGGGTTCCACACGCCGATGTGGGAGCCGTACCTGGGGCAGGTGCGGCGGGCCTTCGAGCGGCTGCCGCTGCGGCTGCCGCCGTCGGTGCCGGTGTGGTCGGCGACCACGTGCGCGCCCTACCCGTCCTCGGCGGACGGCGTACGGGAGCTGGTGGTCCGGCACCTGCTGGAACCGGTGGACTTCCGGGGGCTCACCCTGCGGCTGTACGAGGACGCGGGCGTGCGGGGCTTCGTGGTCGCGGGGCCCGGGGGGCTGCCGGGCTTCGTGGAGGACACCCTGCGCGGCCGCGGGCACATGGCGGTGGGGGTGGGGGCGGGTCTGCCGGGCCTGCGCCGTGCCGTGGCCGCGCTCTGGACCGAGGGCCTGGCCCCGTCCTGGGCCCGGCTGGGCCCCGCGGCAGCGCCGCCCGCTGCCGCGGCCCCCGGCCGTTCCGGCCGCCCGGACGCCCCGACAGGTCCGGCACCGGCCGGCTCCGCTGCCACCGCGCTCTCGGCCACCCCGTCCGGGCGGGTGGGCGCACCGCCGCTCCGGGTCGTGCTGGACCTGGGCTCGCCGCTGGTCCGGCTGGGGGCGGCCGCGGGTCTCCCCCACCCTGCGGCGTCCGCACCCCCGATTGCCTTGGCCGACACTGCCGGCACCGCCGAACAAGACGGCGGCCGACCGGGCCGAGAAGGTCAGACGGGTGCCGGCCCGGGGACACCGGCCGCCGCGCACGCGGCACGGCACGCTCCGCGTGGCGCAGCGGCCGGGACTCCGGCCGGGGCCGGGCACGCCTTTCCGGCGCCCGCCATGCTGTCCGGGCTGGACCTCATGCCCGGTGAGGGCGACCGGGTGGGGCCGGGCGTGGTGCCGCACCCCACGAACGCCGGGGCGCCGGGACGGCTAGGTGCACAGGGCACCGACCCGCAACGCCCCGCACGCCGGCAGCCGACCAGCCCTTCAGGGGCCGGAACGGGGGCGCGGGGCCCCGTGGATCCGCGCCCGGCCGGACCGGGCACCGCGGAGGGCGGGGTCCGGAAGCGGGTGCGGTTGTCCTTGCGGGAGTTGCCCTACGTGCGCGATCACTGCGTGTACGCGCAGCCGGACGGGTGGGCGGAGGACTCCGACCGGTTTCCGGTGGTGCCCATGACCACCATGCTGGAGCTCGCCGCCGACGCCGCCCGGAGCGCGTACCCCGGCGGCAGCGTCGTCGGCTACGACGACGTGCGTGCGCTGCGCTGGCTGGCCGTCGAGCCCGCCGCCGAGGTCGACCTCCTCGTCCGGCCCGCGGAGCCCGGGCCGGCCCTCCCCGGCCACCGGCGCGTGCGGGTGGAGTTCGGCGGGTTCGCGCACGTCGTCGTGGTGTTCGGGGACCGTGCCGCGGAGCGGCGTCCCGCCCCGGACCGGGCCCCGCTGCGGGACGAGGAGCCCGCGCCCGTCAGCGCCGAGGCGCTGTACCGGGACCGTTGGATGTTCCACGGCCCCGGCTTCGCCGGCGTGCACCGCGTCGACGCGGTCGCCTCCGACGGCATCCGCGGGGTGCTCCGCGCGCTCCCCGCACCCGGAGCGCTGCTCGATGCCGCCGGTCAGCTGTTCGGCCACTGGATGCAGCTGCGGCTGCCCGTGGACCGGCTGGTGTTCCCCGCCACCGTCGACCGGATCCGGCTGTACGGTCCGCCCCCGGCCCCCGGCCGTCCGGTCCGGGCCACCGCCCGGGTCCGTGAGGTCCGCGACCTCACCGTACGCGGCGACGTCGAGCTCACCGGCATCGGCGAGGACGGCGTTCCCGGTGCGGTCCTGGCGCGGATCGAGGGGTGGACGTACCGGCGGTTCGCCGCCGACGAGCGGGTCTGGCCGATGAAGTTCACCCCGGAGGTCTGGGGGATCGGCGAGCCCCGGCCCGGCGGCTGGTGCGCGGCCCGCCGCCGGTGGACCGACCCCGCCTCGCAGGAGCTGGTGATGCGCCGCTACCTGGGCGCCGCCGAACGCACCGCGTACGAGCGGCTGTCGCCGCGCGCCCGCCCCGCCTGGCTGCTGGGCCGGATCGCGGCGAAGGACGCGCTGCGGCAGCTGCTGTGGGACGGCGGCGCCGGGCCGGTGTTCCCCGCCGAGGTGCCCGTGGTGAACGCCCCGGACGGCCGGCCCGTCCCGCAGGGGGCGCGCGCCCAGGGGTTCCGGCTGTCCATCGCGCACAAGGACCGGGTGGCCGTGGCCCTGGCACACCGCGACCGGCCCGTCGGGATCGACGTCGAGACCCCGGCCGCCGACCCGGCCGCCCTGGTGCGGGTCGCGCTCGGCCCGGGCGAACTGCGGCTGGCCGAGGAACTGGCCGCGCGGGGCGGTCTCGGTCCGGCGGCCGCGCTGACCGCGCTGTGGTGCGCCAAGGAGGCCGCCGCCAAGGCGGAGGGCTCCGGGCTCGGCGGCCGGCCGCGGGAGTGGGCCGTCGTGGCGGGCCCGGACCCGGACGCGCTGCTGGTCCTCTCCCCCGGCGGCGGCCGGCACCCGGTCCGGACGGCGGTCCTGCACGCGCTGCACGGGGACCCGGCCGAGCACGTGGTCGCCTGGACGGCCGTCCCGGCAGCGGCACCCGTCCCGCCCCCCACCGATTTCTTCCCCCTGACCGTGCACTGACCGCGACGGAGACCAGCCATGGCATCTGACCCCCATGACCCGCGCACCGACAACCACACCGACACCGGCAACCACACCGACACCGACACCGACAGCGAGATCCATTCCGGGATCCTCGCCGAGATCACCGGCATGCTCGTGGAGATCGTCGGCGACGAGTTCCTCCTGGCCGAGGAGGTCCGCATGAGCACCACCTTCAACGACGATCTGGCCCTGGAGAGCATCGAGTTCGTCGCCCTCGCCGAGCAGCTGCACCGGCGCTACGGCTCCGAGGTCGACCTGATGGGATTCCTCGCCGAGAAGGACATGGAGGCGATCCTGGCCATGTCGGTCGGCGAACTCGTCGCCCACATCGGCCGGGTGACGACTGCGGCCCTGACCCGCGCGGCCGGCTGAGCCCGCCATGGCCGAGACCGCCGCCAACTCCCTCCGCTTCCACGTCCAGCGGCTGCCCGCACAGCCGGCAGCCGACCCGGGCCGGCCCCTCGTGGTGTTCCTGCACGGGCTGGTCGTGGACAACCTGTCCTCCTTCTACTGCCCGCTCGCCCTGCCGGTGGCCCGCTCCGGCCACGAGGTGCTGCTGTACGACCTGCGCGGGCACGGCCGCACCGAGCGCCCGGCCACCGGCTACGACGCCGACACCGCCGTACGGGACCTGCTGGCCCTCCTCGCCGCCCTCGACGAAGGCGCCCTCGGCACGCGGCCCCGTCCCGTGCACCTGGTCGGCAACAGCTACGGCAGCACCCTCGCCGTGCACACCGCCCTGGCCCGGCCCGACCTGGTGGCCGGGCTGACCCTGCTGGAGCCGCCGCTCAGCGGGCCGTGGGTGGAGAACATGGTCGACACGCTGTCGGCCGCCGCACTCAGCCTGGAGGACAGCGCCGTCCCGGCGGAACTCCGCTCGCTGCGGCTGCGGAAGGCGGCCAACCTGACCGCCATCGCCGACGAGCTGCTCAACCGGACCACGCTCATCGACGACATCGCCGCCGGCCGCACCTTCACCGCCGCCGACTACGCCCGGCTGCGCTGCCCGGTGCTCGTCGTCTGCGGCGAGCACTCCGAACTCGTGCCGGGAGCCCTGGAGATGGCCCGCCGTACACCCCGCTGCACGGTCGAGATCCTGCCCGGCCTCGGTCACGACGTGCTGAAGGAGACCAGCGGCTCGCTCCGGAAGGCCGTCCTCACCCATCTCGATGCCGTTGCCGATCCGCGGCGGACGGAGGAGCTGGTGTCGTGAAGGTGCTCTTCGTGGTCCCGCCGCTGGCCGGACACGTCAATCCGACCGTCGCCGTGGGCTGTGAACTCGCCGCCCGCGGCCACGAGGTGGCCTGGGCCGGCCCGTACGGGGTACTGGCCGGACTGCTGCCCGCCCACGCCCGGGTGCTGCCCGCCGGCGAGCCGACCGGCGGCGGGTACGCCGCCCTGCACGAGCGGTGGCGGGACCTGCGCGGGGTGGCGGCGCTGCGGTTCCTCTGGGAGGAGGCGCTGGTGCCACTGGCCCGGGCCATGGCTCCGGGCGTGACGGAGGCCGTCCGGACGTTCCGCCCGGACGTGGTGGTCGCCGACCAGCAGGCGCTGGCCGGACCGGTCGTGGCGCGCCGGCTCGGTGTGCCCTGGGCGACCTCGGCGAGCACCTCGGCGGAGCTGACCGGGCCATTCGAGGGCTTCCCCAAGGTCGCCGACTGGGTGTCGGGGCAGATCTCCTCGCTGCTCGCCGAATTCGGCGCGGCCAGACCCGGCTCGGGATCCGACTGGGACCCGCGGTTCTCCGAGCGGCTGGTCCTGGTGTTCTCGACCCCCGAACTCGTCGGCCCGGAGCGGGCGTTCCCCGGCCACTACGCCTTCGTCGGCCCGGCCTTCGGCTCCCGGCCGCCCTCCCCCGGCTTCCCGTGGCGGCTCCTGGATCCCGCGCGCCGCCGGGTGCTGGTGTCACTGGGCACCCTCAACCGCGAGGCGGGCGGCAGGTTCTACGCCGCGGTGGCCGGTGCCGCCGAGGGGCTGGCGGCGGACGGCGTACAGCTGGTGCTGGCCGCACCGCCCGCCCTGGTGCCCGGACCGCTGCCGGAGGGCACTCTGCTCCAGAACACCGTCCCGCAGCCGGCCCTGCTGCCGCACCTGGACGCGGTGGTCACCCACGGCGGCCACAACACGGTGTGCGAGGCGCTCGCGCACGGCCTCCCCCTGGTCGTCGCACCGATCCGGGACGACCAGCCGATCGTGGCCCAGCAGGTCGTCGCCGCCGGTGCGGGCCTGCGGATCCGGTTCGGCCGGACCGGGGCCGGGGAGCTCCGGGACGCGGTCACCGCCGTCCTGGACGACCCGGTCCATCGTCAGGGTGCCCGGCGCGTCCAGGTGTCCTTCGCCGCCGCGGGCGGTGCCGCCGCCGCGGCCGACCGGTTGGAGAAGCTGGCATGACCCCGTCGTTCCGTTCCCGCGGCCGGGCCGGCCGGGGACACCCGCTGCTCGGCCGGCGCGGCCCGGCCCGCCCTCCGTCCGCTTCCTTCCCCTGGCTGCCGCTCGCGGTGATCGCCGCCCTCGCCGCCGGCACCCTACGGTCCCGGCTGCGGCAGCGCGCCCTCCCCGTCCTGCCCGGCCCTGGACCGGGCGGCCCGGCCGCGCCCGCGGGATCCGGGGGAACCGCAGGCCTGGGACGGGCGGCGGGCTCCGGAAGGGCGGCCGTCACGGCGGCGCCGCGGCCCGCCGGCTGGCGGCTGATCACGGCGGCCGGGGTGGAGCCCGGCCCGGAGACGTTCCTGGCCGCCTGCGCCTACGCCGAGCGCGAAGGGCTGCGGGTCCTGGACCTCCTCCCGGGGGATCTGGACACGGAATCCGCGCTCGGTCTGCTCCGGCTGGTGGACCCGGTGGCGTACCGCCGGGACCGGCTGGCCGAGGGGCGCGGCGCGGGGTACGCCGTCCTCGTCGCCGAGGACCTCCTGCTGCGCGCCGGACCCACCGGCGACGGACCCACCGGCGACCGGCCCGGCAGCGACGCGCCCGGCGACGACGGGCCGCCCGGCCGCCCGGACCGTGCCGGGCTGCACACACTGGTCCGCCGCCTCAGGGAGTTCGCGCCGGACGGCACGGGGCTCGCCGTCGCCCCCCGGCTGAGCCGAGGCGGTCTCCAACCGGTCGACCATGCGGCGGAGTTGCGGGCCCAGCGCCTCCCCGCCGGTCTGCTCACCACCGCCCGGCTGGCAGGCCTCGGGCTGCTCGCCCTCCTCTGCGTACGGCGGCGGCACCGCCGCTGGGGTGCGGCGGCGGCCGCGCTGTACTGGCTGCAGCCGTACGCCGTACTGGGCGGCGGCGGTCCGGGCGCGCCCCTGCGGCCCCACGACCTGCCCGTCGCGACCGCCGCCCGGCCACTGCTGTCCCTGCGCGCGGCCCTCCGTACGGCGTACGGGGCGGCCACCACGCCCGACCGGCACCGCCCGGTCGCGAGCCCGGCCGAGGAGGCCGCCTACCGGGCCGGCATCGCCGCGGGCACCGACCGGTTCCTGGAGTCCCGCCGCTGCGACTGCCCGTGGTGCGGCTCCGGGCAGCTCACCGTCCGCGTACGCGCGGTCCCCGACCAACTCCAGGGCAAGCCGGGCCGGTTCACCCTGGAGCGGTGCGCGGACTGCGGCCACGTGTTCCAGAACCCGCGGCTGACCCCGGAGGGACTGGAGTTCTACTACCGGGACTTCTACGCGGGGCAGGGCGGGGCGAGCGCCGACAGCGTCTTCGGCGGGATGGGCGCGACCTACCGCGAGCGCGCCGGGATGATCCGCCCGTACGTGCCGGCCGCGGGGCCCGCCGGCTGGCTGGACGTCGGCACCGGCCACGGGCACTTCTGCAACGCCGCGCGCGCCGTGTGGCCGGACACCCGGTTCGACGGGCTGGACATGGGCGACGGGGTGCGCGGGGCGGAGCTGCGCGGCTGGGTGGGCACCGGGTTCCAGGGCCAGTTCCCGGAGTTCGCGGAGAAGCTGGCCGGCCAGTACGAGGTCGTGAGCATGTACCACTATCTGGAGCACACCCGCGATCCGCTGACCGAGCTGGACACGGCGGCCGCGGTGCTCGTGCCCGGCGGTCATCTGATGATCGAGGTGCCCGATCCCGAGTCGCGGATGGCGGACCTGCTGCGGCAGGTCTGGCTGCCCTGGTTCCAGCCTCAGCACCAGCACCTCGTACCGGCCGGCAATCTCCGCGAGGCGCTCGCGGACCGCGGGTTCACGGTGCTCGCGGAGGAGCACGGCCCGGCCCACCAGGCCAACGAGTTCGTCGGCGCGGTCGCGCTGACCGTGACCCGGCTGGCCCCCGACCCCGGCACCCCGTGGGCCGCACCGGCGACCCTCCGCCGACGCGCGGCCGGCCGTCTGGTGCGGGTGGCGGCAGCGCCCTGTTTCGCCGTCGCCGCCGTCCTGGACCGGCTGCGCGGGGCGGCGGCCCGGCGCACCGACGGCGGGAACGCGTACCGGGTGCTGGCCCGCAAGGACGAGAGGTGACGCCCGTGTCCACCGACGCCGCGCCCGACGCCAAGCCCGGCCCCGCGCCAGGCCCCGGCCCCGGCCCCGCACCCGACCTCGGTCTCGGCCTCGCCCGCCGGGCCACCGCCGACCCGCTGTTCCGGCTGGCCACGTACGCGCTGGAGGCCGCGCACGGCCGCCGGCCCACGGCCGTGTGGAGCGCCCCGCACGCCTTCCGGCTCGCTCCGGCCCCGGGGCCGGACCGGGTGGCCGCGGCCGGGTGGCCGGTCGCCGCGGCCGCCGCCCCGCGCGCCGACGGCCTGGTCCGGCTCAGCTCGCTCAGCCATCCCGCGCACAGCTGCGACCTGCCCCTGGCCCTGGACGGGCCGCCGCCCGACGGCGTACCGGACTGGGCGGCCCGGACGTACGGGCTGCTGCGGGCCCTGGCCCGGGCCGGCCACGGGCGCGGCGGTACGGACCTGCACGTGCACGGCGCCCTGACCCCCGCCGCCGGCCTGTCCACAGCCGAGCCGGCGGACTGCGCGGTCGCCCTCGCCGTGGCCGACGTACACGGGCCGGCCGGCACCGGACCGGACCGCGAGGAACTGGCCGGGCTGCTGGCGGAGGCGCTGCCCGCCGGCCCGGCCGGCGGTGACGACGGGCTGCGCCGCGCGGTGCTGTTCGCCCGGCCCGGCGAGGCCCTGCTGCCGGAGCCGGGCGGGCCCCGGCGCTACGTGCCCTTCGACCCGCCGGGATCCGGGGTGCGGCTGCTGCTGATGGCCGTACGCGGTGCTCCGGCGGACCGGGCCGCGGACCTCGGGCAGGCCGCGGAACTCCTGCAGCGGGCGGGGGCGGCGGCGGTATGGGCTCCCGGGAGGCGGGCCGGCCGGAGCGTCCTGGTGCTGCTGCCGGAGGAACGCGTGACGGCGGCACGGGCCGGGGTCGCGGCGGAGTTCCGCGGCCGGAGCCGGCCCGTGCCGCGGTTCCTGAACGTGCCCGTGGCCGGAGCGGCCCGGCGGGAGGAATGAGCCACCGGAACCGCACCGGGAGACGGGCACGGACCGCACGACACGGAGAACGGAAACAGGAGGAACGAACCATGCCAGACACACCGTCACATCCCGCACCCCACGGGCCGCGACCGGCCGGACGGCGCGGCCGGCCCCGCCGGCGGGCGGCGGTCGTCGCCGCGCTCGGCGCCTTCGGCCTGCTCGGCGCCTTCACCGTCGCCAACTCGCAGGCCGCCGAGACCGCTTCGGGCACGCGGACGACCGCGGCGGCCTCGTCGGCCTCGGCGGCCGCCGCGCTGCCGGCGTACGACCACGTGGTGGTCGTCGTCTACGAGAACAAGCAGTACGGCGAGATCATCGGCAGCGGCAACGCGCCGTACATCAACCAGCTCGCCAACAACGGGGCCAGCCTGACCGGCATGAAGGCCCTCACCCATCCCAGCCAGCCGAACTACTTCAACCTGTTCTCGGGGTCCACCCAGGGCATCACGGGCGACGGCTGCTACACCCCGCAGTCGATGACCGCGGCCAACCTGGGGCAGGAGTTGATCGCCGCCGGCAAGACCTTCGCCACGTACAACGAGGACCTGCCGAGCGAGGGTTCGACCGCGTGCACCAACGGCCAGTACGCGCAGAAGCACAACCCGTGGTTCGCGTTCAAGAACGTGCCGCTGAACACCGGCAAGACGTGGACCCAGTTCCCGCAGGGGAACTTCGCGGCCCTGCCGCACCTGTCGTTCATCGTGCCGAACCAGTGCAACGACATGCACTCCTGCTCGGTGTCGACCGGTGACACCTGGACGAAGAACAACATCGACGCGTACGCGCAGTGGGCGAAGAACAACAACAGCCTGCTGGTGCTGACCTGGGACGAGGACAACTACCTCGGCTCCAACCAGATCGCGACCGTGTTCTACGGCGCGAACGTCAAGAAGGGCACCTACGCCACCGCCTTCAACCACCACCACCTGCTGCGCACCTTCGAGGACCTGTTCGGCACGACGCACGCGGGCAACGCGGCCAACGTCCAGCCCATCAGCGAGGTGTTCACGGCGGGCACCGACCCGACGCCGACACCCACGCCGACACCGACACCCACGCCCACACCGACCCCCACCCCCACTCCAACCCCGACGCCGGGTGACCTCAAGGTGGCCAACCCGGGCCCGCAGACCTGCAAGTTCAACCAGTCCTGCACCGTCCAGATCACCGCGACCGGCGGCAAGGCACCCCTGAAGTACACCGCGACCGGCCTGCCCTGGGGCCTGTCCATCGACCAGAACACCGGCCGCATCAGCGGAAAGCCCTGGGCGAGCGGACCGATCCAGATCACCGCGACCGCCACCGACTCCACCGGAGCCACGGCGTCCGCCGCCTTCCAGCTGACCGTCAACTGGTTCTAGCCGCACCTTCAGAACCTTCAGCACCATCAGCACCTTCACCACCTTCGTCCGAGGGAGACCTCCGTGTACCTGTCCGCAGGCCGGGCGGCGGATTCCGCCCGGGGCATCCCCGTACGGACCACACGGCGCGGGGCGGTGCCCGGCACCGTGCTCGTGCTCGGCCTGGTCAGCCTGGTCACGGACATCTCGGCGGAGATGGTCACCGCCGTCCTGCCGCTCTACCTGATGGCCGGACTCGGCATGTCTCCGCTCGCGTTCGGCGCCCTGGACGGGCTCCACCAGGGCGCCACCGCACTGTTCCGGCTGGCCGGCGGGCACGTCGCGGACCGTACCCGGCGGCGCAAGGTGGTCGCCGGGACCGGCTACGCCCTGTCCGCCGTCTGCAAGGCGGGCCTGCTCGCCGTCACCACCCCCTGGGCGGTGGCGGCGGTGCTGGCCGCCGACCGCACGGGCAAGGGTCTGCGCACCGCCCCGCGCGACGCGCTGATCTCGCTGTCCGCGCCGCCCGGTGAACAGGGCCGGGCCTTCGGCGTGCACCGGGCGATGGACACGGCGGGTGCCCTGCTGGGCCCGCTGGCCGCGTTCGGCGTGCTGTGGGTGGCGGTGGACGCCTACGACGCGGTGTTCACGGTCAGCTTCTGCTTCGCCGTCCTCGGCGTGGTGGTGCTGGCCCTGTTCGTGCGGGAGGCGCCCGCGCGCGCCGCCGCCCGCGCCCCGCTCCCCCCGCTGCGGACCCTGGCCCGGATCCCGGGCCTGTGGCGGCTCTGCCTGGCCGCCGCACTGCTCGGGCTGGTCACGGTCAGCGACTCCTTCCTGTACCTGCTGCTCCAGCGCCGGCTGGACCTGCCGGCCGCCTGGTTCCCGCTGCTTCCGGTGGGCACGGCGGCCGGGTTCCTGCTGTGCGCCCTGCCCGCGGGGCGGCTCGCCGACCGGCTCGGACGGCGGCGGGTGTTCCTCGGCGGGCACGCGCTGCTGCTCGGCGCGTGCCTGCTGGTGCTGGCCCCGGTCCCGGCCGGACTCCCGCTCGCCTTGGGCGTGTTGGCGCTGCTCGGCATGTTCTACGCGGCCACCGACGGCGTGCTGATGGCTGCGGCCGGACCCCTGCTGCCCGAGCGGCTGCGGAGCACCGGCCTGGCCGTGCTGCAGACGGTCCAGGCGCTGGCCCGGTTCGGCGGTTCCCTGCTGTTCGGGGCCGCGTGGACGCTGTGGGGACCGTACGCGGCGCTGTCCGCGGCGGCCGCGGGACTGGCCGCCGTACTGGTGGCGCTCTGTGTCCTGGCGCCCGTACGAGCCCCGGGCCGGGGCCTCGCACCGGAGTAGGCTCTCGGCCGTGCACGACGTCTCGAAGACGTCCGGACGTTTGCCGGTGCGCAGGACCGGAAGGCGGGAGACGATCCACGGACGACGGCACCCCTCAGGAAAGGTAGGGCGCCAGCGCGGTCGCCGTCAGCCCGCAACCCAAGTACTTGCCCATGGTGTGGAAGTCGACGGCAGCGATGTGTGCCTCGTGGTGGCTGTCCACCGGAAAGCGGTCACCGAGACGGCGGGGGACGGCGACCAGATCACCCGGATCGGCGATGTTCACCCAGCGCGCCAGACCTGGGGGTCTGCTGCCCCGGCCGCCGGTCGGCGCAGGTTCCAGTGCGTCGAAGACACCACCCGGCAGGCCGAGCGGTGAGCCGAGGGTCACGAGCAGTTCGACGCCGGGCAACGCGTGGGCGTGCAGGGCCTCGTAGGCGACGATCGAGCCGAGCGAGTGGGCGACGACGACCCTGGCACCCGATGCACGTACCGCGTCGGCGACGACCTCACGCGCCGCCTTGCGCCGCTGCGGCGAAGTCAGGTACGTGTACACCTCGGGCATCAGCGCGACGGCGATCCGCGCCACCACCCTGCTCGGCAGGCCGTGCCGACTCGCAAGCCACGAGAGTGCCTGGCGAACCGGCATCGTGCCCGGGGCCTGGCCGTCATCCGGTTCCGGCGGCAGGCCCGCCGCCCTGAACCAGGCCGTCAGGAGCTCCTGCTCACCCGGTCCGAGAGCCTCGACCTCGTCGTCCCACGCGCCCTGGGCATCCGCGTCGTTCAGCAGGTCGGCGTAGTACGCGGCGTGCACGTGCGGTGGCGGCACATGGCCGATCCCGGCTGCCATGTAGCCTGCGGCGAGCTGCTCCGACCAGTCGTCGGCGAGTGCGGCTGCGGCCTCGGCAGGAAACACGCCGGGCATCCAGTTCCGTACGCCGTGCACCATCACCACGTCGTGTCGCGTCACGGCATCATCCTTCCGCCTGCTGGCCGGTGGTCCACCCAAAGTACGTGATGCGGCTCCCGTACGCGGCGAGCACTCCGGCGTCCGACACCGCCAGCGCCCGGAATTGTCCGGCGACCTGAACCGAACCCAGCAGTTCCGAGCCGCCGAAGGGTGACCACACGCGGATCGCTCCCTCGTACGAGGCACTCACCAGGTGGAACGACGAGCCCCGGGCCACCGTGTGGAGCGCCGGTACGGGCTCTTCCACGCCGGTGCGGAACGAGAACACCTCACGCCCGCCGACGACGTCGTGCCCGGTGATGCGGCCATCGTCAAGGGCCGCGACGACGATGGGTCTGCGGTCGTGCAGGCCGAACGCGAGTGCTTCGGGTGCCGCCGGTTCTCCCTCCTCGAACTGATCCTGACGGACCGTCATGTCCCTTGTGCGGCGGCCGTCGTGAACGGCCAGGCCGCCGTGCCAGCGCGCGAGCGCAACCAGGCTGAAGTCACCGACGTCACCCACCGCGTATTCGACGGCTTCGCTGTCCGGGATGCGGTACAGGGATTCAGGCGCGGCGGCATCGGCGAGGACGAGGCCGGACGCGTCGAATCCGCACAGGGTGTCCCTGCCCCGGTAGCGGATCCAGCGCAGACTCCGGAGCTCGGACGGCCAGCACCACGTGCGGCGCGTGCGGCCGTCCGTCAGGCCGATGAGGCGCCCGAAGCCGTGCATCTCGCTCAGGACGGCGACCGGTTCGCCGTCCAGCAGACCCGCCGTGGCGGAGACGGCATGGGGGTGGCGCCCGGAGTGCACGCACAGGCCGTCCTGGGTGTCCCAGGTGTGCAGTGTCCCGTCGTCGCTCAGGCTCAGGGCCAGCTGCCGGCCCCGGTGGCCGACGAGGGCGACGGACAGGATGTCATCGTCGTGCCCCTGCCACGTGGACAGCTGCCGGTCGGGGGCGATCCAGGTGAGCACGGCCGCTTGATGCTGTCGGGTCTCCGCGACGGCGTAGAGGCGCGGGCCGTCCGCGGCCAGGGCGCGGAGGCTCACTCCGTCCGGGCAGGCCGGTGCGTGCGAGGTCGTGCCCCTCGGCGTGCGGATCTCGACGCGGCCGAGGCGTCCGATGGCCGTGTGCTCTTCCCCGTTGATGTCGAGCAGGGTCACCGCCTGTGCCATGCCGCCGGAGTCGGGCAGGTCCTCGACACGGCCGTCATCCGGGTTCAGTGTCCGTACTCCGTCGTCCGCGCAGGTCACGATGTGGCGCGTACTGCCCGTCCGGCTCGGTGTGACGCTGTGGATGCGCGACGCGTGGACGGCGCGGGTGCGATGGCCGCCGCCATCGGCGTCCCAGAGTTCGACGGTGCCGGCCGAGGTGCCCACGATCACCGCGGGTGTGCCGTCGAATTCGGCGAGGGCGATGCACGTGCACTCCAGCGCCGGTTCGCCCACGTCGGGATCGTCGAACGGATCCGTGTCGTCGAACGCGTCGAAGTCGCCGGCGGGGTCCCCGTCGCCGAAGGAGCCGAGCAGCCCGCGCGCCTCCAGGTCTCCGAACCAGGTGTCCTGGAGGTCGGCCGTCCACAGGTGGGTGCCGTCGACCGAGTACACCGAGACGTCCGCAGCCGTACACGCGGCCACCACCCATGCGCCGCGCAGGGTGCCGATCGCGATACCGGTCACCTCGTACTGCAATTCGACCGTCCAGGCCGGCCGGTCGCCTCCCATGTGCCACAACTCCAGGTGACCCGATCCCGTGCCGATCGCCACCGACACGGTGTCGTCCAGCGCGCTCGACGCGAGTGCGGTGATGTCGCCGTCGGACGACTCCAGAGTGACCAGCACCCCGTCGGTTCCGGCGTCCCGGATCTGGATCGCGCCCCCCGGATACGCGACAACGGCGACGAGCCCCGCCTCCGGCCCGGCGAAGACCGTCTGCCCGGGGAATCGCAAGTCACCCGTGTCCAGTTCACGCGTCTGAGAGCCCCATTGGAGCGTGAGCACGTCGCGCGGTCTGTTCTCCGGAGTGCGCAGCCCGTCCAGTCCCTGGACCAGCCACTCCTCCCGCCAGGCCACGGCGTTGGTGCGCAGCCATTCCCAGCGCACCCACGGATCGTCCTGCGGGGCGAGCGCCGAGGCGGCGAGCTCGGCGACCTGCCGAGCCCGAAGGGATCTCGCGTTGCCCAATTGCGCCCGCAGAGCGGTGGGATCGCCGTGGACCAGGAACGCCGGCGATCTGAGGAGATCGTCGAACTTCCCGGCGTCGACGGCATGTTGCGCGGCATGCCGCAGTACGTAGGGAAGGGCCAGGTCCCACGCCGGTTCGCCGCGCTCGTCGCGGCCCGGCACCGAGCAGCGCAGGGCTTCGTAGAGGCGACGGCGGTCCGCGTCATCGGCCCGGGCCAGGTGGTCGGTCAGGCTCTGGTGGAAGAACCGGTACAGGCGGCGCCCGTCGGTGTCCGTGGCCGTACGCACATAGAACGAGGCCGCCTGGATGGCGTCCCGGACCTCTTCGATGTCCGGTGGGGTGCCCGGCGGTGCGGTGAGGACAGCGGCCACTGTCTGGATGATCTCCAGGGGCATGCCCTGACCGAGGCCGTGGGCGACGGCGGACAGGACCGCGCGGATGGACGGCCGCTCGCGGGTCAGCACGCCGAGATGCAGGTCGAGCATGCCGGGCAGATCGTCCGGAACGCGCCGGACCGCCTCGGCCGCTGTGAGCGGCGTGTCATGCTCGGCGAGATAGTGCGCGAAGAGCGAGGCCAGCAGGAATCCGCCCTTGTGCTGCGCTGCGGCGAGCCGTCGGGCGACCGCACGGGCCAGTTCTCCGCGCGCCGCGGACGTACCCGGGCCGCTGTACGAGGGCACCTCTTCCAGAAGGTCCGAGAGGTAGTCGCCCAGTTCCCGCTCGCGCTCCTCGGCAGGTGCGTCGTCGAGGTTGATGGAGAACACGGGGCCGGCGTGTGGCTGGAGTTCGGGAAACCTGTCCCACCAGGGGCGTACACCGATGACGACTTTGCAGAGCGGGGCACCGTGCGCGTTCCTGGGCGCACGGGCCAGGGGCAGCAGAACCGTACGCAGTAGCTCCTTGTCGAGGGACGCCTCGTCGAGGGCGTCGATGACGACGACCGCGGGCTGCCGGGTAGATCCGTGCTGGCGCAGGCGCTCCAGGAGCACATCGGTGGTCCAGCCGCGGTGCGGTACGTCGTCGTACCCGAACTGGCGGCCGATGGAGGCGAGCACGGCTGCCGGGTCGCGCTGCCTTGCGTGCACAGCGGCGAACCTGGGATGTGGCTCAACGCGTAGCTCGCTCGGCACGACGGAGCGGATCGACCCGGACACTTCGCGCAACTGATCGTGTGCCAGGCAGGTGAGGACGCCGAGCAATGCCGACTTCCCCGAGCCCGGACTTCCGGTCACCACGCACAGTGCGGGCGCTCTTTCGTTCTCCAGCCAGGCTTTCAGTGCGGCCAGTTGGTGCCGGCGACCGGTGAAAAAGCAGCGGCGGGTGATGTTCTGCTGGTGCGGGGTGCCCGAGGCGCGGGAGACGAAGTGGACGACATCGAGCCCTGGATCGACTGCGGACGCGAACTGCCACAGTCCGTTCTCCACCTGTTGCCGGTAGCGGCCGCCTGCCGTTTCGCGGAAGGCCGGGTTCTGCAGGAACGGCGGCACAGGTCCGTCGGCCTCTGGGTGGGCCGTGCGCAGCACCCGCTGCGGGGCCCGGTCCTCGGCCTGCAGGAGACGCGCCAACTCCCTGTCGATCTCACGCGCGAACGTCTCCACCGGCACATGGCTCACACCGGGCGACAGATCGAGCCAGCCCGCCTTGAGGCGGGCCAGGACGGTGCCGGTGGCCCGCGAGAAACGTGCCCCGTACGCCTTCTCGTCGTCGGCACAGGCGGCGATCACCCAAGCCCGGCGCCGATCCACGGACAGGCGGTGCAACCATTGCTGCAGCGCGGCCCTGCCCGCTCCGCAGACGTCGAGCAGAAGGAGTACCGGTGGCCCGCTCTCGGTGTTCTCCACCTGCTTCAGCCACCGGTCCACGTCGACGGCTGTGAACGCCAGCTCGCGAAGCCGGGTGTCACGGGCGGCGAGGTACAGCTCGTTGTCGGTCGCCCCGGGGACTCCGTGCCCGAGGAAGTGCACGATCAGTCCCGAGCCGGCACGCGCGGAAGCCTCGAAGGCATCACGCCACGACTGTTCCAACGCGGTGTACGACAGGTCGATCCACGGTCCTTCGCCGTGAAGGGTGATGCCGGGGTGGTTGCCGAGCGCTGCGGCGACACCTGCGGCCGCCTCCGGTATGAAGGCCAGCGGATGGAGCGGTGCAGGTCCCGGCACATCACCTGCAGTCACCCGTCCGGCTTCGAAACTGCCCATCCCCACGATGAGCGCTGTGACCAAAGCCCCTCCCCTCCCCTGACTCGCCTGGCCCGAGTGTAGAAGAGCGCGGGTTGCGGCATGGCGGGCCTGTGCGGGCGTAGGCTCGTGACATGTCGCCCGAACCGGCAGGACCGCCCGAGGCAAACGGACCGTCCGGAATGCCTGCGGCGCCGGGAAGCCTGAAGGGCCGGGTGGCCCTCGTCGCCGGCGGCACCCGCGGCGCGGGCCGGGGCATCGCCGTACAGCTGGGCGCGGCGGGTGCGACGGTGTACGTGTCGGGGCGCAGCACCGCCGGCCGGCGGTCGGAGTACGACCGTCCGGAGACGGTGGAGGAGACCGCGGACCTGGTGACGGCGGCGGGCGGTCAGGGGATCCCGGTGGTGTGCGACCACCTGGAGCGGGACCAGGTCGAGGCGCTGGTCGGGCGGATCGACGCCGAGCAGGGCCGGCTGGACGTGCTGGTGAACGACGTCTGGGGCGGAGAGCGGCTGTTCGAGTGGGACGCCCCGGTGTGGGAGCACGACCTGGACAACGGGCTGCGGCTGCTCCGGCTGGCGGTGGAGACCCATGCGGTCACGAACCACATCGCGCTGCCGCTGCTGCTGCGCACGCCGGGCGGCGGCGGTCTGGTGGTGGAGATGACGGACGGGACGGACGAGTACAACCGGGCCAACTACCGGGTGTCGTTCTTCTACGACCTCGCCAAGTCGTCGGTACTGCGGATGGCCTTCGCGCTCGGGCACGAGCTGGGGCCGCGCGGTGCGACGGCGGTGGCCCTGACCCCGGGCTGGCTGCGCTCGGAGATGATGCTGGAGGCCTTCGGCGTGGCGGAGGAGAACTGGCGCGAGGCCTGCGAGCGGGTCCCGCACTTCGCGATCTCGGAGACCCCGTCGTACGTCGGCCGGGCGGTGGCGGCCCTGGCGGCGGACCCGCACGTGGCGCGCTGGAACGGGCAGTCCCTGTCGAGCGGGCAGCTGGCCCGAGAGTACGGCTTCACCGACCTCGACGGCAGCCGCCCGGACGCCTGGCGCTACCTGGTGGAGGTCCAGGACCCGGGCCACCCGGCCGACACCACCGGCTACCGCTGAGCCGGGGTCCGGGTCAGCCCTCTTCCTCCAGCCGCCGCAGGCGTTCGGTGTCGCAGGTGCGGGGGCAGGCCTGGCAGGCACGGGCTTCGGGGAGGGTGTAGTACATGCAGCAGCCGAGCCGGGTGCGGGTCCGGTACTCCTTGCCCCCACTGCCCGTCAGGAGGCGGAAGCCGGCACCGCCGGGGAACGGCGCGATGGCCTCCGGGAGCAGTTCGCCGGCCGCCCGTACGGCGTGCTCCTCCTGGCCCAGCGTCCGGCCCAGGTACCAGATCCCGGAGATGAGGCAGTCGGCCGCCATCCCCCACGAGGCGCGGGGGCCGCGCCGGGTGCGGGGGCCGATGGCCGCCAGCAGGGGGCGGGCGTGGTCGGCGACGGCGGCCCGCAGCTCGGCGCGCAGGGCTTCCTCGTCGGCCACCACCCGGGCGCCGCGGAGTCCGGCGGCGGGGTCGTCCGGCAGGCAGGCGAAGACCGAACCGGGGAGGACCTGAAGGCTGTTCGTCTCCCGGTCGCAGCGGATCTCTCGGGGCCGGATGCGGGGCACGCGCCGCTCCAGGTACCACATGCCGCTCATCAGCAGGCTGACGCCCCAGAGGTGCCGGTTCAGCGCCCGCGAGGCGGCGGCGTCGCCGCGCGGCTCGTGGCCGGTGGCCTCGCGGATGCGGGCGGCCTCGGCCCCGACGAACGCGTCGAGCTCCGCGGGTCCGTCCGCGGGGGCCACCGCGTCGGCCCATTCGGGCGAGTCCGGCTGTGCGATCCGCGCGCCCAGGTCTTCGCAGAGGGCGATGAGGCTCAGGTACCCGCGGGCGAGGAGGTCGGACGCGGCCGGTTCGGCGACTGCCGTCACGACCCCGGTGGTGGCCGTGGTCATCGGCTCTCCTCGTGCTGCACCACAACGACTCCCGTCCCGCGCCGCGCCCGGTCCGGACACGCCAACCCGTCAAAGGTAAGCCTTACCTTACCGGTTATGGATCGAGGAGTCGATACACGATCACCCATACGGCCCACGGCCGGGGGAGACCCCGTGCGCCCGGGGCCGCCGGACCCTCCGGCGGGCAGCGGTGGACGCCCGGTGCGGGCCCCGGTCAGCGCAGGCCGAACCCCCAGGACCGGCCCGTTCCGGAGGCCCGCCGCTCCTCCCGGAGCAGCCGCTTCAGGCGCGTGCGGGTGTCCTTCACCTCCCGGGTCAGCCAGTGGCCGGCGCCGTAGACAGTGTCCAGCCGGTGCAGCAGCGGCTGGACCATGGCCAGGGCCCGCTCCGGGTCACCCGCCTCGCCGATGCTGCGGGCCACCCGGTACGCCACCTCCTCGTCGCCCCGCAGGGCCAACTCGTCCAGGTCCGGGTAGAGCTGACGGTACAAGGCGGCGGCCGTGTGGAAATCACCTGTCAGCCAGGCGTTGTGGACCACCCGCCGGCGTACGTCGTACGACGCGTGGTCGTCGGCCGACAGCATCAGCTCCGGCACGAGCGGGGCCAGCAGTGCGTACTGCCGGGCCGCTTCCTCGGGGGTGCGCCGCGCCCACACCTCGTCCAGGACGCCGGAACCCCGGTACGAGGCACAGGCCAGGTAGTAGCGAGCCAGCAGGGTGACGGTGTCGGAGGCGCCGAGCACCCGGGTCGCCTGCTCGATGATCTCAAGGAGCTCGCGCTCGTGGTGGAGGCCGTCGCCGGAGCCGTATGCCGCCGCCTCGCCGACGCACACGGCACGTGCGTAGATGGTGTCCCGGTTGTCCACTCCGAAGACGCGCATCATGCGTGGCAGGATCCGTTCCAGCTCGACCGGTGCCTCGCGGTGGACTTCCCGCGCCCACAGGTACGTGGCCTCCACGGTCAGCCAGTCCTCGGGGCCGAGCTCCTCGGTGAAGTCCTGCACGAGCATGCGCAGCCGGTCGCCGTAATCGGCCGGAGGGTTCGCCACGAGCTGCTCGAGACGCCGGTCCAGCAAGTGGCGGATCGGGTCGTCGGCCGGGTTGGCCCAAGGGGCGGGCGCGGTGGCACCGGGCACGGCGGGTGCGGCCTCGTGAACCGTCGGCGGGTGGGAGGGGGGCGGCGGGATCGCTCCGGGAGCGTCCACGACGGTCACGGGCGGGAAGCCGGCAGCGGCCCCGGCCGGGGCGCCGGCCTGCCCGTGCGCGATCTCCCTCAGGCGGCGGACGACCTCCGCCGCGTCGGCGGGACGCTGCCGGGGGTCCTTGGCGAGCAGGTCCAGGACCAGCCGGTCGAGCGCGGCGGGAATCCCGGGACGCAGGCCGCTGGGGACGGGCGGCGGGACCTGGAGGTGCTGGGCCAGCAGCTCGTGCAGCTCGCCGCCGGTGAACGGCAGCCGTCCGGTGAGCAGTTCGGCCAGGACGCAGCCCAGGGCGTAGAGGTCGGCCCGCCCGTCCACCGGCACCCCGTCCGCGCCGCCGGTCCAGCGCTCCGGGGCCATGTAGGGGAACGAGCCGATGATCATGCCGGTGGCCGTCAGGTTCGTGAGGGCCGGCGCCGGTCCGCCCTGCGCCTTGGCGATGCCGAAGTCGAGGACCTTCACGACCCCGCTCCCGGTGACCATCACGTTGGCGGGTTTGACGTCCCGGTGCACGATGCCCGCCCGGTGTGCGGCGCCGAGCGCGTCGGCGATGTGCACGGCCCACTCCAGGACGTCCGCGACCTCGGGGAGGCCGGCCTTCAGGACCGTGGCGAGGGTGTCTCCCTGGACCAGCTCCATGACCAGGAAGACCATGTCCTGGCCCTCCCGCAGGCCGCGGCCCACGTCGTGGACGGTGGCGATGTTCGGGTGCGAGAGGTTCCCGGCCAGGTTCGCCTCCCGCTCCAGCCGGCGGACGTCATCGGCTGTCCCCGGGTATCCGATCTTGACGGCGACCCACCGGCCGACCCGGTCGTCCCAGGCCCGCCAGACCTCCCCGAAGCCCCCACGGCCGAGCAGTTCCTCCAGCTCGTACCGGTCTTCGATCCGTTCCCGTACCCGCACCCCACGCCTCCTGTTTCCGCGGCCCCGACATTATGCGGGACGGGCCGGGGCCGTCAGGAGGCGGCCTGACGCCCCTTCAGCGGCTCTCGGGCGGGGTGAAGTACGACACCACCTCGGCCTCGTCGACCTCCGGGAGGGTGGCCGGGGACCAGCGCGGGGCGCGGTCCTTGTCGATCACCTGGGCGCGGATCCCCTCCACCAGGTCCGGGAGCCTCCGCAGGGCCGCGCAGGACACCGTGAACTCCTGCTCCAGCGCCTCCTCCAGCGAACCGAGCGAGCGGGCGCGCCGCAGCGCGGCCAGGGTGATCTTCAGGGCGGTGGGGGACTTCGCCAGGATCGCCTCGGCCGCCTCCTTGGCGGCGGGCGCTCCGTGGGCGAGCAGCCGCTCCACGATCTCCTCGACGGTGTCGGCGGCGTAGCAGGGGTCGATCCACTCGCGGGCGGCGCCCAGTTCCCCCGCCGGGGCGGGCCCGGCGTACTCGGGCAGCACCTCGGCGGCCGCGCCACGGCTCAGCGCGGCGACCAGCTCCGGCAGCCGCGCCGCCGGTACGAAGTGGTCGGCGAGCCCGCACAGCAGCGCGTCGGCGGCGCCCACCGCGGCCCCGGTGAGGGCCATGTGGGTGCCGAGCTCGCCGGGGGCCCGGCCCAGCAGCCAGGTGCCGCCGACGTCGGGGACGAAGCCGATGCCGGTCTCGGGCATGGCCACGCGGGACCGCTCGGTGACGATCCGGACGTTCCCGTGGGCCGACACCCCCACTCCGCCGCCCATCACGATGCCGTCCATCAGGACGACGTACGGCTTGGGGTAGTGCGCGATCCGCGCGTTGAGCCGGTACTCGTCCCGCCAGAAGTCCACCGACCCGGTGCCTCCGGTGAGGGCGTCCCGGTGGAAGGCGCGGACGTCGCCGCCCGCGCACAGCCCCCGTTCCCCGGCCCCGGTGACGAGCACCTGAGTGACCTCCGGGTCGTGCTCCCAGGCGTCCAGCGCCTCCGTCATCCGCAGCACCATGGGGTGGGTGAGCGCGTTCAGGGCGGCCGGCCGGTCGAGGACGATCCGCCCGGTCCGGCCCTCCCGCCCGATGAGTACGCCGTCGTCCCCGGCCACCGTCATCCCGTCCACTCCCGTGCGCTCCCGTCGTTTCGCCTCGTTCGCCGCCCGCCTCCCGCGCGGAGGGGCGGCCCGGTCCTATCCTCATCCTCCATGGGACGGATCATCCTGCCGGTGTCGGTCTCCCTCGACGGGTACTTCGAAGGACCCGGACGCGAGCTCGACTGGCATCTGGTCGACGAAGAGCTGCACACCCACTTCAACGAGCAGGCCGCCCGGATGGCCGCCTTCCTCTCCGGCCGGGTCACCCACGAGCTGATGGAGCAGTACTGGCCGACCGCCGACGAGAACCCGGACGCGAGCGCGCCGGAGGCGGAGTTCGCGGAGATCTGGCGGTCCATGCCGAAATACGTGTTCTCCCGGACCTGGGACCCGGGAGCGCACCGGGAGTGGAACACCACGGTGGTCCGGCACGTGGACCCGGCCGAGATCGAAGCGCTCAAGGCCGCACCCGGCGGGGACCTCGGGCTCGGCGGCGCCGACCTGGCGGCCACGTTCATGCGGCACGGCCTGATCGACGAGTTCCGGCTGTACGTCCACCCGGTGGTGCTGGGCGACGGCAGGCCGCTCTTCCCGCGGACGGGTATCCGCACCAACCTGCTCCCGGCGGGCAGTCACACGTTCGGCAACGGCGTGGTCCTGCTCCGCTACCTCACCCCGCGGGACCGGGCTGGCTCTTCCTGATCACGCCGGGCCCGCTCCGATCCGGGACACCCGGCCCGATCCGGGACACCCGGCCCTGGGCGGGAGACCCGGCCCGGCGGGTGTATGGCCGGTCGCGGCCGGGCATCCGCCGGGCCGACGACGGCCCGCCCCGAGGGGTCACCCGCGGCGCCACCACCTCGCGCGGGGCCGCTCCGCGGCGGGCTCGGCTTCGGGAGCGGGCAGGAAGGGCTCCTCCGCACGCTGCACGGGAGCCGCCACCGGCCGTGCCGTCTGCCGTTGCGGGGTGAAGACGACGGGCAGGCCCGTGAGCCGCCGCGACATCCACGAGCCCACGACCTGCAACTCCGCGTCGACGATGGCGAGTCGGATGTCGGGGATGCGTTCCATGAGCAGCTCGATGCCGGTGTCGGCGATGGCCCGGCCGAGGTCCTGGCCCGGGCATTCGTGCGCGCCGGCGCCGAAGGCCAGGTGGGACCGGTTGCCGTGCATGGGCCGCCCGTCGGGGCGGATGCCCGGGTCGACGTTTCCGGCGGCGATACCGAGCATCACCATGTCCCCGGCCCGGATCGGGGTGCTGCCGATCGTGGTGTTCGCAGTCGCCCAGCGGGTGGGGACCACGGCGAGCGGCGGGTGGTCCCACAGCACCTGTTCCAGCGCGTCCGGGAGGGTCATCTGGCCGCCCGAGAGGTTGCCGCGGAACCGCTCGTCGGTCAGGACCATGCGCAGCGTGTTGGCGATCAGGTTGGACGTGGGCTCCAGCGAGCCGACGAGCACCAGGCGCAGGTGCTCGCCCACCTCCTCGTCGGTCAGCCCGGACGGGTGGACCAGCAGCCAGCTGGTGAGGTCGTCCCCCGGCTCCAGCCTCTTGCGTTCCACCAGCTCGCGGACGATATCGGTGACCAGCTGGTTTCCGGCGAGGGCGGCTTCGGTGCCGCTGAGCATGTCGGCCACCGCCCTCCCCACGGGCAGGGCGTCGGCCTCCCGGATGCCGAGCTGCTGGGCCATGACCAGCGCCGGCAGCTTCCGGGCGAAGTCGGCCACGAGATCGGCCTGGCCCCGCCCGACGAACTCGTCGACGAGGCGGGTGGCGTAGCGGGAGAGGCTGCGGCGCATCCGGTGCCGGTTCACCCGGCCGAAGCTCTCGGTGACGGCGCGCCGCAGGCGGGCGTGCTCGGCTCCGTCGGTCAGTGCCACCAGCGGCTGCCACGCGGTGATGGGCAGGAGCGGCGAGTCCGGCGGAAGCGTGCCGTCCCGCATCGCGTGCCAGTGCCGCGAGTCGGAGGAGAACAGGCGCGAGCGCATCACGTCGAGGTTCTCCCGGTGTCCCAGGACCAGCCAGGCCGGCACGTCCCCGTACAGCAGGACGGGGGCGACGGTCCCGTGCTCGGCGCGCAGTTGCTCGTACAGGGCGTACGGCTGGGATTCCGCCTCGGCCCCGTACAGCTGGCGTACTCCGCCGCCGCCCGCGGCGTGCATCGGGCAGCCGGGCGCAGCGGTTCGGGCGGAGTGGGTGGAGTCGGGGGGTGGGGTGGTCACAGGTCCTCCGGACAGGTTGCGGGCTCCGCACGGCTTCGGGGGTGGGCCCGCACAGGGAGTAACGATGGTTCGGCACCGCGCAGCTTACCGGCGGCTCCGTGCCGGGCGACGCACGGGGAGAGGCCCAACCGCGCCGCCTCCGGGCCGCACTTGGCCAGGAACGATCTTGACGTCCGGCCGGCGATCGATTTCTTCGGGGGCGTCGGTTCCGTTTACCTCCGGGCAGGAGATCCTGTCCCGCAGAGTCCCCCCGGAGAGGAACCCCACCATGACGTCAGTCGCCGAGCTGCGCCCCCTCACGTCCGTTCCGCGGGTGCCGGGAGCCGTCCCGCTCCTCGGTCACGCCCTCGCCCTGTGGCGCAACCCGCTGCCGTTCCTCTCCTCCTTGCGGCAGTACGGCGACCTGGTGCGCGTGAACCTCGGCACGATGCCGATGTACGTGGTGACCACGCCGGACCTGGTCCACGAAGTGACGGTCCGCCAGGCGGGTTCGTTCGAGAAGGGCCGCTTCTTCGACCGGCTGAAGCCGCTCGCCGGCAACGGACTCGCGAACTCGGACGGCGAGTTGCACCGGCGCCACAGGAGACTGATCCAGCCGATGTTCTCCCGCGAACGCATCGTGGGCTATTCCGAGATCATGAGCAGCAACGCCCAGGCCCTCGCCGACTCCTGGGCACCCGGCGACGTCATCGACCTGGAACCCGCCATGGCCGGATACGCCGTGGAGACCCTGGCCCGCACCCTGTTCTCCACCGACATCGGCCGGCCCGCCGTCGACGCCGTACGGCAGCACCTGCCGGTGCTGCTCACCAACCTGCTGGTGCGCGCGGCCTCCCCGAAGGCCCTGGACCGGCTGCCGATACACGCCAACCGCGCCTTCGACCGCGCCGCTGCCAGTCTGCGCGCTGTCATCGACGAGGTGATCACCACGTCCCGCTCGGCCGGCCCGGCGGACCACGACGACCTGTTGTCCCTGCTGCTGGCCGCGCAGGACCCCGAGAGCGGCGCCGGCCTGTCGGACGAGGCGGTGCGCGACGAGCTGTCCACCATCCTCTTCGCCGGCGCCGAGACCACGGCCGCCACCCTCGCCTGGACCTTCCACGAACTGGCGGCCCGTCCCGACGTGGAGGCGGCCGTCCTCGCGGAGATCGGCGAGGTCGTGGGCGACGGCCCGGTGGCCGCGCACCACGTGCCCCGGCTGCAGGGCATACGGCGGGTCATCGACGAGGTGATCCGGCTCCACGGCGTCACCCTTCTGATGCGGCGGACCACCGAGACCGTGCACCTGGGCGGGGTCACCATGCCGCCCGGCACCGAGGTCGCGTTCAGCCTGTACGCACTGCACCGCGATCCTGGGGTGTACGAGCACGCCGACCGGTTCGACCCGGACCGGTGGCTGCCCGAGCGGCAGGCGGCCGGGCCGGGCCGCCGCGCCTACGTCCCCTTCGGCGCCGGGAACCGGAAGTGCATCGGCGACCAGTTCGTGTGGACGGAGGCCACCATCGCCATCGCGACGATCCTCCGGCAGTGGCAGCTGGTCCCGGTCGCCGGGCACACGCCGCAGGAGGTCGCGTCAGCCGTCGCGCACGCCGACTCCATTCCGATGACGGTGACCGCCCGGGGGTGACCCCGACGGGCGGGTGCCGCCCGTGGCTCAGCGGGCGCCGATCAGCCCGCCGAGCCGCGGGCCGGAGCCTGCCGGGGACGGTCCGTCCGGCACCAGGTCCCACCACCAGGCGACCGCCTCGATGTCCAGGACCGCCAGGCTGTCGCCGGTGACGGTCTCCGAGAAAGACGTGGGGAGTCCGGCCGGGTCGTCGGGCGTGGTGTACCGGACGGAGCTGATGCCCCAGTCCTGCGATCCGCGGATGAAGCTGCGCAGGCCGGCCACGTACTGGCGGATCCGCGGGCTGCCCTCCTGGGCGAGCCGGTCGGTCAGGCGGACGAACGCGCCCAGCACCAGGTCGCGCTGGGCGACGGCCCGGACCATGGCCTCCCCGTGGCTGAACCCGTCGGTCTCCAGCACACGCAGCACGTTGAGGTAGTAGCCCCCCGCCGAACGCTCCTTGTGGTCGGAGAGGATGTCGTTGTCCCACGTGATCACGAACGACGCCATCTCCTCCGCCGCCCGTACGGCGGGGTGGTCCCGCTCATGGGATTCGAGCTCGTAGTCGTGGCCCATCTCCAGCATCGGGAAGATGACCGTGGTCGCCCCGTCGTACAGTCGCATCAGCGTGTAGTCCGTCAGGCTGGGCACGGTGCCGGCCCGCCGGTGGGACGCCTCCCAGACCACCGAGAAGGCGTACTCGCGCAGGCACGCGACCCAGCGTACGGCCTGGCTGTCCGTGCCGTACGCGTCGACGCGGAGCCGGAGGTCGCGCAGACCGCTCGCCAGCGGGTCGCCGTCCAGCATCGGGAGTTCGGGGTTCTGAGCGACGCGCAGCAGGCGGTGCAACGTTCCTGCAAGATCACCCGGGCGCTGTCCGAGGTTGCTCTCCTCGCAGTACCCGTCGTCTACCCCGAACAGCCACAGCACGAAGTCCGCCAGCATCCGGACGACTTCCTCGCGGCCGTGGGGCAGGATCCGCGCCGCGAAGACGCCGATCTCGTGCCGGACGAGCCGTCGGCGCAGTTCGGCGGACCCGATCTCGTGCGCCTCCGCCCAGGCTGCCGTCTGTCTGTCGACCTCGGCGTGGCTCGGATGGATCGCCGTCGGTATGGGGGAGAAGAGTGGGGGGATGACTGTCACGAGTGGGGTCTCCTCTGTCGCGGGCTGCCAGATCCGCGCTCCGTTCGCGCGACCGTGCGCACCCGTACGCACACATCGAGTCGTGATCATGCGGTACAGAAGAGCGCCCGGCCAGTGGGGCAATCTGACCAGATCCGCACAGCCGCCTCATACGGACGAACAACTTCCCCTGAATTTCAGGTAGTTGACATGTGCGGGTGTGCCCGCACACCCCGTCCCGCCCTTCGCGGCGCGGAGGCCGCTCGGGGCGGGGCGGGCGGTCCTGAGATCGCGTCAGGAGACCTGCGGGGCCACGGCGAGGGAGTGCAGGTACCGCATCAGCGTCAGCAGGACGTCGCGGCTGGACTCCCGGTGCCGGGCGTCGCAGACGACCATCGGCACGGACGCGGGCAGGTCGAGGGCGGCGCGCAGCTCGTCCAGCGGGTACTGCGGTGCGTCCGGGAAGGAGTTGACGGCGACGACGAACGGCACGCCGCGTTCCTCCAGGCGGCCGATCACGTCGAAGCTGACCTCCAGGCGGCGGGTGTCCACCATCACCACGGCCCCCAGGGCGCCCTCGAAGAGGCCGCGCCACAGGAACCAGAAGCGCTGCTGGCCGGGGGTGCCGAAGAGGTACAGCACCAGCTCCTCGTTGATGCTGATGCGGCCGAAGTCCATGGCCACGGTGGTGGAGGTCTTGCGTTCCACCCCGGCGGTGTCATCGACACCGACCCCGGCCTGGGTCATCGTCTCCTCGGTGGTGAGCGGACGGATCTCGCTCACCGAACCGACCAGGGTGGTCTTGCCGACCCCGAAGCCACCGACGATGACCACCTTGACGGCCGCGGCGGCCGTGGCCGGCAGTTCGTCCTCGCACCGCGGACCCGCGGGCAGCTCAGAGTTTACGAAGTCCATCGATCACTGCCTCAATCAGTGCCAGGTCGGGAAGTTGGGCCCGGGCTACGGGCGCACGGGCGAGCACCTGCTGCGCGACGAGCAGGTCGTCGAGCAGTACGGTCGCCGCGCTCACGGGCAGGCCGAGGTACGCGGAGACCTCGGCCACCGAAAGCGGCGCCTGGCACAGCCGCATGATCGCCGCGTGTTCCGGCTGCATGCCCGGCTTGGGCCCCGACTTGGCCACGATCAGGGTGACCAGGTCGAGGGTGGTGGTGGGTTGTAAGGGCTCGCTGCGACCGCCGGTGATGACGTAGAGCCGCTCGGGGCCGCCCTCGTCCCAGTTCCGGCCCGCGTCACTCACGCGGGCTGCCTGTCGTCGCGCGGCGGGCTGCTCAGATGTGATCCGATTCGGGCCACCAGGTCGCGCATCCGCTGGCCCATCAGTCCGGCGTCGACGCCCTCGTTGGCGAGGACGGCGAGGTAGGCCCCGGCGCCGGCCGCCATCAGGTAGAAGAAGCCTCCGTCCATCTCGATCACCACGAGCCGCATCCGGCCGCTGCTGTGCGGGAGTTCGGAGGCCACCGCACCGGCGAGGCTCTGCAGACCGGCACAGGCGGCGGCGAGCCGGTCGGCGGTGTCGGTCTCGGCGCCGTACTGGGCCATGCGCAGGCCGTCGGCGGAGAGCACGATGACGTGGCGGGTCTGCGGGACGCTCTCGGCCAGGTCCTTGAGCATCCAGTCCATGTTGGTCGGGCTGGTCTGGTGCTTCTGCTGCTGACTCACGGCTGTTCTCCCTTGCTCGCCGTGGACGGCGAGGTTTCGGTGTGGTGGCTCGCACCCGCCTGGCTGTCCCCTGACAGGCCGCTCTGGAAGGCGGCCAGCCACATGCCGGGCTGGACCTGGGGTGCGGGTTCGGCTGCTGCCTGCTCCGGAAGGGCGGCAGCGGCCTGGTAGGGCTCCTCCGGCAGCGCCACACGGTTCTTGCGGCGGCGCTGCGGAAGCCCGTTGGGGGTCCGTTCGGTCACGAAGGGGACCTCGTCGTCCGCCTCCGCCGGAGCGGGGCTGCGGGTGGGCCCGGTGGCCGGCCGGGGTGCCGTCCCGGCCGCGGGCTCGGCCGGCGGGATGGCCGCGCGGGGCCCGGAGGAGGTGCCGATGCCGTGGGCGACACCGGTCGCGGACGCGGCCGTGGTGATCAGCCCCTGCGGGATGACGAGGACGGCGCGGACACCGCCGTACGCCGAAGAGCGCAGCGAGACCTTGAAGTCGTACGCCTGGGCGAGGCGTCCGACGACCGCGAGGCCGAGGCGCGGGGTCTCACCGAGGTCGTTGAGGTCGATGCCCTGCTGCGCCTCGCGGAGCATGCGCTCGGCGCGGGCCCGGGCCTCCTCGCTCATGCTCAGGCCGCCGTCCTCGATCTCGACGGCTATGCCCGAGTTCACGTCCACCGCGGTCACGTGGACCTTGGTCTGCGGCGGGGAGTAGCGGGTGGCGTTGTCGAGGAGCTCGGCGAGCGCGTGGATGAGCGGCTCGACGGCGGGTCCGACCACGGCGACCTGGGAGACCGAGTGCAGCTCGACGCGCTGGTAGTCGATGATCCGCGACATCGCACCGCGCAGCACGCTGTACAGCGGCACGGCCCGGTTCCACTGGCGGCCGGGGCGGGCGCCGCCGAGCACGGCGATGGAGTCGGCGAGCCGTCCGATCAGCGCGGTTCCGTGGTCGAGGCGCAGCAGGTCGCCGAAGACGCTCGGGGACCGGCCGTGCCGGTCCTCCATCTCCCGGAGTTCCTGGGCCTGCTGGTGAACAATGGCCTGAACACGACGGGCGATGTTGACGAATGCGCGCTGCGCCGAGTCGCGCAGGTCCTCTTCGGCGACCACGGCGTCGAGGACGGAGCGCAGCACCGCGAGGTGCGCCGCCCGGAACTCCGGCGTGAGGCCCGGCCCGTAGACGTCGCCGGCCTGCAGGGAGGCCAGCACGTCCTCGGGGAACTCGCCCTTGCGCAGACGCGCCACGACGTCGGGCAGCAGCACCTGGGCGAGCCGCGCGGTCTCCGCCTCCTGCCGCGCCAGCGCCTCGGCCTGGCCCTCCGCCCTGGCCCTCAACTCCGCGTTGAGCCGGTCAACCCGGGCGGCGGCGGCACAGATCAGCGCCACGGAGACGAAGGCCGCAGCGCCCACCCAGCCGACCGGGGTCCGGGCCGGGGCGGACACCGCCAGCGCGGTGACCGCGGCCGCCACTGCCGTCACCACCGCGGGCAGCGCCCACAGGGCAGTTGAGGTGGACCCAGGGCTTCCGGGCGACGATCCCACTCGAACCATCAGAACCCTCAAACGATCGAAAGCGAATGATCATTGGACAACGGCCCGGAAGCTTAGCGGTTCCCTGCAGGGGACTTGACAGCCGGTCACGAAATCGAGACGCCTACGGATGCTCTGCTCACGCCAGTTGGCCGAAACTGATCGATCAGCCGATAGTCCGCGAGACGGGCAGACCGGTACTCACCGGGCTCGGGAGCGGGCGGGGGGCGTCGGGGCGGGATAGGTGCGGGACTGCTTCACACTGCCGAAGGCGAAGCTCGACTCGATCGACGAGATGCCCGGAATGGCATGGATGCGGGTCCGCACCAGGGCCTCGTACGCCTCCAGGCTCTCGATCACCACGCGCAGCAGGTAGTCACTGCTGCCCGCCATCAGATAGCAGTCCTGGATGTGCTCGATCACGGCCACGTGCGCCTCGAAGGCGGCGACGGCCTCGGCCGTGTGCCTCTCCAGCCGGATCCGCACGAACACGGTGATCGGCAGCCCGTAGGCGACCTGGTCGATCATCGCGGTGTAGCCGCGGATCAGACCCGACTCCTCCAGTCGGCGGACCCGGCGCAGACACGGCGACGGGGAGAGGCGGACCCGGTCGGCGAGGTCCTGGTTGCTCAGCCGGCCGTCCGTCTGCAGCTCGCGGATGATCTGGAGGTCTACGGCGTCCATGGGCACTCCCGGGCCGGTACGGGCCGTTTCCCGGCCACTCTTTGGCAGATCCTGCCCCAAACGTATGTTCCAGCGGCAGAACTGGCAATCGGCTGCCCCGGCCCAGGGCCTAGCGTTGCGTACAGGCGCGGGACCGCGCCCGTACGGCTTCCGGAGGTGTCCGGAAACGTATGACCTCAAGAGAGATCGGGGAGGGACGCGGTGCCCACGAAGACGAGCAGGCGGCGGAGTGCCGCGGCGACAGCGGAGACGGTTGAACCCGCTGTGACGGCTGCGACGGCTGCGACGGGAGCATCCGCGGCGCCGCCGGCGGGCCGCCGCGGGCCGTCCCCGCAGACGGCCGGCCTGCTGGCCCTGGTGCTGACCGTGATGATCTGGGCCGCGTTCGCACTGAGCGCCCGGGCCCTGTCCTCCTCCACCCTCCAGCCCGCCGACGCGGCCCTGATCCGCTTCGGACTGCCCCCGCTGCTGCTCGCCCCGGCCCTCTGGCGGCGCCGCCGCCAGATCGCCGCCGTGCGCCCCGGCCCGGCCCTGAAGATCGCCTGCGGCGCCGGGGTGCCCTTCTTCCTGGCCGCCATGTACGGCGGCTCCCTGACCTCCGCGGCCTTCGTCGGCTCGATCGTGCCCGGCGTGGTCCCGCTGTTCGTCTCCGCCCTGATGGCGGCCCGCGGGCACGGGCTGCCCCGCGGCACCCGGGCCGCCGGCCTGACGCTGATCGCCGCCGGCGTGCTCGCCCTGGTCTGGCGCTACGTCGTCCCCGTCGACAGCGACGTCCTGGCCGGCTCCGGGATGCTGCTGCTGGCCGGCGGCCTGTGGGCGCTGTACACGGTCGGACTCCAGGAGGTGTCCCTCGACCCGGTCGGGTCGATCGGCCTGCTGTGCGTCCCCTCCTTCCTGGTGATCGCGCTCCTGGTGGCCACCGGGGCGCTGCCCACCTCGCTCGGCGGTGCGACGGCCTCCGACATCCTCCTCTTCACCCTGGTCCAGGGCCTGGGCGTCGGCCTGTGCGCCGGGCTGCTCTACGCCTTCGCGATCCGCCGGCTCGGGGCGCAGCGCAGCGCCGTGATCGGCACCCTCAGCCCGGTGCTCGTCGTCCTGCTGGCCATCCCGCTGCTGGACGAGGCCCCCACCCTCGCCGTCGCCCTCGGCGTCCCCGTCATCACCGCGGGCGTCCTGCTCGCCAACCGTTCCGCCACCCGCCCTGCGAAAAGCCCCGTCACGCGAACCGAGGTCCCCACCGATGCTTGAGCTGCTCCCCGCACCGCCCGTAGACCCGCTGTGGGAGCTGACCGCGGCGTACGGTGCCGACGACCGCCCCGAGCGGCTGAACCTGGTCCTCGGGGTGTACCGCGACGAGGCGGGCACCACGCCCGTGATGCGTGCGGTCCGCGAGGCCGAGATCGTGCTGGCGGACCGGTCCGCGTCCAAGGAGTACCGGGGCCTGTCCGGCAACACCGCCTTCAACCGCGCGATGCTGCGTACCGTGCTCGGTGCCGGCGGCACCCCGGCGGACCGGGCGACCGCGATACAGACCGTCGCCGGCACCGGCGCCCTGCGGCTGCTCGCCGACCTGGTGCGGCACACCCGCCCCGGCACCACCGTCTGGATCAGCGACCCCGCCTACGTCAACCACCGCCCGATCATGGAGGCGGCCGGCCTGCGGGTGCGTACGTACCGCTGGGTGGGGGCCGACGGGCACCACGACGCGGCGGGCATGCTGGAGGACCTGGGACAGGCGGGCCGCGACGAGGTCGTGCTGCTCCAGGGCTGCTGCCACAACCCGACCGGGGTCGACCCGTCCGGGCGGACCTGGGCGGACCTCGCCGACCTGGCCGGCCGGAACGGCTGGGTCCCGCTGGTCGACCTGGCGTACCACGGGCTCGGCGACGGCCTGGAGGCCGACCTCGCGCCCACCCGGATGCTGGCCGAGCGGCTCCCGGAGCTGCTGATCGCGGTGAGCTGCTCCAAGAACTTCGGCCTCTACGCCGACCGCACCGGCTGCGCCATCGTGCTGAGCCCGTCCGCGCGGGCGCTCCGCCACGTGGACACGGCCCTGCAGAACGCCGCCCGCACCCTGTACTCGATGCCGCCGGAGCACGGCGCGGCCATCGTCGCGACCATCCTGGAGGACGATGTCCTGCGCGCGTCCTGGCAGGCGGAACTCGACACCATGCGGGACCGGATCCGCGCCAACCGGGCGGACCTGACCACCCGGCTGGCCGACCTCGGCAGGCCGGCCCTGGCGGCGGTCCTCGCGGGCCAGCAGGGCATGTTCTCCACGCTGCCGCTGGGCGAGGAGCAGATGCTGCGGCTGCGCGGGGAGTTCGCGATCTACGGCACCACCACCGGCCGCATCAACATCGCGGGGATCCAGGCGGAGCGGATCCCCTGCCTGGCCCGGGGCATCGCGGCCGTCAGCGGCGGCTGACCGGCCCGCGGCCCGCGTCGCAGAGCCGCCCTCAGCGGCGCTCGTAGGTGCCCATCAGGGTGCCCTCGGCCAGCTTCCGGCCCTCCAGCGCCCGGTGGACGTCCTCCGTCTTCGCCCGGCCGGGCAGCGGGAGCGGCTCGGACACCGCGTACAGCCGGAAGAAGTAGCGGTGCGGCCCGTGCCCCGTCGGGGGCATGGGGCCGCCCCAGCCGATGTCCCCGAAGCCGTTGGGGCGCGGCTCGCCGCCGGGTGCCGTGCCGCCCTCCGCGAGGCCGGCGGTGTCGGGGGCGATCCCGGTGACCAGCCAGTGGAGGAAGGTACCGCTGGGCGCGTCGGGGTCCTCGCACAGCAGGACCAGTTCCGCTGTCCCGTCCGGCGGCGCGGACCAGGTCAGCGGGGGCGAGACCTCGTCGCCCTCCCGGCTGTGGCGGCGCGGGATCGCCTGCCCGTCGGCGAACGCGGTGCTGCTGAGTTCGATCGTCGTCACGGTCGGCGCCCTACCCGGCCGGCGGGCACGGCCCACCCGGTGGCCGGGCAGAACACCCGATCGCGCCTGTGGACCGACCCGGCCGGGCTACCGGAGTACCGGACCCCGGCCTACTTCTTACGCGTCCAGAGGGTGACCTCGGTGTGGTAGGTCGGCACGGTGTACCGGGTGTCGGTCGACTGTTCGACACTCACGATCTTCACCATGGCGAGGTTGCCCTCGGAGGTGACGGTGCACAGCAGGTCGTCCTTGGCGATCTGGGGGCCCGCCCCGGTGACGTCGGCCTCGCCGAGCTTGTTCGGGATCGGGTTGGTGGCTGCACCCGTCTCGCACTCCTCCGGGGTGGAGCCCTTGCTCTTGCCGAACGGGGTGTCGGACTTCACGCCGTCGTAGGCCATCTGCATTTCCCGGTCGCCGCTCTTGATGCCCTGCATGTACGGCGCGACCTTCGGGAAGTCGAGGTCGACGTCGTTGTAATCACCGAACGAGCGGGGCGCCAGCAGCTTCAGCGACTTGTTCTTGAAGACGACCGTGTAGGCGGGGGCGGCCGGGGACGCGGACGCCGACGAGCCCGACGGCTTCGCCCCGCCGCTCGCCGTCGGGGTCCCGGACGGGGTGTTCTTGGCCGGCTCCGCGGCCTTGCCGCCGGTGCCGGTGGCCTCGGTGCGCTTGCCGCCCTCGTCGTCGCCGCGGGTGACGTACCAGGTCCCGCCCGCCGCCAGGGCGAGCACCAGGACTCCGGCGCCCACGATCAGCGGCACCTTGCTGCGGCCGCCACCGCCCGCCGGGGCCGCGGGAGCGGGCGCGGCGGACACCGTGGGCGCCGCGTACGGCATGGCCCCCGGGTACGGGCCGCTGCCCGGCCCCTGCGTGGGCGCGTACGCCGGGTGGGCCGTGCCGGTCGGGGCCTGGGTGGCGGCGTACGGCGACGGGGCCGGGGCGGGCGCGGCCTGCGTCGGTACGTACGCGGGCGCGGGCTGGGCCTGCGGGGCCTGGGTGGGCGCGTACGCGGGCGGAGCCTGGGGCTGCGGCGCCTGGGTGGGCGCGTAGGCCGGCGGGGCCTGGGGCTGCGGCGTCTGGGCGGGCGCGTAGGCCGGCGGAGCCGGGGCCGCGGACGCCCGGTCCGGGGAGTGTGCGGGCGGGGGCGGAGTCTGGGCGAGCTGCTCGCGCCGGGCGATGGCCTGCGCGAGCGGGGCGGGCAACCAGTCATTGAAGTCGCGCAGTTGGCGGCCCGCGGACCGCTGGCACCACTCGGCCAGTTCGGCCGGTCCGGGGCGCGCCGCGGGGTCTGCCGCCAGGCAGCGCTCCAGCAGCGGCCGGAGCTCGTCCGGGTAGCCGCTCAAGTCGGGCGCCTGCTGGGGGGTGTTGGCGATGGAGGCGGCGATCGAGATCCCGCCCCCGTCACCGTACGGGTGGCGGCCGGTGGCGGTGACGGCGGCGATCAGGCCGAGCGCGAAGATGTCCGTGGCGGCGGTGACCTGCCGGCCCAGGGCGTGCTCGGGCGACATGTACTGCGGGGTGCCGATGAAGCCGCCGCTGCGCGTGAGCTGGGTGGTGTCGGTGGCCCGGGCGATGCCGAAGTCGATGACGAAGGGGCCGTTCTGGCCGAGCAGGATGTTGCTGGGCTTGAGGTCCCGGTGGATCACCGAGGCGGCGTGCACGGAGTGCAGCGCCTGCGCGGTGCAGCCGATCAGCTGGAACACGGCCGGGAGCGGCAGCGGTCCGTGCGCGGCGAGGGCGGTGTCCAGGGCCAGGCCCGGCACGAACGCGGTGGCCAGCCAGGGCTGTTCGCCGCTGGTGTCGTGGTCGAGGACCGGCACGATGTGGTAGCCCTGCACGCGGCGGGCCGCCTGTACCTCGTGCTCGAAGCGGGCGCGGAAGTCGGACTCCTGCGCGAACTCGCGGCGGATGACCTTCAGCGCGACCGGCTGGTTGCCCCGGGTCCGGGAAAGGTAGACGGATCCCATGCCGCCCTCGCCGATCCGGGCGAGCAGCCGGTAACCGGCTATCTCCTGTGGATCGTTCGGCCCGAGTGGGCTCAGTACGGCGTCTTCGGCGTTGGGCATCCGTTCCCCCTTGGTGATCTCGAAGTTGAGATCGTATAGGGCCGTCCCGGCCCGCTCCGGAACGGCCCCCTCGCCCCTCGCCACCTTCCTCGGGCCGGGTTCAGGACAGGGCGGGCACGTGCTGCGTGACGCAGTGGATCCCGCCGCCAAGGCCAGGACGCGCGTCGGTGTGCCGACGACCCCACGGCCCGGGAACAGCCCGGCGAAGCCCAGGGAACCGCCGGGCACGTCCGTGCGGCTGGGTCGTCCACCGCGTTCGACCGGTCGGCGGGCCGAGAGGCAGGTCGCGCCTCGGCCCGCCTCCATGACACCGGTACGCCTCGGCTACGCCTCGGGCGGAATGCCCGCAGTGAGCTCCTGATATGCGTCCATGACGTCACCGGCGAGGAGGGTAGTCACCTCCGACTGTGACGGCATTCCGGAACTTCCATGGAGATCGTAGATCCGCAGGTCTCGCGCAGCAGCCGCCTTTCGCATGAACTCGCGCGCAAAGCGGCCGTTTCCGAGACGGTCGATCACCCCACCGGAAACGGCAAGGTCGCACGAAACCCTCAACGTGATTGCGGCATCCTCCGCGAGGACGTCTCCTTGACGGTCAAGGAGCGATTCCGCGATCAGAACGAGCTCATCGGCAGAATACGACGGGAAATCCACTCGCGTATTGAACCGGGAGGCGAGGCCGGGGTTCGCGGACAGGAGCTCGGCGATCTCGTCCGGATACCCCGCCAGCACCACGACGAGCCTGTGCCGATCGTCCTCTGCCCGCTTGAGGAGTACCTGGAGGGCCTCATCACCGAAGGCGTCACCCCCCACGTAGCCGCTGTTGGACAGCGCGTACGCCTCGTCGATGAAGAGGACGCCGTCCAACGCCTCGTCAATGATCTTGGTCGTCTTGACGGCCGTCTCCCCGAGGTGCTGTCCCACGAGGTCGACGCGCTGGGCCTCAACGACGTGGCCTCGTGCCAGCAGGCCGAGCCCGGCGAAGACCTTCCCGACAATGCGGGCAACGGTGGTCTTGCCCGTGCCAGGCGGCCCGGCGAACACCAGGTGGTGGGGCGTCGGCGCCGCAGCCAGTCCTTGCCCCCTGCGGACTGCAGCCATCCGGAGCTGCGCCGACAGACTGCGGACCTGGCGTTTCACAGGGGCGAGACCCACCATCCCGTCCAGCTCGGCCAGCGCCTCGCCCAACAGCGCCGACCGCTCCTCTTCGCCGGGTGTGACGTCGGAGGAGTCGCCCATCCGCTGCCCGGAAGACGCAGTTCCCCGAGCAGGGACTTGAGAAGTGGCCGGAGCCGTCGCCTTCGCCCGCTCGGCCACATCGGCGAGGGTGGGACTGTACCGGAACGCTGTCTGGAACTGCTTCAGGGCGTCCTCGGCACGGCCGAGCTCTTCATATGCGCGTCCTCGCAGATAAGCGGTTTCCCCCAGAAAATGAGCCTGGTCCCCAAGCGCCTGCGGCAGCGAATCCAGCACATTGAGCGCCTCGTGGAAGACTCCTTGAGCGATGAGGGCGGTCGCAACATAGAGCTGCGACTCGTCCCGCATGAAGGGGTCCCGAATACCTTCGGCGAAAGACAGAACGAGTGGCCAGTGCCTGTCGAGGAAAGCGTATCGAGTACAGACGAAACGGGTTTCATCGCAGTCGAGCACAGCCTGGCAGAGCATGTTGCTCCACGCTCGGTCGACTTGCCCCTGGTCCAGCAGCTGTGCCGCCCTCGCGAGCCATAAGTCACGGCTGTTCGCCAGCCGGAAGGATACGTAACTCCCGATCTGGAACCGCGAGGACAGCGTCCTGTGGAGCTTGGCACGCATGGCACCGAACGAGTGCGCTTGGGCGTGCATCGCTTCGATGGCCTGGTCCTGGAGTTGCCCCACGGCATGGAGCCCAAGCCACGCGTCAGCAGCGTGGGGGTCATACCCGACAGCTGCATGGAAGGCGTCGGCTGCGGCTGCTCGATTGCCTGCCGCCAGTTGCGAAACCCCGTGGAGCCATGCCTGTTCGCACTTCCTGATCGAACGCCGTGAAACGGATGGACCCGGCACCCAGACCTCCCCTGCTGTCGATTGACCACATGATGCGCCCACACGAAGCGCTCTTCTCCTCACGCCCTGCAAGTGATACCTCAGAGCTGCCGTCCGGATACCGCTGAAAGGCGTTGGCGGTCATGTCGCCGGAGGACACGTGGAATGCGTTGACGTAGGCCCACTCCCAGGACCGCGACCGGAGGCCGGGCCGGCACCGCGGGCCGCGCGGCGCCGGCCGCGTCTCAGGGGCGCTCGGAGGCCGGGACGGCGGCGGTCTCCGGAGCCTCGGGGGCGGCCGTGGTGACGGCCGTGTCGGCGCCTCTCCCCACGACCGGCACGACGACCGGCCCGGCGGCGGCCCGGTCGCCCTCGCGGAGCTTCTCGTGCGGGCGGCGGGCGATCAGGTAGACCAGACCCGTGCCCAGCACCACGCCCGTGCCCAGCAGGGCGGCCCACACCTGGTACCAGGGGGCGCCGGGCGGCGCGAGGATCGTGCGCGGCCAGCAGACGTTGACCACCTCGAAGGCGGTCCAGGCCACGGCGAGGACGTTGAGGACGGTGCCCTTGCGGCCCTGCCTGATGTGCCCGGACGGCACCCAGGTCCCGCGCAGCCGGGCCACCAGCGCGGCGAGCGAGACGAGGAAGAAGGGAAGGTAGGTGGCCGCGGTGCCGAAGGAGATCAGGCTGCCGATGGCGGTGGCGTTCAGGCCCAGGGCCAGGGCGCTGCCGCTGATGAGGGTGGAGGCGACCAGCCCGCCGATGGGGGCCTGGCGCCGGTTGACCTTGCGGACCTGCCGGGAGAAGGGGAAGACCCCGTCGCGGGCCAGCGAGAACAGCCCGCGGGCGGCACCGCCCTGGGAGGCCATCGCGCAGGCGAGGAAGCCGACCAGCACCACGACCACGAAGGGCTTGTCGGACCAGCCGCCGAAGGCGTGCACCACCGCCGTGGTCACCGGGTCGATGTCCTGGCCGGCCACCACGTCCTCGGGCTTCGGGTGGGCGAGGGCCACGGCCATCGCGTTGAGGATGACGACCAGTCCGACGCTGAGCAGGGCCCACCACATGGCGCGCGGCACCTGACGGCCGGCGTCCTTGGTCTCCTCCGCGGTGGAGACGCAGGCGTCGAAGCCGATGAAGGCCCATCCGGCGACGGCGACCGCGGCGAGGAAGCCGAGGACGGTGGAACCTCCGGACAGGGCCTCGGCGCCGAGGGTCTCGGTGAACAGCGGGAAGCCGTGCTCCCGGAAGAACAGCAGCAGGACCAGGCCCACCAGCACGGACGCGACGGCCTCGGCCGCTATCCCGAGCGAGACGAACCAGCGCAGCAGGGTGATGCCGTACGCGTTCACCAGCATGCAGGCGAGCAGGATGCCGACGGCGACGGCGACCAGGCCGCCCGGTGTGGGAGTGGCCCCCACCAGGGCGTACACCCAGGGTGCCGCGAGGTAGGCGACCGTGGTGTTGCCGAACATGACGGCGAACTGCCACACCCAGCCGCTCAGCCAGCCGAACGCCGGGCCCAGCAGCCGCCGGCCCCACTGGTACGGGCCGCCGGCCAGCGGCCACTGCGAGGTCAGCTCGGCGTAGACGTTGACCACCAGGCACTGTCCGGCGAGCACCAGCGGCAGGGCCCACACCCAGAGCGGGCCCGCGACCGTGGTCCCCACCATGGAGACGGCGTAGAGGGCAACCACCGGTGAGACCACCGCGAAGCCCATCGAGATGTTGCCGAGGATGCCCAGGCTGCGGCGGAGTTCCTGGCGGTAGCCGAGGTCGCGGAGCCGGGCGGCGTCCGCGTCCGCGTCGGCCGGGGCCGGGGCCGGGGCCGGGGCCGGGGCCGGCTGCAGCACCGGATCGGGCGGGCCGGCCGGGGGCCGGCCGTTCGGCGTGTTGTTCATGATCACCTCACCGGGCGCTCCGGGCCGTCTCCGGTCCCGCGAGCGCTAAATCTAACCGCGTTAGGTAAACGAGGTGGCTGGAATGTAGCGGGGGACCCACGGGCTTGTGAAGCGTTTCCGGCAGGTAACCTGCAGCTCCGGCGGACAAGCGGCCCGCCGGACGCGGAGAGTCACGGAGGAGTCACGGATGGCACGGCCGAGCCAGACCCTGCTCAGCCGCGCGATCATCGCCCGCGCGGCCCTGGAGCTGCTGGACGAACAGGGCCTGGAGGCCCTGAAGATGCGGACGATCGCCGACCGGCTTGGCGTGCGCGGCGCCTCCCTGTATCACCACGTGGCGTCCAAGGAGGACCTGCTCGACGCGGTCGCGGAGCTGATCAACGACGAGATCGACCTGGGTCCGCTGACCGACCCGGGCGGCCCGGACGGCATCGCCGCGTACGCCCACGGGTACCGCCGCGTCTACCTCCGGTACCCGCACATGATCCCGCTGGTCGCCCGCCACCGGGTCTCCTCCGACAAGGCGCTGCGCGGCTACGACGCCCTGCTGGGGGCGCTGGTCCGGGCCGGCTGCACGCCGGCGGAGGCCGCCGAGGCCGCCGCCGCCCTGGACAACCTCGTGCTGGGCTCGGCGCTGGAGACCTTCACGGCCGGCTTCACCCGCTCCCCCGCCGACTACCTCCCGCACTATCCGGACCTGGCCGCGTCTCTGGAGGCCGCCGACGACCGCCCGGGCGGTCTGGACGGGCTGGACGCCCGGGGCTTCGACCTCGGCCTCCGCCTCCTGATGCGCGGCCTGGCCTCCTCCTGAGGCGGGCGACCGGACCCGGTCCGGTCCCCGGCCAGGTCCCGGTCGGGTCCCCGGCCAGGCCCCGGTCAGGTCCCGGTCAAGGACAGGCCGCACCACAGTGCCGCGACGGCGGCCGCGAGGGCGGCCGGCGTGGTCAGGAGTCCGAGGCGGGTGAACTCCCCCAGGGACACCCGGTCGTCGTGGGCGTGCACGATGCGCCGCCACAGCAGGGTGGCGAGCGAGCCGGCGTAGGTCAGGTTCGGACCGATGTTCACCCCGATCAGGACCGCCAGCACCGGGCCGGGTCCGGCCGGGGCGACGAGCGGCAGCAGCGCGAGGACCGCCGGCAGGTTGTTGATCAGGTTGGCCAGCAGGGCGGCGGTCCCGGCGACGGCCAGCAGCGCCGGAAGCGAGCCGCCGTCCGGCAGTACGCCCGCCAGGGCGGTGCCGAGGCCGTGGTCGACGACCGCCCGTACGACGATCCCCAGCGCCAGCACGAACAGGCAGAAGCCCGGCGCGGCGGAGGCGGCCAGCCGCCCGGCCGTCGTACGGCGCCGCAGCAGCGCGCGGACGGCCAGGACCAGCGTGCCGGCCAGCGCGGCCCAGGCCGGGCTCGCTCCGGCGAAGGAGGCGGCGGCGAACCCGGCCAGGGTCAGGACGAGCACGACCACGGTGAAGCGGGACACCCGGACGCCGTCCTCCTCCCCGGCCGGGACCACCCCCTGCTCCACGCCGCCCGCCGGCTTGGCCAGGTCGGCGCGGAAGAAGCGGCGGAAGACGAGGTACTCCACGCCGATCGCGGCCGCCCAGGGCAGCGCCATGAGCGCCGCGAACCGGGTGAAGGACAGCCCGCTCGCGGTGAAGGCCAGCAGGTTGGTGAGGTTGGACACCGGCAGGAGCAGGGAGGCCGAGTTCGCGAGGTGGGCGGTCGCGTGGACGTGCGGCCGGGGTGCGGCGCCCAGCCGGGCGGCGGTCGCGTAGACCACCGGGGTCAGCAGGACCACCGTCGCGTCCAGGCTCAGCACGGCGGTGATGACGGCGGCCACGGCGAAGACCCCGCCCAGCAGGGTGTCCGGACTGCGCCCGCACCGCCGGGCCACCACCGCTCCGGCCGCCCGGAACAGGCCGTCGTCGGCGCAGAGCCGGGCCAGCACCAGGATCACGGCGAGGAAGGCGACCACCGGCATCAGGTCGGCGGCCTGCTCCCACGCGTCCCGCGGGGAGATCACCCCGAGCGCCACCAGCAGCCCGGCGGCCGGCACGGCGGCCACGGCCTCCGGCAGCCCGCGCGGGCGCACGACGGCGAACGCGAGCACGCAGAGCAGCAGGGCAAGCGACAGCGACTCGGCTATGACGGTACTCAGCACGCACTCCCGGCGATGGAACCCGACCGGGCCGGACAGCGGCCGCGACCCCCGCACAGGATCTCACCCGGTCGGAGCGGAGCATGAATTTACTTGCCCTTTACCCTTGCGGTCGGATACTGTGCGTAACCAAATAGCCTTCCGGGCCCTGCGGGGCCCGCCGAGAAACGAATGGAGCAGCGCCCCGCAATGGGTGAACCTCCCAGTCCCTGCCGTGCCACGTCCTGCCCGCAGACCCCGAGGGTCGCTGAGCCGGGAACGGGGGTGGCACGGTGACCGAGATCCTGCTGCTCCTCCTCGCGCTCGCGCTGACGCTGGCGTGCGCGGTGTTCGTCGCCGCCGAGTTCTCCCTGACCACGGTCGAGCGCAGCGAGCTGGTACGGGCTGCCGCCGCCGGTGAGCGCGGCGCCGAAAGTGCCCTGAAGGCGGCCAGGAAGCTGACCTTCCAGCTGTCCGGTGCCCAGCTCGGCATCACGGTGACCTCGCTGGTCATCGGCATGCTCGCCGAGCCCTCCGTATCGGCGCTGCTGCACGGTCCGCTGACTGCGCTGGGGCTGTCCGAGGGGGCGGTCTCCACTGTGGCGACCCTGCTGGGCGTGGCGCTCTCCACCATCGTGCTGATGGTGGTGGGCGAGCTGGTCCCGAAGAACTGGGCGATCTCCCACCCGCTGGCCGTGGCCAAGGTCGTGGCCGGCCCGCAGCGGGCCTTCACCGCCGTGTTCGCGCCGCTGATCCGGCACCTGAACAACACCGCCAACCGCCTGGTGCGCCGCTTCGGACTGGAGCCGGCAGAGGAGCTCGCCTCCGCCCGCACCCCGGAGGAGCTGGTCGCCCTCGCCCGGCACTCGGCCCGCGAGGGCGCGATGGCCGCCGACTCCGCCGAACTGTTCGTGAAGACCCTGCACCTGGGCGAGCTGACCGCGGAGAACGTGATGACGCCCCGCGTGGACGTGCGGGCCCTGGAGGCCCACGCCACCGCGCTGGACGCCGCGAACCTCGCCCTGGCCACCGGCACCTCCCGGTTCCCCGTCTACCGGCACACCCTCGACGAGGTGATCGGCACCGTCCACATCCGTGACGTGCTGGCCCTGGAGGAGGAGAAGCGGGCCCTGACCGCGGTCACCGGTCTGATGACAAAGCCGCTGCTCGTCCCGCACTCGCTCCCCGTGGACACCCTGCTCGGACGCCTCCGCAAGGCCCGCACCATGGCCGTGGTGATCGACGAGTACGGCGGCACGGCCGGTGTCGCCACCGTGGAGGACATCGTCGAAGAGGTCGTCGGCGAGGTCCGCGACGAGCACGACCCGCTGGAGGTCCCCGACCTCCTCGAAGCCCCCTCGCACGAGGGCCGCAGGGTGTGGCAGGCCGACGGCTCCGTCCGCCTGGACCAGCTCGCCGCGATCGGCCTGGACGCGCCGGAGGGCCCGTACGAGACCCTGGCCGGCCTGATCGCGACCGAACTGGCACGCATCCCCGTCGAGGGGGACACGGTCACGGTCGGCGCGTGGGAACTGACCGTGCTCGTCATAGACCACCACCGGGCCGACCGGGTGAGCGTCACCGCGCCCGCGGCCGCCGGCAACGAGAACGAGAACGCTTCCGGGGAGGAGGACCGATGACCGCCGTGCAGTTGCTGATCGGCGCGCTGACCCTGGTGAGCAACGCCTTCTTCGTCGGGGCCGAGTTCGCCCTGATCTCCGTGCGCCGCAGCCAGATCGAACCGGCCGCCGCCAAGGGCGACCGGCGGGCGCGGACCACCCTGTGGGGTCTGGAACACCTCTCCGCGATGATGGCCACCGCCCAGCTCGGCATCACCGTCTCCTCGCTGGTCCTCGGCGCGGTCGCCGAACCGGCCATCGCACACCTGCTGGAACCGCCGTTCGCCTCGATCGGCGTGCCCGAGGCGCTGATCCACCCGATCGCCTTCGTGATCGCGCTGGCCCTGGCCACGTACCTGCACATGCTGATCGGCGAGATGGTCCCCAAGAACATCGCGCTCGCCGCCCCGGCGCGGACCGCTCTGCTGCTGGGGCCGCCGCTGGTCGCGCTCACCCGGGGGCTGCGCCCGCTGGTCTTCGGCATCAACGCCTTCGCCAACGCCCTGCTGCGGCTGCTGAAGGTGGAACCGAAGGACGAGGTCGGCGCGGTCTTCACCGACGACGAACTGGCCCGCCTGGTCAAGGACTCGCGGGACGCCGGACTGATCGGGCCCGAGGGCAGCGAGCGGCTCCAGGACGCCCTGGAGCTCGGCACCCGCACCGTCGGCGAGATCATGATCCCGCGCGAGCGGTTCGTGACGGTCGGCCGGGACGTGACCCCGCGCCGGCTGGAGCGGGTCGCCGCCGAACACGGCTTCTCCCGTCTGGTCGTCACCGGCCCCGGCGGCGCGATCCTGGGCTTCCTCCACATCAAGGACGCCCTGGGTGCGGCGGACCGCTCGGCCCCGTTCCCGCGGAGCGCCCTGCACACGGTCACCGAGGTGCCGCTGACGACCCCGCTGGACGACACCATGACCGCGATGCGCACCGCGGGCACGCACCTCGCCGCCGTCACGGACGCCCGGGGCACGGTGATCGGCTTCGTGACCATGGAGGACGTGCTGGAGGAACTGGTGGGCGAGGCCGCCACCCCCGGCAGCCGCTGACCGGAGGCCCGCAGGGCCCGGCCACCGCCCGGCCCTCCGGGGCTGGGCGGTGGCCGGGCGGGCCAGGCCGGACGGGCCGGGTTCAGACCGGCTCCGCCGTTGCCGGGGTGTCGTCCAGGAAGCCGCCGGACTGGTGCTGCCACAGCTTGGCGTAGGCGCCGTCGGTGGCCAGCAGTTCCTGGTGCGTGCCCTGTTCGACGATCCGGCCGCGGTCGAGCACGACCAGCCGGTCCATGCCGGCGACCGTGCTCAGCCGGTGGGCCACGACGAGGGCCGTGCGCCCCTCCATGAGCCGCCACAGCGCCTCCTGGACGAGGATCTCGCTCTCCGAGTCCAGGGCGCTGGTCGCCTCGTCGAGCAGCAGGATCGGTGCGTCGCGCAGGATGGCGCGGGCGAGGGCCACCCGCTGCCGCTGCCCGCCGGACAGCTTCACACCGCGCTCCCCCACCATGGTGTCGAAGCCGTCCGGGAGGGCGTCGGCGAACTCCGTGACGTGTGCCGCCTCGGCCGCGCGGCGGACCTCGGCGTCGGTGGCGTCCGGCCGGGCGAACGCGATGTTCTCCCGCAGCGTCCGGTGGAACATCGCGGGGTCCTGCGGCACGTAGGCGATCTGGCTGCGCAGGTCCGCCTGGGACAAGCGGCTGATGTCCTGCCCGCCGATGAGGATCCGGCCGGCCTCGACGTCGGTCATCCGCAGCAGCAGCCGGGTGAGCGTGGTCTTCCCCCCGCCGGACCGGCCGACCAGGCCCAGCTTCGATCCGCTGGGCACATCGAGGTCGAGGCCCTCGAAGAGCGGCTTGGCGCCACCGTGGGTGAAGTTGACCTGTTCGAAACGGACGTCGGCGGCCCGGGGCCGCAGCGGTTCGGGGGACTCCGGGTCGAGCACGGTCGCCGGGGTCAGCAGCAGTTCGGTGAACTGGGCAGCCTCGGTCATCGAGCTTTCCAGACGGCGGTAGATCTGGTTGAACTCGAACATGATCCGGGTGGCGCTCGCGTAGTAGGTGAAGGCGACGATGACCGCCTCCACGCCGTGTTGCCCGGCTCCGAGGGAGAGTGCGACGACCAGCCCCAGGACGTTGGTCAGCACGGACATCGGCGCGACCACCGTGTCGATGCGCAGGTTGCCGTAGTCCCAGGAGCGCAGCGTCAGCCGCCGTGACTCCGCGACCCTGGACCGGTGTTCGGCGGCCTCGCGCCGCTCGGCGGCGAACGCGCGGACCGTGTCCATGTTCATCAGGCTGTCGGCGACATGGCCGGACACGCGGGCGATGGCCTCCTCCCGCTGGGCGACGAGCCTCTGCCGGCGCCGGATCAGCGGGACGACGCACAGCGCCGTCAGCACGATCATCAGCAGCAGTCCGGCCACCAGCAGCGGCTCGTACTGCCACAGGACCACCGATGCGAACAGCAGCGGCACGAAACTGCCCATGACCGAGAAGGTGAGCGTGTCCACGACCTCCTCGAAGCGGGAGGCGAAGCTCAGGACCCGCTTGGTGAGGGAGCCGGCGAAGTTGTCGTGGAAGAACGCGGCGTCCTTGGCGAAGAGTTCGTCCATTCCGACGACGTAGAGCTGCTCGATGCCGCGCGCGTCGAGACGGTTGAGGCAGTGAAGCCCGACGCGCCACAGCGTCTCGCCGAGCAGCAGGACGCCCGCGAAACAGAGGACGTAGGGGAGCATCGCGTCGAAGCCGGTGCCGGCGCCCCCGGCGATGTGGCCGACGAGCTTGGCGACGATCAGCGGCGCGAGGTAGTTGATGCAGATGTTGCCAAGCGCCGGGAGCAGCATGGCGGGCACCGTCAGCCGGCGGAGCCTGGCCAACTCCCGTCCGTAGTAGCGGAGTGCGAGGAGCACCGGACCCCGGCCCGGCGAACCTTTGCTCGAATCAGGCGAATCCATTCCAACCCTGCCTTGTCGGACCACTGGGGACAAGATTCGCAGTGTCCCGTGGCGGCCCCGGCGGCGTCCAAGTGTTTTTCGCCGCGCGGCACCGGCCCGGGCCTCGCCCGGCCCCCCGCCCGGCCCCCCGCCCGTCAGCCGTCCAGCACGGCCGGGGCCGGCCCGTCCGGACGGACGGTGATGCTGTACGCCGCCCCTGCCGGAGTGGAGAGGAACCGGGGGGTGCGGTCGGGCAGCAGGTGCTCCAGCAGCACGGTCGACTCCTTGAGGGCGAACTGCAGGCCCAGGCAGGCCCTGGGGCCCATCCCGAAGGGGAAGTAGCTCCCCGGACGGTCCGGGCGCCGGCCGGGGGTGGTGAAGCGGCCCGGGTCGAACCGCTCGGGATCGTCCCAGAGGGCGGGGTCCCGGTGGGTCAGGTAGGGGCAGACCACGACATCGGTGCCGGCCTCGATCCGGTACCCGGCGAGGACGTCGCCCTCCGCGGCGCAGCGCGGCAGGATCCAGGCCGAGGGGTAGAAGCGCAGCGTTTCGTGGACGAGCGCCTGCACGGCCTGCCGCCGCTCGGCGGAACCTTCGGGGCCTGCGGCCAGGGCCCGCTCCCGCGCCTCCGGGTTCCGGTCCAGCAGGAGGTGGAGCCAGGTCAGGGTGGAGGCGGTGGTCTCGTGGCCGGCCAGCAGCAGGGTGACCAGCTCGTCGCGGATCAGCCGGTCGGTGTACTCGGCGCGGGTTCCCGAGGCGTCGAGGAGGGCGTGCAGCAGGCCCGGCCCGTCGGGCCCGGGCCCGTCGTCGCGGGCGGCGGCGATGACGCGGTGCGCGAGGGCGTCGATCCTGGCCAGTTCGGCGGCCACGACGCCCTGGGCCGCGGCCTGGTCGGCGGGCAGCTGGGGCAGTGCGGCCACCACCGCGGGCACGGCGGCCAGGTCGGCCTCCGCGGTGGGGTCGAGCGGATGCCCGGTCAGGGAGCGCCAGATGGCGTCCAGGGCGAAGCGGCGCATCTCTTCGCCGACGTCGAAGACCTCACCGGTGCGGGCGTACGCCGCCCAGCGCTCGGCGGCGCTCCGGGCGGCACCGGTGATGCGCTGCTCGTAGCGGCGCATTCCCCGCCCGGTGAACTGGGCCTGCAGCAGCCGCCGTTGGCGCTGCCAGGCCTCGCCGTTGGCGGCCACGACCCCGTCCCCGATCAGCACCCGGGCACGGTGCGAGCGCTTCACGTAGCGGCCGGGGTGGAGGGCGAGCACGTGCTGCACGGCCTCGGGAGCGGTGACCAGGACGGTCGGGCGCGGGCCTGCGAGGCGGAACGCGGCGACACCGCCGAGCCGTTGCCGCGCTTCGGCGAAGAGGTCGATGAGCTGCCCTCCCCCGTCCTGCCACTTCACGACGAGTGCGGGATCCAGCTCGGGCACCCGGCGGCCTGCCGGGGACTGGCTCGGGAAGGAGCCGGGGCGGGCGTGGGTGGCCACGGGGTCTGCTCCTGTTCTGCGACGCAGCGGGCATCACGCACTGTAGGGGAGCGGGCGCGGTGGGCGACACCCCGCCTCGCGCCCCACTCGTCCCGGGGCGCGGTGAAGTGCTCCGTGCCCGGACCAGGGCGCGGGGGAACGGTCACGGGTGGCTTCTCCTGGCGGGGCGGGCGGGCCGTTCAGCCGACGGACAGGACGGGCTCGAACGGGTCGTGGTGGATGTGCTCGGGCAGGGTGCCGGTCCGGGTCAGCGTCTCCCGCGCGGAGACGACCATGGGAGCGGGGCCGCTGAGGAAGACGTCGTGCTGGTACCAGGGCCCGTACTCGGCGAGCACATCCGGCAGGGACCCCCGGATTCCGGGGATGTACTCGTGCGAGACCGCTCCTCTGATGGTCAGCCAGTGGTGGCGCTGGGACATCCGGAGCATGTCGTTCACGCCGTACAGCTCGGCTCCGGTGCGGGCGCCGAGGAACAGGTCGACCCGGTGCTCCTCCCCGCGCCGGGCGACCTCCTCGAGCAGCGCGCGGATCGGGGCGAGACCCGTGCCACCCGCCACGCAGAGCAGGCCCCTGTGCTCGGCGGTGTCCAGCACCATGTCGCCCATCGGGCTGCCCAGCCGGAGGACGTCACCCACCGCGGCCCGGTGCACCAGGGCTTTGCTGACCGTGCCGCCGGGCACCGCCCGGACGTGGAGGGTGAGGGTGCCGTCCTCGCGGGGGGCGTTGGCGGGGGAGTAGTAGCGCCACTGCTTCGGCCACCACGGGGTTTCGAGGCTCACGTACTGCCCGGCGGAGTACTCGTACGGCAGGTGGGGGCGTACGGTGATCTCGGCGATGCCGTTGCCTCGCGGGAGCTTGTGCACGATCGTGGCCGGCCAGACGGCGGGCCGTACCGCCTCGTCCTCCTCGGCGGCACTGATCATGACCTGGGCCACCACGCCGTACGCCTTCGTCCAGGCCGCGGCGGTCTCGGTGGTCCAGGCGGGGCCCGCGTAGCGGGCCAGGGAGGCGAGGAGGCACTCCCCCACGGCCGGAAAGTGCGCGGCGAGGGTGCCGAACTTGCGGTGGTCGCGGCCGAGGTGGCCACAGAACCGGATCAGCGCCGCGGGATCGTCGACGAGGTCCACGATACGCAGCAGTGCGCGCAGGAGGCGGCCGCGCTGGGTGTCCATCCCGGGCGGGAACATCGGGCGGACCGCGGGGTGGCGGGCGAAGAGGATCGCGTAGAAGTACACCGTCATGTCGGCGGCGAGCGGTTCGACCACCGACACCGACGCCCTGATGAGTCGTATCTCGTGCTCTAAGAAGGGTGGTTCGGCGGGTGCCGCGGGCTCGGGTGCCGGTTCGGACGGGTGCGGGGGCCGGAACCCGGCGGAGGAGCGCGGGGGTTGAAGTGGGGGCGGGCTGCCTGGGCGGGTCTTCCGGAACCTCAATGGACCAGCGCTCCTCCGCCGGGGACAGGATCTTCACTGGTTTTCCACCCGCCATGACCGGCTCGGGCGGGAAGCTGGGCGAGCATGAGTCCTCGTTCGGCTTGTCGAGACAGAGAAGCGGACGGAGTGCTTCCGGTTACCGGGAGATCATCCACGGAGCCGCCCGAGCGGGAAACCGGCACATCCACCGGATTCCCCGCGCGGATCTCGTCGCATCATCCGAGCGGCCGATCCGAACCGGACGCCGAGTCGCGGGAATTGCCCGAATCGTTCCTTCGCCGAGCCTGCGGGCTTCCTTAAGGGACCTTGAAGAACAGCTCCTGGGGCCTTTTTTCGCTGGTCAGCGTCCTAGGCTCGGTCCCAGATCCACTCCCCCGCCCTTGTGAGGTGTTACCGGCATGAGCCGCAGCCGTACTCCCGAAACGCCGTCCCGCGCCGAGGTCCGCCGGAAGAAGGCGGTGCGCACGCGCATCGTGCTGTCCGTCACGGCGGCGGCCGCGGCGGTGGCGGTCGGAGTCGCGGTGGCCGACTCCGACGGCGAGGGCAAGGACCGGCGCGCCGAAGCGTCGACCGGCTCGAAGTCCGCCTCCGCCGGCGCCGGTGACGCGACCGGAACCGCGACCCCCGCCTCTTCCGACCCGCTGCTCACGGCCGACGCCCCGGCCTCGGCGAGCGCGAGCGCATCCGGTTCGCCCGCCGCCGGAGCCGCCGGAGCATCGGCCACCCCCACGAAGCCCGCGGCGAAGAACAGCGGCACCCCGGCGAAGCCGTCGACGCCGACCGCCAAGCCCACCCGCAAGGCCACGCCGACCAAGACCAGCGGTTCCGGTGGCTCCGGCGGCGGCTCCGGCTCCGGCGGCGGCACCGTCAACACCTCGGCCGAGTCCGCGGTCCTGGCCCTGGTCAACAAGGAGCGGGCCGCGGCCGGTTGCGGCGCGCTGACCTCGAACGCCAAGCTGAGCAACGCCGCACGCGCCTACAGCGACACCATGGCCCGCGCCGGTGTCATGTCCCACACCGGCCCCGACGGGTCGACCATGACCAGCCGGGTGGAGGCCGCCGGCTACAAGTGGTCCACCCTGGGCGAGAACATAGCCCGCGGCCAGGCCGACGCCGACGCGGTGATGAAGGCCTGGATGAACAGCCCCGGCCACCGGGCCAACATCCTCAACTGCTCGTTCAAGGAGATCGGCATAGGCGTTCACAAGGGCGACGGCGGCCCGTGGTGGACGCAGAACTTCGGCGCCTCGAGGTAATCGGACCACACCGGAAACACCCCCCACAGGAGACGTCCTCCGTACCCGTATCCGGGTACGGAGGACGTCTGCGTTCACAGGCTCGGGATGCGATCGAAACGATCGTGGAACCATTCGCATCTGCTTATCGTCGATTGAAGGGAGTTCGGCGCCGCGCTCAAAGACATTGCCCAGTACAGCGGTTCGGACCACCTGGAACACGTCCCTGTCCCCGAGCGCCCGTTCCCTGACCGGTATGCGCAAAGGGGCCGACAGACAAGCCTCCTGGAGATCACCTTCATGAATCCGAGACCACACCGACGACGCGTGCCCGCCGGTGTTTCCGTGCTGATACTCGGCGCGCTCCTGGCGCCGGCGGCGACCGCGAGCGCCTCCCCGGCGACACCCGGGCCTCCCGGGCCTGCCCGGATCGACCTGGTTCTCGACCTGTCCGGGTCGATGAACCAGAACGACGCCGGCGGGCAGACCCGCCTCACCGCCGCCAAGCAGGCGGTCACCCGAATCATCGACACCGCCCCCGAACAGGCCCCGCTGGGACTGCGCGTCTACGGCGCCACGTATCCCGGAAAGGACAAGAAGCCGGGCTGCGCCGACACGCAGCAGGTCCTGCCGGTCACGCCGATGGACCGGGCGGCGCGTGCCGACGCCAAGAAGCGGGTCGCGGACTTCAAGGCGGTCGGGTTCACACCGATCGGCGTCTCGCTCCGCGAAGCCGCCAAGGACCTCGGCACGAGCGGCGAGCGCCGCATCATCCTGGTCTCGGACGGTGAGGACACCTGTGCGCCACCGCCCCCGTGCGAAGTGGCCCGCGAGCTCAAGGCACAGGGGATCGGCCTCGCCGTGGACGTGGTCGGGTTCCGGACGCCCGACCCGGCACGTGCGCAGCTGAAGTGCATCGCCGAGGTGACCGGCGGGTCGTACGCGGACGCCGACGACGCCGACTCCCTGACCGCCAACCTGGGCACGCTGTTCCGCAAGGGGTGGCGGACTTACGACGCCACCGGAAAGCCGGTCCAGGGCTCCCTCAACGGCTGTCAGGACGCCCCGCTGGTCACGCCCGGCCAGTACCTGGACAGGTTCACCGGGGGGCGCGACCTCTACTACAAGGTCAAGAAGCGGCCGGACCAGCAGCTCCAGGTGAGCGCCACCGCCGTCGCCGAAGAGGGGTACTCCCGCGGTTCCATCATCACCGTCGCCGCCGGCCCCGCGGGCAACGGCAAACCCAGCGCCTGGCTGCGGGAGTTCACGCAGTCGATGGGGTGGGCGAACGTCATCTCCGCCGGAGGCCGCAGCAAGCCCGGAGCGAGCGGCGAAACGCCCGCGCCCGACGACACCGGCTGCATCGTGATCGAGAACAAGGTGACCCGGTCCGGCGACAAGCCGATGCCGGTCGAGCTTCTCGTCGGCATCGCCGACGGGACGACCCAGGGGGCCGGCGTGCGGACTCCGGAGCCCCGCACCGGGGCCGACGCCGAGGGCGGCTTCTCCTTCAACAGCGCGACCCCGATCGGTCCGGGCACGCACCGGCAGTCCATCGCCGTCGGCGAGGCCCCCTTCTGGCGGGTGGAGCTGAAGGCAGGCCAGAAACTGAAGGTCAAGGCCGGCGTGGACATCCCGGGTGACTTCCCCAACTCCACCCCGAGCGGGTGGAGCGTCACCCTCTACAACGCCCAGCGCGAGTCGACGGTGTGCAACGCGGACCTCCGCTCGACCGAGCTCTTCATGGGCAGGACCGGGCACTTCGACCGGGTCTGCGGGCCCTGGGAGATCACCGAGGGACACGACGCGAAGAGCCCCGACTCCAACGGATACGACGTGCCCGGCACGTACTACATCCAGGCACAGGTCGCCGAGCCGGACGACAAGGCGAAGGGCATCGTCGTACCGATCTCGCTGACCGTGGACGTCTCCGGCACACCCCGCGCCGGCAACAGCCCGGTGTTCTTCTTCGGCGACGACGCCGCCCAGGGCCCCTCGCAGCCCGGTGCGAACGGGAACGGCGGACAGGGCGGTACCGGCGGCACGACGGCTGCCGCGAAGGACGAGGACTCGCCCATGGGCGGGCTCGCGCTGCCGGCCGGTGCCGGCGCCGGGGTCCTCCTGCTCGGCGGCATCACCTTCTACGCCCTCAGGCGCCGCAGGGCATCCTGACACCGGCGGGTCTTTACGGGCCCTTCCGGACTCTTCCGGGCGCTCCGGGCGCTCCGGGCGCCCGGGGGAGGCGGTGACCGGCCGGCCCGCGCGTCGGCCACTATATGGCGGTGCCCCGACTTCCGCGTTACCTGCTCATATGGCTGTCGTGCACAGCCGCCAGCGTCACGGCCGTGCTCGCCACGGTCCAGTTCGTCGTCGGCACGACCCGGCACACGCCCCCGGTCGCCCGGTCCGCACCGACGGTCATCGAGACGCCTCCGGCCTGGCAGGCGGGGAGCCCGGCGCCGGGCTCCCCGTCCCCGAGCGCCTCCCCGTCCGCGAGCGCCTCCCCCTCGGCCACGCGCCCGTCGCCCACGGCCACGACCCCCACGCCCGCCAAGGCCACGACGGGAACCCCGCGGACCACCCCGTCGAAGAGTTCCGTCGACTGCAAGGAAGGCGGAGCCGGCCTGCACACCGTCCCCTCCCAGGGCGGCAAGGCCACGGTGCGCTACGGCAGCCGGGGCGTGTGCCTGATCTCCGCGATCCCCAGCCGCGGCTTCAAGGCCACCACATCGCAGACCTCGGACACCACCCTCACGGTCACCTTCAGCAGCTCCGACCACCGGTCGGTCATCACGGCGACGGTGGACTCGGGCGCCCGGGCCAGCGTCCGCGAGACCTCGTTCTGACCCGGGCCGCGACACTCGCCCCGCCCGGTCCGTTCTGCCCTGTTCGGCGGGCTGTGTGCACTCATGGACCGGGTTCCGGCGAAGCGGAAGGTGAGCTCTTCCTTAGGGCATCCTCAAGATCGCCCCGATCCGGTTCCGGCGGCCCCGAACGGTCCTATGCTCACGTCATCCGAGCGGCCGGCGGCACCGGGGCGTGACTCCCCGGCCAACCGCCGGACTGTCGGCCCTCCGCCGGCGTCCGCCGAGCGGACGCGTTCCGCCGTCCTGCCGTCCCGCAGTCCTCACCGTCCCCTGGGGTGTCTTCGTCATGAGTTCCCGCATGCTCCGACCCGTCCGCGCCGACCGCCGTGCGGCACAGTCCCGTCCGGCCGCGCCCCTGGGGAAGCGGCTGCCGCTGGTGGCCGCGGCCGTGGTCGCGGCGGGGCTGACCGCGGCCTGCGGTCCGTCCTCCTCCCAGTCCGCCGGGTCCGCCGCCGCGTCCGTGGCCGGGCAGTCCTCGGAGGCCTTCCCCTCCGCGGCGGAGTCCCCGATCGCGAGCGGGTCCCCCGAGGCCTCGGCCTCCGCCACGGCATCGCCCTCCGCGCCGGCCTCCGCTTCTGCCTCCCCCGGCACCGGGCCCGGCTCCTCGGCCACTCCCGCGCGGGGCAAGACCGGGTCCGCCGCCCCCGCCCGTACGTCCGCCAAGCCGGCCCGTACGTCCGCCGCGCCCAAGCCGCCGGCCAAGGTCCCCGGCCCCGGCTACCCGGCGGGCGACGCGGGCAAGCAGATCGACGCGGCGCTGCGCGCGGCCAAGTCCGACGGGCGGATGGTGCTCCTCGACTTCGGCGCGAACTGGTGCGGCAACTGCAAGGCCGCGGACAAGGTGTTCGGCCAGGCGAAGACCGCGGAGATCCTCGGCTCCTCCTACCACCTCGTCAAGGTGGACATCGGCGGCAACAACTCCGCCAACTCCGCGCTGCTGCGCAAGTACAGCCCCTCGGGCGGCACCTACAAGATGCCCGTCCTGGTCGTCGTCTCCCCGTCCGGCAGCGTCCGCACCGACACCCATGTCACCGGCAACCCCTCCCTGACCTCGGACGGCATCAACTCCTTCCTGCGCAAGTGGGCGTCGTGAGAAGACCGGTACGGGGCCGCCCGCTGTCCGCCGTCCTGGCCGGGGCCGGCCTGGTGGTGGCGGCGGCCGGCTGTGTCCTCGCCGCAGGCGGTACGGGCACCGGCGGCGCCGGGCCGGCGGGCGGAGGGACGGGCGCCGTCACGGCCGCGGCCCGGGCGGCCGTCCTGGACCCCGGCGCCCGGCGGCAGGCTCCCGAGCTGGCCGGCGCGGACCTGGACGGGAAGCGGCTGAGCCTGGCCGGGATGCGGGGGGACGTGGTCGTCCTCAACGTCTGGGGCTCCTGGTGCGGCCCCTGCCGGGCCGAGGCCGACGACCTGGAGCGGCTGAGCCGGCAGACGCGGGCCGAGGGGGTCCGGTTCCTGGGGATCAACACCCGGGACCGGGACCGGGCGGCCGCCCGCTCCTTCGTCCGCGCCCACGGCCTGGGCTTCCCCAGCCTCCACGACCCCGCGGGCGAACTCCTGCTCCGCTTCCCGCCCGAGCTGCTCAACCCGCAGGCCATCCCCTCGACCCTCGTGATCGACCGGCGCGGACGCGTCGCCGTCGCCATCGGCGGCGCCGTGACCGACGATCAGCTGCGACCCCTGCTCACCCGCGTGACGGAGGAGGAGTCATGACGCCGGTCACGGACGGAGCCGTCACCGGTCTGACGCTCGCGGCCGACGCCTCCTCCCTGATCACCGGCACACTCGTGATCGCGGCCCCCGTGGCCTTCGCCGCGGGACTGGTCTCCTTCCTCTCCCCCTGCGTCCTGCCGCTCGTACCGGGCTATCTCAGCTACGTGACCAGCCTGTCGGTCGCCGACCTGGCGGACGCCCGCGGCGGACGCCGCGGCCGCATGGCCACCGGGGCGCTGCTGTTCGTCCTGGGCTTCACGGCGGTCCTCGTCTCCGGGGGCGCCCTTTTCGGCTACTTCGGCCGCAGCCTCCTGTCCCATCAGGAGGCGGTCAACCAGGTGCTCGGGGTCCTCACCGTGCTCATGGGGCTGTCCTTCATGGGCTTCCTGCCGGGCTTCACCCAGCGGGAGTTCCGCAGCCACCGGCGCCCGGCGCTGGGGCTCGCCGGAGCTCCCCTGCTGGGCGCGGTGTTCGCGGTGGGCTGGACCCCGTGCATCGGCCCGACCCTGGCCGCCGTCCAGGCCCTCGCCTGGAGCGAGGCGAGCGCGGCCCGCGGCGCCTTGCTGATGGCCGCCTACTGCCTGGGGCTGGGCCTCCCGTTCGTCCTGGCCGCACTGGCCTTCCGCCGGGCGCTCGGCACCTTCGGCCTGGTCAAGCGCCACTACGCGTGGGTGCTGCGGATCGGCGGGGGCCTGCTCGTCCTGGTCGGCGTACTGCTGGCCACGGGCGTGTGGAACGACCTGGTGTACCGCATGCAGCTGTGGAGCGCGAACTTCAACACGGCGCTCTAGAAACGCCGTTCGTCACGCCCCCACGCCCCTACACCCCCCGCGCCCCCACGCCCCCCACGCCCCCCCCCACGCCCCCCACTCTCCCGAAGATCCCGGACCGATCCGGTCCCCGCACGACTGAGGCAGCCATGACCCTTTCCACCCACCCGCGGCACTCCCGCAAGGCTCGCGCCGCGGCCGCCCTCCTCTGCCTGGCCGCCCTCTCCGCGTGCGGCGAGCAGCCCGCCGGGGACTCCGGCGCCTCCGCGGCCACGGCGGCCAAGGCGCCCGGGGCTGCCGCGGCATCCGGGCCCGCCACGACGCGCTTCACCGAGAACGGGGTCACCGTCACGCTGACGGTGTCCGACTGGAAGGCCTCGAAGGGCACCCTCACCGCGGTCTTCACGCCCGAGGAGAAGGGGTTCCACCTCTACAGCACCGACCTGCCCGCCACCGGCGTGGAGGGCGTGGGCCGGCCGACCGCGATGGCCGTCACCGGGGCCCTCACGGCGGAGGGGAGGCTCGCCGCCTCCGCACCGGTGCAGAAGATCCGCGTGCCCGGTGTGGGCGCACCGGTCCCCGTCTACCCGGACGGGCCGGTCACCACCACGCTGCCCGTCCGCGCGGACCGCAACGGGGAGGCGACGGTGCTGTTCGGCTACGCGAGCTGCAGCTCGCAGGAGGGCTGCACCATTCCGGTCTCCGACCGGCCCGTGCACCTGCAGGTCACCGGCGAGGGCCCGGCCTTCACCTCGTCCTAGGGGTGTCCGCTCCCCGGCGCTCGCGCCCGGTTCCCGGTCGGTTCCGGTCCGGCGCCGGTGCCCGGTTCCGGTCAGTTCCGGTTCCGCCCTGCCGCGCGAGGGGACGGCAGGGCGGAACGGCGCCGAGCCCGGCCGGGCGGGACGGAACGGGACGTTCCAGAACCTCCGCCACCTGTCCGCGGACCGCTGGCTCCCAGCCCCTAAGGTGTCCACATGCCGAGCGTCCTGGTCGTGGAAGACGACCCCAGCATCCGCCAGTCACTGATCGAGGTCCTGACGGAGCACGGGTACGCCGTGCGCAGCGCGGCCGACGGTTTCGGCGGTCTGCGCGAGGTCACGCAGTCGCCCGTCGACGCGGTGGTCCTGGACCTGGGGCTGCCCGATCTGGACGGAGGCGACGCGCTGCGGATGATCCGGGGCATATCCTCCGTTCCCGTGCTCGTGTCCACGGCGCGGGACGACGAGACGGAGATCATCAAGATCCTCAACGCGGGCGCCGACGACTACCTGGTCAAGCCCTTCTCCGGGGGGCAGCTCATCGCCCGGCTGTCCGCCGTCCTGCGCCGCACCAGCCACGTGTCCCCCGCCGGGACCGCGGCGGGCGTGCCGGGTACGGCGGTGGCACCGGCGGCGGCCGACCCGCTGCGCCCCACCACCGTGGGCGAACTGGTCGTGGACCCGGGCGCCCGCACCGCCTGCCTGGCCGGCCGTGAGCTCCGCCTCACCCGCCGGGAGTTCGACCTGCTGGCGTTCCTCGCCCTGCACGCCGGACAGGTCGTTTCCAAGCGCCGGCTGCTGACCGAGGTCTGGCGCGAGCCGTACGTCGACGACCAGACCGTCGACGTGCACCTGTCCTCGCTGCGCCGCAAGCTCGGCGAGCGCGCTGCGGCCCCGCGCTACCTGCTGACCGTGCGCGGTGTGGGCATCAAGCTGGTGGCACCGCGTTGAGACGCTCCCTGGCCGGAGTGGCGCTCGCCGTGACCTCCATGGTCGCGCTCTCCTTCCTCATACCGCTGGCCGCGCTGGTGCTGTCGCTGGTCAAGGAGCAGGGCGTCACCGCGGCCGAACAGCAGGCCGCCGCCCTGGCCCCGGTCCTCACCCTGACCACCGATCCGGCGGCCCTGCGCGAGTCCGCGGCGAGCCTGGACTCGGCCGAGCGCCTGGTCGTCCACCTGCCCGACTCCGGGCCCCTCGGCAGCTCCAGGGCCCCCGAGGCGCTGCTGCGACGGGCGCAGGAGGGACGGGAGTCCATCTCCCAGGAGATCCCGGACGGCTGGATCTGTCTGCAGCCGGTGGTGCTCCCCGGCGACCGGGTCGCGGTCATCGAGAACTTCGTCCCCGAGGAGGAACTGACCCGCGGAGTCAGGGAGTCGTGGGCCGTGATGACCTTCCTCGCGGTGGGCCTGGTCTGCGGTTCCGTCCTGGTCGCCGACCGGCTCGGGGCGAAGGTGGTCAGGTCCTCGAAGCGGCTCGCGCAGGCCTCGCACGCGCTCGGCCGGGGGGACCTGGACACCCGGGTGGATCCCATGGGGCCGAGGGAACTGCGGGACGCCGGCCTGGCCTTCAACGCGATGGCGCAGCGGATGACCGAGCTGCTCGCCGTCGAGCGGGAACTGGTCGCCGACCTGTCCCACCGGCTGCGCACCCCGCTGACCGCCCTGCACCTGGCGTCGGAACGGATGGCCGGCACGCCGGAGTCGGCCCGGGTCGAGGCGGCGGTCGGGGAGCTGGAGACGGAACTCCAGGCCATCATCGCCGCGGCGCGCACCCCGCTGGCCGTGGGCCCGATGGGCCAGGGTCTGCTCGGCACGGAGCCGCCCGCCGGCCGGCCCGCCGGCGGCGCGGCGGAGGCGGCCGGCCCGCGCTGCGAGGCGGCGGAGGTCGTCCGCCGCCGCACCGCCTTCTGGTCGGTCCTGGCCGAGCAGCAGAACCGGTGCTGTTCACTGGACCTCACCCAGGAGCCCACGGCCGTCGGCCTCTCCGACGACGACGTCGCCGCCGTGGTGGACGCGCTCATCGGCAACATCTTCCGGCACACCGCGCCGGGGACCCCGTTCGGCGTCAGCGTGGTCCGGACCGCCCAGGCCGTGGAGCTGGTCGTGGAGGACGGCGGACCGGGCATCCCCGAACCGGACCGGGCGCTCTCCCGCGGGAGCAGCACCGGGTCCACCGGGCTCGGGCTGGACATCGCGCACCGGGCGGCGAACGCCACGGGCGGCTCGATGCGCATCGCCCGCGGCCCGCTGGGGGGCGCGCACATCACCGTGACCTTCGCCCTGGCCGCTCCGGCGCTGTCCGGACGCCGCCCGCGCATCTCCCGCCGCCGGACGGCCCGGCCGCGCAAGGCGTAGGCAGAGCAGGGCAGGGCAGAGCAGGGCAGGCCGACCGGACCGGAGCCGGCCGGACGGGCCGGCTCCGGTGCGGCGGGCCCCGCCTGCGGACCCGGTCAGTCGACGAGCACACCCGGGTTGAGGATGCCCTTCGGGTCGAGCGCGCCCTTCGCGGCGCGCAGCGCGAGGGCGAAGGGGTCGGGGCGCTGGCGGTCGTAGTCGCGGCGGTGGTCCCTCCCGACGGCGTGGTGGTGGGTGATGGTGGCCCGGTGCCGGTGCAGGACCTCGCTCGCGACGGCCTTCAGGTCGTCCCAGACGGCGACCTCGTCGCCGGGCCGGCCGGCGGCGAGCACCGTGAAGTAGGGGGCCGCCCCGTCGGGGTAGACGTGGGTGAGGCGGCAGTTGACGGTGGCCGGGTACCCGGTCGCCTTCAGCGCCGCCGCACCGAGCTCGGTGCGGACGTCCTCGATCAGGGCGGGGATCCGGTCCCAGGTGGCCGCCGTCTCGAAGGTCTCGGCGATGGCGCCCATCCTGGCGAGGCCGTCGCGGAGGTAGGGCATCCGCAGGAAGGCCGAACGCCACGTGGAGACGGCGGCGTCTGCCGGGGCCCCGTCCGCCGTACCGCCGGCGCCGCCCGCACCGCCCGCGCCGTCGGTCCCGTCGCGCCGGCCGCCGTACCCGCGGGCCAGGCCGACGGCCCGTTCGAGGCGGTCGGCGACGGGGGCGTCCGCCGACTCGAATCCGAGGACGAGCACGGCGGACCCGTCCTGCGCGGCCCCGGCGAGACCGGCCTCCCCGGCGTCCAGCAGCCGGCAGTTGGCCGGCGCCAGGTCGGACTGCGCGACGGCCCGCACCGCCCGGAGCGCATCGTGGAACCCGGTGAAGGAGACCGCTGCGGACGCCTTGTGGACGGGGCGCTCCTGGAGCCGGACCCACGCCTCGGTGATCACGCCCAGCGCTCCTTCGGACCCGAGGAACAGCCGGTCGGGCGAGGGGCCGGCGCCGGAGGCCGGCAGCCGCCAGGAGGCGCTGGTGCCGGCCGGGGTGACGACGCGCAGGGACTGGACGAAGTCGTCGATGTGGGTGCGTCCGGTCGCGTAGTGGCCTCCCGCCCGGGTGGCGAGCCAGCCGCCCAGCGAGGAGAACTCGAAGCTCTGCGGGAAGTGCCGCAGGGTGAGGCCGTGCGGCCGCAGCTGCTCCTCCAGGCCCGGACCCAGCGCTCCGGCCTGGATGCGCGCGGCCCGGCCGACGGTGTCGACCTCCAGGACCCGGCCCATCGCGGTCAGATCCAGGGACAGAACGGCGCGGTGGGCGTCGCCGCGGTACTCGACGCCTCCGGTGACGGAGGACCCTCCGCCGTACGGGACGACGGCCACCTGCCGGTCACCGGCCCAGTCCAGGAGGTCGGCCACCTCGCGGTCGTCGGTCGGGCGGGCGACGAGGTCGGGGATGCGTCCGGGCCGCCCGCGCAGGGCGCGTATCACGTCGCGGTACGCCTTCCCCATCGCGTGGGCGGCGCGGTCGTCGGGGTCGTCGGTGACCAGGTGGGCCAGGCTCGCGGGGGGCTCGACGGCGGGGCCGCCGATGCGCAGGTCGCGGACGTGCGGGACGGGGAGGGGGCGGGCGAGGGTGCCGGGCAGCAGCGCGCCCATCGCGGCACACTCGTCGTCGCCGGGGTGCGCGTCGGTCCAGCCCCAACCCCACCAGGAGCGGGTGCGGGACGTCGGCTGCGGGGTGGTGCCGGTCATGGTGCGCTCCGTAGGTCGCAGTAATTTACCCAGGGGTAAATTACTTACGGATAATATCCGTCCATGGCAACCCCACACTCGAAGGCCGGCACCAAGGGAGTCCCCCGGGAGCAGCGCCGGCGGCAGATCCTGGCGGCCGCCACGGAGGAGTTCGGCACCCGCGGCTATGCGGGCGCCTCGCTCGCCGCGATCGCCGCCCGCGTCGGCGTCACCAAGACGCTGCTGCACCAGTACTTCGGCACCAAGGAGGACCTGTACGTCGCCTGCCTGGTCCCCGTCGGCGACCGGCTGCTGGGTGCGATCCGGGACGCGATGGGGCAGGACGGGACCACTCCGGACACCCCGCTCCGGGTGCTCCACGGCATCTTCACGGCACTGGAGGGGCAGCGGGAGGCCTGGTTCGTCCTCTACGACACCTCCCTGCCGCCCGGCGGCGAGGCCGCCGCGCGCGCGGCCGGCTACTGGTCGGCCGTCGACCGGCTCGCCGCCGACGGCACCGCCGACCTGCTGCGCGTCACCGGATCCACCGACCCGCTCGACGCCGACGCCCTGAGGTACGTCTGGCGCGACCTCGTCGCCACGCTCGTCCGCTGGTGGGTGAAGCACCCGGAACAGTCACCGGCGGCCATGACGGCCCGCTGCACCCGCCTCTTCGCGGCCGCCGCGGCCCTCACCCCCGGCGGCCGCCCCTGAGCCGTGTCCGAGCTCCCCCGAGCCGTGCCCGAGCTCCCCTGGGCGGTGTCCGAACTCCCCTGAATCCGGCCGGCGTTCGCCTGGTGTATCCGCACCCGTCATGCCAGGCTCCCCCTCCGGTACCCCGGGCACGCTGTGCTGGGGGCGCTCACGCACCCCCCAATCGGAGCAGAGGTCCCCATCGCCATGGCAGAACTCAACCGCCGCCGCTTCCTCCAGCTGACCGGCGGCGCCGCCGCGCTGGCCGTGCTCAACGAGAGCATCGCGCGCGCCGCCGCCATCCCCGCGCAGGGGACGACCGGCACCATCGCCGACGTCGAGCACATCGTGGTCCTGATGCAGGAGAACCGTTCCTTCGACCACTACTTCGGCAAGCTGCGCGGTGTGCGCGGTTTCGGCGACCCCCGCCCGGTGACGCTGCCCGGCGGGAAGTCCGTCTGGCACCAGACCGACAACGCGGGCAAGGAGACCCTGCCGTTCCGGCCGCCGTCGGACGACCTGGGCATGGAGTACCTCCAGGGCCTCAACCACGACTGGGCCGGCGGACAGAGCGCCTTCAACAAGGGCAAGTACGACAACTGGGTGCCCGCCAAGACCCCGGCCACCATGGCCTACCTGACGCGCGACGACATCCCGTTCCACTACGCCCTCGCCGACGCGTTCACCATCTGTGACGCGTACCACTGCTCGTTCATCGGCTCCACCGACCCCAACCGCTACTACCTGTGGTCGGGCCACACCGGCAACGACGGTACGGGCGGCGGCCCGGTCCTCAACAACGCCGAGGCCGGTTACGGCTGGACCACCTACCCCGAGCGCCTGGAGGCGGCCGGGATCTCCTGGAAGGTCTACCAGGACATCGGCGACGGCCTGGACGCCGCCGGATCCTGGGGCTGGATCAACGACGCCTTCCGCGGCAACTACGGCGACAACTCCCTGCTCTACTTCAACAACTACCGCGACGCCCAGCCGGGCAACCCGCTGTACGACAAGGCGCGCACCGGCACGAACGCCAAGGCCGGCGAGGGCTACTTCGACCGGCTGCGCGCGGACGTCCAGGCGGGCAAGCTGCCGCAGGTCTCCTGGATCACCGCTCCCGAGGCCTTCAGCGAGCACTCCAACTGGCCGTCCAACTTCGGTGCCTGGTACATCGCGCAGGTGCTGGACGCCCTCACCTCCAACCCCGACGTGTGGGCGCGGACCGCGCTGTTCATCACGTACGACGAGAACGACGGCTTCTTCGACCACCTCGTCCCGCCGTACGCCCCCGCGAACGCGAACCAGGGCCTGTCCACCACGCCCACCGCGCTGGACGTCTTCCCCGGCAAGGCCGGATACGTCGCCGGCCCGTACGGCCTGGGCCCGCGGGTGCCGATGCTGGTCGTCTCCCCGTGGAGCACCGGCGGCTACTCCTGCTCCGAGACTTTCGACCACACCTCGGTCATCCGTTTCATGGAGAAGCGCTTCGGTGTCCAGGAGCCCAACATCTCGCCCTGGCGCCGTGCCGTCTGCGGTGACCTGACCTCGGCCTTCGACTTCACCCGCAAGGACACCGGCGAGGTCCTGCTGCCCGACACCGGCGGCTTCGAGCCGCAGGACCGCGAGCGGCACCCCGACTTCCGCGCCGTCCCGCCCGCGGTGGGCGCCATGCCGCGCCAGGAGAAGGGCCTGCGCCCCACCCGCGCACTGCGGTACGCCCCGTACGTGGACGGCGCGGCCCTCACCGCCGAGGGCAAGTTCAAGCTGACGTTCAGCGGCGGCCCGGACCTGGGTGCGCAGTTCCACGTCACCTCCGGAAACCGCACCGACGCCCCCTGGACGTACACCACCGAGGCCGGCAAGTCGATCGCGGACACCTGGAACACCCGGTACTCGGCCGGGGTCACCGACCTGACCGTGCACGGCCCCAACGGCTTCCTGCGCGGCTTCCGCAACCCGGGCACCACCCCCGGCCCTGAGGTCACGGCCCGCCACAACGCCACCACCGGCAACCTGGACCTCACCCTCACCAACGCCGGCGGCACGACGGCCACGCTGACGGTCACCAACTCCTACGGCGGCGGACCCAAGCGCCTGACCGTCGCCAAGGGCGCCACCGTCACCTACAGCGTCCCGCTGAAGAACACCAAGCGCTGGTACGACGTCACGGTCACGGCCTCCGAGACCCCGGACTTCCTGCGCCGCTTCGCGGGCAAGGTGGAGACCGGCGCCGCAGGCTTCTCGGACCCGGCGATCCTGACGGACCAGTCCTCCTGACGGAGCACTCCGCCGCGGCAGGTGTCCGCTCCCCCGCTCCCGGGAGCGGAGAGGGGACACCTGCCCGGCGGTCTCAGACCCGTTCGGGCTGCGCTTCGCGGCGCGGCTGCGGCACACGCACCGACGCGGCCTCCGCCCGCCGCTCCCACCGCCTGGTGGTCCGTACGTATCCGACGATCACGGAAGCGGTCACCGTCAGGAGCAGCGGCCCGTACACCCACGGGTGCGCCGCCATCTCCGCCGCCAGGAAGCGGTACGACAGCAGGAGCGCGGCGAAGACCGCGGCGCCGTATCCGGCCGCCCGGATTCCCTCGCGGTACGCGCCACGGGCCTGCGCGCGCAGCGCCATCTCGATCGTGAGCGTGAAGACCACGCCGGCGAGGATGTCCGCGCCGTAGTGGTAGCCGAATCCCAGCGTCGCGCCGAGTGTGGCGACCAGCCAGAAGGTGCCCGCCCAGCGCAGGGCCCGCGGGCCCCTGCGGGAATGGATGAAGATCGCGGTGGCCCATGCCGTGTGGAGGCTGGGCATGCAGTTGCGCGGGGTCTTGCCGTCGAAGAGCATCGCCTGCGGCGCACCGACCTGCGGAGGCGTGTCCGGCCAGAGGGCGGCCACCGCCCACTGCCCGCCGTCGGCCCCGTAGGCGAAGATCGGCCCGACCACCGGGAAGAGCATGTAGATGCCGGGCCCGAGGAGGCCGATCACCAGGAAGGTGCGCACCAGGTGGTGGCGCGGGAAGCGGCGTTCGGCCGCCACGTCGCGCAGCTGGTACAGCGCGACGGCGACCGCCATCACGGGGAGCTGGATGTAGACCCATTCCAGGACGTGGAAGCCGACCGTGCCGGTGGCCTCGACGATCCGCCCCGCCACCCACGACGGGTCTCCCAGGGCCCGGTCGGCGGCCGCCACGTACGGGTCGAGCACCGTCGGGCGGGTCCGCGACGTGAGCATCAGCCAGGTGTAGCCGGTCTTGCGGCCGGCCACCAGCAGCAGGGCCAGCCCGACGCCCTTGAGCAACAGGAGGCGCTCCCGGCCGCTGCGGCGTGTGACGGCGATCACGGCGCAGGCCAAGGTCACCCACAGCGCGCCGCTGCCGAACATCGATTCGGCGTCGACCGCCCGCCGCACGAGCCAGAAGACCAGGTCGATCCCGATCGCCGCACCGACCGCGATGAACCGCTGCCGCCAGGTGAGCACCACCAGCAGCAGCGCCAGGCCGGCGTACAGCACGGTGCCCGACTGCGGAGCGAAGATCACCTCCCGCGTCTGGATGGTGATCGGTCCCGGCACCCCGTAGCGGTGCGCGGCGATCTCCAGCGCGACGAGGAACCCGAGTCCCACCACCCCCAGCGCGGCCCAGAGCACGACCCGTGGTCGGCGCGGAGCAGGGGATTCGGGGCCGCCGCTTGTTCGCGAAAGAGCTCGCGATATCCCAGATATCACTGTTTCAGCCGATGTTCATGTCTTCACGGGTCATTGTTGGCCCGAACATGCTAGCGGAGCACCGGCTTCTCCCCCGGCCGTCGGGCGGCCGTCGCCCACCGGGCGGGCGGCTCCGTTGCGCCGGTCGTGCCGGCGACCGCCTCGGTGAGGGTCTCGGCGAAGGCGGAGGCCTGGGCCGAGGGCCGGCGGCGGTGCCGGATCAGGCCCAGCTCGGAGTCGGGCAGGCCGTGTACCGGGACGAAGGTGAGGGAGTCGCGGCGCCCGTGGTACTCGGCCGTGGACCGGCACAGCAGCATGGCGCCGCGGTCGGCCGCGGTCAGGCTCAGTCCTTCCTGGAGCGTGTTGACCCTGGGCCCGGCCGGCACCGTCAGTCCGCCCGGGGTCAGGCCGGGCGCCTGGGCCTGCCGCCAGTAGTCCGGGGCGCCCCCGGCGATGCCGATGAGCCGGCAGCCGGCGAGCTCCTCGGCGGACAGCGACTCCCGGGCGGCGAACGGGTGCCGCGCCGACACGGCGAGGGTCTGCGGCTGCCGCGAGAAGACCGGCCCGAGGACGAGGTCCTCCTCGGCCACCGGCAGCAGGACCACCGCGCAGTCCACCTCCTGGCGGCGCAGCGGCCCGAAGGGGTCGGAGAGCGGGATCTCCACGATGTCGATGGCGCACTCGGGGTGGCGGTCCCCGAAGCGGGCGATGGCCCGGCTGAGACCGTCGTCGACGGTTCCCTGGAAACCGATGCGGAGCACTCCGCCCATGCCGCGGGCGGCGGCCCGCGCCTCGTCGACGCTGGCGCGCAGGGCGTCGTACGCGGGGCGCAGACCGGCGAGGAAGCTCTCGCCGAGCGGGGTCAGGGCCACCCGGCGGCTGGTGCGTTCCACGAGCGGGGCGCCGATGCGGTGCTCCAGCGACCTCAGCAGCTGGCTGACCCGGCTCTGCGAGACGTACAGCCGCTCCCCCGCCCGGCCGAAGTGCAGCTCCGCGGCCAGGGCCAGGAACGCCTCCAGTTCACGTATCTCCACACCGCTCATGCCGTTGCCGCCCCCGTGATGTCCCCGCCGTGGCTGATCGAGTAGCCCTGCTCATCGAAGGATGACGGATCGGCCGTTGTTCCCGCAGGTGGGGGCGGGTTGGCTGAGGGCATGGCAGAGACTGAGGAGATTGCGGACACCACCGGGACGACCGGGCGGTCCGCGGTGCGCGGCCGGCTCGGTGTGGCGGCGGTCGCGAGCGCGACGTTCACCGTGGTGACGTCGGAGATGCTGCCGGTGGGCCTGCTGACGCCGATCGGTGACGCGTTGGAGGTGACCGGGGGCGCCGCCGGACTGACCCTGACCGTCACCGGACTGGTGGGCGCGGTGTCGGCACCGCTGCTGACCCCGCTGCTCGGGCGGTTCGACCGGCGGGCGGTGCTGTGCGGGCTGATGGCGGTCCTGGCCGTGGGCAATCTGCTCGCGGCGTGGTCACCGCACTTCGCGGTGATGGTGGCCGCCCGTGTGCTCGTCGGCATCGGGATGGGCGGGGTCTGGGCGATCGCGGCGGGGCTGGCGGTGCGGCTCGTACCGCCGGAGTCGGTCGGGCCGGCGACCTCCCTCGTCTTCAGCGGGATCGCGGTGGCGTCGGTGCTCGGCGTACCCGCGGGCACGTACATCGGTGAACTGGTCGGCTGGCGCGCGTCGTTCGTCACCGTGGGCGTGCTGGCGCTGGTGGTGCTGGTCGCGCTGGCGGCGCTGCTGCCGCGGCTCCCCGCCGGACCGGAGGTGCGCTTGGGCGGTGTGCTGCGGCTGTCCGGAAGCCCCCGGGTACGCACGGGACTGGCCGTGGTGGCGCTGCTGGTCACCGGCCACTTCGCCGCCTACACCTACGTGCGGCCCGTGCTGGAGGATGTCTCCGGGGCGAGCGCCGGGACGATCGGCACCCTGCTGCTGGTGTACGGACTCGCCGGCGTCGCGGGCAACTTCGCCTCCGGCGCGGGAGCCGGGCGCTCGCCGCGCACCACCCTGCTGGTGATCAGTGCCGTCCTGGCGGCGACGGTCGCGCTGATGCCGCTGCTCGGCGGCTCGGTCCCGGCCGCCGGGGTGTTGCTCGCGGTGTGGGGACTGTCGTACGGCGGGGTGTCGGTCGGCACCCAGACCTGGCTGCTGGCCTCGGCGCCCGAGGCGCGGGAGGGCGTGTCCGCCCTGTTCGTCGGCGTGTTCAACGGAGCCATAGCGCTGGGCGCGCTGCTGGGCGGGCTGACCGCCGACGGCATCGGCGTCACCGCCGTGATGTGGCTGGGCGGGGGCCTGGCCGTGACGGCCCTCGCGGTGACCGCGCTCGGCAAGTCCCCTGATTCCGGACGTCTTTGAGGCCGGTTCCGGCGTCACCGAGAACACATGGTCCGCCGCTCCGAGCCGGCCTTCTCCACGGTCGTTTATCGCCTGCCAGGAGGCCGTGCAGCACACGGCCCACCCCGAGGACATCCAGCGGCCCCACGTCCCGGCCGTCCGCACCTGACCGTCCGATGGGTAGCGCATGACCCGGTGCGGCGGGACGCGCAGGCCACGCCGGCGCCGTTGACACGAGGTCCCCTCCTGGAGCTCAGGCCGACGACCGCGGACTCGGCTCAGTCCTCCGCCTCGTCGGCCCGGTCGAGGAGTCCGGGGAGTTCCGTGCGGGAGGTGATGCCGAGCTTCGGGAAGGCCCGGTAGAGGTGGTGGCCGACCGTGCGCGGGCTCAGGAACAGGGCGGTGCCGATCTCGCGGTTGGTTGCGCCGGCGGCGGCCAGGCGGACGACCTCGCGCTCCTGTGGGCTGAGGCGACGGAGGGGCACGTTCGCCGTCTCGTTCCCGCTCATCTGCTCGCCCGTGGCCTGGAGTTCGGTGCGGGCTCTGGCGGCCCACGGCTCCGTGCCGAGCTCCTCGAAGGTCTCCAGCGCGGCGCGGAGGGTGCGGCGGGCATCGGTACGGCGCCGCTCTCGGCGCAGCCACTCGCCGTACAAGAGCTCTGTGCGGGCTCGTTCGAAGGGCAGCTGCGCCTCGTCGTGCAGAGCCAGTGCCTCGCTGAAGTGCCGTTCGGCATCGTTGTCCGTGCCGGTGAGTGCCTGGCAGCGGCGGAGCAGGGCCGTGGCCGTCGGGTGCCGGGCAACAGCCGCCCAGTCCGCGAGGCGCGCCAGCGGCTCCGCCGCCCGGTCCGCCAGCCCGGCGCGTACCGCGGCCTCCACGAGGTCGGGCGCCGGCCAGGCCGCCAGGGCCGGCTGGCCCACCCGCGCGCTCGCCGCTTCCAGGTGCGCGAGGGCGCTCTCCGCCTGGCCGAGCCCGAGTTCGAGCAGGCCGAGGGCCCGGTGGGCGTGCGCGGCGGCCAGGGCGATGCCGTGCCCGTCGGCGCGCTGCAGTGCCGCCTCGGCGAACGCGGCGCACGCGTCCTGGTCACCCCGCAGGGCGGCCAGCGTCGCCAGGGTCGCTCGCAGGTACGTGCCCCGGTGGTGTCGGCCGAACTCCTCGGCGACAGCGAGCCCCTCCTCGGCGGCGGCCTGCGCCTCGCGGAAGCGCCCCAGGGCCAGCTGGGCCTCGGCCAGGTGGTGCAGCGCGGTGTGCAGCCAGCCGGCCACGTCCAGGGCCCGGCACTCCTGCACGTGCGCGGCGGCGGTCTCGTAGGCGGTGACGTGATCCGCGAGCAGCTGGGCGAGCACACCTGCGGTAGCCCTCTCGGCGAAGCCGACGTCGTCGGAAGCGGTCTCGTACAGCCCGGTGCCGACGAGACCGAAGCCCTCCGGACCTGTGCCGACGGATCTGGAGTCGTCGGGCACGATCGCATCCGGCTGGATCGACTCCGGCCTCGCCTCGGCGGGACCGGGCGCCGAGACACCCGCCCGGGCGGCCGAAGCCGCGTCCCCGGTCCCGGGATCTCCCGTCTCCCCTGCAGCCTCGCCGACGGGCGACAGCACGAGCGCCTCCGCCAGCGCCCTCGTCAGGGCGTAACCAGGCGCCGCCGCCGGGATCCGGGACTCCACCTCGGCCAGCAGGTCCGGGTCGCCGGCCGAATGCGCCGTCTGCACGGCCTCGGCGAGGACCACCGGAAGATCGTCGGTGGGGCCGATGCGGTCCGCGCAGGCGAGGAGGATGCGGGTGGCCTCGCCCGGTGTGCCGCGGTCGAGCTCGACGACGGCGCGGACCCGGGCGAAGTCGGCGAGCGTCGCCGGGTCCAGGGCGAGGGCGTTGATCCGGTCGGAGAGCCCCGCCGTGCGGTGGAACTGCCCCGCCTCGGCCGAGGTGATGGCCGCGGCGGCCAGGAACCGCGCCCGGCGGGCCGGGTCGGCCGTGAGCTGCGCGGCGCGCTCGTAGGCGGCCGAGGCCGCGGCGGTGCCTTGCCGGCCGCCCGCCCGTCGGGCCACGCCCACCATCTCGTCCGCGACGGCCTCGTCCGTGCCGGTCGTGGCCGCGGACAGGTGCCAGGCCCGCCGGTCGGCGGCCCCGTCGGCGACCGTGGCGCCGTCCAGGGCGTCCGCCAGCGCCCGGTGGGCCGCGAGGCGCCGGGCCAGGGCGGCGTCCTGGTAGGTGGCCGACCTGATGAGAGGGTGCCGGAAGGCCAGGGCGTGCTCGGTCAGGATGACGAGCGTGGCGCGTTCGGCGGGCTCCAGGTCCTCCGGCGTGGCACCGAACCGCGCCGACGCCCGCAGGACGAGGTCGAGCCCGCCCGAGTCGTCGGCGGCCGCCACGAGCAGCATCGCGCGGGTGGTCTCGGGCAGTCGGCGGATCTGTTCCTGGAACGACTCCTGGATCCGGCCCGCCGGCGAGGCGAGCCCCGCGGGCAGGGTGACCGGGTTCAGGCGGCCCGCGCGCTGCTCGGCCGTGAGCGCGGTGGGGAGTTCGATCAGGGCCAGCGGGTTGCCCTGCGCCTGCTCCACGATCCGTCCCCGGGCGTACGGGGAGAGGTCGGCGATCCGGTCGGTGAGGAGAGCGTCGACGGCCGCCGCGCCGAGGCCGGCGATCCGCAGCGTCGGCAGGCCGGCGATCCGGCCGCCCTGCGCCCCGTCGCGTACGGCGAACAGTATGACGATGCCCTCGGTGTGCAGCCGGCGCGCGGCGAACGTCAGCGCGTCCAGGGACGCCTGGTCCAGCCACTGCGCGTCGTCGACCACGCAGAGCAGCGGGCCCCCGCCGGCCGCGGCGGTCAGGGCCGCGAGCACCGCCGCACCCACGGTGAAGCGGTCGCGCACCGGCTCCCCGGTCAGGCCGAGGGCCGCCTTCAGGGCGGCGGCCTGGGGGGTGGGGAGCTCGTCGAAGTGGTCGCTCACCGGCCGCAGAAGCTGGTGCAGGCCGCCGAAGGGCAACTCCATCTCGGACTCGATGCCGACCGTGCGCAGGACCCGGCCCACGCCGTCGGCGGCTCCGCCCGCCGCGGCCTCGTACGCCTCGACCGCGAACCCCAGCAGGGCCGTCTTGCCTATGCCCGCCTCGCCATGGATCAGCAGCGCCCCGCTCATACCCTCCCGGGCACGTGCCAGCAGCTGCTCGATCCGGTCTTGCTCAGTCCCTCGCCCGTACAACATGCGGTCAACCTACCCAAGGTTTCCGATCACGGACGGTCGCATTACGTCGCACCGACCGATGTGCCGGTAGGTCAGTTCCCCATAGCTTCCGCTCAGTTCAACCGACCTGCATCGTCCTCACCTCAGTCCCGGGAGTCGCCGCCTTGAGCGCACGCGTCCACATCACCCCGCTCCACCGCATCACCGTCACCGAGACCGCCGCCTGGCACCGGGTCGTCGCCGCCTCGACCGCCCTCGACCTGCCGGGGGTCCCGGCGCCCAGCGCCGGGCACGTCCACGCCCAGCTCACCAAGCCCGCCCTCGGCAGCCAGAGGCTGACCTGGCTGGCCACGGCCGAGGACGGCACGGGCGTCGGCGTCGCGGCTCTGCGCCTGTTCACCCAACCCGGTCAGGACCACCTCGCCGAACTCGAACTGCACGTCCACCCCGAGCACCGGCGCCGCGGCACCGGGTCCCAGCTCCTCTCCGCAGTCGTGGCGGCCTGCCGTACGGAGGACCGGCGCAGCCTGGTCGTCGCGGCCGGTGCCGACGGGCCCGGCGAGGCCTTCGCCGAGCGCTGGGGCTTCGAGGCGGTCCTGACACTGGACCACCTGGTCATGGCCCTCGACAAGGACGAGGACCTGGCCCGAATCCGTCAGATGGCCGACGCCGAGCACCCCGGCTACCGGCTCACCGGCTGGAGCGGCGTGGTCCCCGACGAGCTGGCCGGGCCCTTCGCCGCCGCGAAGAACGCGATGAACGACATGCCCATGGGCGATGTGGACTACGGACGCGTCGACTGGGACGCCGACCGGGTACGGGAGATGGGCCGCGTGGTCACCGGACGCGGCGACACTCTCCTGACCCTCGCCGCCGTCCACGCGGACGGCACCATGGCCGGCTACACCGAGATCGTGCTCCCCGGGGGCGCGCCGCAGCGGGCCCAGCAGTACGACACGGCGGTGGCGCCGGCGCATCGCGGGCACGGCCTGGGGCTGTGGCTCAAGGCGGCGATGGCAGAGCGGCTGCGAGCCGAGCACCCCGGCGTCACCGAAGTCGAGACCGACAACGCCGAGGACAACGTCCACATGCTCGCGGTCAACCGGTCGCTCGGTTACCGGTCGTACCGGCGCACCCGCGAGTTCCAGCTCGACCTGGCCACGCCGTGATCCGTACGACGGCGGCCACCGGCATCCCGAGCCCCTCCGTCCTCACCACCCGCCCCGGCTGCCAGGTCGCCCCGGCCGGCGACGACCTCGTACCGCTGACTCGAAGGGGCGCCGCCCCCGGCATCAGGCTGCTCCGCAAGGGCGCCGAGGCCCGGCCCGCCAAGCGGGCAACCCCGGATCCGTCGAGGTGACGGTTCGGCTGCCCACCGGCTCCCGCGTCGAGGCCACCTCCGCCGCGTAGGTGCGCACCGAGGGCCGGCTCGGCGGCATCTCGGCTCGCCCCCTCTGACCGCCCTTCATCCGTCATCTCCTCCCCCTCCGCCGACACCTCCACCGACCAGGGAGCAACCCGCCATGTCCCAGTTCACCGCTTCAGGGCAGCGCAGGATCCGCGACGTGCTGGCCCGCCACGTCGACTCCGGCAGGATCCCCGGCGTCGTCGCCCTGTACAGCAAGGACGACGAGACCCACGTAATAACGCTCGGCTCGACGGAGCACGGCGGTTGCGCGCCGATGCGCAGGGACACCATCTTCCGGATGGCGTCCACCTCCAAGCCGGTCTCGATTGCGGCGGCGATGGTGCTGCTCGACGACTGCCGGCTGCGGCTGGACGACCCGGTGGACCGGTGGCTGCCGGAGCTGGCCGACCGGCAGGTGCTGAAGGCGTTCGACGGCCCCCTCGACGAGACGGTCCCGGCGCGCCGTCCCATCACCGTCCGGGACGTGCTGTCCTCCACCTTCGGCCTCGGTATGGACATGACCTCGATCGGTACGCCGATCATGAACGAGGTCTTCGCACAGGGGCTGACGCCCAACCTGCCCACACCGATGCCCGTTCAGGACGAGTGGCTGCGCCGCCTGGGCACCCTGCCGCTGATGCACCAGCCCGGCGACCACTGGCAGTACCAGATCGCCAGCGACCTGGCCGGCGTACTGGTCTCCCGGGTGACCGGCAAGACCTTCGAGGAGGCGCTGCGCGACAGCGTCTTCGGCCCTCTGGGGATGGAGGACACCGGCTTCCACGTCCCGGACGACAGGATCGACCGGCTGCCGGTCCTCTACGCGCCCGACCCGCAGTCCGGCGAGTTCCACGTATGGGACGAGTCCAAGGGCGGCCGGTGGAACATCCCTCCGGCGTTCCATGGCGGTGGCGGTGGTCTGGTCTCCACCGCGGACGACTACCACGCCTACTTCAGGATGCTGCTGAACGGCGGCAAGCACGGCGGCGAGCGCATCCTGTCCAGGCAGGCGGTGGAACTGATGACCACCAACCGCCTCACCCCCGCGCAGAACGCCGCCCGCACCGAGCTGGCCACCCACAACGTCCACATCTCCTTCGGCCAGGGCCAGCACGGCGGCTGGGGCTTCGGGATGGCGGTGCGGACCTACCGCGGCGACTACGCTCCCGTCGGCCAGTTCGGCTGGGACGGCGGCTCCGGCACCTCCACCTACGCCGACCCCGTCAACAACGTCGTCGGCATCCTCCTCACCCAGGTCGGCACCTCGGCCCCCGACTCGGTCCACCTGATGCACGACTTCTGGACCACGCTGTACCAAGCGATCGAGGACTGATCACCGGCGAGTCCGTCCCATCGGCACAAGCTGATGGGGCACCGGCTCGACGGCACCCATGCCAGGCCCCGAAGCAGGCCGAGGCCCACGCTGCGATGTACTGCGACGCCTCGTCTGCTCACCGGAGCCGAAGGAACCCACGAACGGCCCTGGCCCACGGAAGACCCGGGCCTGCCGCACCGACGCCGGCCGATGCCGACACCTATAGAGATGAGAAACACGACATGCGTGTGCTGTTGGTGGCGTACGGATCCCGCGGCGACATCGCGCCGCTGGCGGGACTGGCGGCGCAGTTGCGCCATCTCGGCGCGGAGGTGCGCGTGTGCGCACCTCCGGACGAGGAGTTCGCCGAACTGCTGGCCGGTGTCGGTGCGGAGCTGCTGCCCTTCGGGCGGGACGTGCGCGCGCTGCGGACGGGAGCGCCACCGTCGGACGCGGCCGCGTTCGCGGCCGAACTGGTCGCCGCGTACTTCGAGACGGTCGGCAAGGCCGCCGAGGACTGTGACGTGCTGGTGGCGAGCGGCCTGATGCCGGCCGGTGCCCGCTCGGTGGCCGAGAAGCTGGGCATCCGCTACGTGTACGCGGGCTTCCACCCCTTCGAGATGCCCTCCCCGCACTGCGTACCGCCGCCGCGGCCCGGCCCGCCGGCCCCGCCGACCCCGCCGGCCCAGCCCGACACGACCGACACGCCCGACACGACCGCCAACCAGGCCCTGTGGGAGCCGGACACCCAGAAGGCCAACGCCCTCTACCTGCAGCCCCTCAACGCCCACCGCGCGGCGATCGGCCTTGCACCGGTGGACGACGTACGCACCCACGTCCTCACCGAGCGGCCCTGGCTGGCGGTGGACCCGGTCCTGGGCCCGTGGAAGCAGCTTCCGGACCTCGACGTCGTACAGACGGGCGCGTGGATCCTGCGCGACGAACGCCCCTTGCCCGCCGATCTGGAGGCGTTCCTGGACGCCGGCACCCCACCGGTGTACGTCGGCTTCGGCAGCATGACACTGAACGCGGCCACCGAGATCGCCCGGACAGCCGTCGAGGCGGTCCGCGCGCAGGGCCGCCGCGTGCTCGTCTCCCGCGGCTGGGCAGACCTGGGCCTGGCGGACGACGCGGACGACTGTTTCGCCGTCGGGGACGTCAACCACCAGTCCCTGTTCCCCCGGGTCGCGGCCGTCGTACACCACGGCGGCGCAGGCACCACGACCACCGCCGCCCGGGCCGGTGCGCCCCAGGTGGTGCTGGCCCGGTGCGTGGACCAGACGTACTGGGCCGCCCGCGTGGCCGAGCTGGGCATCGGTGTGGCCCACCACGGCCCGACCCCGACCTTCGATTCCCTGTCGGCCGCACTCGCGACGGCCCTGACCCCCGAGACGGAAGCACGAGCGAAGGCCGTTGCCGACACGGTCCGCACGGATGGGGCGGCGGTGGCCGCGGAGCTGCTGCTCGATGCGGGGCATGCTGCGCCGATGAGCCGCGAACAGATCTCCGCGATCGCCCATGCCGACCACCCGATAAAGTCTCCGCTCGCCGACGACTCGGTCAGCGAGCTGCTCACGCGCGGCCTTCCGCGGGGCGACGAGCGGGTGCTCGACCTGGGATGCGGCACGGCGGAGTGGCTTTTGCGAGCCCTGGCAACTCGCCCGCAGCTGCACGCCGAGGGCGTCGACGTCTCCGAAGTGGCCCTGACGCAGGCCCGCCGGTCAGCGAGGGACCTCGGGGTCGGCGAGCGCCTGGCCCTCCACCGTCAGGAGGCCGCGGACTTCGTCTCCACGCAGCCGTTCGACCTGGTGATCAGCGTCGGCGCCACGCATGCCTTCGGAGGTCTCCTCCCCACACTCGCGGCGGCCCGCGAGCACCTGGCTCCCGGCGGCCGCGTTCTGATCGGTGAGTCGTTCTGGGACCGGGCCCCTTCACCGGAGGCCATGGAGATCTTCGGTGAGCTCGACGACCTGGCGACCACGGTGGACCTGGTCGTCGCCGACGGATGGACCCCGGTCCACGGCCATGTCAGCACGCGAAGTGAGCTGGACGCCTACGAGTGGGCCTGCTGGGGCTCGCTGGCCGCGTGGGCTCTGGACCACGCTGACGATCCGGCCGCCGGACAGGTACTGGAGACGGCCACCGCCGCACGTTCGGAGTGGCTGCGAGGGTACCGGGACAGCTTCGGCTTCCTCTGCCTGGTCCTGCGCCGAACATCGCACTGAGGACCCGCTGTTGCCCAGCTTTCCGATCGGCCGGGGCTCAGGACCTCCCGCGGCTGCGGCGGACTCGGGGGCTCCGGCGCCACTGGCTGGCCGACTGCCCGTACATCTGGCTCCACGCCCGGCTGGGACGCTGAGCTCCCGGCGGAACAACGCGTAGAGTGTGCTCGGGCGCGGCGTGATCACAAGGAGCAGGTGTGACAGCGGTCAGCCTTGAGCGCACTACCGTCCCCGCCGACACCGGCGAGGTGACCCTTCTGATAGCCCGCCGGGTCGACCCCGGCCATGAAGCCGACTTCGAGCAGTGGGCGAAGGGCATCCTCGAAACCGCGGCGACTTTCCCCGGCCACCTGGGCTACGGCCTGTTCCGCTCCTCCGGCGGCGACGCCCCCTGGTTCCTCGTCCACCGGTTCCGGGACGCGGAGGCCTGCCGCGCCTGGCAGGAGTCCCCCGAGCGGGCGGCATGGTTCACCGACTGCAAGGGACACCACCACACCGAGATCGCCCGGCGCACCCTGACCGGCATGGAGACCTGGTTCGCCAAACCGGGCTCGACACGGCCGGCGCCGCCCCGGTGGAAGATGGCGATCAGCGCGACACTGGCGATCTACCCGATCTCCGTTCTCGGCGGCCTCCTCCTCATGCCGCACCTCACGGCACTCCCCCTCCTGCTCAACAGCCTGATCACAGCCGCCGTGTTCAACGTGCTGATGACGTACGTGGCGATGCCCGCTGTCAGCAGACTCCTGCGCGGCTGGCTCACGCCGTAACGCTCCTCGCCGGTGCGCTCAACACCTCGTGGCCGCCGGATCGTTGTCCCCCGCAGGCAGGTCGGACCCGCGACAAGGGGGCCGGTCCGGCCGGGCCTCCCATCGCCGTGGGAGCGAGAAGCGAGGCCGGCGCCCGACGGTCCAAGTGGTCGACGGCCGCCACCCGCCCCGACTCCGGATGGGCCTCCCTGACCACCGCGGTGAACCGTGATCGCGAGACCCTCCGTCGGCTCCGCTCCCCCGCGCCGCCGGCCTTCGGCACCACAGCCGCCCGGCCACGGACCGGACGCGCGGCCACATTGCGACCACCATGGCCCCGGACGCACGAAAGGCCGCCCTCCCACGAGTGAGAGAACGGCCTCCGACCTGCGTTTCCGCGTGGTCGGGACGACAGGATTTGAACCTGCGACCCCTTGACCCCCAGTCAAGTGCGCTACCAAGCTGCGCCACGTCCCGATGCTCCTGTCACCCGGAGTGATCCCCGGGCGGCGGTGCAGGAAGAACATTACCCCACGCCGAAGGGTGCTCACGCACCGGTCACCGGCGCGCGAGGATGGGGGTGTGAGCGACAGGGACAGGGACGGTGCCGGGCGGGCGCGGAGCGCGCGGCCGCGGGACGGGCTGGGGAGGCCGCTGCCCTACGGGGAGGCCGGGGTGGCGCGGCAGCCCGAGGGGGTGGTGCGGAGTCCGGAGGAGACCGTGCGGGAGGCGCAGCGGCTGCTGGACGCCGGGATGCCGTTCCACGCGCACGAGGTGTTCGAGGACGCGTGGAAGACCGGTCCGGCGGGCGAGGCCGGGCTGTGGCGGGCGCTGGCGCAGCTCGCGGTGGGGCTGACGCATGCCGCGCGCGGGAACGCCGTGGGCGGGGCCCGGCTGCTGCGCCGCGGGGCCGGAGGACTGGCAGGGTTCGAAGGGCTCGATGGGCTCGATGGGCTCGGAAGGGTGCCGTACGGGTTGGAGCTGGACGGCTTGGTCCGGTGGGCCGGGGAGCTGGCCCACCGGGTGGAGCGGGGGGAACCGATCGACGCCGCGCGGGAGGCGCCGCGGCTGACCGCGGGCTAACCGGCCGGCTGGAGGAGGTCCCAGCGGTTGCCGTAGAGGTCCTCGAAGACCACGACCGAGCCGTACGCCTCGTGCCGCGGCTCCTCCAGGAAGCGGACGCCCGCGGCCGTCATGCGGGCGTGGTCGCGGGCGAAGTCGTCGGTGTGGAGGAAGAAGCCGACCCGGCCGCCGGTCTGGTCGCCGACGCGGGCGCGCTGGGCGTCGTTCTTGGCACGGGCGAGCAGCAGGGCGGACTCCTTGGCGCCCGGCGGCCTGACCACCACCCAGCGCGACCCGTCGGGGCGCGGGGTGTCCTCGGCGAGCTCGAAGCCGAGCGCGCGGGTGTAGAAGTCGATGGCCTCGTCGTAGTCGGCGACGACGAGGGCGGTCAGGGCGATGTGGGAGGGCATCCCCTCATTCTGCCGGGCCGCCGAGGTCGGCGGAGTCGGCGGAGTCGGCGAGGAGTACGACGTCCAGGGTGCGGGGGCCGTGGACGCCCTCGACCCGGTCCAGCTCGATGTCGCTGGTGGCCGAGGGGCCGGAGATCCAGGTCAGCGGGCGGGCGGGGTCGAGGAGGACCAGGGCCTGCGGAACGGAGTCGACGACCTGGCCGGGGACCCTGACCACGCAGATGTGGTGGTCGGGGATCAGGGTGATGCGGCGGCGCCCCTGGTCGGGTCCGGCGTCCAGGACGATGGTGCCGGTCTCGGCGATGGCCAGGGCGCAGCCCGTCACCACGCTGTCCACCGCGTCGAGTTCGGCGGTGGTCTGCGCGGCCCGGTCGTGAATCCGCACGGCGTCTGCGGCCGAGAGCCAGTGCGGGGGCAGGGCCGGCGGGACCAGGACCGTGTTCGCGCCGCGCTCGGCCAGCAGGTGTGCCAGGAGCGGGGCGATGCCCTCCCCGTCGGTGCGGTGGACCCTGGCGCGGTACTCGGTGAGGTTGGCGGCGAGGAGGTCCGCGCGCTGCGCCGGGGTGCGGTCCGCATGGACGGTGAGGTAGTCCCGGGGGATGTCCCGGTACGCCTCCCGGTAGGCCGGCTCCGCCGTGCCCCCGCCGTCGCGGTCGCTGCCCGTGGCCCGCCGGATGCGGCCCAGGATGACGTCCTTGCTGCTCACTTCTCCGTGCCTCGTTCCCGGGTCCACCAGTCGCGGAAGGATTCCGCGGGGAATGCGGGCAGGTCCCGTGTGTCGGTCCAGGCCCGGCCGGAGCGGCCGGGCAGGCGGCGCGGGCGGAACCGGCGGGTGCGGGCCAGTACCCGTTCCGCCGCCCGCAGGGCGCCCGGGTGGTCGAGCAGCACCGTCGCCCCGAGCATCGCGGCGCGTTCCGCCGTGTGCCCCTTGGCCGGGCGGAGCCTGACCCGTACGCCCTCCCGGGTCACCGGGCCGCCCTGCACGACCCGTTCGCGCAGGTGCACCAGGACCTCGGGGATGTCGATGGCCACCGGGCAGACCTCGTAGCAGGCGCCGCACAGGGTGGAGGCGTACGGCAGCGAAGCGTCGATCTCCGAGGCGGTGCCGCGCAGTTGGGGGCTGAGGATGGCGCCGATCGGGCCGGGGTAGACGGATCCGTAGGCGTGGCCGCCGGCCCGCTCGTAGACCGGGCAGACGTTCAGGCAGGCGGAGCAGCGGATGCAGCGCAGGGCCTGCCGGCCCACCTCGTCGGCGAGGGTGTCGGTACGGCCGTTGTCGAGCAGGACCAGGTGGAAGGCGGACGGGCCGTCGCCGTCGGCCCCCTTCGACGGCCCCGGCCCGGTCCACATGGTGGTGTACGGGTTCATCCGTTCGGCCGTGGAGGACCGCGGCAGGGTCTGGAGGAAGATCTCCAGGTCGCGGAAGGTGGGGACCACCTTCTCGATGCCCACGACGGAGATGAGCGTCTCGGGGAGGGTGAGGCACATGCGGCCGTTGCCCTCGGATTCGAGGACGACCATGGTGCCGGTCTCGGCGACCATGAAGTTGGCCCCGGATACGGCGACCTTCGCCCGGAGGAACTTCTCCCGCAGGTGCAGCCGGGCCGCCTCGGCGAGCGCCGCCGGGGTGTCGTCCATGCCCTCCGGTGCGGGCCGGCCCCACTCCCCCATCTCGCGGGCGAAGATGTCGCGGATCTCGCCCCGGTTGCGGTGGATGGCCGGGACCAGGATGTGCGAGGGCCGGTCGTGGCCCAGCTGCACGATGAGTTCGGCGAGGTCGGTCTCGTACGCGGCGATGCCCGCGGCTTCCAGGGCCTCGTTGAGGCCGGTCTCCTGGGTGGCCATGGACTTGACCTTGACGACCTCGCGTTCGCCGGTGGCCAGGACCAGGCCGGTGACGATCCGGTTGGCCTCGGTGGCGTCGGCGGCCCAGTGGACAGTGCCGCCGGCCGCCGTCACCGCCTCCTCCAGCTGCAGGAGGTAGTGGTCCAGGTGACGCAGGGTGTGGTCCTTGACGGCCCGGCCGGCCTCCCGCAGCCGGTCCCAGTCGGCGAGTTCGGCGACGGCACGGGCGCGCTTGTCGCGGATGGTGTGGGTGGCGTGCCGCAGGTTGCCGCGCAGGGTCGCGTCGCGTACGGCCTCCCGCGCGGCGGCGGGGAAGGCGGGCATGCCGACGAAGGTGTGCCCTCCGGGGCCGGTTCCGGTCACAGCAGCGGCTCCGCTTCGGTGGCGGCGAGGATCTCGGCGAGGTGCAGGGCGCGCAGGGGCGAACCGGCCCGGCGCAGGGTGCCGTCGAGGTGGGCCAGGCAGGAGTTGTCCGCCCCGCACAGGACGGACGCGCCGGTCGCCGTGGCGTTGCGCAGTTTGTCGGCGGCCATGGCGGCGGACACGTCGGGGTTCTTCACGGCGAAGGTGCCGCCGAAGCCGCAGCACTCCTCGGCGCCGGGCAGCTCGACCAGCTCCAGCCCCTTCACGGCGGCCAGCAGGCGCCGCGGCCGGTCGCCGAGCCCCAGGCCGCGCAGGCCGTGGCAGGACGGGTGGTAGGTGACGGTGTGCGGGAAGTACGCGCCGACGTCGGTCACCCCGAGGACGTCGACCAGGAACTCGGTGAGCTCGTACACGCGCGGGGCGAGGTCCGCCGCGAGGGCGGCGAGAGCCCCGCCGCGCCCCTCCGCGGCGGCCTTCGCGCCCATCCGCGGGTAGTGCTCGCGGAGCATCGCGGCGCAGGAACCGGACGGGGTGACCACGTGGCTGTACTCGGCGAAGGCCGCTGCGGTGCGGCGGAGCAGCGGCTCGGCCTGATGGCGGTAGCCGGTGTTGTACTGGGGCTGGCCGCAGCAGCTCTGTGCTTCCGGGAAGTCGACGTCCACCCCCAGCCGCGCCAGCAGCCGGACCACGGCGATGCCGGTTCCCGGGTACAGCGCGTCGTTGACGCAGGTGACGAACAGGGCGACGCGCATGACGGGCAGAATAGCCGGGTGAAGAAGTTCTCAGTGATCGGTATAGGCGCGGGCGACCCGGACCACCTCACCCTGCAGGCGGTCAAGGCGATCGGCGCGGCGGACGCCTTCCTCATCCTGGAGAAGGGCGAGGAGAAGGCGGACCTGACCGGGCTGCGGCGCGCGATGCTCGACGAGCACGCCCGTCCCGGCCACCGGCTGGTGGAGGGCCTCGACCCGGACCGGGACCGCACCCCGGCCGACTACGCGCCGACGGTGGACGGCTGGCGCAGCGCGCGGGCCGGGATCTTCGAGCGGTTCATCGCGGAGGACCTCGCCGACGGCGAGACCGGCGCCTTCCTGGTGTGGGGCGACCCCTCCCTGTACGACTCCACGCTGGCGATCCTGGAGGAGGTCACCGAGCGCGGGCGGGTGGACTTCGCCTACGAGGTGGTACCGGGCGTCAGCAGCATCTCGGCGCTGCTGGCCCGGCACCGGACGAACCTGAACCGGGTCGGCCGCCCGGTCCAGATCACCACCGGGCGGCGGCTGGCCGAGGGCTGGCCGGCCGACGCGGACGACGTGGTGGTGATGCTGGACGCGCGGCACGCGTTCACCCGCCACCTGGACCAGGACCTGTACATCTACTGGGGCGCGTACGTCGGCACGCCGGACGAGATCCTGGTGCAGGGGAAGCTGGCGGAGGTGTCCGGGCGGATCGAGGAGCTGCGGACCGAGGCGCGCGCCCGCAAGGGCTGGATCATGGACACCTACCTGCTGCGGCGGGGCTGACGCCCCGCGCGCGGCGGTTCGTTTCGGGGTCCGGGCCCGGATTCGGGCCCGGATTCGGGTCCGGGTCGGGGTCCGGGTCGGGGTCAGGGTTCAGGCTCGGCTGAGGTAGGCGGGCAGGACCGCGGCCAGGCGTTCGTACTCCTCGGGGCGGTTGTAGATCTGCCCGCAGAGCCGGATGCCGCCGCCGCCCGGCCAGGGCCAGACCAGCGTACGGATGCGGTGCCGGGCGGCGATGTCCTCGCGGAGCGCGGTGGCCTCGTCCCGGGTCTCGGCGATGCCGGGCGGGAGCCGCAGGGCGCGCATGGCCAGCCCCTCGGAGTGCGGGAGCGGCCGCAGGCCGGGGAGTCCGGCGAGGAGCGCCGCGCCGTACGCGGCGAGGGCGCTGTTGTGGGCGCGGACCTTGCCGGCGTCCAGCCGGTCGAGCAGGTCCAGGCCCTCGGGGGCGGCCAGCCAGCTGGTGTAGTCGACGGTGGCCCGGTATTCGACGGACCTGGGGAAGCCGTGCTGGTCCTCCCAGGAGGGCACCAGCGCGCGGACCCGGCCGCGGTGTTCCGGGGCGACGGCGAGCACGGCGCTCCCGGGCGGGGCGTAACCCCACTTGTGGAGGTTGCCGAACCAGAAGTCGGGGCGCCCGGCGAGGGGGTCGGGGAGCATGCCCGGGGAGTGGGCCCCGTCGACGACGGTGGTGATGCCGCGTTCGCGGAGCTCCGCGAGCAGGCGCGGGCCGGCGACGATCCGGGCGGTGGGCGAGCTGATGTGGTCGAGGACGGCCACCGTGGTGCGGGGGGTGAGGGCGGCGAGGACCGCCTCGCACACGGCGTCCTCGTCGGGCAGGTCGGGGCCGAGCCGGGCGGTGGTGACGGGGGCGAAGCGGGCGGCGGCCGCGACGACGGTGCCGTAGCCGTGGTCGGTGACGAGGATCTCGTCGCCGGGTCCGAAGGGGATCGCGGTGAGGGCGAGGTTGGCGCCCTCGGTGGCGTTCGACACCAGGGCGAGACCGGAGGGGTCGGCGCCCAGGTGGCGGGCGATCCGGCCACGGGCCTCCGCCACGCGGTCGGCGGCCCCGATGAAGAAGGCGTCGGGGTCGGTGTGGAGTTCCCGCTGCAGGGCGGTCTGCGCGTCCTGGACGGGTATGGGTACGGCACCGAAGGAACCGTGGTTGAGGTGGGCGACCTCGGACGACAGCCGGAACAGCTGCCGCCCGCCGGGGAACTCTGCGACGGTGGTCACGGTACGGGGCTCCAGGGTGTGGGGCGGGGCGGGACGCATGGGGCGGTGGCCCTGCGGTGATCTCCCCCGCCCCGCCCTTTCCCGAAACACCTGGGTCCCGTCGTCAAAGTGGCGCCGGTGCGGCGCGAAGGTCCCGCCGAGCGGTTCCGTGACGCGGCACGTGCCTTCAGCAGCAGGCCGGTACGGAGCGGGCGCTGGTCGCCGCGTAGTACTGGAGGTCCTGGACGTCCACCGACCGGGTGACCGGGTAGGGCAGCTCGACCCCGGCGCCCTTCACGGCGCGCCCGCCGCGGACCACTTCCGCCTCGCTGGTGCCCGGACGGAGCGGCAGCAGCGTGGCGTGCACCCCGGCGGGAGCCTCGTGGGAGGCCTTCGCCGACCCCACCGTCGTACGGACGGTCGCCGGCGCGGTCAGGAAGCTGAGCACCTCGACCGAGTCGCGCGGGGCCGCGCTGCCCCGGCGCAGGTTCATCAGCAGCGACTGGTCGCCGGTGGGATCGGCGGAGGCGAACTGGGTGCGGGAGCTGAGGTAGAGGGTGTCCCGGGTGATCTTCGGCCAGGAGCCGGTCTTGAACCGGGTCAGGTAGTACGAGCTGAGGTCCAGGTAGGTGTGGCCGTTGTGCAGCGAGGGCGCGAACTGGCTGCCCTCGGAGTAGTCGTTCCAGGTGGTGAGCTGCACCCAGTCGGCGCCGTCCTCGATGGCCCGGGTCCAGGTGGCGCGCAGGGTCGCGGTGTTGCCCGCCTCGTCGTAGATCCCCTGGTTGGGGCGGGCGTCCTGGACGGACACGGGCTGCATCCAGATCTTGCCGGCCGCGTGGGCGCTCCGTACGTCGCGGGTGGAGCTCTCCTGGCCGGTGTAGGACCGGCTGCCCCACTCGGAGAAGCCGTGGCTGATCGGGGTGAAGGCGGCGTGGTGCGCGCCGAAGTCGAGGAAGAGCGGCACGAAGGCGGTGCGGATGCCGTGCTTGGTCCTCAGGGTGTCGAGCACCCGCGTCCACCAGGCCACGCTCTTCTGCTCGGCCTTGAACGGGGAGACGACGAGCCGGCCGTCGGGGAGTCGGTGGGCCGCGGGTGACTTGGCGAGCTTGGCGAGGGAGTCGGCGAGGACGGCCGGGTCGTCGGTCCGCAGCGAGGTCATGTCCGGCATCAGCATGATCTTGAAGCCGGGGTCGGTGGTCCGCGCGGCCTCCATCAGGAGGTTGGACCACTCCCAGTTGCGGCCGGAGAGGGAGAGCAGGTCGAGGGTGAACCCGTCGAGGCCGGCCGCGCGGGCGGTGCGCACCTCCTGCTTGAGGTTGGCGAGCACCCAGTTGCCGTCCTTGGGCTGGACGGGCAGCGGCCGGTCGCGGAGCAGCCCTCCGTAGGCACCGTGCTTGCCGCCCTCGCCGTCCGGGTTCAGGTAGTGACGGGTGTAGTAGTCGCGGTCGGCGCTCAGGTTGTCGAGGGAGAGCGGGTAGGGGGTGAAGTAGTGGGCGAAGACGAGCTTCTTGCTCTTCCGCAGGGTCGCGGCCTGCGGGAGGTCGAAGGGCAGGGCTCCCGCCGGGCGGCTCGCGGCAGGCCCGTCCTGGCCGCCACCGCCGCCGTTGCCCTTGCCGGGGCTCGCCGAAGGGGGCATCTGCCCCGGCGCGAGGGGCGCCTCGCCGCTGCCCGGGACGGGCGGTGCGGGGCTCGCCGACGGACGGCCCGGGGCCGCCGCGCCGTTCTTGGCCGGCCCTGAAGCCGCGCCGGTGGTTCCGGCACCGGCGGAGAAGGGGTTCCAGACGATGCCGGCCAGGACGCAGCCGGCCACCAGCAGGCAGGCTGCGACAAGGAAGGACAGCGCCGGGCGGCGCCGACGCGCCGACCGCCCTCTTCGGTGATGCGCAGTCATTCCCCGGTCCTTCCCTGGAATATGCCCCCGTCCGGGGGTTGAACAGCAGTAGAACGGATTCCCGCCCGGCGGACAACCGTTTCCCGGCCTGACGGGCATGGCACGTACGTCACAGGGACCACGGGAACTACGACGGTCAGCCGCGCCGTGGAACCCCGCGGAGCCGCGCCGGCCCGCGCCGGACACCGGTCCGCACATCCCGCCACCGGCCCGCGACCGGCCTGCCGGCAGGCCCGCCGGCAGGCCATCGGCGCCCCCGGGGCCGGCGCGGGTGGCGGGGGCGGCACGTGCGGCGCCGGGTATGGGGCAGGGCTCACCGGATAGCGGGCGTTTGGGCGGAATATGGCGTTCCCCTGGCCATCCCGCACAACTGGCGCATACTCGTCGTTGATACGGCCTGAAATCACCAGCCCGTCGCATGGCGTATGCATGGGACACGTATGCATGGGGGCATCGTGCCGATGAAGACCCTGCCGACCACTTCCGAAGAACTGTCCGGACTCCTCACGGCCGTGCGGCGCGGCCGGGTGGTGACGGTGACCGGGCGTTTCCGGGAGCCGCGCAGCCTCCTCGTCCGCGAGATCGCACAACGGCTCACCTCGAACTTCCTCGACGGCACGGCCGTGGTCACCGTGCGCCACGGCTTCGGCGTGCGGCGGCTCACCGCCGCACTGGGCTGCGTGCCCGGCATGCCGTTCCTGCCCTGCGGCACCGCGAACGCGGCCTCGTACCTCGCCGAGCGGGACATGCTGCTGGTGCTCGACGACGCCGACCGGCTCACCCTGGAAGCCCTGGCCTGGCTGCGCGAACTGCCGGCCGTCGCGCCCGGGCTGCGGATCCTCGCGGCCGGACGGTTCCCGCTGGGACTGGACCAGGAGCGGGTGCACCGGCTCTGACCCGGCGCTCCCGGCCCGTCCGTGTCCGCACGTTGTTCCGCGGCCGCGGAACAACGTGCGGACACCGAACCCCCTTTCGTCACCGGGGGGTTGAACACCATCCCTGATCGGGTGGAACGCGCCGTTCTACGCGCGTCCGGGTTTCGGGGAGGCCCGTCCCGCCCCGAGGGTGAGTTCATGATCACTGAGCCCACTCCGCCCGCCTCTCCCACCCCTCCCGGCTCTCCCGCCCCGGCCCACCCGCACACCGCCGGGGCCCCGACCCGCCGCGCCCTGCTCGCGGGAGCCGGCGCCGGGGCCCTGGCCGTGGCCGGCGGGGTCGCCGCGGCGGCTCCGGCCGTCGCGCCCGCCGCCGCGGTCACGGCGGCGCCCTCCGCCGACTGGGCGACCTGCCTCTCGGTGGCCCGCTCGGTTCTGGTCCGGGACGAGGACGACGAGTCCCTGGTGCCCCGCTACCGGGACGTACTGCTCGGGGCCGGGCTGCCCCGGTCCCGCCGGTCCCCCCGGAGGGTGCTGGTGATCGGCGCCGGACCGGCCGGGCTGACCGTCGCCCACCTGCTGCGGTCGGCGGGCCACCGGGTGACCGTGATCGAGGCCAACGCCAACCGGGTCGGCGGCCGGATCAAGACCTTCCGGGCCGGCGGCCACGAGCGGTCCGCGGCGCCGTTCGCCGACCCGAAGCAGTACGCAGAGGCCGGCGCCATGCGCATCCCGGACAGCCACCCGCTGGTCACCGGGCTGATCGACGACCTGGGTCTGGCCCGCCGCCGGTTCCACCTGGTCGACGTGGACGCCTCCGGCAAGCCCGCGTACCGCACCTGGATCGTGGTCAACGGCATCCGGGTGCGGCGCGCCGACTACGCCCGCGACCCGCGCGCCGTGAACCGCTCCTTCGGGGTCCCTGCGGCGTACGAGAACGTCCCGGCCGGACAGATCGTCAAGGCGGCCCTCGCCCCCGTCCGGAAGGAGATCGACGGCAAGCAGGGCCGCGCGCTCACCGAAGCCTGGGCCCGGGTGATCCAGCGCTACGGCCACATGTCGATGTACCGCTATCTCACCGACGAGGCCAAGCTCGACGAGCAGACCGTCGACCTGATCGGCACGGTGGAGAACCTCACCTCCCGCCTGCACCTCACCTTCCTGCACTCCTTCATCTCCTCCGCCCTGATCAGCCCGGACACCGCCTTCTTCGAACTCCCCGGCGGCACCTCGACCCTGGCCGACCGGATGTACGAACGGGTGAAGGACCTGGTGCGGCTGGACCGGCGGGCCACCCGGATCAGCCAGGACCGGGAGAAGAAGACGGTCACCGTGGAGACCGTCTCCGAAGGCGGCCGCGGCCGGGCGGTGCGCCGGGAGACCTTCACCGGCGACGTCGCCGTCGTCACCGTGCCCTTCTCCGGTCTCCGGCACATCCCGGTCTCGCCTCCGCTGTCGTACGGGAAGCGGCGCGCGGTGACCGAACTGCACTACGACGCCGCCACCAAGGTGCTGCTGGAGTTCAGCCGCCGCTGGTGGGAGTTCGGCGAGGCCGACTGGAAGCGGGAACTGGAGGCCGTCCGCCCGGGCCTGTACTCCGCCTACCAGCTGGGGAAGACCCCGGCCGACGGATCCCTGCTGGGCGCCCACCCGTCCGTACCGAAGGGGCATGTGACGGCGGACCAGCGGGAGCACTACGCGGCCACCCGCGTGGTCGCCCGGGACCAGCCGGAGGCCGCGAAGGTCGTCGGCGGCGGGTCCACCACCGACAACCCCAACCGGTTCATGTTCCAGCCGTCCCACCCGGTGGAGGGCAGCGCGGGCGGGGTCGTACTGGCCTCGTACAGCTGGGCCGACGACGCCCTGAAGTGGGACTCCTTCGACGACGCCGAGCGGTACCCGCGGGCACTGGCCGGAGTGCAGGACGTGTACGGGCAGCGGATCGAGGTGTTCTACACCGGAGTCGGCCGCACCCAGTCGTGGATGCGCGACCCGTACGCGTACGGCGAGGCGTCGGTGCTGCTGCCGGGCCAGCACACGGAGCTGTTCCCGCACGTGGCGCGTCCCGAGGGACTGCTGCACTTCGCGGGCTGCCACACCTCGGTCAAGCCGGCCTGGATCGAGGGCGCGCTGGAGTCGGCGGTCCGGACCGCGCTGGAGGTACACCTGGCGGACTGACCTCGTCCGACACGAGTCGGAGCGCCCCGTCCGCCCCCACACTCCGTGCGGGGGTCCCACCCCGACCCGGCGCGGGGCGCTCCCACCCGCCCGTTCACCCGCCCGTTCAGTTGCTCCTTCACCTGCACGTCCAGCTACTCGTTCACACGCCACACCACTGCCACGGCACTGACATACGGCCGCCACAGCGCCGCTGCAAGCCGTCCCTAGGGTCATTTCCTGCGTACGTCACCCTTCCCCGCACGTACAGGAGACCCCCGTGAGCGAGCACTCCCCGAAGAGCCCGGTCGGCAGACGCGGCTTCCTGGCCGGAGCCGCGGCCGTCGCCGCCGCGGCGGCCACCCCGGGCGTGGCCCGGGCCGCAGACCCCACCGCTGCCTCCGCCTCCGCCTCCGCCTCCCGCCCGAACATCCTGCTGATCGTCACCGACGACCAGCCCAAGCACACGCACTGGGCCACCCCGAAGCTGATCGACTGGCTGGGCGGGCAGGGCGTGACCTTCACCCACGGGCACTCGGCGACCCCCTTGTGCGCCCCGTCCCGGTCCTCCATCTTCTCCGGCCGCCAGGCCCACAACCACGGCGTCCGCAACAACGCCGCCTCGGCGTCCCTGAACCAGGCCACCACCGTCCAGCGGTACCTCAAGCAGGCGGGCTACCGCACCGGCCTGTTCGGCAAGTACCTCAACTCCTGGCCGCTCGCCGACAATCCGCCGCACTTCGAGGAATGGGCCCTGCTCCAGCCCGCCTTCAACAACGCGAACTGGAACATCAACGGCACGGTGCAGCAACTCGCGGGCTACACGACCAACATCATCAAGAACCGCACCCTGGCCTTCCTCGACCAGGCGGCCACCGACACCCGCCCGTGGTTCGCGTACGTCACCCCGTACGCCTCGCACGAGCCCAACACCCCCGCCGCGAAGTACGCCGACACCCCCGTGCCGGTGTGGAACGGCCGGCCCTCCGTCCCGGAGGACGACCGCAGCGACAAGCCCGGCTACATCAAGAACGCCACCGCCACCCTCGCCGACGCGCGGGCCCTGCGGGAGCGGCAGCTGCGCAGCCTGCTGTCCGTGGACGACGCGGTGCAGGCCATCCGCGACAAGCTGGCGGCGCTCGGCCAGCTGGACAACACCCTGGTCATCTACACCGCGGACAACGGCTACACCTGGGCCGACCACGGCTGGCTGAAGAAATCGGTGCCCTACTCCCCCTCCCACGAGGTGCCGTTCTACCTGTCCTGGCCGGCCGCCGGCCTCGGCTCGGGCACCACCGACAACCGGATCGTCGCCAACCTCGACATCGCGCCGACCATCCTGGACGCGGCCGGGATCACCCCCACGCACAGCCAGGACGGCCACTCCCTGCTGGGCACGGCCTCCCGGGACCACCTCCTCGTGGAGTGGTGGAAGCAGGGCACCGGCGGCACCGGTCCAAAGACCTGGGCCTCGTACGTCGCGAAGGACCGGCAATACACCGAGTACTACGACCTGCACACCGATGCCACCGGCGCGGTCTCGGGCACGGGCGCGGTGGCCTTCCGCGAGTACTACGACCTGGGCAGTGACCCGTACCAGCTGACGAACCTGCTGTACGGGGCGACCCCGGCACAGGAACAGGCCCTCGGCATACCCGCGCTGGCGGCCGCCCTGGCCGCCGACCGCACCGGCTAGCACCGGCCTGCAGCAGCCAGCACCGGCCTGCACCTGCCGGCACCAGTCGGCTCCGGAAGAGGAGAACCACATGTCGCCGAAGTCCTGCTGCACCCCCGGACGGGAGCACGGGCACACGGGACCGGGTCCCGCCGGTCCCGTGCTGCTCGCGCTCGCCCCGGCCGTCCGGCGCGGCGACCAGGCGGCCGGACGGGCCGCCCGTGATCTGCTCGACATCGCGGGCGGCCGGTTCCTGATGGGCACCGACGATCCGGACGGGTTCCCGGCGGACGGCGAGGGTCCGGTGCGGGAGGTGGAGGTGCCGGACTTCCGGATCGCGCCGACCACCGTCACCAACGTGCAGTTCGCGTCCTTCGTGAAGGCCACCGGCCATGTGACGGAGGCCGAGTCCTTCGGCTTCAGCTTCGTCTTCGCCGGGTTCCTCGCCGAACCGGTGGCGGCCGTGTCCCCGGCGGTCGCGGGAACCCCCTGGTGGCGGGCGGTGGACGGGGCGAGCTGGCGGGCCCCGGAGGGACCGGGCTCCTCCTTCGCCGGCCGGCAGAACCATCCGGTGGTGCACGTCTCCTGGAACGACGCGCAGGCGTACTGCGTGTGGTCGGGCACCCGGCTGCCGACGGAGACCGAGTGGGAGTACGCGGCCCGGGGCGGGCTGGAGCAGGCCCGCTACCCGTGGGGGGACGTGCTCCGGCCGGACGGGCGGTTCATGTGCAACATCTGGAACGGCGACTTCCCCCTGCACAACACCCGGGCCGACGGGTACGCGGGCACGGCCCCGGCGAAGTCCTTCCGGCCCAACGGCCACGGGTTGTACAACACGGTCGGCAACGTGTGGGAATGGTGCGCGGACCGCTTCCACCCGCACGGCGGGGAGGAGCGGGCGATGCGCGGCGGCTCCCACATGTGCCACGACTCGTACTGCAACCGCTACCGGGTGGCGGCCCGCACCCGGAACACCCCGGACAGCTCGGCCGGCAACATCGGCTTCCGGGTGGCGGCGGATCCCCGTCGGGACTGAGCCTCGCGTCGGAGTGGCGTACCGGACAACGCTCCCTCGGCTACCGGACGGCCATGGGCGCGAGTCCGAGGGCGGCCAGCCCGGACGCGCCGGCCGCGGTGTGCTCGCCCCCGGCCAGCAACAGCGTGCGCGCCCACTGGTAACGGCAGCCGGCCGCCTCGAACGCCGCCGCGGCGGTGAGCAGCCGCGGCAGATCACCGCCGAGCAGTGCCTCCGCCCGGTCCACCAGGGCGGTGGCGACCGGGTTCCCGGCGACCACGGCCCGGGCGGTGGCGACCCGGCCCCGGGCGTCCGGGTGCCCGGCGAGGACCGCCGCCTCGGCCCGGAGCGCCGCATACCAGTGCAGCCAGACCCAGCAGACCCACTTCCACACCTGCTCCGGCTCGGGCGCGACGCGCTCCAGGGCCGCGTGTGCGTCCCCGTGGTGGAGCAGGACCATGGCGTCGAAGACGGCGCCGTGGCCGTGCTGGTGGTCCTCCTTGCTGCCTGCCCGGTCGGTGATCGTGAGCCAGGTCGCGCGGGCCTCGTGGTCACCGCGCAAGCCGTGGATCATCGCCACCGAGGCGGCGGCCGGACCGAGTGAGAACGACCGTTGCCGGCCGGCCTGCTCCCACGCGTCGAGGAAGCGCACGCTGCTGGTGAGCACCTCGTCGGCACGGCCGGCGAACGCGTCCGCGACCAGAAGCCATGACGTGGCGTGGTCGCCCACCTCGGCCAGCGGCGGCTGGTCCGCGAGCTGCCTGCCCCACTGGCGGGCCGCCGGCAGTTCACCCGCGCCGATGGCGGTCGCGGCGGCCATGGCGAGGGCGTCGATCAGCTCGTGCGTACGGGCAGGGGTGCTCGGTGCCGAGGTCAGGATGTCGATCCGGGCCCGGGCGGCGGCCGCGGCGGCGAAGCTCTCGCCGGCCCAGCTCTGCGCGCCGGAGAGCGCGTCGAGGGCGGCGGACCGCGCCACCGGGTCGCCCGCGAGCCGGGCGAGTCCGACGGCCCGTTCGGCGCACGCGACGGTGTCCGGTGCGGTGTTGTCCGGGGCCCCCTGGACCGCGCCGAACGCGTCCGCGACCACCGCGGCCTCGGCCAGCGCGAGAGCCGCCTCGGCGGCCGGGTCGTCGTCACCGGTCAGCTCGCGCGCCGCCGCGAGCAGGCCGGTCACTTCGTCCACGGGCGGAACCGGGCTGATGAACGTGCTGGAGAAGCGGTAGGCGGCGGTGGCGGCGGCCGCCAGGTCGCGGGCGGCCCCGGCCGCGTCCCCGGCCCGGCGGGCGGCTTCGGCGGCGGCCCGGTGCAGGCGGTACATGTCGTCGCCGAGCCTGCGGCATCCGGCCACCCCGGCGGCCTGCCGCAATGCGGCGGCGGCGTCGGCACCGGAAGCGAGCGAGGCCGCCTGCTCGTACCGCTGTTGGGCCTCTCCCAGCAGGTTGCGGGTGAAGGCCAGCCCGGCCATGGACAGGGCGAGACGGCACGCGTCCGCGTGCTGCTCCGGCCGGCCCGCGGCCCAGGTCAGGGCGGCCCGCAGGTCCTCGGCGACCGCGTCGAACCGGGCTCGCCAGTCCGGGCCGCCGCCTTCCTGGAGGCAGGCCGCACCGGCCAGGCACCATGCCAGGTGGCGCGACCGGACGTCGTCGAGCTCACCGGCATCGGCGAGCCGCTCCGTGCCGTACTGGCGGAGGGTCTCCAGCGCCTGGTAGCGAGTGCCGGTGTCGGACGGTGTCACGGCGAGCAGGCTCTGCTCGGCGAGCCTGCCGAGGCCGTCGGCGACCGCGGCCGACTCCAGCGGCGCGAAGCCGGCCACCTCGGCGGCCGCCTCGGCGGTGAAGGGAGCGACGAACGCCGACACCCGCCGCAGCAGTGCCCGGTCCTGCGGTTCGAGCAGGTCGTGGCTCCAGTCGAGGACGGCCCGCACCGAGCGGTGCCTGCCGTCGGCGCGGGGGCCGCCGGCGAGGATCCGGAGCTGGTCGGAGAGGCCTGCGGTCAGGCCGTCCAGACCGAGCGTGGACCATCGCGCCGCCGCCAGTTCGATGGCCAGTGCCATGCCGTCGAGCCGTTCGCACAGGGCCGCGACCTGGTCGCGTTCCGCCGGGGCCGGGGTCCGGCCGACCGCCGCCGCCCGTTCCAGGAACAGGGCGACCGCCTCCGACTCGCCGCCGCCGACCCGCGAGAGCGGAGGGACCGGGAAGACCCATTCGAACGGCACCATCAGCCGGGCCCGGCTGGTCGCGAGCACCCGTATGCCCGGGCAGGCCACGAGCAGCCGTTCCAGGAACGGTGCCACCCCGTCGCGCACCTGCTCGCAGTTGTCCAGTACCAGCAGCGCCTGACGGTCCGCCAGCGCGGCCACCACCACGTCGTCGATGCCGCGCCCGGGCTGCTCGCCCACGCCCATGGCCGCCGCGACCGCCGCGCCCACCCGCCCCGGATCGGTGACCGGGACCAGGTCGACGAACCACACCCCGTCGGCGAAGTCGCCGGCCACCTGTGCCGCGACCGCCAGCGCGAGCCGTGTCTTGCCCACCCCGCCCAGACCCACGGCGGTCACCAGCCGACGCTCCGTCACCGCCTCGGCGAGCCGCCCGCGTTCCCGTGTCCGGCCGACGAACGCCGTCAGCGGTGCCGGAAGCCCGGGGACCGGAAGCGCCGGTGCCGGGCGTTCCTGCTCGGCACGCGCCGGTCCGGGCGCGCGCCTGGACAGCGCCCGCCGGTCCGGCACCTCCAACTTCCGCAACAGCGAGGAGACATGCGACTCGACCGTCCGTACGGAGATGAACAGCCGCGCGGCTATCTCCGCATTGCTCAGGTGCTCCCCGAGCAGCGCGAGCACATCGGTTTCCCTGGCCGAGATCACTGGAGTGGACACCGGGTCATTATCCGTACTCCTCCCGGCAGTTCCTCGTGTGGTCCCTTGCGCGGTCCCTTCCGCGGTCCCTTCCGTGGTCCCTTCCGTGGTCCTTTCCGTGGTCCTTTCCGTGGTCAGCACGGAGGCACCCGGTACCCCTGCCGGGGGAAGCTGTGACCACGACGAACGGGCCCGGCAAACCACACCGGGCCGATCGGAACCGCGACGACAGGAGTGACCGTGACCGGCTCTTCCAACCAGGGGATCAAGACCGTGCTGCATCCCGTGTCCGACCTCGCCCAGGCCAAGGCGGTGTACACCGCACTGCTCGGTGTGGCGCCGCAGACCGACGGGCCCTACTACGTCGGCTTCGAGGTCGCCGGCCAGCACATCGGTCTCCTCCCGGGCGGCGGACCGCAGGGCCTGACCTCGCCGCTGGCCTACTGGCACGTGCCCGACATCGAGGCAAAGCTCGCCGAGGTGACCGCCGCGGGCGCCACGGTCAAGGAGCCCGCGCACGACACCGGCGGCGGACGCCTGGTGGCCACCGTCATCGACCCCGACGGCAACCTCCTCGGCCTGCTGCAGGACCGATGAGCACGCAACCCCGCTCCCGCGCACAGCGCCGCAGCGACACCGAGCACCGGCTCACCCACGACGTGGACGTCTGGGTGGCCAGTGCCTCGGCTGACGGCGCCCCGCATCTGGTTCCGCTGTCCTTCGACTGGGACGGCGAGGCGCTGCTGGCGGCCACCCCCGCGGAAAGCCCCACCGGCCGGAACCTGGCCGCCACCCGGACCGCTCGGCTCGCCCTCGGCCACACCCGCGACGTCGCCATGATCGAGGGCGACGTCGAGGTCCTCGACATCGGCGCACTGCCACCGCACCTGGGTGACCGATTCGCCTCGCGCACCGGCTTCGACCCGCGCTCCCTGACCACTGCGTACCGCTGGTTCCGCATCACCCCGCACCGGGTCCAGGCCTGGCGGGAGGAGAACGAGCTGGCCGGCCGCGAGCTGATGCGCGACGGCCGCTGGCTGGTCTGACACCTCGTTCCACACATCCGGCTCGTCAAGAAGGAGATCCACCATGAGCAGCACCGGCAGCAGCACGTACCAGGGCTTCACGGCCGAGGAGCGGGCCGCGATGAAGGACCGCGCGGAGGAACTCAAGAAGACCGCGCGCCGGACCACGGCCGCGGAGAAGGCGGCGGGGGCGGAGCGGGACGTGCTCGCGAAGATCGCCGAGATGCCGGACTCGGACCGCGTCATGGCGGAGCGCGTCCATGCCGTCGTCACGGCCAACGCCCCGGCCCTCGCACCGAAGCTCTGGTACGGGATGCCCTCCTACGCCCTGGACGGCAAGGTGGTCTGCTTCTTCCAGAGCGCGGAGAAGTTCAAGGCGCGGTACGCGACGCTCGGGTTCAGCGACCAGGCGAAGCTGGACGACGGCCCCATGTGGGCGGCCGGCTTCGCGCTGACCGAGGTGACGGCCGAGGTCGAGGCACGGATCGCCGCACTCGTGAAGCAGGCGGTGAGCTGAGGCGCGCCCGGCAGCCGACCTGCGGTCATGCGGCACCGGGACGTGCACGCGGATACGGGACCGCCCCGGCCGGGAAGATGCCGGCCGGGGCGGGTTCACGCGTGCGCGTAGGGCGGTGTTCAGCCCAGCAGACCCAGGGTCTGGTTGAAGGTCGCGGACGGACGCATCACCGCGGCGGCCTTGGCCGGGTCGGGCTGGTAGTAGCCGCCGATCTCGGCCGGCTTGCCCTGGACGGCGATCAGCTCGTCGACGATCGTCTGCTCCTGCTCGGTGAGCGTCTTGGCGAGCGGGGCGAACGCGGTGGCGAGCTCGGCGTCGTCGGTCTGCTTGGCCAGCTCCTGCGCCCAGTACAGGGCGAGGTAGAAGTGGCTGCCGCGGTTGTCGATGCCGCCGACGCGACGGGTCGGCGACTTGTCCTCGTTGAGGAAGGTGCCGGTGGCGCGGTCGAGGGTGTCGGCCAGCACCTGGGCGCGGCCGTTGCCGGTGGTGGTGGCGAGGTGCTCGAAGCTGGCGGCCAGGGCGAAGAACTCGCCGAGGCTGTCCCAGCGCAGGTAGTCCTCCTTGACCAGCTGCTGGACGTGCTTCGGGGCGGAGCCGCCGGCGCCCGTCTCGAAGAGGCCGCCGCCCGCCATCAGCGGGACGACCGACAGCATCTTGGCGCTGGTGCCCAGCTCCAGGATCGGGAAGAGGTCGGTCAGGTAGTCACGGAGGACGTTGCCGGTGACCGAGATGGTGTCCTCGCCGCGGCGGATGCGCTCCAGGGAGAACTTCGTGGCCTCGACCGGGGAGAGGATCTTGATGGTCAGACCCTCGGTGTCGTGGTCGGCGAGGTAGGTGTTGACCTTGGCGATCAGCTGCGCGTCGTGGGCGCGGGTCTCGTCGAGCCAGAAGACGGCCGGGGCGCCGGTGGCGCGGGCGCGGGTGACGGCCAGCTTGACCCAGTCCTGGATCGGGGCGTCCTTGGTCTGGCAGGCGCGGAAGATGTCGCCCTCGGACACCTCCTGCTCCAGGACGGTGTTGCCCGCGGCGTCGACGAGGCGGACGGTGCCGGCCGCGGCGATCTCGAAGGTCTTGTCGTGGGAGCCGTACTCCTCGGCCTTCTGCGCCATCAGGCCGACGTTCGGGACGGAGCCCATGGTGGCCGGGTCGAAGGCGCCGTGGGCCTTGCAGTCCTCGACGACGGCCTGGTAGACGCCGGAGTAGCTGCTGTCCGGGAGGACGGCGAGGGTGTCGGCCTCCTGGCCGTCCGGACCCCACATGTGGCCGGAGGTGCGGATCATGGCCGGCATCGAGGCGTCGACGATGACGTCGGACGGCACGTGCAGGTTGGTGATGCCCTTGTCGGAGTCGACCATCGCCAGGGCCGGGCCCTCGGCGATCTCGGCGTCGAAGGAGGCCTTGATCTCGGCGCCCAGGCCGTGCGGGATGGACTCCAGGCCGTTCAGGATGGTGCCGAGGCCGTCGTTCGGGGACAGACCGGCGGCGGCCAGCACCTGGCCGTACTTCTCGAAGGTCTGCGGGAAGAAGGCGCGGACCACGTGGCCGAAGACGATCGGGTCGGAGACCTTCATCATCGTGGCCTTGAGGTGCACGGAGAACAGCACGCCCTCGGCCTTGGCGCGGGCGACCTGCTCGGAGAGGAAGGTGCGCAGGGCGGCGGCGCGCATGACGGACGCGTCGACGACCTCGCCCGCCTGGACCGGGACGGACTCGCGCAGCACGGTGACGGCGCCGTCGGCGGCGACGTGCTCGATGCGGAGGGTGCCGGCCTCGGAGACGGTGGCGGACTTCTCGGTGGAGCGGAAGTCGTTCTCGCCCATGGTGGCGACGCTGGTCTTGGACTCGGCGGTCCAGGCGCCCATGCGGTGCGGGTGGGTCTTGGCGTAGTTCTTGACGGCGCCGGGGGCGCGGCGGTCGGAGTTGCCCTCGCGCAGGACCGGGTTCACGGCGGAACCCTTGACCTTGTCGTAGCGGGCGCGGATCTCGCGCTCCTCGTCGGTCTTCGGGTCGTCCGGGTAGTCCGGCAGCGCGTAGCCCTGGCCCTGGAGCTCGGCGACGGCGGCCTTGAGCTGCGGGATGGAGGCCGAGATGTTGGGCAGCTTGATGATGTTGGCGGCGGGGGTCTTGGCCAGCTCACCGAGCTCGGCGAGGGCGTCGGCGATGCGCTGCCCCTCCTCGAGGTGCTCGGGGAAGCTGGCGATGATGCGGCCGGCCAGGGAGATGTCGCGGGTCTCGACGGTCACACCGGCGGTCGACGCGTAGGCCTGGACGACAGGCAGGAAGGAATACGTCGCGAGGGCCGGGGCCTCGTCAGTGTGGGTGTAGATGATGGTCGAGTCAGTCACCGGATGCTCCGCTCCACGTATGCGTCTCTCGTCTGCAACATTGCTCGACATCAAGATATCTCAGCCGGCGGACCACGAAAGCGCCGGTCCCGACAGCTTCCGTCGGGACCGGCGCTCGGGCCGTGCGGGGGCGGCGGTCAGTAGGCCGTGACGGCCTTCGGGTTCTGGCCGTACGCGTTCGCCTGGGCCTCGCCCTCGGTGGCCATGAAGATCAGCACGATGATGCCGCCGACGAACGGGATGGCGTTGAGCAGGAGGAACCAGCCGGACTTGCCGGTGTCGTGGAGACGGCGCACCGAGACCCCGAGGGAGGGCAGCAGGGTGGCCAGGAAGTAGAGGCCGGTGAGGACGGGGTAGATGCCGAGGAACAGGTCGATCACCGCGAGGATCACGGAGGCGATGACGCTGAAGAGCGTGTAGATCCAGTACTCCTGGCGGCGAGCCCGGCCGCTGAAGACGGCGTACTGCTTCAGCACGTCGAGGTAGATGTTCACTGGTCCCCCTGAGGATGGTCCGGCGCCCTGTCCACACGGAGCAGGCGGGGCAGAACTTATGCCGCCTTTATCGGCCGGTCAAGGTATTTCACACGGGCCGAGAAGAACCTGCTTGTCCCGCCAAAACACCTTTTGGCAGCAGGATTTGCCGCGCTGCCTGTCGGCCGAAGGGGCGAACGCCGGGGGCGGCTCCGGTGCGGGGGCGGGCCCGGCGGCCAAGACTGGGCCCATGAGCCTGATCGTCACCCTGTGCGCGGCCGCGGCCGCGGTCTCCGCCGCCGTACTGCCCGTGGCGGTCCCGCCCGGTGCCGGAGCCCCAGGGGGCCCGGCCGCGAACGGCTGGACCGCGACGGCGGCGGCCGCGTTCTGGACGCCGGAGCGGATGGCCTCGGCCCGGCCCGTCCCCACCGCTGCCGGACGCGACGAGAGCCCCGACGGGCGGGCCGGGCCGGGGACCAGGGCCGGGCACCGGACCGGCGACCGTACCGGGGACTGGACCGGGACGGGGAGCTGGGCCCGGGCCGAGCGCTGGACCGCCGCCGGCACCGGGGGCGTCGGCCTGGATCGGCCCGAGCTGCGGGCCGCGGTGGCACCGGGTATCGGGCAGGACTTCGAGGGCCTGCCCGTCGTGGGGCGCATGTTCACGGTGCGGAACGGCGGAGCCTACTTCTGCACCGCGAGCGCGGTGGCCTCGCCCGGCCGCGACCTGGTGCTCACCGCCGCGCACTGCCTGCTCGGCGGGGACGCCCGGCAGCTCGCGTTCGTCCCGCGCTACACGGCCGCCCGCCCCCAGCCGTACGGCGTCTTCCCGGTCGGCCGTATCTGGACGGACCCGCGCTACCGCAGCCAGGGCACCGTCCGTGCCGCCGCCCTCGACTTCGCCTTCGTACAGGTCGGCGCGCGCAAGGACGGCCGGAAGCTGCAGGACGTGACCGGCGCCGCCCCGTTCCGTACCGGTGCCGGCTACGAGCATCCGACCGTACGCCTCGTCGGCCACCCCGCCGGGGCCGCCCGGCCGCGCCTCTGCGTCAACCGCACCACCCGGTTCACCAGCCCCGACGCCGGCTCCCCCGGCTCCTTCCTGCGGATCCGCTGCACCGGCTACCCCGGCGGCACCAGCGGCGGCCCGTTCCTCACCCCGGCCGGCGAGGTGATCGGCATCATCGGCGGCTACCAGACCGGCGGCGACCACCCCGACACCTCCTACAGCCCGGCCTTCGGCGCGGACGCGCGCCGGCTCTACGAGCAGGCTGCCGGCGCGCACACGCGCTCCGCCGGGGTCGCCCAGCGCGACGGCATCGTGTCCTGATCTCCGCCAGAGCTTGACCTTCCGCCTGCCGTTGCCCTTTCGAGACGCGTTCGCAACACCCTCGTCGGTTCCAACTCCCCTTCCCGGACGTCACATTCGCAGACACCGTTCGTCCGAAGGGGGACACCATGATGTTGCGCACGCCCGGCCGCGACCGCGGCCGCGACGGCCACCGCGACCGCGCCCGCCGCCCGGGAAGACCGGCCCTGCTCGCCGCGCTCGCGGCCGCGGCCGTACTGCTCTCCGGGTGCAGCGCGGCCGACGGCAGCCACGACCGCAGCAGCGGCACCTCCTCCGAGTCCGGCCGACGGAGCGGCGGCGGCAACCCCGCCCCGGCCCCGGCACCCGGAGGCACGGACCGGTCCCAGGGCAAGGGCGAGGGCAAGGTCGAGGGCACGGGCGAGGGCGAGGACGACGGCCGCCGGGCCGACGCCCCGGCCCCCGACTACCTCTCCACCTTCGCCCTCGACGTGGACACCGCGAGCTACGGCTACGCGCGCCGGACCCTCGCCGACGGCAAGCTGCCCGATCCGGGGACGGTCCGCCCCGAGGAGTTCGTCAACAGCTTCCGGCAGGACTACCGGCAGCCCGACGGCAACGGGTTCTCCGTGACCGTCGACGGCGCCCGCACGGACTCCGCGGACTGGTCCCTGATGCGCGTGGGGCTGGCCACCCGGGCCGGCCGCGGCCCCTCCGAGCGCCCGCCCGCCGCGCTCACCTTCGTCGTCGACATCTCCGGGTCGATGGCCGAGACCGGCCGGCTCGACCTGGTGCGCACCTCGCTGGACCTGATGACCGACCGGCTGCGCGGCGACGACTCGGTCGCCGTCGTCGCGTTCAGCGGCAAGGCCGAGACCCGGCTGCCGATGACCCGGCTGGACGGCAACCGCGAACGGGTGCACCGGGTCGTCGACGGGCTGCGCCCCACCGACTCCACCAACGTGGAGGCCGGCATCACCCGCGGCTACGACACCGCCGTGGCAGGACGCCGCGCGGGCGCCACCAACCGGGTGGTGCTGCTCACCGACGCCCTCGCCAACACCGGCACCACCTCCGCCGACGCCCTGCTGAACCGGATCGACAACGACCGCCGCGAGCACGGCATCACCCTCTTCGGGGTCGGCGTGGGCAGCGACTACAACGATGCCTTCATGGAGCGGCTGGTCGACAAGGGCGACGGGCACACCGTGTACGTCTCCGACCAGGAGGAGGCCCGCCGGGTCTTCTGCCACGAACTGCCCGCGCAGGTCGAGCTGCGCGCCCGCGACGCCAAGGCCCAGGTCTCCTTCGACCCGCGCAACGTCGAGCAATTCCGGCTGATCGGCTACGACAACCGGCGCGTCGCGGACGACTCCTTCCGCGACGACTCCGTGGACGGCGGCGAGGTCGGCCCGGGCCACACGGTGACCGCGCTGTACGCGGTGCGGCTGCGGCCGGGCGCGGCCGGGCACGTGGCCACCGCGACCGTCCGGTGGCTCGACCCGGGCAGCCGGGCCCCGCACGAGGAGTCCGGGCGGGTGGAGGCGTCCGCGCTGACGGGCGGCGGCTGGGAGCAGGCGGCGCCCCGGTTCCAGGTCACGGCCGCGGCGGCGTACCTGGCCTCGGAGCTGCGTGAGCGCGGCGGCGGCTGGGAACCGGTGCCGGGGGCGGTCGGGCTGGACCGGCTGTCGGAGGTCACCTCGCGGCTGGCGGCGCGGACCGAGGACCCCGAGGTGCGCCAGCTGTCGGAGGCCGTACGGCAGGCGGACCGGCTGCTGGGCTGACGCACGGGTCTCGGCCGGGCACGGGTCGGGCACCGGGTACGGACTCGGGGCCGGTGCCCGGGCGTTGTCAGTCCCCCTTCCTATGCTGATCACGACTGATCATGAAAGCGACCGGAGACCGGAGCCCTGGGACCGGGGGCTCCGGGGCCGACGGGCGGGGACGAGCGGGAGGCGGACATGGGGGCACGGATCGAGCGGCACCGGGTCGGCGCGGCGGCGCTGTCCGCGGCCCAGCGCGACTTCGCGGGCCGTCTCGCCGGCGAGGTCCACCGCATGCGGCACGACGCCTGCCCGTCGTACGGCTGGCAGATGATCTCCGATGACCTGCTGGACTACGTCGCGGCCCGCTCGGTCACCGATCCGGGGCTGGGCGGGAAGGACATCCAGGTGGCCGTCGAGTCGGCGACGGCCGCGGCCGTCGGCTCGGTTGCACTGGCCGCCGGTGAGCGGCTGGACGTGTTCATCCACTACGTCGGGGAGGGCATCCGCTACACCGGCGGCCGGGTGCCGGACGGGACGGTGGAGGCCGACCGCGGGCGGGCGATCCTGCCCGCCGAGTGGCTGGAGGTGCTCTGGCTGGCGGTGGTCACCGCCCGCTCCGACCACTACGGCGAGCTGCTGGTGCACCTGGCGGGCCCGCTCCGGGGCAACGAGCGGCAGCCCGGCCCGGCGCTGGTACACGCGCTGATGGCGTACGTGTACGGCTGCCAGGAGAACCGGGACGCGCCCGACCCGGTGGAGGCGGCCGGCCGGCTCGCGGTGATCGACGCGATCGTCGACGGTCTCGGGGCCGGCGACACCGGGCTGGCCGAGCGGGCCGCGCTGGCGGCGCTGCGGGCGCTGGCCGCGGAGGACGAGGAGGGTTTCGGCCGGGCCCTCGCCCGGCAGCTGGAGATACACCGCGGCCGGTTCGGGGACTCCGCGGTGGCCTTGCCGAACCCGCCGCCGCGGACGCTGCTGCCGCTGTCCGCGATCGCCCTGGCCGCGATGGCGCACCGCTGGCTGGGCTGGCGGATCGCCGTGGACTCCGACTACCTGCCGGAGGCTCTGGTCACCGGGTTCGCGACGGCGGGGCCACGGGTACGCGCGTACGGCCGGGACAAGCGGCCGGACGCCCTGACCGCCCTGGCCTCCGGACCGCTGACGGTCGACCGCCCGGCACACCCGGCGCCTCCGCACGGGCCGGCCCGAGCGGAGGCGGCCGATCCGGCCCGGGCCGGGCTGGCCCGGTTCCGGGATCCGGCGAGCGACCCGGCGGACCTGGCCGTGGGGATGACCGGCCTGCTGCGCGGGCTGCGGCTGCGCGCCCTGTCCCGGGCGGCGGAGTCCCCCGGCGATCCGCTGCTGCACGAGGACCTGCGGCTCGGCGCGGAGGCCGGCGGGGCGGCGTTCCGGCTGGCCCGTACCGCTCCCGGCGGGTCGGTCGGGGTCACCGTCGGCGGTACCCGCCGGATCCTGCCCGCCTGGCGTGGCGCGTACGAGCCGGGGCCCGGACACTGGCGGGACGCGGTGGCCTGCGCCCTGGTGGTGGGGGCACGCGGCCCGCTGGCCGACTGCGTGCTGATGCCTCCCGAGTTCTTCGAGCAGGGCCCGTACGAGTCGCCGGGCGGCGCGTACTGCGCGGCACTGCACGACTACCTTCGCGGTGCCGACCCGGAACCGGCCCTGGACCGTGCGCTGCGGGCGGCCGGCCGGCTGGCCGGGGACGGTTTCCTCGGCCCGCCGGTGGTGCTGCTCTCCCAGCTGGTCGAGGGCGACCGGGAGGGCTTCGCCCTGGCGCTGGCGGACGCGCTGGAGGCGCACCGGGAGCACTACGCGGTGGCGGCCCGCGGCCTGGCGCCGGAAGCCGCCCTGGACCTGGACGTGCTCGCCCTGGCCTGCCACGCCCGCCGCATCGGCTGGCCGGTGCCGGTCCGCTCGCCCTATCTGCCGGAGCTGCTGCCGTCCGGGTGACGGCGACCGGGTCGACCGGGCCGGGTCGACCGGCGGGTCGGCGACCGGGTCGGGTCGGCCGGCGGGTCGGCCTGGTCCCGGTGGCGCGGATCAGGAGGGGTGGATCACGTCGTCAGGGTCCGCCGGGAGGGCGCGGCGGCGGATCCGGGCCGCCAGGACGGCCACGTCGTCCTCGGCGTGCCGGGCGTCCAGGCCGGCCACCACCGCGTCGACCAGCTCCTCCACCTCCATACCGGGCGGCAGGTGCAGCGCGGCGATCCGGGCCAGGGAGGTGTCGATGTCCTCGTCGCGCCGCTCGACCAGGCCGTCCGTGAACAGCAGCAGGGTCTCGTCCGGAGTCACGGTGCGGGTCCCGGCCTCGTAGCCGCCGATCCCGGTACCCAGCGGCGGTCCGACCGGGACGTCCAGCAGACCGGCCGTGCCGTCGGCCGAGAAGACCGCCGGCGGGAGGTGTCCGGCGCTGGCGAACATCGCGACCTGCCGGGCCGGGTCCAGTCGCACCAGCAGGCAGGTCGCCGGCCGCCGGGCGTCGTCCTCGGCGACGAGCTGGTCCAGCTGCCGGAGCACCCGGTGCGGGGCCAGGTCCGTCGCGGCGACCTCACGCAGGGTGGAGCGGTAGAGGTTCATGTCCACGGCCGCGTCCAGTCCGTGGCCCATGACGTCGCCGACCACCAGCAGGGTGCGCCCGAAGTGCAGCCGGACCGTTTCGAACCAGTCCCCGCCGACCAGGGCCCGCTGCCCCACCGGCAGGTACCGGCTGGCGATCTCCAGGTTCGGGTGGGGCCGGCCGGGCTCGGCCACCAGCGCCCGCTGCAGGTTGAGCGCGGTCCGCTCGGTGGCGGCCAGCTGCCGTGCGTGCCCGAGGTGCAGTGCGGCCAGCCGGGCCGCGAACTCCACGGTCGCCCTGTCGTGGGCGGTGAACCCGCGGCCGGGGCCGCGTACCGCCAGCAGCGACCCGTACGTCTCGTCCCGCGCCTCCAGCGGCACGGACAGCACGTGCACGCGTCCGCCGCCACCGGCTCCGGCAGCGTCACCGTCCGCGCCGCCGTGGCGCCGCCCCTGGCCCGCAGCCGCCTCCGCCGCCCCGGCGGCCGCCTCCAGCAGCACCGGCGGCCCGGCCGCGGCGGCCCGGTGCGGCCGGCCGCCGGGCGCCTCGGGCCGCAGGTCCACGGCGGCCGCGTCGCACAGGTTGCGGAACAGGAAACCGGCCAGCTCCTGGCAGGTGGCCCACTCGTCCAGGGTGGTCCCGATCCGCTCGGCGGCGTCCTCCATGGCCCGCAGCCTGGCGCGGAGCGCCGCTCGCTCGCGGTCCGGGGACTGCGGGTACTCCTGGTCCGCCACCACACTTCCATTCCACCAGGCCACCGGCACCCGCGCGCCGGGTCCGCCCCTGCCCCGGATAGCGTGGGCGGACCCGCACACGAAGAGGAACGCGATGCCCGCACCGCAGCCCCGGCTCCTGTACGTCACCGACCTCGCCTATCCCGCCCGCGGCCGGCGCTACTGCGACGAGGACATCTTCCTGACCTCGCGGCTGCGCGAAGGGGCCGACGGCGGCCACGGGGGGTTCGACATCGCGCTCTGCCACCCGCTGGACGCGGCGGCCCTGATGGAGTCCTTCGACGCGGTGGTGGTCCGGAACAGCGGCCCGGTCCTGCGGTACCAGGACCGGTACGACGCGTTCCGCGAGCTGGCCGTCCGGCGCGGCACGCGCGTCTACAACGAGCTGACCGGCCGCGCCGACATGGCGGGCAAGCAGTACCTGCCGGACCTCACCGCGGCGGGCCTGCCGGTGATACCGACCGTGGACCGCGCGGCGGACCTCGACCGGCTGCCGGGCCCGGACGCGTACGCGGAGTACGTGGTGAAGCCGAAGCTCGGCGCGGACTCGATCGGCCTGCGCTTCCTGCCGTACGACGCCCTCGGGGAGGCCCTGCGCGCCGCGGGCCCGGGCACGCTGCTGGTCCAGCCGCGCATCCCGTTCCGCTACGAGGTGTCGTTCTACTTCGTCGACGGCGCCTTCCAGTACGCGCTGTACGCGCCCCGGCCGGAGGAGCGATGGGTGCTGGAGCCGTACGCGCCGACCGCCGCGGACCTGGAGTTCGCGCAGCGGTTCGTCGACTGGAACACCGTCGGCCACGGCATCCAGCGGGTGGACGCCTGCCGGGCCCCGGGCGGCGAGCTGCTCCTGGTCGAGCTGGAGGACCTCAACCCCTACCTCTCCCTGGACCTGCTCGCCGAGCCGGCCCGGGAGTCATTCGTCGCCGCCTTCGCCGCGGCCCTGCACCGCCTGCTGGACAGCTGACGTCCGCAGGCGGCGCGCCGCCCGGCACGCGGCCGGCGGCGGGCCGGAGTCAGCCCGCGGGGCGGCGGGCGTAGCAGAACAGGTGGTCCTCCGGCCCGGCGATCTCGCTCTCGGGCTGGAAGGTGGAGGTCGAGTGGAACAGGACCTCCAGTCCGCAGTCCTCGCGGAGCCGGCGCAGGTACTCGTCGGTGGAGTAGCTGGAGACCCGGACCCGCCGGCCCATCCACTCCACCTCCACGTCCGCGATGTCGGCGGGCACGGTGGCCATCACGAAGTAGCCGCCCGGCACGAGCCAGTCGGCGATCCGCAGCAGCGACTCGCCCACCTCGTCGCGGCCCATCACCAGCAGCGGGAAGAAGGCGCACACGGCGTCGAACCCGCCGGCCGGCGGCCGGTAGTCGCGTACGTCTTGCTGCTCGAACCGGGCTCCGGGCACCTGGGCGCGGGCGAGCTCGACCATCGCGGCGGACACGTCGATGCCTGTCACCTCGTAGCCGGCGCGGACCAGGGTCTCGGCGACGGGCCGGCCGGTGCCGCTGCCGACGTCCAGGACCCGGGCGCCGGCGGGCAGCCGGCCGGTCAGCCAGTCGAGGGCGGCGAGCTGGCCGGGGAGTTTCACGAAGGCCCGCTCGTACTCGGCCCCCATCCCGTCGAACAGTTCCGCCGCCGATTCCATCGCACGATCGTCCACCGCTGCCTCCTCTGGGGAATCCGGTGCGTCCGGCCGTCCCACCGTCCAGTGCGTCCGGCCGTCCGGCCGTCCGGCCATGGACCAGGCTAGGCCCGGTCGATGAAGACGCTGGTGGATTTCACCCGTGCGGTGGCCCTGGCTCCTACTTCCAGGCCCAGTTCCTCGACGGCCTCACGGGTCAGCAGGGACACGATGCGGTGCGGCCCGGCCTGGATCTCGACCTGGGCGTCGACCGTGCCGAGCAGGACCCGGGTGACGATGCCGGGGAACGCGTTGCGGGCCGAGGTGTACGGCGCCTCGTCATCGTCGGCCCCCTCCTGGGCGACGGCCACGCAGAAGGCGGCGAGGTCCGGTCCGTCGACGATCCGCCGGTTTCCCGCGCGACGGGTGGGGAAGCGGTCCGCGTCCGCCCAGCGGCGCGCCGTGTCGACGCTCACGCCGAGCAGCCGGGCCGCCTGACCGATGGTGTACGACTCCATGACCGCCACCCTATGGCCCTGCCCGGTGTGCTGCCGCGCCGCCTCCTCCCCCGGCGGCCGGACCAGCGTGGTATGCCGGAGGGGGCGCCGCTGCTCCGGGTCCTGACGGTGCGGTGGTCCGGCGTTACCGCACTCCGGCGCGCACCAGAAGCTTCCGGGCGCCTCGGGAACATTCGCGGGGCGAACGGGTCCATCTCCACGGCCGTCGCGGCGGACCGCCGACCGGTCAGGTTCCCCGCGATCCGGGCGAGTTCACCGGGAGGGCCTCCCTCGGCGGTTCGTTCGGCGGTCAGTGCGAAATCCCCCGGCAACCCCGGGGCGGGGGGGGGGGGGGGGGGGGGGCCCCCCCCCCGGGGGGGGGCCCCCCCCCCCCACCCCCCCCCGCCCCCCCCCCCCCGGGGGGGGCCCGGCCCCCCGCGGGGGCCGGGGTCTTGGCGGGGGGGGGCGCGCGGGGGGGGGGGGTGGGGGGGGGGGGCCCCCCCCCCCCCCCGGGCGGGGGGGGGGGGGGGGGGGCCCCCCCCCCCCCCCGCCCCGGGGGTGAAGGAGCAACCGGCGTCCGCACCGCCGCTTTCGCCCTCCGGGGCAGGTCCGGGCCCGCGGCGGGGGACCGGAAGGCCTGCCCGGAACCGCGGGCCCGGAGGGACGGTACGGAAGCGGAAGGACCGGAAGAGCCGCCGACGCGGTCTGCTCATGACGCCCGGCGCCGGCCCGCTAGTAGTAGTGCCGACGGCCGCCCACGGCGTGCCCGACAGCCCCGAGAATCCACAGGATCAGGCCGATGACGACCAGGATGATGCCGATCGTATAGAGGATCGACAGGCCCAGCAGCCAGCCCACGATCAGCAGGATGACGCCGAGAATGATCATGGCGTACTCCGATCTTCGATGACGGGAACGGCGCCGAACCGCTGAACAAGCCGACACCAACCGTCCGATATGTCGCTGCTACCCGGTTACGCGCCCGGAAACCATGTGCGGCGTGCCGAGTTGTGCCGGCGGCGCATGGTACGGCCCCTCCGGGGCAGGCGCGCCCTGGAACGAAGGCCCCGGTACGGAAGGGAGAGGCATGCCACAGATCCCCCGGACGCCCGCCCGGTCCGGCGCGGCCGTCCGGAAGCGGAGCACCCGCCGCGCCGTGACGGTGGCCGCACGCTGCGGCCTGGCCACGCGCGGAGTGCTGTACCTGCTCGTGGGGCTGCTGGCCCTGCGGATCGCCTTCGGGGAGACGGACGAGCAGGCCGACCGCTCCGGCGCCGTGGCCCAGCTCGCCCGGCAGCCGTTCGGCGCGGTGCCGGTGTGGGCCGTCGGCATCGGCCTGGTGGCCATGGCGCTGTGGAGGCTGTCGGAGGCCGTCTTCGGCAGCGCCGGCCCGGACGGCCGCACGGCGGGCAAGCGCGTCCTCGCGGCCGCCCGCGCGGTCGTCTACGCGGTGGCCGCCATCTCCGTACTGGCTTTCGCGGCCGGCGTCGGCGGCACCCGCTCCGGGGACGAGGAGTCGCGGGACGCGACGGCGACACTGCTCGGCATTGCCGGCGGCTGGCTGGTGGCGCTGGTGGGGATCGGCCTCGCGATCGGCGGCGTGGTGATCGCCGTCGCCGCGGCGCGGCGCACCTTCCACGACAAGATGGACACCGGCGGTCTGCCGGACGGGGTCCGCACGGCCGTGGACGTGCTCGGGGTGGTCGGCGGGATCGCCCGGGGTGTGGTGTTCACGACGGCCGGCGGCTTCCTGGTGTACGCGGCCGCGAGCTACGACCCGTCCAAGGCCAAGGGCATCGACGACACGCTGCGCGCCTTCGCCTCGACCCCGGCCGGTCCCTGGCTGCTGGTAGCGGTGGCGATCGGACTGGTGCTCTTCGGTGTCTTCTCCTGGGCCTTGGCGGCCTGGGTCCGCACATGACGCGGATGAATGGTGTGCGGCCGCTTCGGGTGCCGCGGCCGCGCACACGCGGAAGGCCGCCCTCCCGCTGACGGGAGGGCGGCCTTCACGACACCGTAATCAGACGAGGTCGAAGCGGTCCAGCTCCATGACCTTGGTCCACGCCGCGACGAAGTCCGTGACGAACTTCTCCTTCGCGTCGTCACCGGCGTACACCTCGGCCAGCGCACGCAGTTCGGAGTTGGAGCCGAAGACCAGGTCGGCGCGGGTGCCGGTCCACTTGAGGTCGCCGGTGGCCGCGTCGCGGCCCTCGAACGTGGTCTGGTCCTCGGAGGTCGACTTCCAGGTCGTGCCCAGGTCGAGCAGGTTGACGAAGAAGTCGTTCGTCAGCTTGCCGGGCGTCTCGGTGAAGACGCCGAGCGAGGACTGCGCCTGGGTCACGCCCAGCGCGCGCAGACCGCCGACCAGGACGGTGGTCTCCGGCGCGGACAGGGTGAGCAGGTTCGCCTTGTCGACGAGCAGGTACTCGGCCGGCAGGCGGTTGCCCTTGCCCAGGTAGTTGCGGAAGCCGTCCGCGACCGGCTCCAGGGCGGCGAAGGACTCGGCGTCCGTCTGCTCGGCGGAGGCGTCCACACGGCCCGGGGTGAAGGGGACCTCGACGTCGTGACCGGCGTCCTTGGCCGCCTTCTCGACGGCCGCGGTGCCCGCGAGGACCACGAGGTCGGCGAGGGAGACCTGCTTGCCGCCGGACGCGGCGGCGTTGAAGGACTCCTGGATGCTCTCCAGGGCGCGCAGCACCTGGGCCAGGTCGTCGGGGTTGTTGACCTCCCAGTTGCGCTGGGGCTCCAGGCGGATGCGGGCGCCGTTGGCGCCACCGCGCTTGTCGCTGCCCCGGAAGGAGGCGGCGGCGGCCCAGGAGGCGTTGACCAGCTGGGTGACCGTGAGGCCGGTGCCGAGGATCTGCTCCTTGAGGGAGGCGACGTCGGCGGCGTCGACCAGCTCGCCCGAGCGGGCCGGCAGCGGGTCCTGCCAGATGAGCTCCTCCGACGGGACCTCCGGGCCGAGGTAGCGCACGAGCGGGCCCATGTCGCGGTGGGTCAGCTTGAACCAGGCGCGGGCGAAGGCGTCGGCGAACTGGTCCGGGTTCTCGTAGAAGCGCCGCGAGATCTCGCCGTAGACCGGGTCGAAGCGGAGCGACAGGTCGGTGGTGAGCATCGTCGGGAGGTGCTTCTTCTCCGCGTCGAACGCGTCGGGGATGACCGCCTCGGCGTTCTTGGCCACCCACTGGTGGGCGCCGGCCGGGCTCGTGGTGAGCTCGTACTCGTACTCGAAGAGGTTCGTGAAGAACCCGTTGCCCCACTGGGTGGGCGTGGTGGTCCAGGTGACCTCCAGGCCGGAGGTGATGGTGTCCGCGCCCTTGCCGGAGCCGTACGTGCTCTGCCAGCCGAAGCCCTGCGCCTCGATCGACGCGCCCTCGGGGTCGACGCCGACGTGGTCCGCGGAGCCGGCGCCGTGGGCCTTGCCGAAGGTGTGGCCACCGGCGATGAGGGCGACGGTCTCCTCGTCGTTCATCGCCATCCGGCCGAAGGTCTCACGGATGTCGCGGGCCGCGGCGAGCGGGTCCGGGTTGCCGTTGGGGCCCTCGGGGTTGACGTAGATGAGGCCCATCTGGACAGCGCCGAGCGGGGACTCCAGCTCGCGGTCGCCGGTGTAGCGCTCGTCGCCGAGCCAGGTCTTCTCGGGGCCCCAGTAGACGTCCTCGTCGGCCTCCCAGACGTCGGCGCGGCCGCCGGCGAAGCCGAAGGTCTCAAAGCCCATCGACTCCAGGGCGACGTTGCCCGCGAGGATCATGAGGTCGGCCCAGGAGATGGCCTGGCCGTACTTCTTCTTGACCGGCCACAGCAGACGGCGGGCCTTGTCCAGGTTGGCGTTGTCCGGCCAGCTGTTGAGCGGGGCGAAACGCTGCTGGCCGGCGCCGGCGCCGCCGCGGCCGTCGGTGATCCGGTAGGTGCCGGCGCTGTGCCAGGCCATGCGGATGATCAGGGGGCCGTAGTGGCCGAAGTCGGCGGGCCACCAGTCCTGCGAGGTGGTGAGGACCTCGGCGATGTCCTGCTTCACGGCCGGCAGGTCGAGGCCCTTGAACGCCTCGGCGTAGTCGAACTCCTCGCCCAGCGGGTTGGCCACGGCGGGGTTCTTGGCAAGGATCTTCAGGTTGAGGCGCTCGGGCCACCACTGGCGGTTGCCGCCGCCCTGCGTCGGGTGCGCGGCCCGCCCGTGCGCCACGGGGCAGCCTCCGCTGCCCTCCGGCTTCGGGGTGCTCACGTTTGCATCATTGTTCTCGGGCATGGGAATCCTTCCGGATCAGGCGGATCGCACTGTGCTCAGGAACTACGGACGCGGAACAGGAGAACGGAGCGCCGTTGGTGAGTGGTGTGAGTACCACGCGCCGAAGCGTCACAGCTGTGTCCCTGCTGTCGTCCTGTCCCTTGGTTGTCGCCGGAATAGATCCTACGATGGACTTTGTCCAAGTCAATGCGAGAACCAGAACCGTACCGGTTCATTCTGTAGACGAGCTCAAGTGAGGCTGGTGGGGGCAGTGAGCGACCTGCTGGAACGACTGCGCGGACGCGGCTGGCGGATGACCGCCCAGCGCCGGGTGGTCGCCGAGGTACTCGACGGCGAGCACGTTCACCTCACGGCGGACGAGGTGCTCGCGCGGGCCACCGCCCGCCTGCCGGAGGTGTCCCGGGCGACGGTCTACAACACGCTCAGTGAGCTCGTGTCACTGGGCGAGGTCACCGAGGTGACCACCGACGGCCGTGCCAAGCGCTACGACCCGAACGCCCACCGCCCCCACCAGCACCTGGTCTGCTCGGGCTGCGGCACGATCCGGGACGTCCACCCCGGCGGCGACCCGCTGGGCGACCTGCCCGTCTCCGAGCGGTTCGGGTTCGCGCTCGCCGGGGTCGAGATGACCTACCGGGGCCTGTGCCCCGACTGCGCCCGCGAGCGCACCCGCTCCTGACCCCGGCGGCCCGCGGCGCGCCGGAGGCCGCCCTCCCGGGACGGGACGGCGGCCTCGGTGTGGCGCAGGGGCAGGGCGTACGGCACGGCTCAGGGCGCGGTGCGGGCCGCGGCGGCGCCGCGGACCGCGGGCTGCTGCGGGGCCCGGCCGGCGTCGCGGCGGAAGACCACCTCGGCCATCCGCCGCTCCGGTCCGCGGCGGCGCAGTACCCGGTAGCCGAGATAGGCGGCCGGGCCGAAGAACACCTGGGCGGGGACGAGGGCCGGGCCGTCGCCGGTGACCGCGGAGACCAGGTGCTGCAGGGCCACGGGTGCCACGGCGCCGCACAGGACCACCAGCACGGTGCCGGTCCGCAGACCGGCCTTCCCGTACGCCTTGTAGGCGGTGGTGGTGAAGAGCGCGTAGGCCAGCAGGTCGCCCATGCCGACCACGCCGCCGAGGTCCTCGCCGATGCGCAGGCCGGCGGCGGGGGCGTACGGGTAGCCCTGGACGGCGTCGGCGAGCTCCTGGGTCAGCGGCACGACCCAGGCGAAGAAGGCGTCGTACAGGGCGAGCGCGAGCAGGAAGAGGGCGACGTTCCGCAGCCGGATGCCGCCCTGGACGTTGAGGTTGGTGGCGGAGACGACGACCAGGCCGACGACGGCGCTGTTCGCCACCCAGTACGGGGGCGCGGTCTCGCCGAAGGCCTGATGGCACACGAGCACGCTCGCGATCAGCGCGAGGATCAGCGCCCAGCGCAGCCGGCCGTTCGCCACGAGCGGCTGGTAGCCCACCGACAGCCCGCCCGCGAAGACCAGGGCGAGCACGACCGGGAGGACGGCGCCGGGCAGCGCGAGGTAGACGTACGGCAGGGCCAGGACGAAGCCCATCATCAGGAAGATGTCGGCGCCGTTGAACACGCCGACGGGCGGTCTGGGGGTGCGTACGGCGCGGAAGTACGCGACCGCGCCGGCGACCACCGCCAGTGCCAGGGCGGTGGTGACCGCGAGCTGGAAGAAGACGCTCATGCATGGCTCCGGGTGAAGGTGTGCTCCAACAGGTCGCAGCGGAGGGGGAAGCGGCGTGCGGCCTCCGCGTCGTCCAGCGGCAGGACCCTGACGTCCGCGTCGATCCCCCGGTCCCGGAGGCGGCCGGTCACCTCGGCCGCGGTGAGCTCGCGGGAGGCGACCTCCACGCGGAGCCGGCCGCCGTCGCCGACCAGGGCGTCGTGGCGCAGCGGGAACGGCAGCCCGGGGGTGCCGTCGAGCGCTTCCACGATGTCGCGCGGGGTGACGAGGCCGTCGGCGGTGCGGTGGAGCCGGCCGGCCTTGCCGAGGATCTGGGAGACGGCGGGCACGGCGGCGAGTTCGCAGTCCGGTTCGCCCTCCAGGGTGCGGACCACGTCGCCGGTGTTGTACCGCAGGACCGGCATGCACTCGCGGTAGGGGTAGTACGGCGTGACGGTCAGCTCACCGAGGCGGCCCGGGCCGGCGGGTTCCCCGGTCTCCAGGTCGAGCACCTCGGTGAAGCCCATGTTGGGGTCGATGTGGAGGTGGCGGTGGGTGCAGGTGCGCCCGCCGACCGGGAGCAGCTCGGTCATGCCGAAGTTGTCGCCGACGGTCCGGGCCCCGAAGGTGTCGCGCAGGGCGTCGGTGAGGGCCCGGGACATGATCTCGCCGCCTGCGTAGACCGAGCGCAGTGCGAACTCCTCCGGCCGGCAGCCGAGCCGGCGGGCGGCGGTCACCATCCGGGCCAGGTAGCTGGGGTTCCCGGTGAGCAGGGTGGGGAGGGTGTCGGAGTTCCTGCCGAGCAGGTGCTCGACGGACTCCTCCGGCGGGACCTGGCCCACGACGTGGCAGGAGGCGTTGACGAGCCGGCACACCTCGACGTCCTCCTGCACGGCGGCCGTCGCCCGGGAGCTGAGGTTGATCTGCATCCGGTCGCCGGGCCCGATGTCGCCGCGCAGCACCACGGACAGGGCGATCAGTGCGGGCCAGAGCTCCATCTCGTAGCGGGAGAGCCAGATCTGCACGGGGCGGCCGGTGGTACCGGTCGTCTGGGTGACCAGGTACGGCTTGCCGCACAGGAAGTCGGCGGGGCGCCGGACCAGATCGGCCTTGCGGGTCACCGGGATCCGGGTGAGCGTCTCGGTGGTCAGCCCGTCGAGGTCGGTCCCCGCGAGCCGTTCCCGGTAGAAGGGGGAGCGTTTGGCGAGCCGGCGCACGGTCCGCTGGAGGGCCCTGTTCTGCAGGTCCCGGCGCTCCTCGGGGTCGGCGAACGGCCCTTCGGCCAGTTCGTCGACGTCGTCGCCGAGCGAGCCGAACTCCTCGAGCGTGGCGAGGGCGTCGGCGACCAGCCGCTCCACGGTGCGTACGTTCAGCCGCCGGCCGAACACCATGGACGTCGCCACCCGCACCTGCCGGACACCGGTCTCCAGCACTCGTGCCTCCCTCTCGCGTGCGTGACGAAGGGGTGGGGGCGGCACGCCGCCCCCACCCCCGGTGTGCGTGTCAGCTGGCAGAACAAGAAGCGAAGAACACCGCAGTCATGGCGGACATGACGTACTTGAACTGCTTGGCGCTGGTCTTGATGGCGCTCATCTGTTCCTCCTCGTTTCGGTTCGGTCGGACACGGTCCGGGCCTCCCGGGGGAGCCGGATCCTTGCGTCCTCGGTCGACAACACACTGGCGCGATCGGGAAGCACGGGCAATGATCGGGTCCGCTCAACGGACCGGCGGAAGCGGAGGGGGGCAACACCTTTCTCCCTGATCAGCCGGGACGAACGGGGATCACGGGTCCGTCCGACCGACGGGATCCGTCGGGAGAGGGGGAAACCGCTCATGGCCAGATCCGGCACTGAGGGGCGGGGAGTTCTGGAGGGCGCTTTCGCACTCATGGAAGTGCTCGCCCAGACCGAGGAGTTGGGGCTGACCAGGCTGGCGGCCGATGCCGATCTGCCGAAGGCCACGGCCCACCGGCTGCTGGGACAGCTGGTCGCGCTGGGCGCGGTGCAGAGCAGTGCGGGCCGCTACCGGCTCGGCCCGAGGACCTTCCGGCTGGGGGTGGGCTGGCATCCGGCGCGGGCGCTGCGCGCGGCGGCGGCCCGCCCGTTACGTGAACTGTCCCTGGTGAGCGGCGGGTTGAGCCTCAGTCTGTCGGTTCCCGAGGCCGGGCACACGATCGTCGTCGGGGGCCTGCGCGGTGAGGCGGACGAGGTCTTCCCGCTGCATCCCGGCGTGGTCCTGCCGCCCGGGAGCGCGGCCGAGCTGGTCCTCGCGGCGCACGGCCCGGAGGCGGAACCGCCCGGGGGGTGGTCGGCGGCGGCGTGGTACCGGGAGGCCGTGCGGATCCGGGAGAGGGAGCGGGCCTTCGAGTACGGGCGGTGCGTGAGCGGGCTCTCGTCGGTGGCGGCGCCGGTGTTCTCGGCGTGCGACAGCGTGGTCGCCGCGGTGGCGGCGACGGGCCCGGACCCCCGGCAGATCGCTGCGCTCGGGGAGGCCGTGGGCCGGGCGGCGGCCGCGATCAGCACCAACCTGTCCCGCCTGCCGGCGGTGTCCAGGCAGCCCCGGCGCGCGAGCGAACCGTCCGCCGTCCGGGGGGCCTGACGGCGGCGGGCCGCACCGGTGGAGCGCGGCGACGCGCGACGTCGATACGCGGCCGGCTCGCCCGGCCGGCTCGCTCAGCCGTGCAGCGACGCTCCCCCGTCGACGTACAGGCTGTGCAGGGTGATGTGCCGCGCCTGATCGGAGAGCAGGAAGAGCACGGCGTCGGCGATGTCCCCCGGCGCGGCGACGCGGCCCGTGGGGATTCCGGTGCGGTAGGCCGCCGGGTCGCCGCGGACGGCGGCGGCCGCGGCGTCGGGACCGAGCCTTCCCAGCATGGGGGTGTCGGTGGTGCCCGGACAGACCACGTTGGCGCGGATCCCCAGCGGGGCGGTCTCCAGGCCGAGGCTCAGGGTGTACGCGGCGGCGGCGGCCTTGGAGGCGGCGTACGCGGCCATGCCGGCCCGGGGGATCCCGGCCGCGTTCGAGGCGACCGTGACGATGGCTCCGCGGCCGTGACCGGCCATCAGGTCTGCCGCGGCCTTCGACCACAGGAAGACGCCGGTGGCGTTGACCGCCATCACCGCCGCCCAGTCGGCGGGGGTGCAGGACAGCGCCGGGCCGCAGCGCAGCACTCCGGCCACGTTCACCAGCGCGGCCACCGGCCCCAGGTCCTTCTCCACCCGCGGCAGGGTCTCCTCCGCGGCGCCGGTGGCCGTGACGTCGCAGGCGTAGCGCAGCACCGGTCCGCCCGGGGCCCCGGCGGGTGCCTCCAGTCGCGCGAGACCGTCCTCGTCCACGTCGACGGCCGCGACCGACGCTCCGGAGTCGGCCAGGGCCCGGCACACGGCCGTGCCGATGCCGCCCGCCGCCCCGGTGACCACCACGACCCGCTCCGCCAGACCCGTCAGGTGCACCGCACACCTCCGCGAGCATCCGCGCCGCCGACAGCGCACAGTGGAACACCGCCGCGGGCTGCCCGACAGGGCGCACGGGCAGACCAGCCGTTGCCCCGAGTGCGCCCCCGCACACCCCTGGACCGGCAGCTGTCTTCCGGCCACGCGGGACGCGCGCGGCGGGCCACCGCGGCCGTCGGCAGGGCCCGGCCGGACGAGACCGCTCGTGTCGGCGCGCTGGAGCGCGCCCGGGTGCCCGGACTCCCAGGCCGAGCGGATGCGCCACCGGGGTGACGGGCCGGCGCCCGGCCGCGCGCGCCCCGCGCGCCCATGCGCCCCTGCCACACCCCTTGGACGGCGGCCCGCGGCCGGACCACAGTGCTCGCGTCAATCGATCCGGCCCTGACCATGAGGGACACCATGATCCACATCAGTGAGACCCTGGTTCTGCAGACCGTCGAAGAGTTCCTCACCGACGACGACCTCGCGCGACTGCTCAAGATCATGGATGCCGAGCAGGCCGCCACCGGCTGGAAGCCGCGCTTCCAGGCGGAGGTGATCCCCGCTCCCGCCGCGGCCCGGGACATCCTGCAGGCCGCGACCTTACGCGCGCTTCCGGCGATCCGGCGGTCCATTCCCTCCGCCACCGCGGCCGCCAAGTGGGCCTACACCGAACTCGGTCCGGGCGACGAGATCCAGACCCACCTCGACGGCATACCGCACCCGGAGAGGGCACCGCGCCGCATCGGCCGTATCGGTGTGGTAGTCCAGGCGGCCGAGGCCGGCGGCGAGTTCTACGTCGAGACCACCTCCAGCCCCGGCGTCTGGAGCGGCCTGGAGGTGGGCGAGAGCGAGGGCTACCTCGCCGGCACGCCCCTGACCCACGTCCTGGAGCACGCCCCCGACCGCGCGGACCTGCACGAGACCACCCCCGAGTGGCTGGCCGGCGCCGCCCGCAGCCGCTGGACCAGCCATGCCGGACCCGGCGTGGCCGTCGCGTACGGCGCCCAGGTGATCCACGGGGTGACCCCCGTCCGCTCCGGCCGCCTCCGCAAGTTCGTCGCCAACCTCTGCGACACCCCGTAGCGGCGGCCCCGGCCGGCCCGTAGGGGGGCGGGCCGGCCGGTCGCGGTCAGCCGAGCCCGGAGACCCGGAACACGGACCGGGCGGCCTCCCGGTCGATCCGGGCGGCCAGTTGGCGCAGCGCGGTCCCCCCGCACATCAGCGAGCCCTGCCGGACCGATGTCCGTGCGTCGGCGTCGAAGCGGTGCCAGAGGGCGGGATTGCGGACCAGCACACCCGGATCGATCTCCACCCGGTGTCCTTCGGCGTCCTTCAGGACCATCCGCTGGGCCACCCCCTCGGACCAGCGGACCGAGACCAGGGCATCGGTGCGGACGGAGCGCTCGACGAACAGCTTTCGGGCCGTCAGACGGCCGGGCGAGACCCGCACCAGGGGCGGCAGCAGGACGGCGTAGAGCAGCATGCCGAGTCCGGTCCAGAGGACGGCCCGGGGCCAGGATGCGGAACCGGCCACCGCGTCGACGGCCAGCAGCGACAGGACGAGAAGTCCGGCCGCGAGGACCGCGGTGCGGCGCTCACCGGGCCAGTGGGCATCCTGTGCGGCGGTGCCGCCGCGCGCTTCCGTTCCGGTCCGGGCACGCCTCCGTACCGGGCGGGTGAAATGTCGGTCCATGCGAAGGACGCTAAAGGCGGATGCCGTTGCTCCCGCGCGTCCTGACGTGACGCTTACGCCCCCTTGGTGGAATCGGAACGACCGCAGGCCAACGCGCCACCGCAGCGGGCGGGTTCGCCGGCGCCGGACGGCGGCGGAACCCGGGGATGTGCGCCGGTCGGCGGCGCGGCAGGGCCCCGCCCCGGCCGTCAGCGTTGCGTATGAACTCGGCCGACCCGTGTCAAGGTCCCGTCAGAGCCTGCACACGGCGGCCCCGGTGCGGGCATAGCGTTCGATGCCCCGCCCCGGACCGCCTCCCCGCACCGGGGCATCACGTGCCGTGCACGGCTCCTCAAGGAGGGCCCCATGTGTCTCTTCCAGTACGACGACGACCCCGAACCCGAGGAACGGGTCCCGGCCGGGCTCCTGTACGTCCCGGTCCGGCCGGGAACGGCGGAGGTGGTGGTGCGCCTGTTCCGCACTCCGCTGGGCGCGCGTACCGCGGTCGGGTTCACCGACCCGGAGCGGCTGGCCGCCACGCTCGGCGCGGAGCAGCCGTGGATCCGGCTGTCCGAGCCGGCACTCCGGGCGATGGCCGAGCCGCTGGGGGCGGTGCTGCTGACCGTCGACCCGAGGTTCACCGCACCCGCGGTCAACGGGACCGGGGCCGGCACCGGTGCCGGCTGCGCCACGGGCGCCTCCCCGGCCGCGGACCCCGTTCCGGCCCCCGCCGTACGGCGCTCCGGCGCGAGCCGGGCCGCCTGAGGGAGAGGGGGACCACACGATGACCACTGTGATCCTTTCGGGAGCGGGGTCCGCCACGGACGACGGCCTCTCCGTCTGGCCCGCCTCCACGTCCCTCCTCGCACACGGCGGACTCGCCGTGGGCGGTGTGGACCTCGCGGACCTCGCGGAACGGTTCGACACCCCCGTCTACGTGCTGGACGAGGCCGAGGTGCGCGGGCGCTGCCGCGCCTACCGGGAGGCCTTCCCCGGGGCCGAGGTCCTCTACGCGGCGAAGGCGTTCCTCTCCCGCGCGATGGTCCGCTGGGTCCGGGAGGAGGAACTGGGCCTGGACGTCTGTTCGGCCGGAGAGCTGGAGCTGGCCGTCACGGCCGGGTTCCCGCCCGGGCGGATCGTGCTGCACGGCAACGCCAAGTCACCCCGCGACCTCGGCAGCGCCGTCCGGCTGGGGGTCGGGCGGATCGTCATCGACAGCACGTCGGAGATCTCGCGCATCGCCGCCGCCGTCGGGCCGGCCGGGCACCAGAAGGTGCTGGTGCGGGTGGTGCCGGGCGTCTCGGCGGGCGGCCACGACAAAATCCGTACGGGCACGGAGGGCCAGAAGTTCGGCCTGTCCGTGGCCGACGGGTCCGCGCTGCACGCGGTGGCCCGTGTCCTCCACCGGCCGCAGCTGGAACTGACCGGCCTGCACTGCCACATCGGCTCCCAGATCACCGGTGCGAAGCCCTACCTCACGGCGCTCCGCCGGATGGTGGGGCTGATGGCCCGCATCCGCGACACCACCGGGGTCGTGCTGCCCGAGCTCGACCTGGGCGGTGGTCACGGCATCGCCTACCGGCCCGGCGAACCCTCCCTGGACATCACCGAACTCGCCCGGAAGCTGCGCACCGAACTGGCCGGCAGCTGCGCGGCCGCCGGGATACCGGTGCCGAGGCTGATCGTCGAGCCGGGCCGCGCCGTGGTCGGGCCGGCCGGGGTCGCGGTGTACCGGGTGCTCGCGGTCAAGCCGGCCGGGGAGACGCTGTTCGTCGCCGTGGACGGCGGGATGAGCGACAACCCGCGACCCGCCCTGTACGGCGTGCGGTACGCCCCCCGGCTGGTCGGCCGGCTCCCGGCCGCCGAACCCCGTACGGCCACGGTCGTCGGCCGGCACTGCGAGGCGGGGGACGTGATCGCGGCCGGGGTGGAGCTGCCCGGCGACGTCCGCCCCGGCGACCTGGTCGCCGTACCGGTGGCGGGGGCGTACCAGCTGTCCATGGCCTCCGGCTGCAACATGGTGGGCCGGCCCCCCGTGGTCGCGGTGCGCGGGGGCGCGGCGCGGCTCCTCGTCCGCCGGGAGACCCTGGACGACCTGCGCCACCGCGACCTCGGCGACTGACGGGCGAGTGGCGGGGGAAGCAGCCGGCCGCCGGCGGTTACTTCCCCCGCCACGCGGCGGCGGCCGTCAGCCGGCGTGGACGTGCGGGCGGCGGGCCCGGTCGGGTTCGGCCTCGCGGATCACCTCACGGGTGACGGGAGCGACCTCGCCCTGCCCGAAGAGGAAGAAACGCAGGAAGTTGGTCAGCGGATTGCCCTCGGTCCACTCGAAGTAGATGTGCGGCCGCTGCCCGGTCTCGTCCCGTATGTGGAGCAGCAGGGCCGCGAGCGCGTTGGGAACGGAGGAGGACTCCAGGGTGAGGACCCGGTACCGGTCGTGCATGACCTCGCCCCTGACCCTCAGACCGGCTTCGAACTCCGACGGATCCAGGACGGTGACCTCGACGAACACGAAGTCGTCACCCGGCGGGACGTCGTTGTCGGCCCGGATCTGGTCGGTCTTCTCCCGGTACTCGGCCTTGTCGCGCCTGTCCGGCTCGTTGGCTATGAAGCGGATGGTGCGGGTGGCGGTGTCACGGACGAACCGCTCGGCCATATCGTCGAGCTCGACGTGGGTGACGCGCAGTTCGAAGACGCGGGCGAGACGGGACAGCAGGGACAGGGCCATGATCCCGGCGATGAAGCAGGCACCGATCTTCACACCGTCCGGGCGCTCGATCACGTTCACGGCCGTGGTGTAGACGAAGACGGCCGAGATGACGCCGAAGGCGATGGTCCAGCCGCGCTCCCGGGCGCGCCGGGCGGCGATGGTCACGGCGACGGCCGCCGAGGTGATCAGGACGAGCACACCGGTGGCGTAGGCGCCTCCCTGTGCGTCCACGTCGGCGTCGAAGATCCAGGTCACCAGGAACGCGATCAGGGTGAACACGATCACCATGGGCCGCAGGGCGCGGGCCCAGTGCGGGGCCATGCCGTAGCGGGGCAGGTAGCGCGGCATCAGGTTCAGCAGGCCGGCCATGGCCGAGGAGCCCGCGAACCACAGGATCAGGATGGTGGACGCGTCGTAGACGGTGCCGAACGCGGAACCGAGGTACTCGTGCGCGAGGTAGGCCAGGGCCCGGCCGTTCGCCTCCCCGCCGGCCTCGAACTCCTTCGCCGGGATGAGCAGCGTGGTGATGAAGCTGGAGCAGATGAGGAACACGCTCATGATCACCGCGGCCGTGGTGAGCAGCTTCTTCGTGCCCTTGATCCGGCCTGTGGGGTTCGCCGGCTCCTCGCCCGGCTCGCCCTGCACGTGCGGCATCACGGCCACGCCGGTCTCGAAGCCGGACAGGCCCAGCGCCAGCTTGGGGAAGACCACCAGGGCGATGGCGATCATCATGAACGGGTTGCCGTGCTCGGTGGTCAGTGCGCTGGTCCAGTCGGTGACCACGTGGGGCTCGGTGGCCACCTGCCAGAGTCCGACCGCGACCACGATCGCGTTCAGGAAGAGGTACGAGACGACCAGGGCGACGGCGAGCCCGATCGCCTCGCTGAAGCCCTTCAGGAACACCGCGCCGAGCAGCGCGATCATGATCAGGGTGATCAGCACCTCGTGTCCGTGCAGGGTGCTGGTGAGGTGCGGGTTCTCCACCAGGTGGGCCGTGGCGTCGGCGGCCGACAGGGTGATGGTGATCAGGAAGTCGGTCGCGGCGAACCCGAGCAGGGTCAGCACGAACAGCTTGCCCTTCCAGAACGACAGCAGCCGCTCCAGCATCGCGATCGATCCCTCGCCGTGCGGGCTCTCCTGCGCCACCCTCCGGTAGACCGGAAGCGCACCGAACAGGGTCAGGAGCACCAGGACGATCGTCGCCACCGGTGACAGCAGCCCGGCCGCGAGTGCCGCGATGCCGGGCTGGTAGCCGAGGGTGGAGAAGTAGTCGAGACCGGTCAGGCACATCACCCGGTACCAGGGCTTGCCCTCGTGCGCGGTCTCGGGCTGCTGCTGTTTGTGACGGCGGTCGGTCAAGCCTTCCAGCATCCACGCGCGCAGGCGTGAGGTGCGGGCAGGGGTGGCCATCGGGGCGCTCCTGTCGTACGGCACGGATTGGGCCATCGACGAGGACGGCTGGGCCAGCGTACGCAGCGGGACAGCACCCAAAACGCCCATACGGTCTTACGACGAAATCCTGACGCGCCCTTAACGCCACCCCCTCGGCGGCCTGCGCGCCGTCGCCGCCGGGCACGAAAAACGGCCAGAGGCCGCTCCGGATCACTCCGAAGCGGCCTCTGGCCTCCGACTTTCACAAGTCGGGACGACAGGATTTGAACCTGCGACCCCTTGACCCCCAGTCAAGTGCGCTACCAAGCTGCGCCACGTCCCGATGCCCGCTGACCTGGGGTTTCCCCCGGTTGAGCGCGCACGAGAACAATACCGCACTCGGCGGCGTGGTCGCGCGCGCCTTTTGCCTGGCGGGCTGCCGGGGCCGGAGGGCGGCCGTTGACCTCAAGCGTGGTTGAGGTTGCAGGATCGGTGCATGACGCAGACAACGGATGTCATCACGCTCCGTGCCGCCGGGCCCGACCGGCTCGCCGCGGGCACGGAGCCCACGGGGTTCGACGGACTCACCCGGCTCATGGCGCTCATGACCGGGGCCGAGAAGCACGGTCCGGCCGCCACGTCGACGCTCGACGCGCTCTGGGTGCTCTACGACAGGGTGCTGCGGGTCAGCCCCGCGACGGCCGCGGATCCGGGCAGGGACCGGTTCCTGCTCTCCAAGGGGCACGGGCCGATGGCGTACTACGCGGTGCTCGCCGCCAAGGGGTTCCTGCCCGTCGCTTGGCTGACCGGCTTCGGCTCGTACGACTCGCCGCTCGGCCACCACCCCGACCGGACCCTGGTCCCCGGTGTGGAGATCGGCAGCGGGTCCCTGGGGCACGGGCTGCCGCTCGCCGTCGGCACCGCGCTGGGGCTGCGCGCCCAGGGGCTCACCGATCCGGCCGTGTGGGTCCTGATCGGGGACGCCGAGCTGGACGAGGGCAGCAACCACGAGGCCCTCGCCTACGCCGGAGCCGCCGGGCTGGAACGGCTCCACACCGTGGTGATCGACAACGACTCCGCCACGCACGGCTGGCACGGAGGGATCGCCTCCCGGTTCGAGGCGGCCGGCTGGTCGGCGGCCACGGTGGACGGACGGGACCACGCAGCGCTCCACGAGGCGTTCACCGCGCCGCATCCGGGGCGGCCGCACGTGGTCGTCGCCCGGGTCGAGAAGAAGGCATAGGCAGAGGCAGAGGAAGGGCAGGGGTGGACGGCATGGACACGATGCGGGAGCGGTTCGTCACGGTGACCTCGGAGGTGCTGGACACGGATCCGCGGCTGGCCGTGGTGCTGGCGGAGATCACCATGGACGGGTTCCGGCCCGCACGACAGCGGCACCCGGACCGGGTGGTCAACGTCGGCATCCGGGAGCAGCTGCTCATCGGGGTCGGCGGCGGGCTGGCCCTCACCGGGCTGCGGCCGGTGATGCACACGTTCGGGAGCTTCCTGGTGGAGCGGCCGTTCGAGCAGGTCAAGCTGGACTTCGGACATCAGGGCACGGGCGGGGTCCTGGTGAGCGCCGGCGCCTCGTACGACTGGCCGGCGGGCGGCTACACCCATATGTCACCCGGTGACGTGGCCCTGCTCGACACCCTGGACGGCTGGACGGTGCACGTACCGGGGCACCCCGACGAGGCGGAGGCGCTGCTGCGGCACGCGTACGCGGACGGCGACCGCAAGGTGTACGTCCGGCTGTCGCTGCAGGCGAACGGCTCGGCGCGGCCGGTGGACGGCTCCCGTTTCCGGACCGTCCGCGAGGGCGGCCGGGGCGTGGTCCTGGCCGTCGGCCCGACCCTGGACGGGGTGCTCGCCGCGACCGAAGGGCTGGACGTGACCGTGCTGTACGGGACGACTGTCCGCCCCTTCGACTCCGCCGGGCTGCGCGCCGCCGTGGGGAACGGACCGGCGGACGTGGTCCTGGTCGAGCCGTACCTGGCGGGCACTTCCACGGCCGCCGCGAACGACGCGCTCGGCGACCTCCCGCACCGGGCCCTCGGGCTGGGCGTGGGCCGCGCCGAGCTGCGCCGCTATGGCACGGCGGAGGAGCACACCGCCGCGCACGGGCTCGACCCGGCCGGCTTGCGGCAGCGGATCACGGACTTCCTCGGCGTCCGCCGGGAGACGCCCGGGGCCGGGGTCCGCACCCGCTAGGGCCTGTGGTCGAACTCGCGTCGTCGCCCGGAGGGCGGCCCCACGGCGTCTGGCGCGTGCTCTCGGCGTGCCGGGCGGGAGCCCCCGTACTGGACGTACTCGGGCTCTCGCCCGGTGCGGCGAGAGTGCGTGCCAGGCGCCGCGGGGCAGACGCGAGTTTGACGACAGGCCCTAGCAGACTCACCCTCACGGCTTGGTCGGAGCACATGATCAGACGGAGGCCGCCACGGCGTCCGGCGCATGACCATGTGGGCGGAGCAGTTCGAGAGGCTGTGCGAGGCGTGAGGCCGCTCAGTCGGGCAGCGCGACGGTGAGGTCCACCTCGACCAGCTGCCCCGCGAAACCCAGCTGCGCAACCCCCAAGAGCGTGCTGGCGGACGTGAAGGCCGGCCCGAGGGCGGAGGCGGTAAGCCGGTGCCAGGCGAGGCCCAGGTCCCCCCTGTCATCGCTCCGCACGTAGATCACCGAACGCACCACGTGCTGCGGCTGAGCGTTCACCGCCGCAAGGGCGGCAAGTGCGTTCAGGACAACCTGATCGACTTGCACCTCGAGGGAGCCCGGGCCGACGAGAGAGCCGCCCTGGTCGAGGGGGCACTGCCCCGCCAGATAGGCCGTTCGGCCGGTCTCCACCACGGTGATGTGGTGGTAGCCCGGTGTCTCATGCAACTGATCGGGGTTGATGCGGCTGATCTTCGCTGTCATGCCGTGAGTCTGACCAGTCTGTCCCCTGACACGCACCCGAATTCCCACCGCGCGACCCTCCGACGTGGCGCGAGGTCAAGTGAACAAGCCAGGGGGCGTCCAGGTCCGGGTGGGCGGCAGCCACGCGCTTGGGGGCGGCCTGGCGCCAGGAGTCGGCGAGGATCGCGCGCAGTTCCGCCCGGTCCTCCAGGGCGCCGAGCCGGACCCGCAGCCAGGCGTAGTTGTCGTCGTGGCGCTCGCGGACGAAGAACTTGTCCGGCTCGGCGGCGATCAGCTCGGCCCGGTCCTCCTTGGGGCACTTCACCCCGATGGTGGTGTCGTCGTCCCCGAGGGCGGCGAAGATCCTTCCGGCGACCCGGAAGGTGGGCATGCCCCAGGACAGCTTCTCGCTGCTGTCCGGCAGCGACAGTGCGATCGCGCGGACGTCCGCCGCGGTCACCGTGGGCACCTTGCTCGCCCCTCTGCCACTGTTCGCCTTCGCCTCAGCCTTCGCCTCTTTGTCGGCCATGTCGTCGACCGTAGCGCCGGGCACGGACAGCGGCCCTTCGGCCGGGCCCTACGGCCCTGCCCTCCGGCAGGGCTCCTCGGCGGGCTCCCTCACCAGCCGCCCGTGTCCTCCCGCCGGTGGATGCGGTCCACCAGTTCCGCCGCCAGCGCCTTGATCGTGCCCAGGCCCTCGGTGCCCCACCGCCTCGGTACCCCGTCGGCCGCGCACACCGTCCCCAGGACGATCCCCCGGCGGTCGGTCAGCGGGGCACCGAGGTAGGAGCGGACCCCGTTCTCGTCGACCACCGCGTTCCCGGCGAACCGGGCGAAGTCCCGCACGTCCTCCAGCACCAGCGCCCGCCGCCGCACGACCACGTACGGGCAGTAGCCGTGGTCCCGCGCCAGCACCCGGGCCGGATAGCCGCGCGCCTCCGGCGCCGGCGCCCCCGCGTCGTCCGGACCTCCGCCGTGGTGCAGGCCGGCGAAGAACTGGCGTTCCTCGCCGAGGAAGTTGACCCCGGCGTGCGGGGCCCCGACGGTGTCCGCGATCCGCCGCGCGAACGCGTCGAGTTCGGGGTCGGCCCGCTCCCCCAGTGCCAGTTCGCGCAGGCGCGGGACCCGTGTCCCGGCGTCCCGGTCCACCGGGGTGAGCAGCAGGTGTCCGGTCGACTCGTAGTACGTCATATGTCCTGTTCCCCCTGGACGTCGGACAGCAGATGGCGGACGAGGGCCGCCAGGGCACCCGTACCGGATACGGCGAGCCGGGCGTCGCACCGTACGACCGGGACGCCCGGGCCGAGGCCGACCGCCTCGCGCACCTCCTCGGCCGTGTACCGGTGGCCGCCGTCGAACTCGTTCACGGCGACGACGAAGGCGATGCCGTGCCGTTCGAAGAAGTCGACCGCCGGAAAGCAGTCGGCCAGGCGCCGGGTGTCGGCGAGCACCACGGCACCGAGCGCGCCCGCGCACAGCTCCTCCCACAGGAACCAGAAGCGTTCCTGACCGGGCGTGCCGAACAGGTACAGGACGTGCGGCGGCCGGGTGTCGAGGGTGATCCGGCCGAAGTCCAGCGCCACGGTGGTCGTCGACTTCGTCGCGTTGCCGTCGAGGAGGTCGCTCTCCGCGCCGAGGTCGCTGAGCAGCTCCTCCGTGGACAGCGGCTCGATCTCGCTGACCGCGCCGACGAACGTCGTCTTGCCCGCGCCGAACCCGCCCGCGACCAGGATCTTCAGGGTGGCGGGGAGGTCGGTGCGGTCCTCACAGCCTTCGGCGCAGACCATCGAGCACCGCCCGCAGGAGGGACTGGTCGTCGGCCGGGCGGTTCAGGAAGTGCGGGGCCTGGGCGGTCACCGCGCCGGCCTGCACCAGATCGGACAGCAGGACCTTGGTGACCACGGCGGGCAGCCGCAGCTGTGCCGCCACCTCCGCGACCGAGACCGAGGCCGCCCCGGCTCCCGCGCAGAACCGCAGCGCGAGGGTGTGCTCGGGGCCGAGCGGCGGGCGTGGCCGTACGCCGGTCGCGGTGACCACGGACAGCAGGTCGAGCGCGACGGCCGGGCGGGTGCGGCCGCCACTGGCCGTGTAAGGGCGCATGACCCGGCCCGCCGTGTCGTCGAGCCACGGCGTGTCGCGGCGGGCGGCGCCGGGCGCGTAGGTCCTCATCGCTCGGACCGGACGGGTGCCGCGGGTGCCGACACGGACGCCGGTGCGGACGCCGGCACGGACGCCGGTGTGGAAGCCGGTGCGGACGCAGCGCCGGCCGGGCGCCTGGGCGCGGCCGCCAGGTAGGGCCGGACGCTCTTGACCAGCATGGCCATCTCGTAGCCGAGTACGCCCGCGTCGGCCTCGCGGTCGGCGAGCACCGCCAGGCAGGTACCGGCTCCGGCGGCCGAGACGAACACCAGCGCGGAGTCGAGCTCGACCACGACCTGCCGGACCTCGGCGCCGTCACCGAACCGGGCACCGGCGCTGCGGCCCAGCGAGTAGAGGCCGGAGGCCAGGGCGGCCATGTGGTCGGCGCTGTCGGCGTCCAGGCCGTGCACGCAGGTGACGAGGCCGTCCGCGGTGAGCAGTACGGCGCTGCGGGTGTACGGGACCCGTTGCACGAGCCCGCTCAGCAGCCAGTCCAGGTCGGACAGTCGGCCCGTGGTGGTCGTCACTTCGCCGGCCATGGGGTGCGCTCCTCGATCGGGGGATGGGTCATGGGGTGGGGTCACGGGTTCTCGGACTGGGCGAGGCCGAAGCCCCGCTGGAAGGCGGCCATCAGGCCGGGGTCGTGGACGGGCACCTCGGCGGTACGGGCGGCGTGTGCGGTCCGGGGCGCTGGCGCGTCGCGGAGCTGCGGAGCGAGGTGCTCCTGGGCGCGCCGCCGGGGCAGCGGCGGCCGCCCGCCGCCGGGCGGGCCCGCGGCCGGGGCCGGGGCGGAGGCCGTCCGATCTTGGTTCCGCCGCTCCTCCGTCGGTGAATCCGCCGTCGGCCGCTCCTCGGCCTGCCGGTCCTCGGCCTGCCGGTCTTGGGGCCACCGGCCCTCGGTCGACGGCGCCGGGGCCGGCCGGTCGTCGGCCGACCGGTCCCGGGCCTGCCGGTCGTCGGCCGACCGGTCCCGGGCCTGCCGGTCGTCGGCCGACCGGTCCCGGGCCTGCCGGTCGTCGGCCGGCGGAGCCTCCGTCTGCGTCCCCTCAGTCGGCCGGTCCCCGATCGGCGGGCCCCCGATCGGCCGGCCCACTGCCGGTCGGCCGTCCGTGAGCTGCTCTCCGGTGGGCCGGGCATCGAGGAACCAGGCATTGGTGGGCCGTTCGCCCGCCGGCCGGGCATGGGTCACCAGAGCGTCGGCGGACCGGTCGTCCGCAGGCCAGGCGTCAGTGGCCCCGGCGTCAACCGGGCGAGCGTCCCCGGGCCGGGCGTCGGCAGGCTCACCGTCCGCCGGCCAGGCATCGGTCGCACGGGCGTCAGCGCGCCGGCCACCGGCAGGCCGGGCGTCGGCGGGGCGGCCGTCGCCGGGCCAGGCATCCGCAGGGCGGGCATCCGTGAACCAGGTATCGGCGGACCAGGCACCGGCGGGCCGGGCGTCGGCGGCTCGGTCGTATCCGGAGCCGTGGCCCCTGAGCCGGTCCTCCGGCAGCCGCTCGTGCGTGAGCCGGGGGCCCGGCACGGGCCGGGCAGGGGAGTCAGCCGCAGTCGGTGCAGCCATGGGAGCCGTGGGAGCCGTGGGAGCCGTCGAGGCCGTGGAAGCTGTGGAGGCCGTCGGCTCCGCCGGAGCCACGGTGTCCGCGGGCGCCACGCGCGCCACCGGGTCCGTCAGGCCCGGCGCGGCCGAGGCCGTCGCCGGGGGGACCGCGGTGGACGAGGCCGTCGCGGAGGCCGCACCCGGGGGCGCCGACGTTGCCCCCTGCGGGGGTCCTGCCGCGCGGGTGTGTTCCACCGGCAGACCGGCGGGCCGCGGCCCCGAGATCCGTACCGGCTCCAGCGGTGGCAGCGGATCGCGGGTCAGCCGGGAGCCGCCCGCCGCGGCGTCGGCGGACGCGGACTCCGCACCCAGCAGTTCCCTCGGCAGTACCAGGACCGCCAGCACCCCGCCGTAGATGTTGGACTTGAGCTCGACCGCGATGCCGTGCCGCCGGGCCAGGGACGAGACCACGAACAGGCCGATCCGGCCGTCCGCGAGCAGATTGCAGACACTGATCTGCTCCGGGTCGCCGAGCAGCTCGTTCATCCGGTGCTGCTCCTCCGGAGGCATGCCCAGCCCCCGGTCCTCGACCTCGACCGCGATGCCCGCCGTGACCCGTTCCGCGCGCAGCACCACGTCCGTGTCGGGCGCCGAGAACACCGTCGCGTTCTCGACGAGTTCGGCCAGCAGGTGCACCACGTCCGCGACGGCGTGGCCGCGTACGGTGCCGCCCGCCGGGGGCACCACCTTCACCCGGGTGTACTGCTCCACCTCCGCGACCGCCGAGCGCAGCACTTCGCTCAGGTCGATCGGCCGGGTCCACTGGCGCCGGGAGGCGGCTCCGCCGAGCACCGCCAGGTTCTCGGCGTGCCGCCGGATCCGGGTGGCCAGGTGGTCGACGTGGAACAGCTCCTTGAGCAGGTCGGGGTCCTCGACGGTGTCCTCCAGGCCGTCGAGCAGCGAGATCTCCCGGTGCACCAGCGACTGGAGCCGCCGGGCGAGGTTGACGAAGACCTCCACCTTCTGCTCGCTGTCGGTCCGGTTCTCCGGTCCCGCCAGGCGCAGCAGCACCGCCTGGGCGTGGTCCCGGGCACCCCGCAACTCCTGGGCCAGCAGCCAGAACTCGTCGGCGTCGGCGGGCACCGCACCGGCCGCGGCGGACGGCACGGCACCGGTCCGTACCGGCCGGGACGGCGGCTCGCCGCGCTCCAGCCGTTCCGCCGTGACGCGGAGCTCCTGGCGGCCGCGCGTACTGGACCGGCGGAGCACCTCGCAGCGGTCGCGTACGGTCCTGGCCGCGCGCTGGGCCCCGAGCAGCGCGGCGGCGAGCGCGCCGGCCACCAGCAGCCCGCAGCCGGCCAGCACCGGCCACAGCCGGGCGTCCCGGTCGCCCGAACCGCCACCCAGCTGCAGGGTGAAGATCACGGCGGCCGCGCCGCTGAGCCCGGCGGCCAGGGTGGGCAGCACGGCGGCACGGACCAGCTGGGGCCGTATCTGCCGCCCGGGTCCGGTGACGGCGTGTCGCGACGGGGTGTGGCGGGCGGGGGCTCGGAGTCCGGACATCGGCGTCCTCGGTACGTGGGGCCGGATCCCCGGCACCGGCCGGGATCCGGTGTTGATCACCGAGTACCCACGCTAGACCGCACGATCCCGCCCGGGACGGCCAGTTGGAGAACTTCACCGGGGTGCTTCCCGCTCCCGAAGGAGCGCTCGTACGGCCGCCCGATTGCGCCGGGAGCGCACGCGCCGGGGCGCCGGACCGGCGGCCCGGCGCCCCGCGCACCTGTCCACCGCGGTGCTCCCGCCGCCCGTCTTTCGCCACCCCGGCCACTGCCCGCGCCCGCCGCGTTCCCCGATGATCGGGTTCCGGGTGCCGGTCCTCCCGCGGGCCCACCGCCGTCCCGGCGGGCGCCCTTCCTTTTGATTCCCTTCGATCCTTCGATCGTTCGATCCTTCGATCCCTTCGATTCCCTTCGAGCCGGAGTTCACGTGATGTCCCAGATCCAGGTCCGCGCCGTACGCCCCGAGGACTTCGCGCAGTGGCGCGCCCTCTACCGCGGTTACGCCGACTTCTACGCAGTGGAGCAGACCGAGGAGGCGGCCGCGCTGGTCTGGTCGTGGGTGCACGACCCCGGCCACGAGGTCAACGCCCTGGTCGCCGAGGACGCGGACGGGCGGCTGATCGGGCTGGCGCACTACCGGCCCTTCGCGCGACCGCTGTCCGCGACGGTCGGCTGCTTCCTCGACGACCTGTTCGTGGCTCCCGACCGGCGAGGCTCGGGCGCGGCCGACCTGCTGCTCGGCGCCCTGCGCGAGATCGCGGCCGAGCGCGGCTGGAGCGTGGTGCGATGGATCACCGCCGACGACAACCACCGGGCACGGGCGAAGTACGACCAGGTGGCCACCCGGACGATGTGGGTCACGTACGACATGGCTCCCGGCCGCTGACACGGGACTGATGCACCGCAGCCCGGCGGGCTACACTGCCGGGCGGCGCGACCGGCAGGGGGTGCCGGCACCCGCTGTTGGTGCTGCTGAACGGGGGGTGCACGTACATGAAGCCGCTCGAACCGGGTGATCCCGCCTCGGTCGGGAACGGCCGCTACCAGCTGACGCACCGGCTGGGCCAGGGCGGCATGGGCGTGGTCTACCTGGGCCGTTCGCCGTCCGGACGCGCCGTGGCGGTGAAGGTCGTACGCCCCGAACTGAGCACCGAACCCGGCTTCCGGCGCCGCTTCGCCGACGAGGTGGCCGCGGCCCGGCTGGTGGGCGGTTTCCACACCGCCCCGGTCGTCGACGCCGACCCCGACGCGGATCCGGCCTGGCTGGTGACGGCCTTCGTGCCCGGGCCGACGCTGGCCACCGTGCTGGCCCGGGTCAGGGCCCTGCCGGTGGACACGCTGACGGTGCTGGCCGCCGGTCTGGCCGAGGCGCTGGAGGCGATCCACCGGGCCGGTGTGATCCACCGCGACTTCAAGCCCGCGAACATCATCATCGCGGAGGACGGGCCGCGGGTCATCGACTTCGGCATCGCGCGGGCGCTGGACGGTACGGCGCTGACGCAGACCGGCTACCAGGTGGGCACCCCGGGCTTCCTGGCGCCCGAGCAGCTCACCGGGGGCACGATCACGCCCGCGGTGGACATGTTCGCCCTCGGGGTGGTGCTCGTCCAGGCGGCGGGCGGGTCGCCGTTCGGGGACGGGCCCTCGGCGTCCCGGCACTTCAGGGTGGTCTACGAGCAGCCCGACCTGTCGGCGGTCCCGGAGGAGCTGTACGCGCTCGTCACCGAGTGCCTGTCCAAGGACCCGGCGGGCCGGCCCTCCCCGGGGGACTTCCTCCTCCGGCTGGCGGTCCGCCACCCGGAGGGCGACGGCTGGCTGCCGGACGCGGCGACGGCCCTGCTGCCCCGCCCCGGCCTCGTACCGGGGCTCGCCCCGGTGCCAGTGCCGGAACCCGCACCGGGTGCCGAACCCGCGGCGGTGGCGGCCGACCCCGCGGAGGCCGCCGTCCCCACTCCGGCGGTCGTTCCCGGTCAGTCCGCGGCTCCCGCTCCCGTCACCGAAGCGGCCCCTGTGGCCGAGCCCGCGCCTACGCCTACGCCTACGCCGGTGACTGAGGCCGACCCGGCGTCGTCACAGCCAGCGTCCCCGTCCCCGTCTCCCGCACCTCCCTCGGACGCCTCGCCGTCCCCCTCACCGGCCCCTTCGCCGTCGCCTGGTCCCGGGTCCGCCGCCGTGCCGTCCCGCCCCGCGCCACGCCGCGGCGTCATCACGGAGGGCGTACCCGGCCCATCGGTCACGCCCGCGCTCCCCTCCCCTGCCCGGCCGGAGGCCGGCCCCCCGGACTCCCCGACCGTCACGTCACCGCCGGTTCCGGGCACTCCTCTTCCTGGCACGCCCCTGCCGGGCACTCTGCTTCCGGGCACTCTGCTTCCGGGCACTCCGCTCCCGGGTACCACCGACAGTGCCGCACCGGCGGAACCCGCGCGCCGCCGCCGTGGCCTGGCCGCGGTGGCGGCAGCGGCCCTCGCGCTCTCGGTTCTCGGCCTCGTACTGTGGCAGCCGTGGTCGTCCGGCTCCCCCGACGGCAAGGGCGAGACGACCGGCGGCTCCAGCCCCGGCCCCAGCACCAGCCCCGTTCCGGCGGCGTTCCCCACCCAGCCGCTGCTGATCCGGCGGGACACCGGCCCCGGCTGGCCACAGGACTGCAAGGGGGACATCGCCACGCGCGGCCCGGCGGGCACCCCTCCGGTGGTGCTGATCAGCGGGAGCACCTGCGACATGCTCCCCCAATGGGCCCCGGAGCGGCTCTCGTTCGCGTTCACCCGGACCGACGCGAACGGCTCGTCGGTGTGGGTCGCCGCGGCCGACGGTTCGGAACCGCGACGGATCACGTCCATCGCGGGCGGCCGGGTGGCCTGGTCCCCGGACGGCAAGTACCTCGCCGTCCTCCGCAAGGTCAACGGCGTACAGCAGCTGTGGCGGGTGGACGTCGCCGACGGCAAGGCCGTGCAACTGACCTCGGGCAAGGGCCAGGTGGAGGATCCCGCCTGGTCTCCCAACGGCAAGCGGATCGCGGTCTCCATCGACCTCGGGGACGGCGACTTCCAGATCCACACGGTGGATCCGATCCTTCCGGGTGCCCCACCGGTGCAGATCACCCAGCTGCCGCACCCGGCCCTCGACGCGGTGTGGTCACCGGACGGCAGTACGTTCGCTTACACCGCGAGCGTGTCCGCGCCGGAGGCCGGCTCGGCGCCCCAGGGCAACATCCACCTGATCGGCAGCAACGGGGCGGGCGACCGGCCCCTCGTGTCGACCCCCGACCACGAGATGGATCCGGCCTGGTCCCCGGACGGCCAGTGGCTGGCCTTCGTCCGCGGCCCGTACGAGAAGCCGGTGGTCTGGGCAGTCCGCGCGGACGGCACGGACGCCCGCGCCCTCACCGCCGAGGGGTCCTCGGAGGGCCACCCGGGCTGGCGCTGACAGGGCTGCCGACCCAGGGCTGCCGACCCGTCACTGCTCGGGCGGACGCTGCTGCTGCTCGCGGTCGGCGCCCAACTGCCGCTTGAGCTGTTCCTGGGCGGTGTCGACCTGGCTGCTGTACTTGCCCTGGGTCTTCTCGTCCACGAAGTCGCCCGCCTTGTCGATGCCCTTGGCGGCGTGCTCCTCGTGGCCCTTCAGCATCTGCTTGAGCTTGTCCATCACAGACATCGCTGCCTCCTCGCTGCCGATTCGCCTCCCAGGATCGCGGCCCGCCGCGCGCCCCGCATCCGCGGAGCCGTGACCAGCGGGTTCGCAAGCTCGGCGGGCCTGTTGACGGCGTACGCGAGTCGGCCGGTCAACGGCTGCCCGCCACCCGGTGTTCTGGCCCGGGTCGACCGCCAACCAAGGCCGGCGTGGCGAGAAAACATCGTGCACCGACCCTTGACGCTGATCACAGGCCCTCACATACTGGCGGCCAAATCGATTTGGCCTCATCGATTCAGCTCTCCGTCCAGGGCCTGATCGTGGCTGAAATCCGAAGGTGCCTACGCCGAACGGAGCTCCTGCGTGTTCACTCAGCGTCAGACCCTTGCCGGTACCGACCCCTCGCCGGCGGACCAACCCACCCACCCCGTCGACGAGTCCCGGCCCCTCGGCCGGATCCTCCTCTTCGGCATCCAGCACGTCCTGGTCATGGCCGCCACCCCCATCTCGGCGATCTTCCTGATGAGCGCCACCCTCCGCCTCGACCCCGCCCTGACGGTCAAGCTGCTCTCCGCGGCCTTCGTCCTGTCCGGCATCGGATCCCTCGTCCAGTCACTCGGGCCGTGGAAGTTCGGTCCGCGGCTGCCGTTCGTGATGCTGCCGGGCGGCGCGCCGCTCATCCTCTTCATCGCCATCGCCGAGCAGCACGGACTGCGGACGGCCACCGGAGCGGTGATTCTCACCGCCGCCTTCTACTTCGTCGTCCTGCCGGTGTTCTCGCGACTGCTCGCCTTCTTCCCGTCCCTCGTCATCGGAACGATGATCGTCATCGTCGGCGTCAACCTCGTGAAGGTCGGAGCCGTCCTCGTCACCGGCCGTCCCGGGCAGCCCGGCTTCGCCGACCCGTCCAACCTCGCCCTCGGCATGGCCACGATCGGCTTCACCGTGGTCTTCTACCTGCTCTTCACCGGCGTGCTGCGGCAGCTCGCCGTCATGCTCGGACTGCTCGCGGGCACCGCCCTGGCCGCGGTCCTCGGCACGATCGACGCGGTCGGCGTCACCGAGGGCGGTCTGCTGAACGTGCCCCAGCCGATGCCGTTCGGCTCGCCCGAGTTCAACCTCCTCGCCGCGGTACCGCTGATGCTCTACAGCCTCGCCTCCATGGCGGAGGCCACCGGCCAGACCGTCATCAACGCGCAGGCCGTGGGCAAGACGATCGACCAGCGCACCGACGTCCCCAAGACCATCCGGGGCGACGCGCTCACCTCCTTCTTCGGCGGCTTCTTCGGGCTGCCGCTGATGGTGACGAGCGGCGAGAACATCGGGATCGTCCGGGTCACCGGAGTTCGCAGCCGCTTCGTCACCGCCGCGGCCGGAGTGGTCCTCATCGTCATCGGCTTCCTCGCCCCCGTGGCCCGCGCGATCAGCGTCATCCCGTCCGCGGTCATCGGAGGCACCGCCATGGTCGTCTTCGCGGTGATCACCGTGCTCGGGGTGCAGATGCTCGGGCGCTCGGACCTCGACAAGCACACGAACACGTTCATCAGCGCCGTCGCCCTGGCCCTGGGCCTGCTGCCCATCCTCATCCCCGGTGTGTACGCCGGCTTCCCGCCGAACCTCCGCATCCTCCTCGAAAGCGGCGTCGCCGTCGGCGCGTTCACGGCGGCGGTCCTCAACATCCTCTTCCACCACGTCAGGCCCGGCATCGCCGCCCGGCTCACGGCCGGCACCCGGACGGAAAGCATCCGATGAACCAGATCGACCAGAACGGCCAGAACGGCCAGAACGACCGGATCGACTCCCGCCTCCTGGACGGCCCCGGCCCGTTCCTCCTCGTCCCGGACACCGTCCTGCTTCCCGAAGGGCCGGCCGACGGCTTCGCCGTGGTCGTCACCGGCGGCACGTTCGGGGCCGTGGGCCCCGCGGAGGTCATCGCGCGCACGCACCCCGGCCTGGACCCGGTACGGCTCCCCGGCCACCTCCTGATGCCCGGCTTCGTCGACGCCCACCACCACCTGACGCAGAGCTTCGGCGCCGCGCTCGCCTTCGGTGAACCGTCGGAGATCTTCCGCCGGGTATGGGAGCCGCTGGAGGGTGCGCTGGACGAGGAATCGGCCTACGTCGCCGCCAAGTTGGCGGCGTTCGAGTCCCTGCGGGGCGGATTCACCACCGTGGCCGACGCCGGCACCCGCGCGCACGTGGACGCCGATGTCATCGCCTCCGCCACCCGCGACGCCGGAATCCGCTGCGTGCTCGGCCGGGTCTGCTCCGACACCGGGAGCGAGGCCCCCTCCGTCCTCGCGTCCGCGGAGAAGCACCTCGCCCGGTACGAGGGTGACCCGCTCGTCCACCCCTCCCTCGCCGTCCCCACACCCGAGTCGGCCACCGCCCGGACCCTGGCGCACACCGCCCGGCTGGCCGCGGAGGCCGGGGCCACCGTACAGATCCACGTCAACGAACACCTGGCCGGAGTCGAACGCTCCCTGGTCCGGCACGGTCTGCGCCCCCTGGAGTACCTGCACCACGCCGGCGCCCTCGGCCCGCAGCTGGTCGCCGCCCACGCCACCCTGCTCACCCCCCGCGAGGTCACCCTGCTCGCCGACACCGGGACCGCCGTCGCCTACAACCCCGTCGCCAGCGCCTGGAAGGGCAACGCCGTGGCCCCGGCCGGCACCATGGCCGAGCGCGGGATCCGCTTCGGACTCGGCACGGACGGCACCCGGGGCGACGGCTTCCGGCTCGCCGACGCGGCCGAGTTCGCCCAGCGCCTGGCGTACGGCCTGGCCACCGGCGACTCCTCCTGCGGCGCCGGGTGGACCTGGCTCGGCCGCGCCGGCCACGGCGGCGCCGAGGCCCTCGGTCTGGGCGCCCGTACCGGAGCCGTCGCCGAGGGCCTGGCCGCCGACTTCCTCCTCGTCGACGTCTCCGGCCCGGAACTCGCGCTCTCCTGGGACCTGCCGTGGGAGCTGGTACGGCGCGGCAACCGCGACCTGATCACCGCCGTGTTCACCGCCGGCCGGCTCCGGCTGTGGCAGGGCCTCCCCACACAGTGGGACGGGCCGGCACTGGTCCGGCGGGCGGCCGGCCTGGCCCGCGCCGCCGTGGCGAGGGCGAACGTCACCCGTGCGCACCCCACCTCCACGGCGGCGCGCGAGCGGAGCGGAGCGCGATGACCGCCGAGACCCTGGCCGTCCTCGCCGTCACGGTGACCGCCGCCGCGTTCGTACAGGGCAGCAGCGGGCTCGGCTTCGCCCTGATCGTCGCCCCGGTGGCCGGCATCCTCGATCCCGGCCTGCTCCCGGTGTTCGTCCTCGCCTCGATGATCCCCCTCAACCTGTACGTGGCCTGGCGCGAACGGGATGCGCTCGACCTGCGGGGGGCGCGCTGGATCACCGGCGCGCGGCTCGCCGCGACCCCCGGCGGGCTGGCGCTGCTGCTGCTCGTCCCCGACCGTGCGATCGGCCTGCTCACCGGCGTCGCCACGGTCCTGGCGGCGGTCGTGAGCCTCGCCGCGCCCGCGTTCGCCCCCGGGCGGGCCGCCTATCTCGGCGCGGGCGCGGTGACCGGGCTGACGGAGACCGCGACCGGCGTCGGCGGTCCGCCGCTCGCCCTGGTCTACCAGCACCGGCCGCCGGCCGAGCTCCGCGCGACCGTGGCCGTCTGCTTCCTCGTCGGCGAAGTCGCCTCGCTCGTCCTGCTGTTCGCGACGGGAGAGGGCCGGCCGGCGGACCTGGGGTGGGCGGCGCTGCTGGTGCCGGCAATCGCCGCCGGGGCCTGGGCGAGCCGTCTGGTGCACCACCGGGTGGACGGGCGCAGGATGCGCCTGTTCGTCCTGCTCTTCGCACTGGTCTCCGGGACGGGCCTCATCCTCGGGATGTGACCGGCGGGTCTCATCCCGGGGAGGTGACCCGCGGGTCTCATCCCGGGGAGGTGACCCGCGCCGACGAGGCCCGTGCGACCAGCCGGGGCTCGGGCGGCGTGGCCACCGCGGCGGTGTCCACGTCGCCGCGCAGCCGTCCCAGCAGCAGGTCCACCGCGTCGGAGGCGGCCCGGTCCAGGTGCAGGTCGACGGCGGTGAGCGGCGGCCGGCAGGTCCGGGCCCGCAGCCCGTCGTACCGGGTGACGACCATGACGTCGTCCGGTACGGCGCGCCCGCTGTCCCGGATCGCCGCGACCGCGCCCACGGCGAACGCGTCCACGAGGGCGCACACGGCGTCGATGCCGGGGTGTTCGGCCAGCAGGGCCGCACAGCACGCGTAGCCGGCTTCCTCGCCGCCCGTCTCGTGGGCCGTCGCCACGACCGGCACCCAGCCGTACTCCTCGGCGACCCGCTCGTAGGCGGCCCGCGCGTCCACGGAGGAGTGCCGGGCACCGGACCCGATGATCAGCGCCGGGTTCCGCGCACCCTGCTCGTGCAGGTGCCGCAGGAGCAGTTCGGCGACCGGCCCGCCGCGCAGGTCGACGTACGGCGCGGGCTCGTCGGGCGAGACGGGCCGGCCGAGTGCGACGTACGGCAGCCCGCGCTCGCGCAGGGAGGCCACCGCCGCGTCGCCCACGTCCGGCTCGACCACGATCGCGCCGTCGACGTCCACGGAGTGCAGGCCCGACCCGGACCGCACGGGGGGTACGAGCACCAGCGCGTACTCGTGGCGCAGGGCGCTCTCGGCTGCCGCGGCGGCGATCTCCATGTAGAACCCGAGCCGGGAGGCCCCGCCGGCCACCGCGAACGGCATGGAGGAGGCCAGCGCGATGGCCTTGGCCTGGCCGCGCCGCAGCCGCTGTGCCCGCAGGTTGGGCCGGTAACCGAGCTCGGCCGCCACCTGCTTGATGCGCTCGCGCGTCCGGGGGTCGACCTTGCCCAGCCCGTTGAGGGCGTGCGAGACGGTCGTGCGCGAGACGCCGGCGACGCGGGCGACGTCGGCGATGGTCGGCGGCTTGGGGCCGGGGCCGGGGCCGGGGCCGGGGCCGGGGCCGGAAACGGGCATCGGCGCGACTGCTCCTCACGGTCGGGGCGCGTGGCGTCCTCGTCTTCGCGGTGACTCCCTCATCTTCGCCGATCGCGGCGCGGCGGTGGCCGTCGGCCGCCTTGAACCGGGCGACGGCCGGGGGCCGGCAGCCTGCCGTCGCCCGGCCGTCGGCCGCAGCCGTGGCAGCGATGCCGGATGTGCAGGGTCAGCGCGTGGACCGGCCCGTCGTCGCTGACGCAGTGGGTCAGGCTCGGGTGCGAGGTGTACTGCCGGACGAAGCGGTGCCCGGGGAGCCGCCCTCCCCTCGCGGGGCGGCTTCCCGGGCAGGCAACGTGACGGCGCGGGCCGGCGCCGGGTTCCGGAGGTGCGGAACGGGGCGGACCCGCGGTGCATGCCGGGATCCCGCGACCGGGGCCGGCGGTCTCATGGACCGGACCCCGCGGTCGCAGGACTGAAGTTATCCTTAATTCAGCGACCCTTCAAGTCGCTCGATTCAGGGTGACCCTAAGTTCATCGTCCGTCAGTACAGGAGATGCCCGCATGCCACATCGTCGCTTCGATGGGGGCCTGGTACGTCGGGCCCGAAGAGCCGCGGATCTCACCCAGGCGGAACTGGCGGGACGGCTGGGGGTGTCGGAGGCGGCCGCCGCCAACTGGGAGGCGGGGCGCTCCCGGCCCGGGCCGGAGAAGTTCCCGGCGATCGCCCGGGAACTCGCCGTGGACATGGACGAGTTGTTCCCCCGCGAGGGCCTGCGGGACCTGGGCGACGTACGCTGCGATGCCGGTCTCTCCCAGAAGGAGGCCGCGAAGGCGCTGGGCACCAGGAGCGAGAGCGCCGTACGCAAGGCGGAGAGCGGCAAGCGCAGACTGGCCGACGCGTACGTGCCCCTGCTGGCCGAGGCGTACGGGGTGACGGTCGCGGCGCTCCTCGCCGCCCAGGAGCGCTCCTTCGGCCATGAGGTGGCCGAGCCGGGTGCCCGCCGGGCCGGGCCGGGCGCCCCGGCGCCCGCGGGCGAGCGGCCGGCCGTCACCCCGATGAGCATCGCCGAGCGGATCGCCTTCCTCCTCGAGCGGAGCGCCCCGGACGCGGACACGTCGGACGAGGCCCTGGCCCTCCGGGGGAACACGGCGCTCGGGCGCCCGGTGCTGACGGCCGGACTGGTCGCCGCGCTCCGTTCGGGGGCGCGGACCACCGCTTCGGAAGAGGAGTTCGAGGCCCTCACGGCGGCACTGGACGCTCCCCCGTTCTTCCTGTCCAGCGAGGACGAGGAGGTCCACCGGATCGTCGGCGCGGCGCGTCTGCTGACCAGCGGCTTCACCGGCATGGCGGCCCGCGGGGACGGCGACCGGCTGACGCCGCAGCTGCTCGACTTCATCAACGAGACGGTGGCCAGGATCCGGTCCGGGCTGCCCGCGGGACAGGGGGACGGGACCAGGCCCGAGAAGGACTGAGCGCGCCGTGGTCAGGCCCCGCGGCCCGGCCATGCGGTCAGGCCCTGCGGTCACCGGCCGGCCCGGCCCGGTTCCCCGGTCAGGCCGGCAGGCTCTCCTCCGCGAGGAGGGTCACCACCTCGTAGGGGGTGACCTCGGCGTAGGCGGCGGCGACACCCAGCAGCCGGGCGCCCTCCTCCGCCAGGCTCCGGCCCCTGCCCGACGGGAATTCGGCGGGCGGACCGGCGGGGCCGTTCGCCGCGGTCAGCGCGGCACGGATCCACAGCGCCTGCGCGCGGGCCTCGGTGTCCTGGCCCTCGGTGCCGTCGCGTCCGGCCATCGCGAGGGCCCGCGCGTAGAGGCCCTCGGGAGCCCGGCGCCGCAGCTCCAGGATCGCGTCCAGGATCTCCGTGATGTACCGGCCCAGGCGGAACTCGGGGGTCATCGCGCGGGAGAGGACGTCGCGTGCCGTGTTCAGCGGAACGGCGGCACGGCTGCCGGGGAAGAGGCGGCTGGGCGGTACGGCGACCAGGTCCGGGGCGGCCAGCGCGAGGTCGCGCCACATCCGGTGGAGCGTCACGGTCTTGCGGAGGGTGCGGCAGCGGTTCGCGGCGGCCTGCGTCACGGGCAGGAGGACGCCGATTCCCCAGAGGAGGAAACAGCAGTCGAGGACCACGTCGGTGACGGCCTCCTGGGCCGCCGCGTGGCCGGCGGAGACGGGGTGGAGACCGGCGAGCACGCTGTAGACCAGGCGGATCGCGGCGTAGATGGCACCGATGATCATGCCGGCCGTCATCATCCACAAGCCGCCGCGCAGGGCCGGACCTCGGGCCTCGCGGGCCTTGCTGCCCCACTGGTAGGCGCACAGGCCGATGAGCGAACCCGAGAACAGGTAGAAGAGGCCCATGTACAGGGCCACGGCGGGTTCGCCCGTGTGCCGGTCCAGGAACTCCGGCGCCGTGGGCACCGCGGTGCGCCGCAGTCCGAGGACGAAGACGGCGGCCATCGCGGCCGAGGTGACCGCGCTGATCGTGATGATGTGCCGGTGCGCGGCCGCGGTGACGCGGATGCGCCGGCCGGCGGGGGCACCCGACCGGAGTGCGGCCGCGTCGATCGCCGTGACGTAGCGCAGGAGGGCGGTCATGGCGGTGATGACGAGGACGTGCTTCAGCAGGGTGGCGAGGTCGTGGACCCCGACGCGGTCCACGAGTGACCGTCCGGGTCCGGTACGCAGCACCCAGGCCAGGGACATGGCGGTGAGCGTGCCCCACAGGGACCGCTCTCGTGTGCGGCCCCGGAGGGCCGCCGGGGCGCGCCAGAGGGCCTGCAGCATCAGCAGGGCCACGATGACGTAGGTGGTCACATGGGTCACGGGCTGGTCCGGTTGGGGTAGGTGAGGGAGTCGGACAGGGCCCGCAGCACGGCATCGCCGGACTCCTGGGCGCTCTGGGCGTAGGCGCGTTGCTGGATGACGTCGGCCACGGTCTCCGCCCGGGCCTCCGTGTGGGTTCCGTAGCGGCGGCGGGCCGCGGCCTGCCCGCGGCCGACGAGCATGCCGATCAGGGCCGGGGGGAAATCGCCCAGGAGCTCCGCCATTTCCTGCTGTGTGACGCCGTCCGCGTCGTCGCACCACAGGTGGGCCAGTTCGTGCAGGATGATCTTTTCCTGGTGCCACTTGCTCGTGCTGTGCGGGTAGAAGATCAGGTCCAGCCCGAGCTCCTCCTGCTTCAGCCACAGGCCGCACAGGGACGAACCGCCGAGCAGCCGGTCCGGAACGGGGACGAGATGGATCTCCCGTCCCCGTTCCGCCGCGACGTTGCCGACCAGACCGGCGAGGGTGAACGGACACGGCAGGGGCATGCCGGCGACGATCCGCTGCGCTTCCTCGCGTACCGCCCGATGGCTCGGGACGGCGCGGTCACGCCTGCGCAGTCTCCATCGCATGTTCTGCCGCTCCAGTGGCCTTCGGTGGGTGGCGCCGCGGGGGACGACTTCCCTCGGCACGTGATCGTCGGGGTGAGCCATCGCGGCCACCGCTTCCCGCGGGCTGTCGCCGGGGACCGGGGACCGCGCGGTGGACGCGCGCGACCGCACGGCCGGGAGGGCCGGCATCCGCGCTCACCGTGCCGCGGGCACTGATCCGCCGACCGCCCCGGAGCGGTCGTACAAGATCCCGACCCGGACGCAGCATATCGGCGGACCGGTGCGGCCACACACCGCGGCCCGATGGCCAGGACACTCGAGTCCGGGCGACGGCTCCAACCGTGCGCCGGGGGTGCGCCCGCGAACCGACCGCGTGCTCCGCGGGGCCGCTCACGCGCCGTACCGGACTCCCGCTCCCGACTCCATGCTGGCCGGACGGAGTGACGGACGGGCGGGCGTCGGGGATGCGTCGGCGTGCTTCGGCGCGCTTGGACGCGACCAGGCGTGCTTCGGCCGCCTGCCCGTCGGAGTGGGCGGCCTGCGATCTCGGGGAGCGAGATGACTGAGGGCAACGTACTGGACCGGCTGCTGGAGTCGTTCCCGCAGGAGGCGGCGGCCGGAGTCCGGGCCTGGCTGGCGGACCGGGCGGGCGCCGGAACGGATCCGTCGGGCCTGATGGCCCGCCTCGCGCCGGCGGGCGGTGACGTCCGTCCCGCCTCCGACGGCGACCCCCGCGGCATCCGGCACGTCGGGGTCATCGGCGGAGGCACGGCCGGCCTCCTGACCGCGCTGGCGCTGAAGGCCAAGCGGCCGTGGCTTGAGGTGACCCTGGTCGAGTCGACGAGCATCCCGATCATCGGCGTGGGCGAGGCGACGACCCCGCACCTGACGATGTTCCTGCACCACTACCTCGGAATCGATCCCGCCGAGCTGTACGCGAAGGTCCTGCCGACCTGGAAGCTCGGGATCAAGTTCGACTGGGGCCCGGGGAAACCGTTCATCGGCCCGTTCGACTGGGCCGGCGACTCGGTGGGCCTGGTCGGCGCGATCCGGACCGGCAACGGCTCGCCCAACGGCGCGACACTGGGCTCGGTGCTGATGCTCCGCGACCGCGCCCCGGTCTACCGGACCGGCGACGGCGACGGCGACGGCGGCGTCCTGTCGCTGATGAAGTACCTGCCGTTCGCCTACCACCTCGACAACGGCCGCCTGGTCTCCTACCTCCACGAGGTCGCGGCCCGCCGCGGCGTCCACCACGTCGAGGCCACCCTGGAGCACGTCGCGCTGTCCGACGACGAGTGGGTCGACCACCTCCGCACCGACGACGGCCGCGCCCTCGCCTTCGACCTCTACGTCGACTGCACCGGCTTCCGCTCCCGCCTGCTCGGCCAGGCCCTCAGGACCCGCTACCTCACCTACGACAGCAGCCTGTTCACCGACTCCGCGATCACCGGCAACACCCCCCACCACGGCGACATCGTCCCCTACACCCAGGCCACCACGATGAACGCCGGCTGGGCCTGGCGCATCCCGACCCGCGAGGACGACCACCGCGGCTACGTGTACTCCTCGAACGCGATCACCGACGACCAGGCCGTCCACGAATTCCGCACCCGTTTCCCCGGCATCACCGAGCCCCGGCAGGTCCGCTTCCGCAGCGGCCGTCACGAAAAGCTCTGGCGCGGCAACGTGATCGCCATCGGCAACTCCTACGGATTCGTCGAGCCCCTGGAATCCAGCGGACTGCTCATGATCGCCACGGAGATCCTGACCCTGGCCGCGTTCCTGCCCGCCTCCTGGTCAGACCCGCAGCCCCGGGAGGCCGTCAACACCGTCCTCGGGCAGCAGTGGGACGGACTGCGCTGGCTCCTCGCCATCCACTACCGCTTCAACACCCGCCTCGACACCCCGTTCTGGAAGGCCTGCAACACCACCATCGACGTCTCCGGCTTCCAGCCGCTGCTCGACCTCTACGCGGCCGGTGCTCCGCTCTGCCAACGCGACCCCGTCGTCCGCGCCCTCGCCGAGCGCTCCGCGCCCCTCCTCTACGGGCTGGCCTCCATCGACCTCCTCCTGCTCGGCCAGCAGGTACCGACACGACTGCTCACCCTCGACGAGCCCCTGGAGAACTGGCACGCCCGCAGGCGCGCAGCCGAAGCCCTGGCCGGCCACGCCATGACCACCCGGCAGGCCCTGGAAGCCTTCGACACCATCCCCGAACTCCACCAGGAGCTCCTCCACGCCCCCGACAGCTGGGCCAACCCCCATGGCGCCCGCCTGATGGGCATCGCCTGAGGAACGCCGTCAGTGCCCGCGGTAGTACTCGGCGACGGCACCGAACGCGGCCTGCCCGCCTCATCACGGGTGTACCCGCCGTTCAGCCGGAGCGGTTTGCCGCAAGACCGACGGGCATACGGAGCGCCGGCACCCGGACGGGTTCGTCTGCCGCGTTGTTCAGAGGGTGTAGGCGAGGCCGTGAGTGGCCGCGATGCCCTCCGAAGCGTGGCCCGCGTGAATCCGGACGGGGTTGCCGTCGACGTTCCTCACCTTGAGGGTGGCGCGGATCCTGGTGCAGCCGCCCAACTGGTCGCTGGTGAGGTTCAGGGTGTTCGTGGCGCTTTGGTGGTGCTTCGCGTCGGAGATCTTCCATTTGGCAACCGGGCCCTTGACCGGCCCGCCACACGGGGTCCCGTCGGGCTGCTGGGGCTGGGCCTCGATCCAGGTCTCGGCAGTGGTACCGCTGTAGGCGTCCGTGCCGCCGCCGCAAATGCGGCTGCCTGCGACGCAGGTGGTGAGGTTGGCGTCCTGCACGATCGTGGTGCGCCCGCCTGCTGCCGGGACGTACGTGTAGCCGAGGGTGGTGGCCGTCGTGCCGCGCGCCACCGTCGTGGCGGATGCGTCGGGCAGAGTCCAGCGGGTCGCCACGGCCATGGGCAGGATCCCCAGTTCGGCACCGGCGGGGACACGCATGGTCACCTGGCGGCCGGGGTTGACGACACTGGAGTAGCCCACGACCGACAGCCGGCACCGGTAGGTGCCGGAGGTCGGCGCCTGGAACAGCCAGCGCAGGCCCGGGTTCAGGGCGGATTCGCCCGGCGGGACCAGGTTCGCCGCCCAGTAGGCACCGCTCTCCGTGCCTTGTGGCAGCGACTGGCCGTTCGCGTACTGACAGCGCACGGCAAACGTCACCCCGATGTTCTCGCCCGCCTTCAGCTCCGTCACCGGGACGGCGGACAGGCGGCGCGACCACAGGTAGGACTTCTCCCCCGCGGCCGCGTCGAACACGACCTCGGTACCGGGAACGTCCTTGTACACGTCCGGCGCGTTGGGCGGATCCACCTGGAAGTCGAACACCGAGGACGCCGCCACTGCCGGAGACACCATGGCCCCGGATCCTGACGCCGCGATGGTGACCACCACCGCCACGGCGGCACCGTATTCACGCACGAATCGCACAGTTCCCCCCTGACAACCCGACAAACGAGCCGACCGTAACACGACCGCATGAGGTGTTGGAGGAGGTGTTGGAGGAGGTGTTGGAGGAGGTGTAGCGTCACCAGATCCCGTGTTCGAGCTCTTCCATGGAAAGACTCCACTGGGATTCTTCGTCGGCGAACGGTGTTGGGTCGAAAGCCTCGACGGTCGCACGGAAGCGTGAGGCGAGCTCTTCCGGGTCGGCTTCGTTGTCGTGGTCGATCTCCACCTTGCGGAGCTCGATCAAGGCGAACACCAGGGACTCGATGTCCCGGTGCAGCTCGATGTAGTCGACGGCGCCTTCAGGGAAGGCATACACCTTTCCCGAGGCCGGGTCCAAAGCCAACAGCGAGGTGAACAAGTAGCCCAGGCTCCACCACGAGCGACTCTCGTCGGGGCACTGGAGCCCATGGTGGTCGAATCGGGATCCGATCGTGATCGCGTCAATCTCAGGCCGGTAGAGGTCTTCCACATCCATGCGGGAGGTGAACACCTCTGACGTCGGCAACCCGACCCGACTCAGGAAGTTGGCCGTGCGAACATCAAGGCCAGTGGCACCCTGATGGGGAACGTAGGTAACGTCGCGGAGACCATAGACCTCGATCAGTTTCTCTCGAGTAACGCTGAAGTTCACTTTCAACCCTGTTCCCCGTGGGCTTTTCGGACTTCGTTCCGGTTGGCCACATTTTCAGCGGCGTTGATGGCCCGGATGGTATCTGGGTCACACCAGTGCCGCGCCGCCGACTATCGCGAGCGTGGTGCCGGTGACGTAGGCGTTGGCTGCACCAATCGTGCCCGCGACACCCATGCCACCGGAGTTCACTTCACCCTGCGTTCCTCCAGCGGCGCGGCGTGCAGGAACTCCGCTCCTACGGGCGGCAGGTGCGGGGTGTGATTGACCAGCCGGGCGGAGTTTCCGACGACGGCGATGCTGCTGGTGTTGTGCAGCAGGGCGGCGAGCACCGGGTTGATCGAGCCGCCGGCGCCGGCGACCAGGCCGAGCAGGTTGACGCCGATGGCGAGACCGTAGTTCTGCCGTACCACGCGCAGCGTGTGGCGGCTGAGTTCCACGACGGCCGCCACCTGGCGCAGGTCGTTGCCCGCGAGGGCGATGTCGGCTGTTTCCAGCGCTACATGGGAGGAGTGCTCGCCCATGGTGATGCCGACGTCGGCCAGTGCGAGGGCGGGGGCGTCGTTGGTGCCGTCGCCGACCATGGCGACCACGTGGCCTTCTGCCTGGAGGTCGCGGATGATCTGAAGCTTGGCCTCGGGGAGGGCGTGGGCGTGGACTTCGGTGATGCCGAGGGCGTCGGCGACGACCTGGGCGGTCTCGGGTGCGTCGCCGGTGAGGAGGAGCAGGCGTGAGACGCCGAGGTCGCGCAGCTGCTGTACGACGATGTCGGCGCCGGCGCGTACGGCGTCGGAGACTCCGAGCAGGCCGATGAGGTCCTGGTCGAGGGCCAGGCAGATGACGGTCTCGCCGCTCTGGCGAAGGTGGTCGGTCCATCCCTGGGCTTCCTCGGTGAGGTCGATGCCGTGCCGGCGCAGCAGCGCGGGGCTGCCCACGAGCAGGCGGGTGCCGTCGAGTTCGGCGCGCATGCCCATGCCGAGGACGACCTCGCAGGCCTGGTGGAGCGGCACGTGCAGGTGTTGCTCCTCGGTGTGGGCGACGATGGCCTGGGCGAGCGGGTGGCGGGCGTGCAGCTCGCCGGAGGCCGCCAGGCTGAGCACCTGGTCGGCGCCGAAGCGTTCGCTCACAGTGACCACGCTGGTGACGAGGGGCCGGCCGAAGGTGAGGGTGCCGGTCTTGTCGAAGACCACGGCCGTGACCCGCCCGATCCCCTCCAGGTGGGTACCGCCCTTGATCAGGGTGCCGCGGCGGGCTCCGTTGCCGATGGCGGCGCTGATGGCGGTCGGAGTGGCCAGGCCGGCGGCGCAGGGGCAGGCGATCAGCAGCATGGTCATCGCCCGCCGCGCGTCGCGTGTGACGACGTACGTCAGGGCCGCCAGGGCGAAGGAGACCGGGACGAAGCGCTGGGTGAAGCGGGTGGCGACGGTCTGGATCGGCGCGCGGTCGGTCTGGGCTTCCTCGACCCGGGTGATGATCCGGCCGACGGTGGTGTCCCGGCCGACGGAATCGGCTCGGACGGTCAAGGAGCCGGAGGTGACGATGGTGCCCGCGTAGACGTGGGCACCCTCGTGTGCGTAGACGGGGAGTGCCTCGCCGGTGACGGCGGCCTGGTCGATCAGGGCCTCGCCGCCCACCACATGTCCGTCGACGGGGATGCGGTGGTGCTCGTACACGGCGACGACGTCACCGACCTCCAGTTCCTCCAGTCCGACCTCGACCTCTACGCCCTCGCCCCGGACCAGCCAGACCCGCTCCTCGCCGATGGTGAGCAGGTCCTCGATCGCGCGGCGGGTGCGGCGCAGGGTGAGGGTCTGGAGGAACTCACCGATGTTCAGCAGCCACAGCACGGTCAGCGCGACCACGTTCTCCCGCAGGACCAGGGAGATGACGGTCGCGGCGGTGACGAGCGTGTCGGTGCCAGGGCTGCTCCTGCCGCGCAGGGTGCGCAGCGCGCCCCGGAAGAACGGCAGACCGGTGAAGACGGTGATCACGCCGAGGAGTCCGGAGGAGCCGATGCCGATGCGGGGCCGGGCGAGGATGCGGCGAAGTGCGACGAAGGCGAGGACTGCCCCGCCCACGACGAGGCGGGCGATCTCGCTGGTGGAGGAGTCGGGGACCGATCTGGTGGCCTTGGCGGGGGCCGATGGGGGCGGGGCCTCTTCGAGGGCGGCGACCAGGGCGTCCACGTCCTGCTCCTCGGGCGCCACCCAGATCACGACGCTGCCGGTGCGCGGGAAGATCCGCAGGGCCCTGAAGCCGCTGAGGCCCGCCAGCCGATCGTCCACGAGGCCGGCGCAGCCTGGCCGGTCGCGCAGCCAGGGGACGATCAACCGGGCCCGCCCCGTCGCCACCGAGCGGACCACTACCGCGGACATGATCAGTGCTCGTGGCCGTGGTCGTCGTGGTCGACTTTCACCGCGGAGGGCGGCGGGACCTCCTCGCCCAGGGAGGTACGGGCCTCCGCGAGCACGTCCCCGGCCTTCAGCCGGGCCTCCTCGGCAGCCGAGTTCAGCCACCGGCTCGCCACGATGCCGCCCGCGATGCCGCCGACCAGCGCCTTACGCGCGGTGGGCGCGGCGTCGGGCAGCTTCTTGATGATGAGTGCGCCCACCACACCGCACACCGCGTAATGGGCCAGCTTGCCGGCGGCCGCACCGGCGATGGCGAGGGGATGCATGAAATGCCTCCTTCCGTGCCGCTCCCGGAGGAGCGAAACGGATCTCTCCTCCAGTGTGGCCCCGGGCCGCCCCCACGGTCGAGCGGGCCGGGCAGACGATCGCCGCGGACCGCCTTTCCGCAGGTAGAGCGGACCTGGACGCCCGAGCAGCACGACGGGAACCCGCGATCCGGCCACCAGGCCAAAGACGGGGGCGGGGGCAGCGCCGTGACCCTGTGGAACGTGCGGAAACGTGAGGCCGCCGGCGTCCTGAGTGTGGACACCGACGGCGCGGCCGGGGTCTCCTCCGCGGCATTCAGCCCCGACGGCGAGATCCTCGCAGCCGCGGGCAACGACGGCACCATCCAGCTGTGGAGCACCCACATCTAGCCAGGTGCCGGATGTCCCCGCCGTGCACACTTCGCCCCGCCGGCATGACGGCGGGGCGAAGCGGCCGGGCCCGCATCAACCAACAGCATCCGCAAGGGAGGTGTCGTGCCTGGGGCGTGGCGGCTCTACGTGTCGGTGGGTGCGTCGTTGACCGCGAACATGCTGTGTCCGGCGCACGGGTGGTCGGCGAACCGGGAGGACGTCCCTCCGCCCAGGCTCACCTTGTCGCCCTCTCTCGCGAAGACCTTCCCGTGCGCGTCGGATACGACGGCCTTGCCGTCCTCGACCCGGGCCGTCCATCCGTACCCCCAGTTGAGGGCGACGATTCCTCCGTCGGAGTCCGACTTCACGGCTACGCAGTTCTTGTCCGTGACCACCAGCGTTCCCGGTAGGAGCGCCAGCAGGCCGGCCGTGGGTTCGTCCTTTCCGCGCAGGATCATCCGGGGTGACGTCCCGGGGTTCTCGGCCGTGCCGGTCGTCTTCCCCGTGACGGGGACCGCCTCCGGTGTCCGGTCCGCCCGGGGTTGGCCGGTGGGCGACCCGCAGCCGGTGACCCCCGCCAGCAGCAGGATTCCCGCCACGGCCGCTACGCCACGGTGCACGGTCCTTCTCGTCGGCGTGCCGAGCTGGTCTGTCATCGCATCCCGTCCGTTCGCCAGACGCACGACTGGTGTGCGCTCCCGGGTGGGACGGCCGTGCCGCCGCACGGGTTCCGTACGGCGGCACGGCCGTCTGTCAGCCGACTTCCAGCTGCACGCCCCACGTGTTCAGGATGGTGCTGATCGGCACGTAGTTGACCCACCGCGAGCAGAGGATGCCCGAGGCGTCGGGGGCCACGGAACCGCACGAGGTGGTCATGGAGCCCGCCGTGATGTCCGCACTGATGAGGATTCCCCGGGCCTGCACGCCGCCGGTCACCTTCTTGAACATCGGGCCGCCGCTGTCGCCCTGGCCGCCCATGATCTGACCGGCCGGGGCCGCGACCTGGATGACGCCGACCCTCACCCCGTTCTCGTCCACGTAGACGTCGGAGTCGTCGTAGACGGTGCCGCAGTGCTCGCCCGTGCTGGCGCCCGAGGAGCACACCGGGTCGCCCGGCCAGTTGGAGTACCAGCCCTTCACCAGCGATGTGGAGGTGGAGGAGTGGCCGCCACGGAAGATGCTCGGCGTGGTGGCGGGCGAGCTGGAGGGGTCGATCAGCATCGAGTCGATGCTGTCGATCGTCGCGACGGAGGTCCCGCCGGGGGCGATGGTCTGCCCGGCCCCGTCCCGCACGGCCAGGTTTCCGGAACGGTCACAGTGGCTCGCGCTGATGAGTTTTCCGGTGGACCCGGCCAGCACGGCGAAACCGGTGGAACACAGGCTGCCGCCGTGGGCGGTGCGGATGCCGCCCTTCCACGGCGGGGAGTCGTTGCCCCGGGAGAACAGGGCGTCGCCGGCCACCCTCTCGACGCCGAGTTTCAGCGCTACGTCCGGGATGCGGGCCGCGGTGCGCAGCTCCGGCACGGGGTCGACGGCGGCCCGGATACGGGCGGCGACGCCCACGGTGACGCCGCTGCCGTCGGCGTTCAGCTCGCTCCAGGTGATGCCGAGGCGGGCAGCGGCGGGGTGGTTGAGCAGCCGTGTGCGGGCGGCTTCGGCTTCGGCTCGGGAATACTTCGCGCCGCTGCGGATCGTGACCTTGACGCCGTAGGGGCGGCTGTCGGCGTAGGCGGTGACGTCGGCCGGGGGCGTGCCCTTCCACAGGACGGTGACCGCCCGGCCCGGATAGTCGGTTTCCTGGCGGGCGAATCCGCGGGCCGCCCCCAACTCGTGGAGGCGTTCCGCGACCACGGGTATGACGTCGTCGGCCGGGGATGTGGCATCGAGCCCGGCGGGAAGCGGTCCGGGCTTCACGGTCCAGGCGGAGCGGTCGAGGGCCTTGTACGGGGCGGCCGCTTCCTGCCCGGACTGCGAGGGCGTGGGGCCGTCGGGCCGAGGTGCGGCAACACCGGGTGCGATGCCCAGCACGAGCGTCAGTGCGGCCGCTCCGAGCGTTACGGGCATGAGTGTGCGTTTCACGTGTCCTCCCGGTCAGCACGGGCCGAGGAGAACGACGCCCCCCGGCGTGATCTGCGGCACGCTACATCGAATGGGCGTTCACATCTGCCGATTTTTTCCAGCCACCACGGCCGGCCGGATGCATCCTCGACTGACCGTCAACGCGTACGGGAGAGGTCCAACTCCCTTACGGATACGGTTGGTTGATTCGAGCCCGGCCGCTTCGCCCCGGTCGGGGCGGCAGAGACGGTCCGGCCGTGGTCCTGGACAACGCCGGGCGGGCAACCCGCCTCATCGGCGACTGGCCGCACGGACCCACCACTCGGCCACCACCCCGGCCGCCGCGGGCGCCGGCCACCGCCTCCCGGCGCCGCCGCCCCTCTCACGCCAGAACTGACCGTCCTCCACGCCTGGGGACACGCCGGGCGCCCGGGTGCCATGGCCCCGGGCGCTCGTGATCAGTGAGTGCATGAGACGCCAGGATCGAGTCGACCATCTGGTGCCATGCCGCTCTACGGCCACACGTTCCGCGTCTGCACGACCACCCCAGGTCACCGCGTTCGAAGACGGAACGGGAACGAAGACGCCATGACGGTTCCGCGGCTCGGCGTGAGCGGACCCGTCGGTGCCACGGACGACCCGCTCGCGCCCCTCGGGACTCAGTCAGCCCCGTCAGTGAGCCGCCCGACTCGGCTCCGCAGCCGGTGTCACCGCTCGCCCGCCAGGTCGAGATCGCCGGCCAGGGGCTCGCTCGGCGTCGGCCCCACCGGCTTCGGGAGACGCCACGGGTGTGCGATCGGACGGGTGATCCGGCGCCACCACGGATCCACGGGCAGCGCGCCGGCGGGCTCGAAGGGCTCACCGGGACGCGGGAGCGCCACCGGCTGGCCGGCCTCCTCCGCGGCGTCGACCGTCCACTCCCCCGGTTCGGCCCACGGGTGCAGGGCCAGGTTGAAGGTGCCCCAGTGGATCGGCAGCAGGGCTCCGTGCGGGACGCCGCCCTGAAGGTCGAGGTGCGCCTGGACACCCTCCTCCGGGGTCATGTGGATGTCCGGCCAGTACTCGCTGTACGCGCCGATCTGGATCATGGTGGCGTCGAACGGGCCGTGCTCGGCGCCGATCTCCTTGAAGCCGGGGAAGTAGCCGGTGTCCCCGCTGTGGTAGATGCGGTGCTCGTCACCTGCGACCACCCAGGAGGCCCACAGGGTGTGCTGCTGGTTGCGCAGGCCGCGGCCGCAGAAATGCCGGGCGGGGGTCGCGGTGAGCGAGAGCCCGGCGATCTTGGCGGTCTCGTTCCAGTCGAGCTCGCGGATCCGGTCCGCGGACACGCCCCAGTGCTCCAGGTGGGCGCCGACCCCGAGGGGGACCACGAAGAACGTGTCGGTGCCGGCCAGCCCCTTGATCGTCGGCAGGTCCAGGTGGTCGTAGTGGTCGTGGGAGATCACCACGGCGTCCACCGGCCCCAGCGCGGCCAGCGGCACCGGCACCGGGTGGAGGCGCTTCGGCCCGGCGAACGGGAAGGGCGAGCACCGCTCTCCCCAGACCGGGTCGAACAGCACCCTCCGCCCGTCGATCTCGGCGAGCACGCTGGAGTGCCCCATCCAGGTCAGCCGCAGACCGCTGACCGGCGGTTTCGCCAGGTCGGCCAGGGTGGTCGGGTGGACCGGGATGCGCTCGCGCGGAGCGCGCGCCATCCGGCTCTCCCGGTGGAAGTAGATCTTGGCGAACTCCAGCGTGGAGCCGGATGGCCGGGTCCGGGCTCCGACCGGGTTCTGGAAGACGCCGTCGGCGAAGTTCGGGGAGCGGCGGATCCGCTCCAGCCGTTCGCCGGACGGATCCGCGCCGAAGGCTTCGGGCCGCATCTCGCGCAGCCGCGGACGCAGGGGACGGGAGCCGGTCAAGGCGCCTCCTGGGACGGTGGGGAGGGTAGGGACATCGGTGCGTACGTCGCCCTCCGAACGTACTCTGCCCTTCCCAACGCACACCCACCCCGGAGGATTCCGCGGGCAGCCCCCGTCCCCGTGGTCACAGGGGCAGCAGGTCGGGCCGCTTGGGTTCCACATGATCCCCGGAGGACTCGCCCCGCAGGCGCCGCCCGATCCAGGGCACGAGGTGCTCGCGCGCCCACTGGATGTTGTCCCGGGTGACCTCCGCCGAGCCGCGCGGTGCCGTGGGCGGCCACGGCTGGTCGGGGTCCGCGGGCACCTCCAGGCCGAGCACCTGGGCGGCGCGCAGCGCGACCCGGGTGTGCCCCTCGGGGGACAGGTGCAGCCGGTCGTCGTCCCAGGCGCGGCGGTCCTGTACGGACTTCAGCGACCAGAGGTCGAGCACCGGGCAGCCGTACCGGTCCGCGATCGCGCGGACGTGCGCTGTGTACGTCGCCACCTTGCCGCGCAGGTGCCGGAGCACGGGCACCCCGCGGGTGTCGAAGCCCGTGGTGATCATGACCAGGCCGACGGAGGAGGTGAGGTCGGCCACGGCCGCCTCGAACCGCTCGGCCACGTCGTCCGGGTCACTGCCCGGCCGGATGATGTCGTTGCCGCCGGCACAGAAGCTGACCAGGTCGGGCGCGAGCTCCTTGGCCCGCGGGACCTGCTCGGCCACGATCTGGTCCAGCAGTCGCCCCCGTACGGCGAGGTTGGCGTAACGGAAGTCGTGCTCTTCGCGTCGGTCGGCCAGGAGTACGGCGAGCCGGTCGGCCCAGCCGACGAAGGTGTCCCCCGGTCCCGGGTCCCCCACACCCTCCGTGAAGCTGTCGCCGAGCGCCGTATACGAGCCAATGGTCTGAAATGTCGAGTTCGTCGAGTCGTCGCCTGCCACGACGCCTTATCTTTCCCCGACACCTGTGACCTACGCGACCGTAGCCAGGGGTTGACGGACCGTGATCTTTGCCACCCGGACGGGCGGAATAGGCCCCGGCATGCGACCGGGGCCGGGAATCCCCCTCGGAATCCCGGCCCCGGTCACCTCCGCCGCGCGTGCGGCATCCCCCGGGTCCCGTCAGACGGAGACGCCCTTCGAGCGGAGGTAGGCCAGCGGGTCGATGTCCGAGCCGTAGCTCTGCGTGGTGCGGATCTCGAAGTGCAGGTGCGGGCCCGTGGAGTTGCCGGTGGAGCCGACCAGGCCGACCTCCTGGCCGGCGGTGACGGTCTGGCCGACCGAGACGGACAGCTGGGACATGTGGCCGTACTGCGAGTAGTGCCCGTCCGCGTGCCGGATGATGACCTCGTTGCCGTACGAGCCGGCCCAGCCGGCCGAGACCACGGTGCCCGCGCCGACCGCCTTGACGCTGGTGCCGAAGGTCGCGCCGAAGTCGACACCGGTGTGGGTACCGCTGGCCCACATGCTGCCGCTCGCCTTGTACGGGGTGTTGATGCCGGCGATGACCGGGGCCACGAAGCCGGCGGCGCTCGCCGGGGCGGCCGCGCGCTCACTGCGGGAGGCGGTGCCGGTCGTGGTCCGCTGCGGCGCGGCGGACTTGGGGGCGGACGGCTGCGGGGCGGCCGCCTGCGGGGCCTCCTCCTGCGGGGCCGGGACCTCCTCCTCGGGCGCCTCGGCCTCGGGGGCCGCCGGCTGCTCGGCGGGGGCCTCGGCCTGCCCGGCGTCCGCACCGTCCGCGCCGCTCAGGGTGAGCCGCAGGCCGGGGCGGATCAGGTCCGGGTTGGAGCCCACGGCCTCGCGGTTGCCGGCGTAGAGGCTGGGCCATCCGCCCGGAATGTCCTGGTCCTGGGCGATCTGCGACAGGCAGTCACCCGACACCACGGTGTAGACGGAGGGGGCCTGCCGCAGGGAGGCGGGCACCGCCTGGACCGGGGCGGCGGCCGGAGCCTGCGCGGGGAGTGCGGTGACGGTGGGCGCGGCCGGGAGCTCGACCGCGTTCGCGGAGGTGGCACCCAGCAGCGGGAGCGCGAGCGCCGCGCCGCCGGTGCCGGCCGCGACGAAACCGCGGGATATCGGGCGGGACTTGGGACGGCGGTGCTTACCCTTTCCGGGCATGGCGCATTCCTCTCCGTCGCCTGCGGGGTGAGCTGTCGGGTTCGGACTGGAGATGTCCGGCCGTTACCACGGCTTAACCCCGAGCCGTCCGGAATCAAAGATCCGGACGGCGGCCTACCTGGTTCCCCCGCTCCTGCCGTACACGTGAATGGTCTGGTTGCGGTTTCCCGGGCGGCGGCAGGATTCGGCGTTCCACCCGGATCGGGGCTGACCGTAATGCAGTTCGGGCGCACCGAACAAGCTGCGAATTTCCGCGAATGAATCACCGGGGCAATGGATCAACGGAATTCCGGTCACCCTGCGTCCATTCCGCATCCGCAACACCCTTACGGAGTAGGGAATTGGAGTTCCGCGGTCAGCCACTCAACGTCACCGTATGATCCTGCTCACGAGCACCACCGACGCGGAGGAGTGCGTGTGACTCAGCAGATACCCGGCACCCCGTCCACTGAGCCCGAACTGTCCGGAGTGCGCAACTTCCGTGATGTGGGCGGCTTGTCAGCCTCCGATGGACGGAGGGTCAGATCGGGAGTTCTGTTCCGAAGCGGACATCTGGCGCATGCCACCGAAACCGATACAGAGTTTCTCGCATCGCTCAAACTCCACACGATCTTCGACTTCCGCAACGCCGCGGACCGGGCACTGGAGGGCCCCGACGTCGAGCTGCCGGGTGTCCGGAATGTCAACATTCCTCTCTCCGACCCGGCGGACGGCAAGGAGTTCTGGAGGATGGTCCGCGACGGCGACCTGACCCAGCTGCGCGCGCTGCTCGGCGAGGGCCGGGCCGCGGAACGCATGACCCGCTCCTACCGGCAGTCGGTCCTGACCCGGACCGCCGAGCACAGCCGGGTGGTGCACGCCCTGGCCGCGGACAGCGTGCCCGCCCTGCTGCACTGCGCGGCAGGCAAGGACCGGGCCGGGGTCTCCGTCGCGGTCACCCTGCTCGCGCTCGGCGTCGGGCGTGAGGCGATCCTGGCGGACTACCTGGAATCCAACGCCCCGCACCGCCGCTACCGGATCCGCCGCAGCGGCGACACCCCGGAAGCCCGCTCGCCCGAGGTGATGGAACTGCTCGCCCCGCTGTTCGACGCCCGCGCCGAGTACCTCACGGCCGCGTTCGACACCATCGAGGAGACCTGGGGCGGCGTGGACGGCTACCTGGCCGGGGGCCTCGGGCTCACGCCCGGGACCCTCGACACCCTGCGCACGCGGCTCCTCGTCTGACGCACGACGTCTGACGCGCCGGCAGGCCGGAGCGGGCCGTCACCGGTTGGCGACGGCCTGCTTCACCAGCGTCCGGCCGAACTCCCACATCAGCCCGCCGCCCTGGTGCGCCTCGTCCATGACGTCCCGGAACGCGGTGACGAACCGCTCCACGTCCCGCTCGTCGACGATCAGCGGCGGAATGAGCTTGATGACCTCCAGGTGGTCCCCGGAGACCTGGGTGAGGATCCGGTGCTTCCGCAGCAGCGGAACCACCACCATCTGGGCGAACAGCCCCTTCCGGGCGGCCTGCAGCATCGCCCAGCGGCTGCGCAGCCCGAGCGAGGACGGGCGCCCGAACTCGATGCCGATCATGAGCCCTCGCCCGCGGACCTCGTAGAGCAGCTCGTACTCGTCCACCAGCGCGGCGAGCCGCCCCCGCAGCAGGTCGCCCGTCGCCCGGGCGCGGTCCACGATCCCCTCGTCCTCCATCACCGAGAGCACCGCCAGGCCCGCCGCCATCGCCTGCGCGTTGGAGCCGAAGCTGGCCGAGTGGACGAGCACCCGGTCCATGGACGAGTAGACCTTCCGGAAGATCCACTCCCGCCCGAGGGTGGCCCCGACCGGCACGTATCCGCCCGAGAGCGCCTTGGCCACGCACACCAGGTCCGGTTCCACGCCCTTCTCGTGCTGGTACGCGTAGAAGTCCCCGGTGCGTCCGAGCCCGGTCTGCACCTCGTCCGCGATGAGCAGGGCCTTGTGCCGGTGCAGCAGTTCCTGGGCCGCCCGGAGGAATCCGGGCGGTGCCGCGTGCACCCCCTTGCCCTGGATCGGCTCCACCACGAAGGCCGCCACGTCGCCCTTCCGCAGCTCCCGCTCCAGCGCGGCCAGGTCACCGAGGGCGATCTTCGTGTCGGGCAGCAGCGGGGCGAAGCCGTCCCGGAACCCGCCCTCCCCGTTGACCGAGAGCGAGCCGGTGGTGAGCCCGTGGAAGGCGTGGTCGCAGTAGAGCACCCTGGGCCGGCCGGTGGCGTACCGGGCGAACTTCAGCGCGGTCTCCACCGCCTCCGTCCCGCTGTTGCCGAAGAACACCCGGTCCAGGTGCGGGCTGTACGACAGCAGCTTCTCGGCGAGCAGCCCCGGCAGCGGCTGGCAGTCGAACCGGGTGAGGTCGGCGAGCTGGGCGTCCAGGACGTCGTGCAGGGCGCGGCGGACCACGGGGTGGTGGCGGCCCAGGCCCATCACCCCGAACCCGGCCAGCATGTCCAGGTAGTCGTTGCCCTCGGCGTCCCAGAAGTGGGCGCCCTCGGCCCGGACGTAGACCTTGTCGAAGCCGATGGTGCGCAGCATGCGCGGAAGTTGGTGGTTCAGGTGCCTGGCGTGCAGTTCGTACCGTTCCGCACCCCGCTCGGCCAGCAGGGCGCGGAGGTCGAACCCCGGGCTGCCGGTCACCGCTTCTCCCTGCTCCCCGAGGCGGTTTCGCGGGCGGCGCGCAGGGACTCCTTCAGCGATCCCATCGTCGCGAGCACCGCGGTCGGCTCGTAGCCGCAGTGCGCCATGCAATTCGCGCAGCGCGGGTCCTTGCCGCGGCCGTACGCGTCCCAGTCGGTGTCCTCGACGAGTTCCCGGTACGTCGGCACGTAGCCGTCGCTCATCAGATAGCAGGGGCGCTGCCATCCGAAGAGGGAGTAATTCGGGATGGCCCAGGCCGTGCACGGGAAATCGGCTTTGCCCTCCAGGAAGTCCAGGAACAGCGGCGAGTGGTTGAGGCGCCAGCGCCGCCGGTTGCCGCCCGCGAATGCCTTGCGGAAGAGGTCGCGGGTCTGTTCGACGCCCAGGAAGTGTTCCTGGTCGGGTGCCTTTTCGTAGGCATAGGCGGGTGAGATCATCATTTCGTCGACCTGGAGGTCGTCGTTGAGGTAGTCGAGGACCTCGATGACGGTCTGCGGGGTGTCGGTGTTGAAGAAGGTCGAGTTGGTGGTGACGCGGAATCCGCGCCGCTTGGCCTCCTTGATGGCGGCCACCGCCTCGTCGAAGACGCCTTCCTTGGCGACCGACTCGTCGTGCCGTTCGCGCAGACCGTCGATGTGGACGGCGAAGGCGAAGTACGGCGAGGGGGTGAAGTCGCCGAGCTTCTTGCGCAGCAGCAGGGCGTTGGTGCAGAGGAAGACGTACTTCCGGCGGGCCACCAGCTGGCGGACGATCTCGTGGATCTGCGGGTGCATCAGCGGCTCGCCGCCGGCGATGGACACCATCGGCGCGCCGGACTCCAGGACGGCGCCGACCGCCTGGGCGACCGGCATGCGCTGCTTGAGCACCCCGGCGGGGTGCTGGATCTTTCCGCAGCCCTCGCACTTCAGGTTGCAGGCGTAGAGGGGCTCCAGTTCGACGATCAGAGGGAACTTCTCGCGCTTCCGGAGCTTCTGTTCGAAGAGATAGGTCCCGACCCTGATGGACTGTCGCAGCGGCATGGCCATCTGGCTCACCTCCTGGGGAGCAGCAACGAACGGTGCCAGTCGAAAAAAGCGGGCAGTACGGCACGGAGAACACGGAAGGCCGATATTCCACCGCGCACCGTGCCGATACGGACGAGCTCGTGCTCGGGGGCGTCCACGATCACCCGGACGGCGGCAACGGGCGGCCTCCCGGCCGGGCCCGGCCCGGCAGCGTGTTCGCCGGCCGGCGTCCGGAGCCGTGCTGCCGCCCACAGGGTGGCCGCCGACTCCATGTCGACGGCGACCGCGCCGGTGGCGGCCCGCAGCTCGGCGCGCTCGTTCCCGCGTACGACGTGGTCGGCGCCGGTGAGCGGGCCGGTGTGGACGGTACGGCCGGGCAGCAACCGGGCCAGTGTCTCGGCGAGCAGCGCCGTACCGTCGCACAGGACGGTGCCGCGCGGGTCCCGGGTCTCGGTGGCGACCACCAGGTCGCCGGGGTGCATGCCCGGCACGAGCCCGGCGCAGAAGCCGGTGGCGACCAAGGCCGCCCCGTCCATGCCGGGTGCGGCGAGCGCCGCGCCGACGGCCCGTTCGGCGGCGCGCGGGCCCATCCCGGTACGGATCACCGCCAGCGGATCGGGCGCTCCCGGCCGGTCGGCCCGGCCCAGGGCGAGGCGTTCGATACCGAGCGCGCAGGCCACGATCAGTGCGCCCGGCGGGGCCGCTGCCCCGTCCGGCGCCGCCGCGGCCCCGGCCGCCCGGCCGGCCCGCTGCGCGGCCATCACGCCTCCCCCAGGGGATCCACCGGGTCCGAGGCGGCGCTCCACGCGTCGGCCGCCGCGGGCGCTGCCGCCGGGGCGGTGGAACCCCCGCCGGTGCCGGAGGACGCCGTGGCGGACGCCCCGGCGGCGGGGCCCGACGGCCCTGCCGGGGAGCCGAACGGCTCGCCGTGCAGGTAGCGGCCCAGGGCCGTGAGGGGGAACACCTGCCGGTACAGGTGGTAGTTGATGGAGAAGTCCCAGGGGAAGCCGGTGCCGGTGAAGTGCGGCTCGTCCCAGGAGCCGTCCTCCCGCTGGGTGTCGGTCAGGTATCCGATGCCCCGTTCCACGGCCTTGCCGTCCCGCTCCCCCGCCGCCAGCAGCGCGAGCAGGGCCCACGCGGTCTGCGAGGGGGTGGAGTCGCCGCGGCCGGCCCACCGCTCCGGGTCCCGGTAGGAGCGCTGGTCCTCGCCCCAGCCGCCGTCGTCGTTCTGTACGGACTCCAGCCAGGCCACGGCACGCCGCACCGCGGGGTGCGAGGCGGGGATCCCGGCGGCGGCCAGGGCCGGCAGCACCGACCCGGTGCCGTACACGTAGTTGGTGCCCCAGCGTCCGAACCAGGCACCGCCCGGCTCCTGTTCGGCCAGCAGCCACTCGATGCCCCGCCAGGTGCGCGGGTCGCCCGCCCGGCCCTCCACCGCGAGCATCTCCACCACGTGCGCGGTGACGTCGGCCGACGGGGGGTCGATGACCTCGCCGAAGTCGCAGAACGGCAGCCGGTTGGGGAGCGGGCTGGTGTTGTCCGCGTCGAACGCGCCCCACGCGCCGTTGCCCGACTGCATGCCGAGGCTCCAGGAGACGCCGCGGGCGATCGCGGCCTCCATCCTGGCCGGGTCGGGGTGCCTGATGCGGCGCAGGGCGAGCACGACCTCGGCGGTGTCGTCGATGTCCGGGTAGTTGTCGTTGTGGAACTCGAAGGCCCAGCCCCCGGGGGCGAGCCTGGGCCGCCGAACGGCCCAGTCACCGATCTTGGTGATCTCCTCGCCGAGCATCCAGTCGGCCGCGGCGACCAGGGCGGGGTGATCGGCGGGCAGGCCCGCGTCGGCGAGCGCGATCGCGGCCAGGCAGGTGTCCCAGACCGGGGACTGGCACGCCTCGATCATCCGGGCACCGTCCTCGCGCCAGACCGCGAACCGGTCCAGGGACTCCAGGCCCGCCCGCATCACGGGGTGCTCCAGGTCGTACCCGAGGAGGCTCAGGGCGATCACCGAGTACACGGCGGGCGGCTGGATGCCGCCCCAGCAGCCGTCGTTCTCCTGCCGTTCGATGATCCAGCGGGCGGCGGAACGCATGGCCGCACCGCGCAGCCGGCGCGGGGCCACCTTGCGGTAGAGGTGCAGCACCTTGTCCATGCGCTGGAAGACGCCGTCCCAGCTCCCGGCGGAGGCGAGCGGTCTGGCCGGGTGGGGATCGCGGGCGTCGGTGTGCAGCTCGTCCAGGGCGAAGGGGGCGGGCCGGACGGGCCGGTGCGCGGACACGACGGTCAGCGGGACGATGGTCTGCCGGGCCCAGCAGCCGAAGTCGTAGATGTTCAGCGGCACCCAGGGCGGCAGGAACACGAGCTCCGGCGGGAGTTCGGGCAGGTGGTCCCAGCTCCACCAGCCGAACAGGGCGAGCCAGATCCGGGTGAACACGCGGGCGGAGGCGATGCCGCCGCGGGCCCGGATCCACGCCGACGCGCGGACCATGTGCGGGGCGTCGGGCGGGTCCCCGGCCAGCCGCAGGGCGACGTACGCCTCGATGGTGGCGTTGAGGTCGGGCGGTCCGCCGTGGAAGGTGGCCCAGGTGCCGTCCGCGCCCTGCTCGCCGCGGATGAACAGGGCGGCGGCCCGGGTGGTCGGCTCGTCCCGGATGCCGAGGTACTGCCGCAGCAGGAGGTCCTCGGCGTCCATGGTGACGTTGGTCTGCAGGTCGCCCTTCCACCATCCGGCGGGGTCCTGGCGGGTGAGCAGGTGGGCCGTCGCCCGTGCGACGGCGTCCTCGACGGGGCTCGGCGCCCCGGGCCGGCCGCCGGCCGGCCGTCCGGCCGTGGCGGGTTCGCCGTCCGCTCCGCGCCTGGCCGGGCCGGCCTGGGAGCGGGACCGGGACCGGGACCGGACGGAGCCGGTCGGCGCCCCGGGCCCCGGGCCGCCGCCGTGCGGGACCTCCTGGGGCCCGCCGGCCGCGGCTTCGGTGTTTCCGCTGGTCGGATCCCCGCCGGGGTTGGCGGGTCCGTCCGTCGTCGCTGTCATGGCTTCCCCTTCGTGCAGTGTCCTCTGCTGTGCTGGGGTATGCCGTCGGCCGGCGCGCTACGGGCTGCCGGCGCCGGCCGGCGACTCGCGGGTCATATGCCCGTACGGGTGGTGCTCACTTCTTGCGGACGACCACGAAGTCGGCCAGCTCCACGAGCTGTTCGCGGACCCGCTGCGGCATGTCCACGTCCTCCAGGGCCCGGACGGCCACGGCGTGCTGGCGGCGCGCCTCGTCGGCGGTCCACTGACGGCCGCCGGCCTGCTCGATGAGGGCGGCGCGGTGGGCGAACTCGGCCTCCGAGAAGTTCTCGAAGTCGCTGCTCTTGGCGTCTTCGGCGAGCAGCCGCGCGAGTTCCTCAGAGGCCTCGCCGCCGGCCGCGAGGGCGGCGACCACCGGCAGGGACTTCTTCCGCTGACGCAGGTCGCTCCAGGTCTGCTTGCCGGTGGACTCCGGGTCGCCCCAGATGCCCAGCAGGTCGTCGACGGCCTGGAAGGCGAGGCCGAGGTGGTAGCCGTACTCCTCCAGCTTGTCGGCCGTACGGTCGTCGGCGCCGCCGAGCACCGCGCCGATGGACACGGCGCAGGCGAGCAGCGCGCCGGTCTTGTTGCCCTCCATCTCCAGGCACTCCTCGACGCTCACGCGCTCGCGGTGCTCGTAGGAGATGTCCTGGGCCTGGCCGTCGATGAGCTTGCGGCTGGCGATGGTCAGCCGGTGGGTGGCGCGGGCGGCCTCGGCGGTGCCGAGCTCCAGCAGCACCTCGTTGGCCAGGGCGAACAGGGCGTCGCCGACCAGGATGGCCTGGGCGGGGCCGTGCACCTTCCAGACGGTGTCGCGGTGGCGGCGCTGCTCGTCGCCGTCCATCAGGTCGTCGTGCAGCAGCGAGAAGTTGTGCACGAGCTCGACGGCGACGGCGCCGGGGATGCCGACCTCGGGCGACGCGCCGGCGGCCTCCGCGGAGAGCAGGGCCAGCGCGGGACGGACGGCCTTGCCGCCGTCCCCGTCGGCGGGGTTGCCCTGGGCGTCGATCCACCCGAAGTGGTAGGCGGCGACGGTGTTCATGGGCGGTGCGAGCCGGTCGACGGCCGCACGGAGCTCCGGGGTCGAGAGCGCGCGTCCGCGCTCCAGCAGCGCGAGCGTGTCCGCCTTCGCGACGTTGCCCGTATGGTTCCCCGGGTTCACTGGCTCTCCTCTTGTTCCTGTACGTGCTGTCGTGGTGCCGGTCTTGCTGGTGGTGCCGGTGGTGCCCGTGAGGGTCATGCCGCCTCCTGAAGTCGGTTCTCGCGGGGGCGGCCGAGCACGGCAAGAGCGGCGTGCGCCGCGCCGAGACCGCTCCGGACGGCGCTCTCCATGGTCGCGGGCCAGCCGGTGGCCGTCCACGAACCCGCGAGGTAGAGGCCGGGCGCGTCGGTGCGGGCCGCGGGCCGCAGCCGGCCGACGCCGGGGGTGGGTGCGAACGTCGCTGTCCGCTCCCGGGTGACGAAGAAGTCCCGGACCTTGGCGCCGCGCGCGGCCGGGAGCAGCCGCTCCAGTTCGGGCAGGTACTTGCGGCGCAGCACCTGGACGGGCTCGTCGATGTCGGCCTGCGCGGCGGACTGGGACAGCGCGAGGTACTGGCCGCCGTCGGTGAGACCGGAGGCGTCGGTGCGGTCGAAGACCCACTGGACGGGGGAGCCGAGCGCCGCGAAGAAGGGCTGCCTGAGGACCTTCCGGTCGTACACGACGTGCACGTTGAGGATGGGCGCGGTGCCGATGTCGAGCAGCTTGTCCCGGTCGTCGAGGGCACCGTGCGGCAGCAGTCCGTGCGCCTCGCGCTGCGGGACGGCCAGGACCACGGTCCCGGCGGTCAGGCTCTCGCCCTCCGTGCCGACCTGCCAGTCCCCGTCCGGGGTGCGGGAGATGCCGGTGACCCGGGTGCGCACGGCGGTGCGGACGCCGGCCGCGTCGAGGGCCTTGCGGGCCAGGGTGTCGTGCAGGTCGCCGAGCGGGACCCGGGCCCAGCCGATGTCGGCGGCGCCGGGCTCGGACAGCAGACCGGTCTTGAACACCATGGCGGCCAGCCCGAGCGAGCAGTGCCCGGCGGTGGCGTTGAGGGTGGCGATGCCGACGAGGTCCCAGAGGGCCTCGACGGTACGGGCCGACTGGCCGTGGCGGCCGAGCCAGGTCGCGAAGTCCACGCCGTCCAGGGCCGGGTCGGCGGGGTCGAGCCGGCGCAGGGCGAGCGCGGCCCGGCCGACGGCCGCGCGCTCGGCGAGAGACAGGTGGGGGTAGCGGGCCAGCGAGCCCGCCAGGTGCAGCGGGACCGGCAGCGCGGCGCGGCGCAGCCGGCCGAGCCGGGGCCCCTGGGGGTGCGCCACGTCCAGGACGGGCACGTCGAGGCGGTCCTGCAGCGGTGCGAGGGCGGTGCCCCCGATCCGGTCCAGGAACCAGCGGTAGGCGGTGCAGCAGCGCATGTAGACGTGCTGCCCGTTGTCGACGGTCAGGTCGCCGCGCTTGAAGGAGAAGGCGAGCCCGCCCAGCCGCGGCCGCCCTTCGAGCAGGGTGACGTCCAGCCCGGCCCCGGCGAGTTCGAGCGCGGCGGTGACCCCGGCGAGGCCACCGCCGACGACGACGGCACGGTGGTCGTTCACGCGTCCTCCCCGTCCTGGTGGTGTGCGGAGGTCACAGTGGCCGCCTCCTGGCGCTCTGGCGGGAGATGGTGCGCGCGTCGAGGCCGGACAGGCCGCGCACGGCGACGTACGCCTTCTCCCGGACCGGGAGCGAGACGCGGCCGCGCAGGACGGCGTACGGCTCGCGCTCGATGCGGTCGAGGAGCCGGCGGTAGATGCCGGCCATCGCGGCCACGCAGGCGCCGCTGCGCCGGTCGAGCATGGGCAGCAGCCGGTAGCCCTCGGTGAACAGGGCCCGGGCGCGCCGTACTTCGTGGTGGACCAGGCCCGGGAAGTCCGAGCCTGCCGGGGCGCGGCCGGAGTCGAAGCCCTCGGCGCAGCCGAACTTGGCGAGGTCCTCCGCGGGCAGGTAGGTACGGCCGTTGGCGGCGTCCTCGCGGACGTCCCGGAGAATGTTGGTGAGTTGCAGGGCGAGGCCGAGCGTGTTCGCGTATTCGGAGGCGCGGGCCGCGTCGCGCGCCCCGGGGGCGGTGCCGAACACGCCGAGCGAGAGCCGGCCGATGGCTCCGGCCACGCAGCGGCAGTAGTCCCTGAGCTCCTCCCAGGTCTCGTACTCCTTGCCGCGTACGTCCATGAGCACGCCGTCGATCAGCTCGTCGAGGCCGCCGAGGGGGATCGGGAACCGGCGCGCGGCGTGCGCGAGGGCGACCGCGACGGGGTCCGTGTCGTCCTCCTCGACGCGGCCGTCGCGGATCCGGCCGAGCAGCGCGCGGGTCTCCTCCAGCCGGGTCAGCTTCGCCTCGGCCGGCAGCGTGCCGTCGCCGATGTCGTCGACGCGCCGGGAGAAGGCGTACAGCGCCGACATCGCCTGCCGCTTGTCGGTCGGCAGCAGCCGGATGCCGTACGCGAAGTTGCGTGCCTGTGCGCCGGTGACGGCCTCGCAGTAGCTGTAGGCGGCGGCTACCGGTGCGGACGCGTGGGTGCCCTCCACGGTGGGGCTCACCCCTTTCTCGGCGCTGGGCGCAGTACGGCGGCCACCTCGCGGAGCAGGCCGGTCTTGGTGGGCCCGGGCGGGCCGGGAAGGACGTCGAATCCGGCGGCGGAGATCGCGCGGAGTGCGGCACGCCCGCCCCCGACGAACCCCGCGAGGAGCAGCCGGAGCCTGCCGTGCACACTGCCGACGAGGGGGGTGCCGGCGTCCAGCAGGTGCCGGGCCCGTTCGGCTTCGTAGGCGATCAGCGAGCGGACGGCCGCGCCCGCGGTGGGGGCGGCCAGGTCGGCCTCGGTGACGTGGAAGCGCCGCATGTCCTCGGCGGGCAGGTAGATCCGGTCGCGGCCGAGGTCCTCGGTGACGTCCTGGAGGTGCTCGACGATCTGCAGGGCGGTGCAGATCTCGTCGGAGCGGCGGATCCGCTCGGGGGTGGCGGTCCCGGTGATCGAGAGCACCAGGCGGCCGACGGGGTTGGCGGACAGCTCGCAGTATCCGGCGAGCTCCCGGTACGTGGCGTAGCGCGCCACCCGCTGGTCCTGCCGGTTGGCTTCGATCAGGCCGAGGAAGGGCTCGGGGGTGAGTCCGTGGGCGCGTACGACGGGCTGCAGGGAGGCCAGCAGCGGGTGGCGCGGGGTGCCGTGGAAGACGCGCCGCAGGTCGGCCTCGAAGGCGTCGAGGGCGGCGAGCCGGTCCTCGGCGGCGGCCGGGTCCAGACCCAGGAGGGCGGCGTCCGCCCCGCCGGGGGCGAGGTCGCCGTCGCCGATGTCGTCGACCAGGCGGGCGTAGCCGTAGACGGCCATCAGGCTCTCGCGCCAGGCGCGCGGGAGGAAGGCGGGGGCGACCGGGAAGTTCTCGGCCGCGGCCTTGCCGAGCGTGGCGTGCGTGACGTGCGCGAGGTCTCCGGCGTGGCCGGCGGGCGTGGCGTGCGTCGCGGGCTCGGTCGCCGGCGTGGCGTGCGGGGTGGCGTCGGGCCGGATGCCGGGCCCCGGGGTCACCGCCCGCCGCCCGGGGCGGGGACGGCCGGTCCGCCCGGTGTCCGGAGGTCTCCCGTAGCCATTGCCGTCACATCTCCCGTTCTACACGCCATCCCAATACATCCCATTTCGGACACGCCGCCCGCGATTCAGGACCGGTCCAGCTTACGTTGTACAACGCCGGGCCGAGCGCGCGGGTACACGCGGCGTTGCGGGATGTCGCGCCCGTCCCACCCGCCGGACGCCACACGACGAGGCCCCCGACGCACCCGGGTGCGTCGGGGGCCCGCCGAACGAGCCGGGCCGGGCGTGTCGCCCCTAGCGCCCGGTCTCCTTCTCGTAAGCACGGACGACCTCTTCGGTCGGCCCGTCCATCAGCAGCTCGCCCTTCTCCAGCCACAGCACCCGGTCGCAGGTGTCCCGGATCGACTTGTTGCTGTGGCTGACCAGGAACACCGTGCCGGCTTCCTTGCGCAGCTCGCGGATCCGCTCCTCGGAGCGGATCTGGAACTTGCGGTCACCGGTGGCCAGCGCCTCGTCGATCATCAGCACGTCGTGGTTCTTGGCGGCCGCGATGGAGAAGCGCAGGCGCGCCGCCATGCCGGAGGAGTACGTGCGCATGGGAAGGGAGATGAAGTCGCCCTTCTCGTTGATGCCCGAGAAGTCGACGATCTCCTGGTACCGGCCGAGGATCTCCTCACGGGACATGCCCATGGCCAGGCCGCCGAGCATCACGTTGCGCTCACCGGTCAGGTCGTTCATCAGCGCGGCGTTCACACCGAGCAGCGAGGGCTGCCCGTCGGTGTAGACCTTGCCGGACTCGGTCGGCAGCAGGCCGGCGATGGCCCGCAGCAGGGTCGACTTGCCGGAGCCGTTGGTACCGATGAGGCCGATGGCCTCGCCCCGGTACGCGGTGAAGGTGACGCCGCGGACGGCGTGCACCCGGCGCACGCCGGGCTGCTCGCCCTTGCGCCGGAGTATTCTGCTCATCGCCGACGTGGCGCTGCCCTTGCCGCCGCCACCGGCGTTGACCCGGTAGACGATGTGGACGTCGTCGGCGATGACCGTGGGGATGCGCCCCTGGGAATTGTCAGCCACGGCCGTAACGCTCCTCTGCCTTCCAGAAGTAGATGAACCCGCCGGCTCCGATCACCACGGCCCAGCCGACGGCGAAGGCCCAGACGTGCGGCGGCAGGTTGCTCGCGCCGTACTCGTCGATCAGCGCGAACCGGACGAGGTCCATGTAGATCGACGCCGGGTTCCACAGCAGCAGGTCACTGACCCAGGCCGGCTGGTCCTCGAGGTAGGCCGCGATCGGGAACATCACGCCGGAGGCGTACATCCAGGTACGCATGATGAACGGCATGAGCTGCGCCAGGTCGGGGGTCTTCGCGCCCATCCGCGCGAAGACCATCGCCAGACCGGTGTTGAAGACGAACTGCAGCGCCAGCGTCGGGATCACCAGCAGCCAGGAGAGCTTCGGGTAGTTGCCGAAGGCGATCGCGATGATGAACACCACGATCATCGAGTACATCAGCTGCTGGAGCTGCTGCAGCGAGAACGAGATCGGCAGGGTGGCCCGGGGGAAGTGCAGGGCCCGGACCAGACCCAGGTTGCCGGAGATCGACCGGACACCGGCCATCAGCGAGCTCTGGGTGAAGGTGAAGACGAAGATGCCCATCATCAGGAACGGGACGTAGACGCCGGAGGGCATCTCCTTGCCCGCGCCGAGGATCACGCCGAAGATCAGCCAGTACACGGCCGCGTTCAGCAGCGGCGTCGCCACCTGCCAGATCTGGCCCAGCTTGGCCTGGCTGTACTGGGCCATCAGCTTGGCCCGCGAGAAGGCCACGATGAAGTGGCGCCGGCCCCAGATCTGCCGCACGTACTCGGCAAGCCCTGGCCGGGCCCCGCTCACCGAGAGCCCGTACTTGGCAGCGAGCTGCGAGGGGGTCAGCCCCACATCGGCGGACGGCGGCGTGCTCGTGGCGAGGGCGCCGTCGTGGGTTGTGTCACTCACAAGTTGAAACTTTCGTCTTCAAGATGCGGCAGGTGTGGGCGTCGGGCTCAGGGCACCGGCTCCGGGTACGACGTTCCATGGTCCCAGAGCGTCCATGGTCGCAGAGCCCCGGCCGGTCAGACGACGGGCGGTCGCCCCAGCCGGGTCAGCAGCCATACGGTGCGCCACTTGATCGGCTTCCGGGGCCCGGAGGGAGTCTGCCACCCCTCCTTGAATCCCGCGAACCACGCCGCCAGGGCGGACTTCGACGGACGGCGGACCAGGGTGAGCAGCACCCACACCGCGAGGTAGACGGGGACCAGGAGGAGGGGCAGGTTCCGCCGCGCCAGCCACACCCGGTTCCGGGCCACCAGCCGGTGGTACTGGGCGTGCCGGGAGGGCGACGTGGCCGGGTGCAGCAGCACCATGTCGGCCCGGTAGTCCACCATCCAGCCCGCGTCCAGGGCCCGCCAGGCCAGGTCCGTCTCCTCGTGGGCGTAGAAGAAGTCGTCGGGCAGGCCGCCGATCTCCTGGAACACCCGGGTCCGGACGATGTTGGCGCCGCCCAGGAAGGTGGTCACCCGCGAGGACCGCATCGGGTCGGAGGAGCCCAGCCTCGGCACGTGCCGGCGCTGGGTGGTGCCGGTCTCCGGATCGGCGATCCGGAAGCTGATGATCCCGAGCCGCGGGTCCTCGGCGAACGCCTGCCGGCACAGCTCCGCGGTGTCGGTGCGCTCCAGCAGTCCGTCGTCGTCGAGGAACATGAGGGCGTCCACGTCGCGGCCGCCGGGGCCGAACGCCTCGATGCCCACGTTGCGGCCGCCGGGGATGCCGAGGTTCTCCGGGAGCTCGACGGTACGGACGCCCTCGGGCAGCCCGTCCAGCTTCACGCCCTGGCAGACCACGACCACCTCGATCGGGTCGCCGTCCTGCCGGGCCACCGACTCCAGGAGCGCCTTGAGCTCGTCGGGCCGGGTTCCCATGGTGATGATCACCGCGCCGATGCGCAGCGGGGCGGTCACTTGAGCCTGCTGGAGGCGAGGACGGACACCAGGTGCAGCACCGTCTGCAGGAGCGCGATGGCGGCCAGTACGGCGACGCCGACCCGGGACCAGTACAGGTCGCCCCGCATCTGGTCCAGCACCGCCAGCACCACGATGAGCAGGGAGGCCTCGATGCCGAGGATCAGCCGGTGGAACTTCAGCGCGGCGGCGGCCCGGCGGGCGAGCGCCACGCCGGAGGAGCGGGGCTCGGCCGCGGCCTCCTGGACCGGGGCCATTCCGGCCTGGTGGCGGGCCACCCCGACCAGGTCGGTCTCGGCCTTGATCAGGATCGCGCCGAGCGCGGCGAGGGTGCCCAGGAAGGCCCACAGCCAGTCGACGCGCCCCTCGCCCCACAGGTCCGCGGCGCGCAGGCCGAAGCCGGTGAGGACGGCCGCGTCGCACAGGTAGGCGCCGACCCGGTCCAGGTAGACCCCGGACAGCGAGTACTGCTTCTTCCAGCGGGCGAGCTCGCCGTCGACGCAGTCGAGCAGCAGGTAGAGCTGTACGAAGACGACACCGAGGACGGCGCCCCAGATCCCGGGGATCAGCAGGGCCGGGGCGGCCAGCACGCCGCACAGCGTCATCAGGTAGGTCAGCTGGTTCGGCGTGACCTTGGTGTTCGCCAGCAGGCGGGTGATGCGCAGGGAGACCTCGCGCATGTACAGGCGGCCGCCCCAGTGCTCTCCGCTGCGCCGGTCCTTCACGCCCGCCGGATGGACGACCGGGCGGAGCTCAGCTACGGATGGTTTTGGCATAGTCGGCGTACGCGTCCCTGATGTCGGCTTCGGACAGGTTGAGGTGCTCCAGGACGGTGAACCGTCCCGGGCGGGTCTGCGGGGCGTATTCGACGGCCGCGACGAACTCGTCCACGCTGAACCCGATCTCCTCGGGCAGCACGGGCAGTGCGTGCCGGCGCAGCACCTCCACGAAGAGCCCGGACTGCTCCCGGGCCCCGCGCAGGTGCATCGCGAAGGCGGCGCCGAGGCCCACCTGCTCGCCGTGGAGCGCGGAGCGCCCCGGGTAGAGCAGGTCGAAGGCGTGGCTGATCTCGTGGCAGGCGCCGGAGGCCGGCCGGCTGTCCCCGCTGATCGACATGGCGATGCCGGTCAGGACGAGGGACTCGGCGAGCACCGTGAGGAACTCGTCGTCCCCGCAGCCGCCGGGGTGGCGCAGCACCGACTCGCCGGCGGTGCGGGCCATGGCGGCGGCCAGGCCGTCCACGGCCTCTCCGGTGATCTTGTGCGACAGCTCCCAGTCGGCGATCGACGAGATGTTGGAGATCGCGTCCCCGATGCCGGCCCGGATGAACCGGGTGGGGGCTTCGCGGATCACGTCGAGGTCGATCACCATGGCGATCGGGGTGGGGACACCGTAGGAACCGCGCCCGTTGTCGTTGTCCAGGATGGACACCGGGGAGCAGATCCCGTCGTGCGAGAGGTTGGTGGCGATCGCCACCATCGGCAGCCCGACCCGCGCCGCGGCGTACTTCGCCACGTCGATGATCTTGCCGCCGCCCAGACCCACCACGGCGTCGTAGCGGCGGCCCTTTATGTCATCGGCGAGCTTGACCGCCGAGTCGATGGTGCCGTCGGCGACCGGGTACCAGTCGGCGTAGGGCAGGACCGGGGCCAGCCGGGCGCGGAGCGCCCGGCCGGAGCCGCCGCTGATCGCGATCGCCAGCTTGCCGGAGGCGGAGATCCGCTGGTCGGCGAGGATGCCGTCCAGCTTGTCCATCGCCCCGTTGCTGATGTCGACGACGACCGGGGAGGGAATGAGCCTCGTCAGTACTGGCATGCGATCGTCCGGCCCTTGGCGAGGTCGTCGTGGTTGTCGATCTCGACCCACTTGACGTCGCCGATGGGGGCCACGTCGACGGTGAAGCCGCGGTTGACCAGTTCCTGGTAGCCGTCCTCGTAGTAGAGGTCGGGGTCGCGCTCGAAGGTCACCTTGAGCGCGTCGGCCAGCTCCTCGGCGGCCTCCGGCTCGATCAGGGTGACGCCGATGTACTCGCCGGTCGCGGTGGCCGGCTCCATCAGCTTGGTGATCTTGCGGACGCCCTGGCCGTCTGCCGTGATGACCTTCATCTCCTCGTCGGCCAGCTGCTTGACCGTGTCGAGGGCGAGGATGATCTTCTGGCCGTTGCCGCGGGCGGCGAGCAGCGTCTTCTCGACCGAGACCGGGTGGACGGTGTCCCCGTTGGCGAGGATCACACCCTGCTTCAGGACGTCACGGGCGCACCACAGGGAGTAGGCGTTGTTCCACTCCTCGGCCTTGTCGTTGTCGATCAGCGTGAGCTTCAGGCCGTACTTGGCCTCCAGGGCGGCCTTGCGCTCGTACACGGCCTCCTTGCGGTAGCCGACGACGATCGCGACCTCGGTGAGGCCGACCTCGGCGAAGTTGCCCAGGGTCAGGTCGAGGACCGTGAGGCTCTCCTCGTCACCTTCGGGGCCGACGGGCACGAGGGCCTTGGGGAGGGTGTCGGTGTACGGACGCAGACGGCGTCCGGCACCGGCAGCGAGGACAAGGCCGATCATGCTGGTTCTCCTTCGTCATGTACGGCGGGTGCTCCGGAGGACACCCAGAAGCGGATGCTCTCCACGAGCACCACGAGGGCCACGAACGCGGCGAGGGCCGTGAGCGCGACCGGGAAGTCAGCGCGCGCGAGGACGACGGACAGGACCACGGCCACCAGGACCCGGCCTTCGTGACCGCCGGTGATCCGCACCAGCCAGTGCGGGGGCGCGCCGGTGCCGCCGCGGATGCGGTACACCGTGTCGTAGTGATGGTAGGCGACGGCCGCCACCAGCCCGAAAGCCGCCGGAAGGGCTCCGTTCACGTCCGCCTTGACGGCCAGGATCAGCACCGTGGTGTATTCGGCGGCGCGGAACAGCGGCGGGATCAGCCAGTCCAGGGCGCCCTTGAGGGGGCGGGAGACGGCCTCTCCGGCGGCCACGGCGTAGAGCACGGCGACGGCGATCAGCACCGGGTCCCCGAAGGGCCTGGAAAGGGCCAGGCCGATCATGGCGACGGTGGCGACACCGGCGACGAGCACCGAGGTCGCGGCGGGCTTGCGGGCCTTCAGCAGGCGCCGCGGGAACTCGGCCAGCGGGCCGGAGTCGGTGAGGTCGTAGAGGGCCTGCGCGGCCCGGTCCGTCCGCCGCGCCTTGCGGGTCAGGGAGCGGAGGACGCGGCCGGCGGTGGTGTAGAGAGCACCGAGGGCGCAGCCGACCAGCAGCGCGTAGAAGACGATCCGCGGGGTGGTCGCGGCGGTGAGCACCGCGATCATCGCCCAGCGCTCGCCGATCGGCAGGATGATCATGCGGCGGGCCCAGACCGTCCAGCCGACGCTGTCCAGCCGGTCCGAGAGCGCGGCGGTGGGGCTCGTGTTGGCGGTGGCGTCGTGGTTGGCCTCGTTGAAGGCGAAGTCGACCACGTGCCGGCAGGTCATGAGGATCATCGCGCCGAGCGCGAGCGCCCAGACGTCGTCGCCGTTGCGGGCCGCGCCGAGCGCCAGACCGGCGTAGAAGGAGTACTCCTTGGCCCGGTCGAAGGTGGCGTCCAGCCAGGCGCCCATCGTCGAGTACTGCAGGGAGTAGCGGGCGAGCTGCCCGTCGGTGCAGTCCAGGACGAAGGAGACGAGCAGCAGCACGCCGGCCGCCACGTAGCCCCAGCGGTCACCGGTGGCCGCGCAGCCCGCCGCGATCAGCGCGGTGATCAGCGAGGCGGTGGTGACCTGGTTGGGGGTGAGGCCGCGGCGCGCGCACCAGCGGGCGATGTAGCGCGAGTACGGGCTGATGAAGAAGGTGGTGAAAAACCCGTCGCGGGACTTCACGGCGGAGCGCAGCCGGACCGCCTCGTCGTCCACCGCGGCGACCGCGGCAACCGCCTCGGCGCGCTCGGCCGGGCCGGCGGGCACGGCGGCGACCAGGCTGCCGAGCTCGGGCCGCTGCACCGCCGTGCCGTCCGCCTCCAGTACGTCGGCCAGCCGGCCCGCGTACGGGCCGTCCCCGTCGCGGCCGGCCCGCGCGGACGCGTCGGCCGGGGCGGTCTCGGGGACGGTGACGCGGCTCACGGCGCGGATGAGGGCGGCCCGGGCGGCCGGCTGCACGGTGAGCGCGCCGGGGACGGCGCAGGCGTCGAAGCGCGGGTCGGTGAGGGCCAGGCGCAGTGCGTGAAGGTGCCCGACGAAGGCGCTGTCCACCACGGCCACCCGCTGGTCGGCGGGTACGGCGGCCAGGGCGGCCGCCGCTCCGGCCGGGCCGTCGGCGGTGGTGACCTCGAAGCCGAGGGTGCGGAGGTCGCCTTCGATCGGTGATCCGGGGACCGGTGGGCCGGTGAGGATGGCGGTCGGCGACGAACTCACTCCTTGGAACGGGCGCCTCGTGGGGCGGCAGCACGTCGGCAGAGGCTATCGGATGAATGGAAGCCGGGGTTCACCCCCTGTTCACACCCCGACCGTCCGCCGCTTGATCATCATTGATGATCCGGGCTTCGGCCCACAAACCGCCTGGATGTTAGGGTGGGCGCAGACGCGTACGAGCTCCGTAAAGGCCGTACGGACGTCACAGGCCGGACAAATCGGGAAGGGGTGGGGTTGATGACCGTCGCAGTGATCGCTGCCGAGCGCGGCGAGATCCGGTACATCCCCGACTTCCTCCGGGCGTCCGGCCGGGCCTGACCGAACGGTTTCCACTGACCGTCCGCAGCCGCCCCGTCGGCCGGAGCCCCCGTTCAAGGGTTCACGTTGACCGACCACACTTCTCTCGACGACCTTCACGACCTTCACGATGCGCGGGATCCGCACGCATTCCGTGAGGCGTTCTTCACCCTGCACCGCGGCCTGCCCCGGCAGGGCCCCGGTTCCGACGCGACCACCCGCCGGCTGCTCTCCCTGGCCGGGCCGCTCCCGGAGCGGCCGCGGGTCCTGGACCTCGGCTGCGGCCCCGGCCGCAGCGCCCTGCTGCTCGCCGCCGAGGCGGGCGGCGCCGGCCTCGCCGAGGTGACCGCCGTCGATCTCCACGAGGAGTTCCTCGACGAGCTCCGGGAGGCCGCCGAGGCCCGTGGCCTGGCCGGCCGGATCCGTCCCGTCCACGCCGACATGGGGGCGCTCCCCTTCGCCGACGGGTCCTTCGACCTCATCTGGGCGGAGAGCTCCGCCTACGCGATCGGCTTCGACACCGCGCTGGCCGCATGGCGGCGGCTGCTCGCTCCCGGCGGCACCCTGGTGCTGACCGAGTGCGAGTGGACGGCGGAGGAGCCCTCGGCCGCCGTCCGAGCGTTCTGGGACCGGCACTACGCGCTGCGCACCGGCGCCGGGAACCTGGCCGCCGTCCAGGCCGCCGGCTACCGGGTGCTCGGGGTGTTCCCGCAGCCCGGCTCCGACTGGGACGAGTACTACGGCCCGCTGGCCGCCCGCGCCGCCGCGGCGAAGCCCCGTCGGATTGAGGACGCCCCCGGGATGGCGGCCGCGCTGTCCGCGACCCTCGAGGAGATCGCCGTACGGGAGCGGCACGGACACGAGTACGGGTACACGGGCTACGTGCTGCGCCCGGCCACCGCCGGAACGGGCGCGGCGGCCCGGTCCTGGCCGGCCCGGCCGGAGACCCCGGCCGACACCGGTGCCGTACGGGCGGTGAACCTGGCTGCCTTCGGCACACCGCTGGAGGCGGACCTGGTGGACGCGCTGCGCACGGACCCGTCCTGGCTGCCGGGCCTGTCGTTCGTGGCCGAGGGGCCGGACGGCACGGTCGCGGCGCACGCCCTGCTGACCCGCTGCACGGTGGACGGGGTGCCGGCGCTGGCGCTGGCCCCGGTGGCCGCCGACCCGGCGGTGCAGCGCTCGGGGGCGGGCAGTGCCGTCGTACGCGCGCTGCTGGAGGCGGCGCGGGAGCGCGGTGAGGCGCTGGTGCTGGTGCTCGGCCATCCGGAGTACTACCCGCGCTTCGGTTTCGTGCCGGCTTCGCGGTACGGGATCCGGGCGCCCTTCGAGGTGCCGGACGAGGCGCTGATGGCACTGGTCCTGGACGGCTCCGCGGCCGTTCCGGCGGGCACGATCGCGTATCCGGCGCCGTTCGGGGTCTGACCCGCCGTCCGGGGTCTGACAGGCAGCTCGGGGTCTGACAGGCCGTCCGGCCGCTCTCCGTCCGCCGCCCGTCCCGTGACCCATAGCACGGGACGGGCGGCGGACATGCGCGGACGGACGAAGTGCGGACAAGCGGCATTTGTGCGTCAGACTGGAAGCCGTATTCCGAAGCGAAGGATGGTCATGCCGATCACACCAGCCACCGCCGCGCACCCCGCGTCCAACGGCACCGCCCCGCAGGAACCGATCATGCTCGAACTGGTCGACGAGGCAGGCAGGACCATCGGCACCGCGGAGAAGCTCGCCGCGCACCAGGCTCCCGGACAGCTGCACCGGGCCTTCTCGGTCTTCCTCTTCGACGGCCAGGGAAGACTGCTGCTGCAGCAGCGCGCCCTGGGGAAGTACCACTCCCCCGGCGTCTGGTCGAACACCTGCTGCGGGCACCCCTATCCCGGGGAGTCCCCCTTCGCGGCCGCGGCCCGGCGGACGTACGAGGAGCTGGGGGTGTCGCCCTCGCTGCTCGCGGAGGCGGGCACGGTCCGGTACAACCACCCGGACCCGGCGTCGGGGCTGGTGGAGCAGGAGTACAACCACCTTTTCGTGGGACTCGCGCAGGCCGCGCTGCGGCCCGATCCGGAGGAGGTCGGCGACACCGCTTTCGTCACGCCGGAGGAGCTCGCCAAGCGGCACGCGGAGCAGCCGTTCTCGGCCTGGTTCATGACCGTGCTGGACGCGGCCCGGCCGGCGATCCGTGAACTGACCGGGGACGCCGCGGGCTGGTAGTCGCCGGCCGGCAGTACCGCGCCGGTCAGCGCGGGGCGGGGACCAGCGGCAGGGCCGCCCAGATCACCTTGCCGCCGCCCGCCGTGTGTTCGACGTCGCAGACCCCGCCGGCCTCCCGGGTGGTCTCGCGCACCAGCAGCAGGCCCCGCCCGCCCGTCTGGCCGAAGTCCGCCTCCAGCGCCTTGGGGCGGTACGGGTGGTTGTCCTCCACCGCCACCCGTACCCAGTCCCGGCCGATGGCCACCTCGACCGCGACCTCGGGCGAGAGCAGGGCGGCGTGCCGCACCGAGTTGGTGACCAGCTCGGAGACGATCAGGAGCAGGGTGTAGACCAGGTCCCGGTCGGCCGGCACACCCTGCCGCCCGAGCAGGTCGCGGACGGCCCGGCGGGCCTGCGGAACGGATTCTTCAACCGCGGGGGCGGTGAACCTCCACACCCCTTCGTACCGGGCCGGCGGCGCCGTCCCGCTGACGTCCGCGTCCATCTTCCGGCCCCCGTCTTCGCGCTCGATCGTCTCCACGCGTCAAGGGTGGGGAATGCGCTGGTCCGGACCGGACCGCTGACCACAAGTCAGCGTCATTCGGGCACTTTCTGACCGCTGGTTTATGACAGCGTCAGTTGTTGGACTGTTCCTGATCTTCCGTGGGACCCTTTCCGGCTCCGTCCACGGCGGCCCGCCCACCGCCCGCAGGCCCCGCCGGTGCCGTCTCCTCCTCGCTGACCAGGCCGAGGATGCGCCGCGCCCCCACACCGAGGGCGATCAGCGCCAGCCCGTCGAAGAGCAGGGCGAGCGAGAAGAACGTACCGATCACGTAGAGGCTGCTGCCGGGCCACTCCCACAGGATCAGCAGGCCGAGCAGCACCCCGAAGGCGCCCTGCGCCAGCGTCAGCCCCAGATCGGGTCCCCGCACCACCACGGCGCCGGCCAGCCGGAACAGCCCGCCGATCAGGAAGAACAGCGCGGCGAACATGGTGAGCGCCTCGGCGCTGGCCTCGGGACGGGCCAGGATCACCAGCCCGGCCGCGATGTTGATGGCGGCGATGATCACGGCGAGCCAGAAGTAGTTGCTCTTGCGGGACTGGAACGCCTGCAGCAGCCCGACCACACCGCCGATCAGCAGCAGACAGCCGAACAGGAACATGGTGGTCAGGGTCGCGAAGCCGGCGTAGACCAGGCCCACCAGGCCGGCCAGCACCAGGATCACACCGAGTACGGCCATCCACCCGTAGTGGCGGCTGAGTTTGTCCCGGCCCTGCTTCGGCTCGCCGCCACGGCCCGTGCCGCCGTCACGGCTCTTCCCGTTGGTCCCGCCGGTTCCGCCGGTCCGGTCGGTCCCGTCTGCGCCCATGGGCGTGCACCTCCAGCACCCCCCGCCGGCATCCCCCGGACATCCCTTTGATCATAGGATTCGCGGCATGGACGCGCAGCTGCTGACCTCCGTCGCGGACGGGGTCGCCACGGTCACCATCTCCCACCCGGCGAGGCGCAATGCCATGACCGCGGCCATGTGGCGGGCGCTGCCGGACCTGCTGGACGGGTTCGCGCGCGACCCGGCCGTACGGGTGGTGGTACTGACCGGGGCCGGCGGCACCTTCTGCGCGGGGGCCGACATCACCTCACTGACCGGCGAGGAGGACCCCAAGCCCCTGGCGCTCGCCGCTGAGGAGGCCTTGGCCGCCTTCCCCAAGCCGACGCTGGCGGCCGTCCGCGGGCACTGCGTGGGGGGCGGCACCCAGCTGGCCGCTGCCTGCGACCTGCGGTTCGCGGCGGAGGGGGCGCTGTTCGGGGTGACCCCGGCCCGGCTCGGCATCGTCTACCCGTCGGCCTCGACCCGGCGGCTGGCCCGGCTGGTGGGGCCGGCCGCCGCCAAGTACCTGCTGTTCTCCGCGGAGCTGATCGACGCGGAGCGGGCCCTGCGCACCGGCCTGGTGGACGAGGTGCACCCGGCCGACGGCCTGGACGAGCGGGTCGCCGGGTTCGCGGCGGTACTGGCCTCGCGCTCGCTGCTCACCCAGGCGGCGGCGAAGGAGTTCGCGGACGGGCGAACGGACCGCGACGCGTACTGGGCGGCGGAGATGGAGGAGAGCGGCGACCACGCCGAGGGGGTCGCCGCGTTCCTGGAACGCCGGGCCCCGGTCTTCACCTGGACCGGGGGCGCGGAACCTACTCGAGGATGAAGCGGCTCTTGGCCCGCCACTCCTCGACGAGGTCGGCCGGGGCCTTCTGCGGCGAGCCCGCGTCGTAGGGCGGCTGCGGGTCGTACTCGGTGAGCAGCTGCACGCTCTGGGCGACGCGGTCCCCGGCGATCCGCCCGACCAGGGTGAGCCCCATGTCGATGCCCGAGGAGACGCCCGCGGCGGTGACGTACTTGCCGTCGGTGACCACCCGCTCCGCCGTCGGCTCGGCACCGTACTTCCGCAGCTCCTCCAGGGCCAGCCAGTGGCTGGCCGCCCGGCGGCCCTCCAGCAGCCCGGCCGCGGCCAGCAGCAGCGAGCCGGTGCAGACGGACGTGGTCCAGGTGGAGGTCACGTCGACCGCGCGCAGCCAGTCCAGCAGGACGGTGTTCTCCATCTGGTCGCTCTGCCCCGGGCCTCCCGGGACGACGACGATGTCGGGGCGGGTCACCTCGTCGAGCGCCTTGTCGGCGACGATCGCGAGGGCGCCGGAGTCGTTGTGTACGGGCCCGGGGCGCTCGGCGACGAACACGATCTCGGCACCGGGCATGTAGCCGAGGGTGTCGGAGGGACCGACGGCGTCGAGGCTGGTGAAGCGGTCATAGAGCAGGATGGCGATCTGCATGTTTCCTCCAGGGTGATGAGTGTGGCGATTGGTCAGCGCTACGTGCCCGGTGGTCGGGCGTGAGTGCCCAGGGGTGAACGGTCAGGGCTGAGCGGTCAGAGGTGAGCGGTCAGAGGTGAGGGGTCCGCGGCGAGGGCTCGGCGGGGTGCGGTCCGGGTCGGGATCGCTCGGGGCCGAACCTGCGCCGGTACTCGGCCGGGGGCTGGCCCAGGGCGCGGACGAAGGCCCGCCGCAGCGCCTCGGGGGTGCCGTAGCCGGAGGACCGGGCGACCTGCGCCACGCCCTCCCGGGTCTCCTCCAGCAGCCGACGGGCGTGCTCGACCCGCACCCGTTCGACGTACCGTCCCGGGGTGACGCCGGTCTCCGCCTGGAAGGCGCGGGCGAAGTGCCGCGGCGAGAGCCGCGCGCGGGCGGCCAGCGCCTCGACGCTGAGGTCCTCCCCGGGATGCTCGGCGATCCAGTGCTGGACCTCCCGCAGGGGTTCGCGGCGTGCGGTCTGCGCCGACAGCTGGGCGCTGAACTGCGCCTGGTTGCCCGGCCTGCGCAGGAACACCACCAGGTGCCGGGCGATGGACAGGGCGAGGTCCCCGCCGAAGTCCTCCTCCACCAGGGCGAGGGCCAGGTCGATCCCGGCCGTGACCCCGGCGCTGGTGGACACCTTCCCGTCCCGGACGAAGATGGGGTCCGGCTCCACCGTGACCTCCGGGTAGTCCCGGGCCATCCGCTCACAGGAGTACCAGTGCGTGGTCGCCCGGTGCCCGTCGAGCAGTCCCGCCTCGGCGAGCAGCAGCCCGCCGGTGCAGACGGACACCAGCCGGCCCGCACGACCCCCGTGCACGCGGAGCCAGCCGGTGAGGCGGGGATCGAAGTCCCCCGAGTACTGCCCGCCGGGCACCAGGAGGGTGGTCTCCTCCCCCACCTCCGCGTCCGGCACGTCCTCCAGCGCGCCGTCCGGGACGAGGCACAGCCCGCTGTTGGTGCGGACCGGCCCGCCGCCCGGCGCGACGGTACGGATGCGGTAGCCGCCGTCCGCCGACGGGAAGCGGGCGGCCGCGGCGAACACCTCCACCGGACCGGTGACATCCAGGCTCTGCACCCCGTCGTAGAGGAGGACCAGCACGTTTCGCAGCGGCATGACTCCATCCTGTGCGCGCCGTCCGGTGTCTGCAATGACGGGCATCCCACCTTTCCTGCCACGCACCGCCCGGCCGCCCCGCCCCGACCGCCTAGGATCGTCAGATCATGACTGCAACCCTCGTCGCCAAGGACCTCGCCGCCGGTCACGGTGAGCGCTCCCTCTTCTCCGGGCTCGACCTCGTCGTCGCGCCCGGGGACGTCATCGGCCTGGTCGGCGTCAACGGCGCCGGCAAGTCCACCCTGCTCCGGCTGCTGGCCGGCCTGGACGCCCCGGAGGACGGCGAGCTCCGGCTGTCCCCGCCGACCGCCGCCGTGGGCCACCTGCCGCAGGAGCCGGAGCGCCGTCCCGGTGAGTCGGTACGCGAGTTCCTGGCCCGGCGCACCGGGGTCGCGGCCGCCCAGGCGGACCTGGACTCGGCCACCCAGGGCCTGGTCGACGGGGTGGCGGGCGCCGACGACGCGTACGCCGCGGCGCTCGACCGCTGGCTGAACCTGGGCGGTGCGGACCTGGACGACCGGGCGCAGGAGACCGCCGACGAGCTCGGCCTCGCCGTGAGCCTCGACCTCCCGATGACCGCGCTCTCCGGCGGGCAGGCCGCCCGCGCCGGCTTGGCCTCCCTGCTCCTCTCCCGGTACGACGTCTTCCTGCTCGACGAGCCCACCAACGACCTGGACCTGGACGGCCTGGACCGGCTGGAGCGGTTCGTGAAGGGGCTGCGCGCGGGCACCGTGGTCATCAGCCACGACCGCGAGTTCCTCGCCCGTACGGCCACCAAGGTCCTGGAACTCGACCTGGCCCAGCAGCAGGTGAACCTCTACGGCGGCGGCTACGAGTCCTACCTGGAGGAGCGGGCGACCGCGCGCCGGCACGCCCGCGAGGACTACGAGGAGTACGCCGACAAGCGCGCGGCCCTGGAAGGCCGTGCCCTGATGCAGCGCAACTGGATGGACAAGGGCGTCCGCAACGCCCGCCGCAAGACCACCGACAACGACAAGATCGGCCGGAAGCTGCGCTCGGAGGCGAGCGAGAAGCAGGCGGCCAAGGCGCGGCAGACCCAGCGGGCCATCGAACGCCTGGAGGTCGTCGACGAGCCCCGCAAGGAGTGGGAGCTGCGCATGGAGATCGCGGCGGCGCCGCGCTCCGGCTCGGTGGTGGCCACCCTGCGGGAGGCCGAAGTCCTGCGCGGGGGCTTCCGGTTCGGCCCGGTCAGCCTGCAGATCGACTGGGCGGACCGGGTCGCGATCACCGGCGGCAACGGCTCGGGCAAGTCCACCCTGCTGGCCGCTCTGCTGGGCCGGCTCGCGCTGGACTCCGGTTCGGCGGTCCTCGGCTCCGGGGTGCTGGTGGGCGAGGTCGACCAGGCCCGCGGTCTGTTCCTCGGCGAGGAGTCCCTCCTGGAGGCGTTCTGCGCGGCCGTCCCGGACACCGAACCGGCCGATGTGCGCACCCTGCTGGCCAAGTTCGGCCTGAAGGCCGCACACGTCCTCCGTCCGGCCGCCACCCTCTCCCCGGGCGAGCGCACCCGCGCCGCGCTGGCCCTGCTGCAGGGCCGCGGCGTGAACCTGCTGGTCCTCGACGAGCCCACCAACCACCTCGACCTCCCGGCGATCGAGCAGCTGGAATCGGCCCTGGAGTCCTACGAGGGCACCCTCCTGCTGGTCACCCACGACCGCCGCATGCTCGACACCGTCCGCACCACGCGCCGCCTGGAGGTCTCGGAGGGCAAGGTCACCGAGCTCTAGCCGCCGCGCTCCCCACACCCCGCCGCCGTGTACGCCAACGGGGGCGGGGGAAAGCGGGGGTAAACGCGACATGATGGGGCGCATACCGGCCGTTTCCGGCCGCACGCCGGCGGAGGAGAACCTTCCGGGGCGGGGTCGCGTCGGCACAGATCATGGTTCTGGTTCTCGATGACATCACCTTCGGGTACTCGGCGCGCACTCCGGTGTTCTCCGGTTTCGGGCTGGTGGCCGACGCGTCCGCGACCGTGCTGCTGGGCCCCAACGGAGCGGGCAAGTCCACGCTCCTGGGACTGGCGGCCTCCCAACTGTCCCCGGCGCGCGGCTCGGTCTCCTTCGGCGGAGCCCGTCCCGACCGGCGCGGCCTGGCCGCCTACCGGCGCCGGGTGGCCTGGATCCCGCAGCAGATCACCCCGGTCCCCGGGCTCACCGTGCGCGAGCAGGTCGCGTACGCGGGCTGGCTGAAGGGGATGGACCGGCGGGCGGCGTGGGAGGCGTCCGGCCGGGCCCTGGAGCGGGTCGGGCTGGCGGACCTGGCCGGGCGCCGGAGCAACCGGCTGAGCGGCGGGCAGCTGCGCCGGACGGGGATCGCGGGAGCCCTGTGCCACAGCAGCGAGCTGATCCTGATGGACGAGCCGACGGCGGGGCTGGACCCGGTGCAGCGGCGGGTGTTCCGCGAGCTGGTGGCCGAGCTGTCCCGGACCGTGCAGGTCGTGGTGTCGACCCATCAGACGGAGGACCTGGCCGACCTGTACGACCGGGTGGTGGTCCTCGACCGGGGCGCCGTACGGTTCCGGGGCAGCCCGGCGGAGTTCCACGCGCTGGCCCCCGACGGCACGTCCGGCTCCGGCCGGGAGCGGGCGGAGGCCGCCTACGGCCGGCTCGTCGGACGGGAGGTCTGACGATGCGGCTGCGCACCCTGTTGCGGTCCTCCTCGGCGGTGGTCCTGGCACCTCTGCTGGCCGGCCTGGTCGTCCTGCTGTTGCGGGCGGACGGAACCCTCCACCCGGTCCCCGGCTACGGCCTGTCCGTGCTCACCGCGGCCCATTCCGCCCTGCCGTACATCGCTGCGGCCTGCGCGGGGAGCGCGGCCTGGGAGGGCGGCCGGCTGAAGCAGGGCCGGGTCTTCGAGCAGGCTCCGGCCCGGGGCCGGCTCGGCATCGCGCTGCCGGTCCTGGCACCGGTCTGGCTGATGGGCCTGGGCGGTTACGCGGTCGCGCTGGTGATGGCCGCCGTCGCCGCCGACGGCACGGCCCCCGACCTCTCCCGTCCCCCGATCCCCGCCGTGGCGGCGCTGCTGCTCCTGGCCGCCACGCTCACCGGGTACCTCGCCGGGCTCGTGCTGCCCCGCCTGGCCGCCGGGCCGGTCGCCCTGGTCGGGGCGTTCTGGGTGATGGCCTTCCCGGCTTCCTGGCAGACGCCCTGGCCCCGGCACCTGGTCGGGAACCCGATCACAGGCTGCTGCGGCGTCGGTCAGGCGGTCGCACCGGACACCCTGTGGGCAGCGGGCATCTTCACGGCCGCCGCGTGCGCCGCCGCGCTGCTGACGGCGCACCGGGCGACAGTGGGCACCGCCGTCACCGCGGTCGCCGTCCTGGCCCTGGGCACCACGCTCGCCGCCGGGTTCGGCCAGCGGATGGGCTACGACGGGACGGTTCCGCGCGCCGCGGCCGAGCTGGCCTGTGACGCCTCGGCCCGCCCGCGGGTCTGCCTGTGGCCCGAGACGCCGGGACGGACCGCGGTCGTGGCGCAGATCCGCACCGAGACGGGGCGGCTCGGCGCCGCCGGGGTCCCGGTGCCCGCGGCCCTCACCCAGGACCCGGCGGGCGGCCCGGACACAGGTGTACTGGGCCGGACGGGCGAGCTGTCGCCCGAGGAGGTCACCCGTACCACCGCCGCCGCCCTGCTGCCCGCGCCGCTCGGCTGCGAACAGCCCGCCCGCGAACCTCTGCTGGGCTGGCTGACGGCCGTCGCGACCGGCGAGCCGCCGTCCGACGCCAGGGTGCGGGCGGTGCTGGAGCAGCCACGGGCGGCACAGTCGGAATGGTTCCGGGCCGGGCGGGACAGCCTCACCGACTGCGGCCGGAGTGGTGTCCGGTGATCTGGTGGGCGCGCTCCCGGGCCCTTGCGCTGCTGACGGCCGTCACCCTGCTGACCGTACTGGCCGGGATCGCGGTCGGTGACACCCAGCTTCCGCTGCCCGCCTTCCGGTCCGGGACCGGGGTCTTCGTGCTCGCCGGGATGAGCACCGTGGTGCCCGCCGTGCTGTGGGTGGCCATGACCGGGCGGATCGGACCGGTGACGGAGGCGACGGCCGTGCGTCCGGTGCACCGGTACGACGCCCTGGCCGCGGCCGGACCGGCGGCCTTCGCCCTCGCGTTGGGAGTGGCGGGACACGAGGCGGGGGCCGGCGCCGCGGGCATCGCGCTCGCCACCGGCCGGAACACCGCCCTGTACTTCGGCCTCGCGCTGCTGCTCGTCCCGCTGGTGGGACACCGGGCGGCCGCCCCGCTCACCGTCGCCTTCCCGATGGTGTGCGGTGCCGCCGGTTCCACCGCGGGCGGGGCGGATCCCTGGGCGCTGGTGCTGTGGCCCGGGACCCATGCGGGCGCCTTCGCCGCGGCCGTCGGGCTCACCGCGGCGGGCTGCGCCCTGGGCCTGCTGCGTCCGCCGCGGACTCCAGGACACTGACCCCGGTCGTCCGAGCCCTGCGACTGGGCGTCGGCGCGCGAGCGGGGTTGGGGGCGCTCGTCGGGAGTGCCGTTCCTCCAGGCCGAGTTGCTCGCCCCTTGACACCTTCGTCCCGTCCCCGGCCTGCTCCGGGGACGGGACCCGCTCTCACCCCCGAAGACGGCCGCCGTTCCAGGGACCGTCCGGCAGCAGGGCCGCGAGTACGGCGAGCAGGTGGGGAGGTTCGAGCGGATCGGGCAGTGCGCGCAGCTCGGACCAGGGAACCCAGGCGTGGGTCTGGATGTTGGCCTGTTCGTCGGGGAGCAGGCCGGTCCGGACTGGTTCGGGCTGCTCCCCGGCGAACCGGGCGGCGAAGAAGTGCTCCTGGCCGACGTACCGCCCGCCGTTCCACCGGATGTCACGGTCGACCGGCACCGAGCGGTCCAGGACGGCGGCCGGGTCGAGCCCGGTCTCCTCGGCCAGTTCGCGGCGTGCCGCGGCCAGCGGCGTCTCACCGGGCTCGATGCCGCCGCCGGGCGGCTCCCACAGCAGCGATCCGTCCGAAGGATCCCGCCAGCGGAGCAGCAGTACGCGGCCGGCGGCGTCGACGCAGACGACCCGAGCGGCGGGCCGCAGCGGCGTGGGCGGCTCCACGTCCTCCCCTCCCGCACCGGCAGTCCCCTTCACCGGGCCGCCTCCGGGCGTGCGGCGTTCTGCGCCTGCTCGGGCGCCTGAGCGGGCGGGCGGCGGTCGCGGGCCATCTTGCGGGCCACGAAGGTGCGCGGGAGGTGGCGGACGGCCTGGGCGTAGAGGCGGTAGCGGAGGCCGGTGATGCTGAGCGGGCGGCGCAGGGACAGGTCCTTCAGGGCCCGGGCCACCACCGCGTCGGCGTCCAGCCAGACGGAGTCCGGGAGTGCGCTGACGTCCATGCCGGCGCGCTCCTGGAACTCGGTCCGGGTGAAGCCCGGGACGACGGCCAGGACCCGGACCCCGTACGGTGCCAGGTCCACCCGCAGGGACTCGCTGAAGGCGGTGGTCCACGCCTTGGCCGCGCCGTAGGTGCCGGTGGGCAGCAGGCCGGCCACCGAGGAGACGTTCAGCACGGCTCCGCGGCGCCGCTCGCGCAGACCGGGCACGACCGCGTGGGTGAGTTTCAGCGGGACCTTGACCAGCAGGTCGAGCATCCGCTCCTCGTCCTCGACCGGGCTGTACGGGAAGGGCGCGGGGAGCCCGAACCCGGCGTTGTTGACCAGGATGTCGACCGGCCGGGCCGGGTCGGCGAGGCGTTCGGCGACCGCGCGGCACTGCTCGGGGTCGAGGAGGTCGGCCGGCAGGACCTCCGGGAGGGTGCCGTGGGCGGCGGCCAGTTCGTCCGCGACGGCCTTCAGCCGGCCGGTGTCGCGGGCGACCAGGATCAGGTCGCACCCCTTCGCGGCGAAGCCGCGCGCGAAGGCGGCGCCGAGTCCGGCACTGGCGCCGGTGATCAGAACGGTGGTCAAGGCAGCGTCACTTCCTGGCGTGGGCCCGTCCGCCGGACGGCGGACGGGCGTACCGCCATGACTACCGATCCCGGTCCCCCGGAGCAAAGGAGTTCCGGGGGCGGGGGCCTGATCCGGCCACCCGTCAGCCGCGCTTGCGGTCTCCGCCGCCGGTGAGGCCGGCACGGCGGAGGGCGTCGGCCATCGCGCTGTTCACCGGGGCCGGGGCGGTGTCCCGGGACCGGCCGCCACCACCGCCGTTGCCACCGCCGTTGCCGCCGCCGTTGCCGCGCTGCTGCGGCGGGCGGCCGCCGCCCCGGCGTCCCTGCCCCTCCTGGCGCGACTGCCGGTCCTGCCGGTCCTGCCGGTCCTGCCGGTCCTGGCGGTCCTGGCGCGGCTTCTGCCCGCCGCCGGTGCCCGAACCGTCCGCCTCGTCGTCCAGCCGGAGCGAGAGCGAGATCCGCTTGCGCGGGATGTCGACGTCCATCACCTTCACGCGGACGATGTCACCGGGCTTGACCACGTCCCGGGGGTCCTTGACGAAGGTCTTCGACATGGCCGACACGTGCACCAGGCCGTCCTGGTGGACGCCGATGTCGACGAAGGCGCCGAACGCCGCCACGTTGGTGACCACGCCCTCCAGAATCATCCCGGCGGCCAGGTCGCCGATCTTCTCCACGCCCTCCTTGAAGGTGGCCGTCTTGAAGGCGGGGCGCGGGTCGCGGCCCGGCTTCTCCAGCTCGCGCAGGATGTCGGTGACCGTCGGCAGACCGAAGGAGTCCGTGACGAACTCCTCGGGGCGCAGCGAGCGCAGCACCGACGTGTTGCCGATCAGCGCGGCGACCTCGCCACCCGCCTTCTTCCCCATGGCCCGGACCACCGGGTACGCCTCGGGGTGCACGCTGGAGCCGTCCAGCGGGTCGTCGCCGCCGCGGATCCGGAGGAAGCCGGCGCACTGCTCGTACGCCTTGGGGCCGAGCCGGGCCACGTCCTTGAGGGACCTGCGGCTGCGGAACGGGCCGTTGGCGTCGCGGTGCGCCACGATGTTCTCGGCGAGCCCGGTGCTGATGCCCGAGACCCGGGCGAGCAGCGGTGCGGAGGCGGTGTTGACGTCGACGCCCACGCCGTTGACGCAGTCCTCGACCACGGCGTCGAGGGAGCGGGACAGCTTCACCTCGGACAGGTCGTGCTGGTACTGGCCGACGCCGATCGACTTGGGGTCGATCTTGACCAGTTCGGCGAGCGGGTCCTGGAGCCGCCGGGCGATGGAGACCGCGCCGCGCAGCGACACGTCCAGGCCGGGCAGTTCCTGGGAGGCGAAGGCGGAGGCCGAGTACACGGAGGCGCCCGCCTCGGAGACCATCACCTTGGTGAGCTGCAGCTCCGGGTGCCGGGCGATCAGGTCGGTGGCCAGCTTGTCGGTCTCCCGTGAGGCCGTGCCGTTGCCGATGGCCACCAGCTCGACGGCGTGCTGCTTCGCCAGCCGGGCGAGGGTGGCGAGGGACTCGTCCCACTTGTTGGCGGGCACGTGCGGGTAGATCGTCTCGGTGGCCACCACCTTGCCGGTGGCGTCGACCACGGCGACCTTGACGCCCGTGCGGAAACCGGGGTCGAGGCCGAGGGTGGCGCGGGTGCCGGCGGGGGCGGCGAGCAGCAGGTCCCGCAGGTTGGCGGCGAAGACCCGGACCGCCTCGTCCTCGGCGGCCTGGCGGAGCCGCAGCCTCAGGTCGATGCCCAGGTGCACCTGGATCTTCGTGCGCCAGGCCCAGCGGACCGTGTCGGCGAGCCACTTGTCGCCGGGGCGGCCGCGGTCGCCGACGCCGAAACGCCGGGCGATCATGCCCTCGTAGGTGGACGGGCCGGGGACGGCCGCCGTTTCGGCGTCCTCCGGCTCCAGCGTCAGATCGAGCACGTCCTCCTTCTCGCCGCGCAGCATGGCGAGGACGCGGTGCGAGGGGAGGGCCGTGAAGGGCTCGGCGAAGTCGAAGTAGTCGGCGAACTTCGCGCCGGCCTCCTCCTTGCCCTCCCGGACCTTCGCGGCGAGCCGGCCACGGCCCCACATGCGCTCGCGGAGCTCGCCGATCAGGTCGGCGTCCTCACCGAACCGCTCGGTGAGGATGGCGCGGGCGCCTTCGAGCGCGGCGGCCGGGTCGGCGACGCCCTTGTCGGCGTCGACGAAGGCGGCCGCCGCGGCCGCCGGCTCCACGGACGGGTCGGCGAGCAGTCCGTCGGCGAGCGGCTCCAGCCCGGCCTCGCGGGCGATCTGGGCCTTCGTGCGCCGCTTGGGCTTGAAGGGGAGGTAGATGTCCTCCAGCCGGGCCTTGGTGTCGGCCGCGTTGATCCGGGCCTCCAGCTCGGCATCGAGTTTGCCCTGCTCGCGTACGGAGTCCAGGATCGACGCGCGCCGGTCCTCCAGCTCGCGCAGGTACCGCAGGCGCTCCTCGAGGGTGCGCAGCTGGGCGTCGTCGAGCATCTCGGTCGCTTCCTTGCGGTAGCGCGCGATGAACGGAACGGTGGAGCCGCCGTCGAGCAGCTCGACGGCGGCCTTGACCTGCCGCTCCCGTACGCCGAGTTCCTCGGCGATCCTGCCTTCGATGGACGTGGTCACGTCTCGGTCCCGCCTTCGTCTGTGCCTGAGGCCGTCAATTGTGGCAGGTGGCACTGACGGACGGGGGACGCCCCGCCCCCGGGTGGGTCGGGTCGCGTCCGGTCGCGTCCGGTCGCGTGGGGAAGGGTGCGTGCCGGGTCAGACCTTGCCGAACAGGTCGGCGGGGAAGGCCCCGGCGGCGAAGGCGGTCATCACGAACGCGCCGCCCAGTTCGCCCAGGCGTTCCAGGCCGGCCGCGCCGAGGTGCGCGTACGGGGCGGCGTCCAGCCGGTCGGTCTGCGATTCGAGCTCCTCGCGGAGCTCCTTGCCGGCCACCGTCAGCTCGCCGGACTCGTCGAGGACGCCGCGCTCGCGCAGCCGGCCGGCCGCGGCCTCCAGGTCCTCCTGGTCCCAGCCGCGGGTGGCCTTCAGCCACTTCGGGGAGAAGCCCTTGCCGGTGGCGCTGTGGCTGACCAGGGCCTCCAGCGGGTCGAGTCCGAGGGTGAGCAGGGCGGTGAGGTGCCCGTCGCCGCGGTGCTCGCGGAGCAGGGTGGTGGCGTGCCAGAGCCGCAGGTGGGCTTCTTCGGGCAGGGCCAGGTCGGCGTGGGCGGAGTAGAGGACGCGGCCGTGCCGGGTGCAGCCCTCGGCGGCCCGCAGGGCCAGTTCGGCGGCCTCGGCCATCTCGGCGGAGGCGAGGGCCTCGGCGCCGAGCAGCCGCCGCAGGGTGGCGTCGACGGCGCGCAGGCGCGCGGCGAGGACCTGCTCGGGGGTGGCGGTGTCCCAGACCGCCGGGAGGTGCCGGGCTATGAGGTCGTAGCGGTAGTTGTAGAAGGCCGCGGCGACGGTGCCGGCGCCGACCGCGCCCATGGCGGCGGAGCGGGCGGCCAGGTTCTGCGCGACGCGGTCGGTGATGCCGAGGCCGCCGAACACGGCGGCACTGTCCGGCGAGAAGTAGACAGTGGCGTGCAGCGGGTTGACGGCTCCGTGCCAGACACGGCGCGCGGCTCGCGGATCAACAGTCATGGCCGCAGGTTACCGACTGCTTAGTCGGCCGTGAAGGGCGCTGCTCGGTACGGGCGGCCGGCTCCGGCCCGACCGGCTCGGCCGCCGCCTGCCGCGCTGCCGCCGCTCCCCCCGAGGTATGGCCGCCGTCACATTCGAGCGGTGTCACATCCGACGCCGCTCCGCTGTCCTCGCTGCAGGAGCGAGAGAAGGGATCGTGAGGATGAAGACCGTCATCGTGTGCGCCTCCGTGTCGCACGGCAATACGCGTCGTGTCGCCGACGCCATGGCCCGGGTCCTCGGCGCGAAGGTCGTCTCCCCCGAGCAGGCCGACCCGGCGGAGCTCGCCGGAGCCGACCTCGTGGGATTCGGCTCGGGCGTCTTCTACGGCAGGCTCCACCGCCGGCTGACCGACTTCGTCAAGGCACTTCCCGCCGGCCGGGGCCGGGCGTTCGTGTTCGCCACCAGCGGGCGCCCCGAAGCACCGCGGGCGCCTTTCACCCGTCCCCTGGTCCGACTCCTCGAAGGCAAGGGCTTCGAGGTGGACGGGAACTTCTCGTGCCGGGCGCTCGATACCTGGGCACCCTTCAAGCTCGTCGGCGGTATCAACAAGCAGCGGCCCGACGCCGGAGACCTGGCCGCCGCGCGGGAGTTCGCCGAGCGGCTGCGGGAGGGGCGGGGGCCGCTGTCCTGACACGTGCCGCGCCGGGGCCTCCACCCTTCCCCGAACGGCTCGGCACACCGGCGGGCCGAGTCCTGATGCAGGGACCCGGCCCGATGCCGGACCCTGCCCGCAGGGCCGCCCCGGCCAGTCAGTCCCCCCAGTCCCAGCAGTCGAAGTAGGCGGTGCTCCCGTCCCTGCGTGCCCGCATCACGGCCTCCAGCCGGGCGAAGTCCCGCGGGGGCATCAGCGGACTCCACTCCTCCAGCGGCAGCACCCGCACCTCGTCGTGCTCCTCCGGGTTCAGCACGATGTCCCGCAGCTGCGCGTCGGTGAGCCGGCCGCCGTCGAACACGAACCCGACGGTGCTCAGCGGCCAGGTCTTCCCGGGCAGGCCGAACACGGCGGCCAGCAGCCGCGGGGACCCCTCGTACACGATGCCGGTCTCCTCACGGCACTCGCGCAGCGCGGTCTCCCACGGCCGCTCCCCCGGGTCCATGCAGCCCCCGGGCCACTGCCAGGGATGACTCTGCGAGTACACCGCCCGCAGCTGGACCGGCCGGTCGTACTCGTCGGTGAAGAACACGCACCCGAAGGCAGTGGCCTTCGGCAGGGTCTCGGCGAACTCCTCGGGCGGCAGCCAGGTTCCGGCCATGCCCGCTCAGCCGCCGATCGCGCCGGTCCGGGCCTGCTCCACCAGGATTCCTTCCGCCGGGGCTCCGTCGGCGCGGGCGACGGCGAGAGTTACGGCGAAGGTCTTCTTGATCGTCATGCCCGGACCAACGAGCGTCCTCCGTTCCGGACACCCCCGCGCCCCCGCGCCCTCGTGTCGCCGTGTCGCCGTGTCGCCGTGTCGCCGGGCTCGCCTCGCGCGGCTCCTGCGCATCGCCCATGCTGAGAGTAGGGCGCCCGTAGGCCTGAGACGTCGTCCTCCGAAAGACCGGACGGGGGCGCCCGAGAGGAGCAGGCCATGCGTATGCGAAGAATGCTGGGCCTCGCCCTGGCCTCGGCAACCCTTGCCGGCATGGGCGCCGTCGGTGCTGTCAGCGCCGAGGCCGCCGCGTCTCCGACGATCACCAGAGAAGAGTGCACGGCCCAGGGCGGACAGATCGTGTTGATCCCCTACGGCGGCGAAAGGTGCGCGCTGCCCGACGGGAGCAGGCAGCCGCTCACTTGACGGCCCCTCTGCCCGCAAGCAACGGTGCGCGACCGACCGGACCGGAAACACAGCAGAGCCCCTGCATTCCGCGGGGGCTCTCTGCCGTGTCGGCACTTCGCATATCTCCGGCCGTGCGGTCCCGCAGGCGACGCGCCGCAGGTAATGCGATCGGGCCATCTTGCGTCCTGATGCGGCCCTGAACCTCCTTGCGGCCCGGCCAACGTTCGTCATCCGTGAGGGGGCGGCAGGAGCGGATGGAATCGGCCGGAAATCACCACCTCCGCTGCGGCTGCGCGACGGGCGTGCAGAGATCGGCACGGGTCCGGGACCTGATCCGGGCCCTGATCCGGGCCCCGGCGCAGGACCATGATGAAGCCCCCGTCACGTACGTGGCGGGGGCTTCATCATGTCCGGATTCCGACGGCCGTCCTGGCGTCCCGTCATGTCGCCGGTCAGCGCGCCCGGTACGACTCCTTGCGGCCGGATGGCGATCGTGTGACAGCAGGGGCCATGGACATGACCTGGGTCGGGATCGGTGAATACGGTCGAACGGAACAGCGCCCTCTACCCCTTGGAGCTCTTCGTGCACCGCAAAGTCATCGCCCCGAGCGTGCTCGCCGCCTCCCTTCTGCTGGTGATCCCGGCGTCGGCGGCGAGTGCCGGTCCGGGCGCGTCGGGCCTCGGCGACACCTATTACCCGGCCAGCGGCAACGGCGGATACGACGTTTCGCACTACGACCTCAGGCTGAAGTACGAGCCGAAGACGGACCTGCTGGAGGGGACCGCCACCCTGCTGGCCACCGCGAAGCAGGACCTCTCCCGCTTCAACCTGGACTTCGGGCTGAAGGTGAGCGAGGTGCGGGTCAACGGGGCCAAGGCGAAGTTCGCCGCCTCCGGAGCACACGAGCTGGAGGTGACCCCGGCGGCGCCGCTCGCGAAGGACAAGCCGGTGACGGTGGTGGTGAAGTACGCCGGGAAGCCTTCGGAGCTGAAGGTGGACGGCTGGACCGCCTGGCACCGTACGCCGGACGGCGGTGTGGCCGCGCAGGAGCCGGATTCCGCCGTCTGGTGGTTCCCGAGCAACGACCACCCGCTCGACAAGGCCACCTACGACGTCTCGGTCAGCGTCCCGAACGGCACCCAGGCGATCAGCAACGGCGTGCTGCAGTCGCAGAGTTCGAAGCTGGGCTGGACCCGCTACAACTGGCGGTCCAACAAGCCGCAGGCCACGTACCTCGCCACGCTCGCCATCGGCAAGTTCGACATCACCACCGACAAGACGGCGAACGGCCTGCCGATCCTCAACGCCTACAGCAAGGACCTCGGCGACAACGACGGCGCGGCGCGCGCCAGCATCGAGCGGACCGGTGAGGTCGCGGAGTGGCTGGAGGGCGTGTTCGGGCCGTACCCGTTCAACGCGCTGGGCGGCTACGTACCCAACGTGACCAGCGGCTACGCGCTGGAGACGCAGACCCGGCCGTTCTACAGCCCGCGCCAGTTCGCGAACGGCGCGAACGTGTCGGTGGTCGTCCACGAGCTCGCCCACCAGTGGTACGGCGACAGCGTGTCGGTGGACAACTGGAAGGACATCTGGGTCAACGAGGGCTTCGCGCGCTACAGCCAGTGGCTGTGGTCGGAGAAGGAGGGCGAGGGCACCGCGCAGGAACTCGCCGACTGGGTGTACGCCACCCGCCCGGCCGAGGACCCGTTCTGGCAGGTCAAGCCGGGCGACCCGGGGCCGGACAACCAGTTCCACCTCGCCGTCTACGACCGCGGTGCCCTGGCCCTGCAGGCGCTGCGGAACGAGGTCGGCGACGAGAAGTTCTTCGCGATCCTGAAGGGCTGGCCGACCGAGCGGAAGTACGGGAACGCCAAGGTCGGCGACTTCGTGCGGTACGCGGAGCGGATCTCCGGCAAGAAGCTCGGCGCACTGTTCGACACCTGGCTGTACACCGCGGGCAAGCCGGCCACCGGCCCGGTCGCGAAGGGCAACAAGCCGCCGAAGGGGCGCTCGTACGCCGCCCCGGCGAAGCCCTCCGCCGAGCCCAGGTCGTGGAAGAAGATCTCCGCGACGAACACCGTGCACGACCACGACGGCCACGCCGGCCGTGACGGGCACGGCCACTGACCGTACGGGCAGGTACGGAGGTGGTGCGCCGCCGCCCGCCCCTCAGCGGGCGCCGGCGGCGCGCCACCGCGCCCGGGCCTCCCGGGCCAGCGGCAGGTACCGCCACCGTTCCGGCAGCAGCGGTACGAGGTGCCGTACGGCGAAGCTGAACCGGCGGAGCCGGCGCTCCTGGGCTTCCCTCCACTCCAGGCCGATCGCGGCCCGCGCGTCGGGCGGCATGTAGCCGACGGTGACGAAGGCGCGCAGCCGCAGGAACAGCGTGCGCAGCAGCGGCCAGGCCAGCCGGGTCAGCACCCGCAGCGGCAGCGGGCCGCCCTCGGGGCGGGGCAGGGGCACGTCGGTGGCGAGCAGTTCCTGCGCCACCTTGGTGTTCTCGATCTCCTCCGCCAGCATCCGCCGGTAGTAGGGGCGGAACTCCTCGATCGTCTGCGGCATGTCCCGGTCGCGGATCCCGAGGATGCGGCCGACCTGGAGCCATTCGCGGTAGAGCTGCCGTTTCTGGGCCGGGGTGAAGGGCCGGTAGAGGTAGCGGGCGGCGTGCTCGTACACGGGGAAGCCGGTGGCGTGCACCCAGGAGTAGCAGGCCGGGTCCAGGGAGTGGTAGCGGCGGCCGCGGGTGTCCGTGCCCTGGATGTCCTTGTGCAGCCGGCGCACCCGGCGGCCCTCCTCGGCGGCTTCCTCGCCGCCGTACACCCAGAGCTGGACGGACCGGAGCGAGCGCTCCCCACGCCCCCACGGGTCGGTGCGGAAGACCGAGTACTGGTCGACCCCGGCGCCGATGGCCGGGTGCGCGACCTGCATGGTGAAGGCCGCGGGCAGCATCAGCAGCTGCCGGATGTCACCGGAGATCGTCCAGAGCACTCCGCCCGGCGCCGGCGGCTCGGGATCCTTCCGGCCCGGCTCGGGATCCTTCCCACGGCCGTCCCTCATCACTGCGCTCCCCGGTTCGATCTTCACACCTCCAGTATGGCCATGGCTCGTCAAGATTCCCGGTGCACGGGTGTTACCCGAAGGTAACTGCGGCTGCTTGTATGGCGCGGTCGCTCTTCCCCACAGGAATGATGGAGACCGCATGCCGCTCACCGAGCAGTTCCGCAACCGGGCCGCCGCCACGGCCGTCGCGGCCGTCGCCACCGCCGCCCTCGCCGTCACCACCACCCCGGCCGCCGCGGAGCCCACCGCGACCCCGGACCTCAGCGTCCTCACGTACAACGTGTTCCTGTTCAGCAAGAACCTGTACCCGAACTGGGGTCAGGACCACCGGGCCGCGGAGATACCGAAGACCTCCTTCTACCAGGGCCACGACGTGGTCGTCCTCCAGGAGGCGTTCGACAACTCCGCCTCCGACGCCCTGAAGGCCAACTCGGCCGCGCAGTACCCGTACCAGACGCCGATCGTCGGCCGCAGCAAGAGCGGCTGGGACGCCACCGGCGGCGCGTACTCCGCCACCACCCCCGAGGACGGCGGGGTGACGATCCTCAGCAAGTGGCCGATCATCCGCAAGGAGCAGTACGTCTACAAGGACGCATGCGGCGCGGACTGGTGGTCCAACAAGGGCTTCGCGTACGTGGTGCTGAACGTCAACGGCTCCAAGGTGCACGTGGTCGGCACCCACGCCCAGTCCACCGACCCGGGCTGCGGCGCCGGCGAGGCGGCCCAGATGCGCAGCCGCCAGTTCAAGAACATCGACGCCTTCCTCGACGCCAAGAACATCCCGGCGAACGAGCAGGTCATCGTCGCGGGCGACATGAACGTCGACTCCCGCACCCCGGAGTACGCCTCGATGCTCGCCGACGCGGGCCTGGCCTCCGCCGACTCGCGCACCGGCCACACCTACTCCTTCGACACCGCGGACAACTCCATCGCGAAGGACCGCTACCCGACGGACCCGCGCGAGGACCTCGACTACGTCCTGCACCGCGTCGGCCACGCCCGCCCGGCCGGCTGGGAGAACAACGTGGTCAAGGAGCAGTCGGCCCCCTGGACGGTCTCCAGCTGGGGCACGTCCTACACGTACACCAACCTCAGCGACCACTACCCGGTGATCGGCCGCTGAAGGCAGCCGCCGCGGGGCCCGTTTCTCCAGGGCCCCCGGCGGGGTCGGCGGGAGAGTGCGCTTTCGTAGCATGGCGCGAATGCTGACCATAGAGATCAACGGCCGGCCCGCAGAGGTCGCGGACGTGCACCGGGTGGCCACGTGGAACTACGGGCACTTCACGTCGATGCAAGTCCGCGAGGGGGCGGTGCGCGGCCTGGAGCTGCACCTCCGGCGGCTGGCGGGTGCCTCCCGTGAGCTCTTCGGCGGGGCCGCCGAACAGGATGACGCCCGGATCCGCGCACTCATCCGGCACGGACTGGGCGATCAGCCTGCCGCGTCGGTCCGGGTGAGCATCGTCCCCGCCGTCGGCTCGTCATCGCGCACGGACGTCATGGTGTCGGTCTCCGATCCCGTCGCCGACACCCCGCGTCCGGCCCTGCGGGTGCGCACGGTCACGTACGAGCGCGACCTGCCGCACCTAAAGCACGCGGCGACGATGGGGCTCACCCACCGGATGCTCCAGGCCCGGGAGGCGGGCTTCGACGACGTCCTGTTCGTCGGCCGGGACGGGTTCCTGCGTGAGGGCTCGGTGTGGAACGCGGCGTTCTGGGACGGGGAACAGGTCCTGTGGCCCGAGGCCCCCGTACTGCCCGGCATCACCATGCAGTTGCTGCAGGCCGCCCTGACCCGCAGCGGCGTGCCGTGGTCGGCCCGTCGGCTGACCACCGGCGACCTTCCGGCACTGCGGGCCGCCGCGGCGACCAATTCCCACTGCCCCGGCCAACCACTGGCCGCCATCGACCGGATCGCCTTCTCCGACGACGGTGGCGCCCTGATCGATGTCCTCACCACCGCCTGGGCCGGGGTCCCTTGGGACACCGTCTGACCGGCACACCGTCACCCGGAACCGCCGGCCCGATGCGGACCTCCGGTCCGGCACCGGCTGTCGCGGTCTGCGGCAGCCGGGCCGGGACGTACCGGTGGCCAGGAGGGCGGGGCTCGCCGCCACGCCTCTGACAACGGGTCAGGACGCGGGTGCATCCTGTTCGTACATGCCGTCGATCAGGTCGGCGTGGCGGGCGCGGACCACGCGGCGGCGGAGTTTGAGGGAGGGGGTCAGTTCGCCGGTCTCCGGGCCCCATTCCTCCGTCAGGACGCGGTACTTCTTGATCTGTTCGGTGCGGTTCAGCCGGGCGTTGGCGGCTTCGACCGCGCGGGCGATCTCCTCCCGGATCCGGGGGTGGGCGGCGAGGGCGGTGAGTGAGGTGTCCTCGATGCCGTGGGCGGCCGCCCAGGCGGGGGCCAGCTCCGGGTCCAGGACGAGGAGGGCGACCAGGTAGGAGCGGCCGTCGCCGTGCACCAGGGCCTGGCCGATCAGCGGGTGCTCCTTGACGGTGTTCTCCACCAGCGCCGGCGCGACGTTCTTGCCGGTGGAGGTGATGATGAGTTCCTTCTTGCGGTCGGTCAGCCACAGGAAGCCGTCCTCGTCCAGCCGGCCGATGTCCCCGGTGGGGAACCACCCCTCGGCGTCGCCCGCGCTCGCCACCGAACCGTCCGGCTGCAGGTAGCCGTCGAACACGGTGGCGCCCCGGGTGAAGATCTCCCCGTCCTCGGCGATCCGCAGCTCCAGGCCTTCGATGGGGCGGCCCACCGAGCCGAGCCGGAACGCGTCCGGGCTGTTCACGGTACAGACGCCGGAGGTCTCGGTGAGGCCCCACGCGTCCATGATGGTGATGCCCCAGCCCGCCCAGAAGCGGGTCACGTCGATCGGCATCGGAGCGGTGGCGCTGGCCGTCCAGACCAGCCGGTCGAGCCCGGCCAGGGCCAGCAGCGGGTCGAGTACGCGCTCCTTGGCGCGGGCGTACGCGGCGGCCGTCGCCTCCGGGACCTCCTCGCCGCGCTCGTGGTGCGCGGCCCGGGCGCGGGCCAGGTCGTTCGCGGCCTCGATGGCGCTGCGCTGGTCCTCGGGGAGCTTGGCCAGGACGGCCCGTACCGACGCGGCGAGCTTCTCCCAGACCCTGGGCACGCCGAAGAACTGGACGGGGCGCAGCTCGCGTACGGCTCCGGCGACGGCCGTGGGGTCGGCGCACAGCCGGACGTGCGCGGCGCGCAGCAGCGGCAGGTAGATGCCGAGGATGCGTTCGGCGATGTGGGCCAGCGGCAGGTAGCTGATGTGCTCGGCGTGCTCGGGCAGTTCCGTGTTCCGGTCCAGCCGGACGGCCTGGAGCACGATGTTCCGGTGGGTGAGCCGGACTCCCTTGGGGTCGCCGGTGGTGCCGGAGGTGTAGACGACGGTGAGCGCGTCCTCGGGCCGGGACTCCTGCCAGGACTTCTCAAAGCTCTCGGAGCGGTGCAGCCGGGCACCGCTCGCGTACAGGGAGGCGTACGTGCCGTGCCCGCCGGCCTCCGCGGCCTCGGCCACGACCAGCCGCTCCAGCCGGGTGGTGGGGTCGGCCAGCAGCGGTTCCCAGCGGGCCAGTTCCCGGGTGCCCTCGACGACGGCGAAGCGGGCCCGGCTGTGCCGGGCGATGTGGGCGATCTGCTCGGGGGCGGAAGTGCCGTAGACCGTGACGGGGACGGCGCCGAGGTGGACCAGGGCCAGGTCGGTGAGCCAGTGCTCGGGCCGGTTGCCCATCATCATCAGCACGTGCTCGCCGCGCTCGACGCCGAGGGCGGCGTAGCCGGCGGCGAGGACGGCGACCCGGTGGCGGGCCTCGGACCAGGTGAGGGTCGACCACTCCCCGCCGGCGCCGGTACGCCAGGACAGGGCGGGCAGCTCGGGGTGGTCGGCGGCGTTGCGGGCGAGCAGGGCGGGCAGGGTGAGCGCGTCGGCGGGGGCGGGCAGTCGCAGGTTCGTCGTCATGGGCAGCTCCTGGCCGTTTCACATCGTTGGTGCGACAGCAATACTGTTGAACCTGAGGCGCAGATCAGAGAGCGAGAGCGAGGCACAGCCGATGAGCAGCCAGGCGCAGGAGCCCACGCCCACGCTCACGCTGACCGTGGACGAACTCGCCGCGCGAGCGGGTGTCACCGTCCGTACCGTACGGTTCTACAGCACGCGCGGGCTTTTGCCCCCTCCCGTGATCGGACCTCGTCGGGTGGGGCACTACGGCCCGGAGCACCTGTCGCGGCTGGCGCTGATCGAGGAGCTCCAGCTGCAGGGCATGACCCTGTCGGCGATCGAGCGCTACCTGGACGCCCTGCCGGACGATCTGAGCGCCCACGACCTGGCCATTCACCGGGCGCTGGTGGCGAGCTGGGCGCCCGACCCGGAGCAGGAGACCTCGCGGGCGGAACTGGAGAAGCGGGCCGGGAGGAACCTGTCGGACGCCGATGTGCGCAGGCTGACGGCGATGAACGTGATCGGCCCGTCCGGCGAGGGCTTCCGGGTGGACCCGGCGCTGCTGCGGCTGGGGGTGGCGCTGCTCGACGTGCCGATCGCGCACGAGACGATCCTGGCCGCCCGGAAGGTTCTGATGGAGCACGCCCGGGCGACGGCGCACGAGCTCACGGCGCTGTTCCGGGACGAGGTGTGGGGCCCGTTCACCGAGGGAGAGGACGACCCGGAGCGGGTGGAGTCCATGAAGGCGCTGTCCGCGCACATGCAGCCGCTCGTGGTGCAGGCCCTGGTGACCTCCTTCCAGCGGTCGCTGCGCGACGAACTGCGGGCGGCGTTCGCCGGCGAGGACTGACCTACCGCGCCTCCCGGGGACCCATCGCGTCTCCCGGGGACCCACCGCGCCTCCCGGGGACTGACCGCGTCTCCGGGGACCTACCGCGCCTCGCCCGGGGCCGTCCCGCCGGGCTCCAGGACCGCCTCGACGTCGACGACGACATCGATCTCGTCGCTGACGACCACACCGCCCCGGTCGACCACGTCGTTCCAGCTCACCCCGAAGTCATGGCGGTTGATCCGGGTCGTGGCGGTGAATCCGGCGCGGCGTCGCGGGCCGAGGTTCCGGCCGTCCTCCCACCAGGGGGTGTTCCACTGCCCCAGGTACGTGACGTCGAAGCACACCGAACGCGTCACCCCGCGGACGGTGAGGTCCCCGATGACCCGGAACTCGGTTCCGCTCATCTGCCGGACGTCCGTCCCGGTGAACGTCCACGTCGGGTGGTGCTCGACATCGAAGAAATCGGCACTGCGCAGGTGGGCGTCACGCTGGGGCTCGCCGGTGTACACATGGGTCGCGTCGACCGTCGCCTGGACGCGGGCCGTCTCCGGCGCGTCCGGATCGACCTCCAGCCGGCCGTGCATGTTCTTGAGCTGCCCCCGCACGAGGGCGACCATCATGTGCCGGGCGCGGAACTCGGCCGCACTGTGGCCGGGCTCGAAGAACCATGTGGTCATGGCCATGGCGCTTCCTCATGGTTGTGAACGTCCTGCGGGCTCACACACCGCCTTCGATGATCGACCAGCCCGAGGAGACGTCGCTCAGCGGGCCGACGTTGCGGTAGTTGCCGTTGGTGAGGGTCGAGATCCAGGCCGTGCCGTCGGTCTTGTAGAAGAACAGGCTGTCCGCCGTCCGGCCCACCGTGTTCCACACGCCCGACGTGCCGACGTCCTCGAACTGGCCGACGTCGCCGTCGGACGCCGTGGTGACCTGGTACCGGAGTTGCGTGCTGCTGGTCTTCGCGAGGCCCATGACCGAGTCCCGGGTCGCGACCAGGGTTCCCAGGAACACGTCCCCGTCCCTGTTGCCGGTGTTGGTGTAGACGCCGCCCTGGAGCGTGCCGAACCCGACGTTGCTCTCGGGGAACTCGGTCGAGCCCTTCCTGGCCGTCGTGGCCACGAGCGTGTCGCAGGAAGCGGCCATGGACGCCCAGCCGGTGCTGAAGTCGTCGTACGTGCGGACCTGTTGGTACCTGCCGCCCTTCAGCGTGCCCGTTCCTCCGTGGCCGGTGGCGGAGTTGTAGGCGAGCACCGAGTCGCCGGACGCCTCCAACTGGGTCCATCCGGTCGAGAAGTTGTCGTACGTCTGGACCCGCCGGTAGCGGCCTCCGGTGAACGTGCCGCTCTCCCCTTCCCCGGTGTTCGCGTCGTACAGCAGCAGCGAGTCGCGGCTCGCGGCGGCGTGCGTGTACCCGGCGGGGAGGCTCAGTGCACCCCTGTAGCGCCAGCGGCCGGCCGACAGCGTGCCGGTTCCCGCTTCGCCGCTGCTCTTCTTGTAGAAGAAGAGGGATGTGTTCGGGGTGGTCCGGTCGCAGAACGCCGAGGCGGACGCAGGTGTCGCCGGTGCTGTCAGCGTGACGGCCAGCGTGGCCGTGGCAAGGCCGGCCACCAGGGATTTCCTCATGATTCTCCCCGTTCTTCACACAGGAACAGGTGCTGCAGGTGATCCCCCAAGCCGTGCACGCCCGGGAAATGGACGCGTGCCAGTCCATCGTGCGCCGGGTCCGGCTGCTTCGCATCCCGGCTGTAGGTTGGCGGACATGGCAGTCATCCACAGGACCACCATGGAACCCGGCAAGCTGGAGCTCATCGCCTCATGGCTCCCGGCGCAACCCTGGTACGAGGGCGGGGCCGCGCCGGAGCCGGCCAAGGCCGGCGGCTTCCGGCTGGAGGACCCAGCGAGTCCGACACCCCCGACCCCACGGTCACCGGGGTGTCCGGGGGCCCTGGCCTCACCGACGCTCCCGGCGCGGCGCCGGCCGTGTCGCACACGGCCGGCGGGACCGCGATCGCGGTGGTGGCGGAGGGGGCGGGCGGCCCGCTGACCCTGGAGGTGACCCGCCTGCTGCGGCCCGGAGCGCCCGAGGACACGGAGGCGGGCGCGCTGGGCCACGTCACCGCGGGCTGGACGGCGCCCGACGGCACCGCGGAGCGCGGGGTGTTCGCGGTGCTGCGGGGCACCACGGCCTGAGGCCGCGGGCCCCGCCCGGTGCGGACACCCGGTGCGGACGCCCGGTGCAGACGCCCGGTGACCGCACCCGGTGAACGCGGCCGTCAGTCGGTGAAGGTCTCCCCCCGCTCGGCCTTCTCCAGCAGGAGCGCCGGCGGGGTGAACCGCTCGCCGTAGGTGGCGGCGAGGTCGCGGGCGCGGGCCACGAAGCCCGGCAGGCCGCCTTCGTAGCCGTTGATGTACTGGAGCACGCCGCCGGTCCAGGCCGGGAAGCCGATGCCCATGATGGAGCCGATGTTGGCGTCGGCGACCGAGGTGAGGACGCCCTCCTCCAGGCACCGGACGGTGTCCAGGGCCTCGGCGAAGAGCATCCGCTCCTTCATGTCCTCGAACGGGATCTCGTAGCCGGGCTTGGTGAAGTGCTCGCGCAGCCCCGGCCAGATCCGGTCCCGCTTGCCGTCCGTGTACTCGTAGAACCCCGCGCCGCCGCTGCGGCCCGGGCGCTCGAACTCGTCGACCATGCGGTCGATGACCACGTCCGCCGGGTGCTCGGTCCAGGCCCGGCCCTCCGCCTCGACGGCCTTGCGGCTCTCGTTGCGGATCTTCCGCGGGAGGGTGAGGGTCAGCTCGTCCATCAGGGAGAGCACCTTCGCCGGGTAGCCGGCCTGCCCGGCGGCCTGCTCGACGGAGGCCGGCTCGATGCCCTCACCGACCATCGCCACGCCCTCGTTGATGAACTGGCCGATGACCCGTGAGGTGAAGAAGCCGCGCGAGTCGTTGACCACGATCGGGGTCTTGGCGATCTGCCGGACCAGGTCGAAGGCGCGGGCGACGGCCTCGTCCCCGGTCCGCTCGCCCCTGATGATCTCCACCAGCGGCATCTTGTCGACCGGCGAGAAGAAGTGCAGGCCGATGAAGTCGGCGGGCCGGGAAACGCCCTCGGCGAGGCCGGTGATGGGCAGGGTCGAGGTGTTGGAGCAGAGCAGCGCGTCGGGCGCGACGACCTCCTGGATCTCCTGGAACACCCGGTGCTTGAGGGCGGTGTCCTCGAAGACGGCCTCGATGACGGCGTCGCAGCCCGCCAGGTCGGCGGCGTCCCCGGTCGGGGTGATGCGGGCCAGCAGCTCCGCCCGTTTGGCCTCGGTGGTACGGCCCCGGGCCAGCGCCTTGTCGAGCAGCTTCTCGGAGTACGCCTTGCCCTTCTGCGCGGCTTCGGCGGTGACGTCCTTGAGGACCACCTCGATGCCCGCCCTGGCACAGGAGTAGGCGATGCCCGCGCCCATCATGCCCGCGCCGAGCACGGCGACCTTGGTGACCTTGCGCCGCTCCACGCCCTGGGGGCGGCTGCGGCCGGCGTTGACGGCCTGGAGGTCGAAGAAGAACGCCTGGATCATGTTCTTCGCGGTCTGGCCGGTGACCAGCTCGGTGAAGTAGCGGGCCTCGATGGTGAGGGCGGTCTCGAAGTCGACCTGGGAGCCCTCTACGGCGCACGCGAGGATGTTGCGCGGGGCCGGGTAGGGGGCGCCGTTCAGCTGCTTCTTCAGGTTGGCCGGGAAGGCGGGCAGGTTGGCGGCGAACTTCGGGTTCGCCGGGGTGCCGCCCGGGATCCGGTAGCCGGGCACGTCCCACGGCTGCTTCGACTCGGGGTTCGCGTCGATGAAGGCGCGGGCCTTGGCGAGCATCTCCTCGGGGGTGGCCGCCAGTTCGTGGACCAGCCCGTTGTCCAGGGCGCGCTGCGGGTTGTACTGGGTGCCCTGCAGCAGCACCTTCAGCAGGGCGTCGGCGATGCCCATCAGGCGCACCGTACGGGTGACGCCGCCGCCGGCCGGGAGCAGGCCGAGGGTGACCTCGGGCAGGCCGATCTTCGAACCGGGGGCGTCCAGCGCGATCCGGTGGTGGGAGGCCAGACAGATCTCGTAACCGCCGCCGAGGGCCGAGCCGTTGATGGCGGCGACCACCGGCTTGCCGAGGGTCTCGATGCGGCGCAGCGAGGCCTTGATGGCGTTGCCGGTGTCGAAGGCGAGCTGCGCGTCCTCGGGACGGAGCCGGATCATGTCCTTGAGGTCTCCGCCAGCGAAGAAGGTCTTCTTGGCGGAGGTGAAGACGATGCCCCGGATGGAGTCCTTTTCGGCCTCGGCGCGGTCGGCGACGGCGGCGATGGAGTCCTTGAACGCCTGGTTCATGGTGTTCGCGGACTGGTTGGGGTCGTCCAGGACGAGGGTGACGACGCCGGTCTCGTCCTGCTCCCAGCGGATGGTGCTGTTGCTGCTCATGCGGGTCTTCTCCGTTGAGTGTTCGCGGGCGGGCGGGGCGGGGCCGGTCAGATGCGCTCGACGACGGTGGCGACGCCCATGCCGCCGCCGACGCAGAGGGTGGCGAGCCCGTACCGCTTGTCCTGGCGCTCCAGTTCGTCGACGAGGGTGCCCAGGATCATCGCGCCGGTCGCGCCGAGCGGGTGGCCCAGGGCGATGGCACCGCCGTTGACGTTGATCCTGTCCAGGCCGATGCCCATGTCCGCGGCGAACCGCAGCACGACGCCGGCGAACGCCTCGTTGATCTCGATCAGGTCGATGTCGTCGATGGTCAGCCCGGCCTTGGCGAGTGCCTTGCGGGTGGCCGGGGCGGGGCCGGTGAGCATGATGGTGGGCTCCGAACCGGAGACCGCGGCCGAGACGATCCGGGCGCGCGGGGTGAGTCCGTTGCGCTCGCCCGCCTCGCGGGAGCCGATCGCGACGAGCGAGGCGCCGTCGACGATGCCGGAGGAGTTCCCGGCGTGGTGCACGTGGTCGATCTTCTCGACCCAGTGGTACTTCTGCAGCGCCACCGCGTCGAAGCCGCCGAGGTCGCCGATGTCCGCGAAGGACGGCTTCAGCCTGGCGAGGGAGTCGGCGGTGGTGCCCGGGCGCATGTGCTCGTCGTGGTCGAGGACCACCAGGCCGTTGCGGTCCAGGACCGGGACGACGGACTTCGCGAACCGGCCGTCCTTCCAGGCGTTCGCGGCCCGCTCCTGGGACAGGGCGGCGTACTCGTCCACGTCGCGCCGGGTGAACCCGCCGAGAGTGGCGATCAGGTCGGCGCCGATGCCCTGCGGCACGAAGTTGACGACGTGGTTGGTCATCGGGTCGGCGAACCAGGCACCGCCGTCGGAGGCCATCGGCACCCGGGACATCGACTCGACGCCGCCGGCCAGCACCAGGTCCTCCCAGCCGGAACGGACCTTGGCCGCCGCCAGGTTGACTGCCTCCAGGCCGGAGGCACAGAAGCGGTTCTCCTGCACGCCCGCCACGGTGTCCGGCAGCCCGGCCGCGATCGCGGCGATCCGGGCGATGTCGGAGCCCTGGTCTCCGACGGGGCCGACCACGCCGAGCACGATGTCGTCGATGGCGGCCGGGTCCAGCCCGGGGTTCCGCTCGCGCAGGGCCTGGATGAGACCCACGACCAGGTCGATCGGCTTGGTGCCGTGCAGGGCGCCGTTGGCCTTGCCGCGGCCCCGCGGGGTGCGGATCGCGTCGTATACGTAAGCTTCGCTGCTCACTGTCAAGCCTTTCGGATGGGGTTAGCCGAGCAGGGAACGACCGATGATCTCCTTCATGATCTCGGTCGTCCCGCCGTAGATGGTCTGGATGCGGCCGTCGGTGAAGGCCCGCGCGACCCGGTATTCGGTCATGTAGCCGTAGCCGCCGTGGAGCTGGAGGCAGCGGTCGGCGACCCGCTTCTGCAGTTCGGTGGCCCACCACTTGGCCATCGAGGCGTGCACGTGGTCCAGTTCGCCGTTGGAGTGGTCGACGATGCACCGGTCGAGGAACGTACGGGTGACGGCGCACTCGGTGGCCATCTCCGCGATCTCGAAGCGGATGTGCTGCAGCTTGGACAGCGGCCGGCCGAACGCCTCCCGCTCCTTGACGTACTCGGTGGTGATCTCCAGCAGGTGCTCGGCCGCGGCGATCCCCGCCATCGCGATGCCCATCCGCTCCTGCGGGAGGTTGCCCATCAGGTGCAGGAAGGCCCCGTCGAGCTCGCCGAGCAGGTTCTCCTTGGGCACGCGGACGTCGTTGAAGAACAGCTCGGCGGTGTCCTGCGCCTTCTGTCCGATCTTGTCGAGGTTGCGGCCCCGCTCGAAGCCCTCCGTGCCGCGCTCGACGACCAGCAGGGACAGGCCGTGCGCGCCGCCCTCGGGGGTGGTCTTCGCGACCACGATGACCAGGTCGGCCAGGATCCCGTTGGAGATGAACGTCTTGGAGCCGTTGAGCACCCAGTGGTCGCCGCGGTCCTCGGCCGTCGTACGGATGCCCTGGAGGTCCGATCCGGCACCCGGCTCGGTCATCGCGATGGCCGTGATCGTCTCGCCGCTGCAGAAACCGGGCAGCCATCGGCGCTTCTGCTCCTCGGTGGCCAGCGAGGTCAGATAGGGGCCGATGATGTCGTTGTGCAGGCCGATGGCCAGCCCGGCGGCGCCCGCCCGGGTGAACTCCTCGGCGATCACGGCGGCGTACCGGAAGTCGGTGTTGCCGCCGCCCCCGTACTCCTCCGGCACGGCCAGGCCGAGCAGCCCCTGTCGGCCGGCCGCGAGCCAGGCCTCCCGGCTGACGATGCCGTCCTTCTCCCACTGCTCGTAGTGCGGCAGCACCTCCTTGGCGATGAAGGTGCGCACGGTGGCCCGGAACGCCTCGTGCTCGGCGTCGAAGATCTGGCGCTTCATGTGTCCCCTGCCCCTTACAACCAGTTCTTGACGGTTTCGATGGTCCGGGCCGGATCCGGCCCGACGGGGGAGACGTTGAGCATGGTGACCCCCGCCTCCCGGAACGCCTCGATGCGCTCGCGTACGTACCCCTCCGGCCCGCAGAGCGTCATCAGCTCGCAGAACTCGTCGGGGACGGCCGCCGCGGCGTCCCGCTTGCGCCCGGAGAGGTACAGCTCCTGGATGGTCCGGGCCTCCTTGCCGTAGCCGTAGGCGACGGCGAGGTCGTTGTAGAAGTTCTTGCCGACCGCGCCCATCCCGCCCACGTACAGGGCGATGTGCGGGCGGGCCAGGTCGCGCGCTGCGGCCGCGTCCTCGCCGATGGCGAGCAGGCCGCCGGCCACGGTCTGCAGCGGCCCGAGGGCGGGGTCGCGCCGGGCGGCCCCCTCGGCGAGGGCCGCACCCCAGACCTCGCGGGCCTTCTCGGGCAGGAAGAAGGTGGGCAGCCAGCCGTCGGCGATCTCGGCGGTGAGCGCGACGTTGGCCGGGCCGAGCGAGGCGATGTAGACGGGGACTGCGTCCCGGACGGGCCGGGTGAGGATCTTCAGCGGCTTGCCGTGCCGGCCGCCCTTCTCCGGCGGCAGGGGCATGTCGGTGATGCCGTGGTGGTCGATGGTCTCGCGGCGCCAGATCCGTCGGCACAGCTCGACGGTCTCGCGGGTCCGGCCGAGCGGGCGGTCGTACGGCTTGCCGTGCCAGCCCTCGATCACCTGTGGCCCGGACGCGCCGAGGCCGAGCAGGGCGCGGCCGCCGGAGAGCGCGTCGAGTCCGGCCGCGGTCTGCGCGATGAGGGCGGGCGTACGGGAGTAGACGTTGACGATCGCCGAGCCGATCTTCATCCGCTCGGTGCGGGCGGCGAGGTAGCCCATGATCGTCGGGGAGTCGAAGCCCCAGGCCTCGGCGACCCAGACGGCGTCCAGGCCGGCCGCTTCCAGGGCGGCGGCCTCGTCGGCGGCACGGCGCGGGTCGCCGGCGTAGTCGAGCAGCATGGACAGTTCCATCAGGCGTCCTTCCCGGGCTCGGCCTCGGCGCCGGTCACGGCCAGCGCCGGCACGTCCCAGTCTCGCGCGACCGCCCCGGTGTCGGCGCCGGGCAGCGCCGGGCCGCCGGTCACCGCGGCCGGGGTGGCCGAGAACCTGGGCGCCGGGGCGGGCTGCACGATCCCCGCGGCCTCGGTGAAGGTGCCCCGGGCGGCCAGGTGCGGGTGCGCGGGGGCCTCACGGAGCGAGAGCACCGGCGCCACGCAGGCGTCCGTGCCCTCGAACACCGCCGTCCACTCGTCCCGGGTACGGGTCCTGAAGCGGGCGGCGACAGCCTCCCGCAGCTCGCCCCAGCGGGCCAGGTCCTTGCGGGCCGGGGCCTGGTCGGCGATGCCGAGGAGCTCGGTGAAGGTGTCGTAGAACTGCTGCTCCAGCGCGCCGACCGCCATGTACCCGCCGTCGGAGGTCTCGTACGTCCCGTAGAAGGGGCAGCCGCCGTCGAGCAGGTTGGCCCCGCGCCGGTCCTGCCAGCCGCCGGCGGCCATCATTCCGTGGATCATGGCGGTGAGGTGCGCGGTGCCGTCGACGATGGCGGCGTCGACGACCTGGCCGGTGCCGCCGGGGGTGCGGGCGTGCTGGAGGGCCGCGAGGACGCCGACGACCAGGTAGAGCGAGCCGCCCGCGTAGTCGCCGACCAGGTTGGCGGGGACGGCCGGGGGCTCGCCCGGGTTGCCGATCATGCCGAGCGCGCCGGTGACCGCGATGTAGGCGATGTCGTGGCCGGCGCTGCGGGCGAGCGGGCCTTCCTGGCCCCAGCCGGTCATCCGCCCGTACACCAGGCGGGGGTTGCGGGCGTGGCACTCGGCCGGTCCGACACCGAGGCGCTCGGCGACGCCGGGGCGGAAGCCCTCGATCAGGATGTCGGCGCGCTCCACCAGGTCGAGCACCCGGGCCGGGCCCTCGGGGGACTTGAGGTCGAGCAGTACGGAGCGCTTGCCGCGGTTGGTGACGTCGTACGCGGGGTTGACCGCGAGTCCGCCGCCGCCGGGGCGGTCCACACGGACCACGTCGGCGCCGAGGTCGGCGAGGAGCATGGCGGCGAACGGTCCGGGGCCGATGCCTGCGAGCTCGACGACGCGCACGCCGGCGAGGGGGCCGCCGTTCGCCGTGCGGTTTCCTGCGCCGGTTCCTGTGCCGGTTCCTGCGCCGGTTCCTGTGCCGTTCCCTGTCACTGCCATCGGGCCCCCAGGTAGCCGCGTATGTGACACAACCGATGTAACACCGGTGATGCTAGGAACACGTTCCATTCAGCACAAGCCCTCGGGGCGAGTCGCACCCTCTTTGAACAACCGTATTAGACAACTGTATTGCACAACCGTACAGATCGTGGGTACGGTGTAGCCACGACATCGGGACGGGCCCGCCGGGCCGCGACCGACACCACCGAGGGGGAGACATGCGGAACCAGCCGAACCAGCGGAACCAGAAGGTCCTGATCTCCGGAGCGAGCGTCGCGGGCACCACGCTCGCGTACTGGCTCCGGCAGCACGGGTTCACCCCCGTCGTCGTCGAGAAGGCGTCCTCGGTCCGCCCCGGCGGCTACAAGATCGACATCCGGGGGGCGGCCCTGAAGGTGGCCGAGCGGATGGGCGTCCTGGACGAGATCCGGCGCAACCGCACCGACGTCCGCGACGCCGCCGTCGTCGACGCAGACGGCACCCGGGTCAAGAGCATGGACGCCGACAGCTTCGGCGGCCGGGTGCACGGGGACGCGGAGATCATGCGCGGCGACCTCACCCGCATCCTGTACGGCCTGACCGCGGACACCGTCGACTACCGCTTCGGTGACTCCATCGCCCGGCTGGAGCAGCAGACCGACGGCGTCCGGGTGACGTTCGAGAGCGGCCGCACCGAGACCTTCTCCTACGTCGTCGGCGCGGACGGCCTGCACTCCCGCACCCGCGCCCTGGCCTTCGGCCCCGAGCAGAGTTACGTCCGCGACCTCGGATACCACGTCTCGATCTTCAGCGTCCCCAACCACCTCGGGCTGGACCGCGAGGAACTGACCTACGTGGGCCCCGGACGCACCGCCCTCACCTACACCACCGCCCGGGACACCGGCGCCAAGGCCATGTTCCTGTGGTCCTCCCGCCGGGGCACGGACGCGGGAACGGGCGCAAGCGCGGGCGCGGGCGACGACCGGCCCGACCTCGCCGCACAGCAGCGCCTGCTGGCCGAGGCCTACGCCGGCGAGGGCTGGGAGGTGCCGCGCTTCCTCCAGGCCATGCCGGACGCACCCGACTTCTACTTCGACTCCCTCAGCCAGGTGCACATGGACACCTGGTCCACGGGCCGGGTGACCCTGGTCGGCGACGCCGCGTACTGCGCCTCCCCCGCCTCCGGGCAGGGCACCAGCCTCGCGATGGTCGGCGCGTACGTCCTCGCCGGCGAGCTGGCCGCCGCGGACGGCGCCGCCGACGGGCTCGCCGCGTACGAACGCGCCCTGCGCCCCTTCGCCGAGGCAAACCAGAAGCTCGGCCCGGCCAACGTCAAGCGCATGGTCATGGCGGGCCGCGTCCAGGTCCGGATCTCGATGCTGATGCTGCGCCTGCTCCAGCTCATGCCCGGCAAGGACCGCATGATGACGAAGGTCCTGGAGCCGATCCAGCGCGCTGCGAACGCGATCGACCTCAAGACCTACTGAGGCGGCGCGGCGCGCTGCTCGTCCAGCTCCTTCACATGGCGCTTGAGGGCCACCGTCCGGTAGCTCTCCTCCACCCACTCGCACAGCACCTCGGCACCGGGTGCGCCCTTCTCCCCCAGCGGCACGGTCACCCAGCCGGCCCTGCCCAGTCCGTAGCCGGTCGGCTCGGCCCCGGGAGCGGTCATCGCGTGCCCGTGCAGCGCCTCGTCCTTCAGCTTCACGGACAGGCCGGGCGGCTCGGGTCCGTCCGTGTTCCCCAGGAAGACGAAGATCTTCTTGTTGACCTTCACCACGCAGTCCTCCGGACCCCAGGGGAACTCCTCCACCGCCTCGGGCAGCCCGAGCGCAAACTCCCGGACCTTCTCCCACTTGCGCACCGCTGCCTTCATCGACGCCTCCCACTTACCGCAGGTCACACCTGCTCGCACGGACAGCCTGAGCTCACGCTAGCCTCAGCCACCGACACCAGCTGGGAGGAGCGGGGATGAACAGGCAGGACGCGCCACAACGCGCTCAGGAAGCGCCACAACGCGCCTACGACGTGGTGCTCTTCGGGGCGACCGGATTCGTGGGAGCGCTGACCGCCGAGTACCTCGCGGAGCACGCACCGGCCGGCTGCCGGTGGGCGATCGCCGGCCGCGACGCGAAGAAACTGGAACGCCTCCGCGACCGGCTCGCCGAGCGGTTCCCGGACTGCGCGAAGCTCCCGCTGCTGCGCGCGGACGCCACCGACCCGGAAGCCGTACGGGAACTGGCCTCCGCCACCCGGGTGCTGGCCACCACCGTGGGCCCGTACGTCTGGTACGGCAACGAGCTCGTCGCGGCCTGCGCCGAGGCCGGCACCGACTACGTGGACCTCACCGGCGAACCGGAGTTCGTCGACCGGACGTACGTCGCCCACGACGCGCGGGCCCGGGAGACCGGCGCCCGGATCGTGCACGCCTGCGGCTTCGACTCCATCCCTGCCGACCTGGGCGCGTACTTCACCGTCCGTCAGCTGCCGGAGGGCGTCCCGCTGACCGTCGACGGCTTCATGAGCGGCGGCGGCCTGTTCTCCGGCGGCACCCTCGCCTCGGCCCTCACCGCGCTCGGCCGCGGCCCGCAGACCGTGACCGCGGCCCGGGAACGGCGGCTGCACGAGCCCCGGCTGCTGGGCCGCCGGGCCCGGGGGCCGGTCGGCGCCCCGCGGTTCAGCCGGGAGACCGGCACCTGGGCCCTGCCGCTGCCCACCCTCGACCCGCGGATCGTCACCCGGTCGGCGGCCGCCCTGGAGTGCTACGGACCCGACTTCCGGTACCGGCACTACGCCTCGGTGGCCCACCTGCCGGTGGCCCTGGGCGGCGTGGCCGCGGTCGGCGCGGTGGCGGCGCTCGCCCAGGTGCCGCCGGCCCGGCGCTGGCTGATGGACCGCTGGGAGCCGGGCCAGGGTCCGGACGCGGAACGCCGGGCACGCAGCTGGTTCCGCGTCCGGTTCGTCGGCGCGGGCGGCGGACGCCGGGTGTTCACGGAGGTGTCGGGAGGCGACCCGGGCTACGGCGAGACCGCGAAGATGCTGGCCGAGTCGGCGCTCTGCCTCGCGTACGACGACCTGCCCGCCGTCGCCGGCCAGCTGACCACGGCGGTGGCGATGGGCGAGGCGTTGCTGGAACGGCTCCAGCGGGCGGGGATCCGGTTCCGGGTGGCGGATGCGCGGGATCTGGCGGACGTGCGGAACGCGGCGGACGTGCGGGGCTGATGCCGTTCCGCCCGGGGCGGCTGGGTGCGCGGTGCTGTGTGCTCAGCCTGCTTCCCGCAGGGCCTTCCGGCACAGGGAGTCGGCCAGGCGGGTGGTCTCGGGGATCCGGTAGCGGGGGCTGAGCGCCAGGGCGTGCGCGCAGGCGCTGTCGAGCGAGACGCGGTGTCCGACGGACACGTAGACCGGCTTGATGCCGTCCTGGGTCCGCACGGCCCGGCCCACCTCGGCGCCGTCGGGGGCGAGGAGGGGCGAGGTGCTGCCGCGCTGCTCGCCCGGCTCCTCGTAGGTGAAGGTGAAGGGGTTCTTCGCCACTCCCATGGCGGGCAGTCCGGTCACCACCCCGAGGTGGCAGGCCAGTCCGAACCGGCGCGGGTGGGCGAGTCCGTAGCCGTCACACACGACCAGGTCGGGGGTGACGGTGAGCGCGTCGAGCGCGGCGAGGACGGTGGGCAGCTCGCGGAACGCGAGCAGTCCCGGGACGTAGGGGAAGCTGACGTGCCCCACGGCCGTCGCCTCCTCCACGACGTCCAGGGTCGCGGCGTCGAGGACCACGGCGGCGGCCGCGACCAGGTCCCGCTCGTCGTCGTAGGCGACGTCCACCCCGGCGACGAGCCCCAGGCCCACGGCCGGGCCGTCCTCGTCGAATATCACCTGACTACGCAATTGGTCTTGTATCGCTCGGGCCTCGGCCTCGTCGGCGGGGGTTTTCACGCTCGTCATGATGCGACGAGAGTAGCCTGACGATCATGTTCGTAATGGAGTTGACCTACACCGCCCCCATCGAATCCGTCGAGGAGGAGATGGACGCCCACGTGATGTGGCTCGACGGCCACTACGCGGCCGGCATCTTCCTCGCCTCGGGCCGCAAGGTCCCGAGGGACGGCGGCATCATCCTGGCGGGCGGCGTCTCGCGGGCCGAGATCGAGAAGATCGCGGCGGAGGACCCCTTCGTGGTGGCGAACGTCTGCACCTACCGCATCACGGAATTCATCGCGACGAGGACGTCGTCGGACCTTTCGACGGTCAGGGACACGCCGACGGTTTGAGGGGGGGGCTGGGCTGCTGGGGTGGGGTGGGCTGGGGTGTGCCACGGCTTCGCCTGGACGGCGTCACGGGAGCGCCCGGGGGCTGCCCGTCAGTCCCAGTGTCTTTCCGTGCCGGCCGCCGGCGTCAAGGGCGCGACGTTGTCGCGTCGCCTCCGGCGATGGCCCTTCGGGCCACCCTTGACCCCGACGTCCGTCCCGGAACGACAAGGACTGTCGGGCGGCCCCCGGGGGGGATGGCATGGAGGGACCCAGGCTCCCTTGGCCGGGGCGTTGGCGGGCACGAGCGGCGGCTGCCGCTCGGCCGGCCGCCCATCCGGGCGGACGCAGGGTCGAAGTCGATCAGATCTACGCAAGCCAGCTCGGCCCACGCGCACCAGATCGCTACGCGCTTCTCCTTTCTCAGCGGATTCGGCCCGCCAGGGGCCGAACATAAGCCGCCCACGATCGCTACGCGCTCCTGTCTTTCGGCGGATGCATGCCGTCAGGAGGTGGGCAGACGGACGCCGGACGAGCCCGCATCGGCTACTCCCTGACCGTCGCGGTGGCGGTGAAGCCGCAGCACTCGAAGGTCTGTACCGGCGCGCCGGACGTTCGTCGGATCCGTACGCCCTCCAGCACTGCGTTCGTATCGGCGAAGGCCGCGACAACGGCAACCCCGTGGACGCCGCCATCGATCCGATCGTTCCGCACGGTGAACGGGCCGTCCTGGAGGGCGATTCCGACGTACGAGCTGCGCCGGATGTCGTTGCCGCCGACGTCGATCGATCCGCCCGCGAGATAGATGCCGACCTGGTTGCCGACGAGCCGGTTGTCCCGCACCACGGTGCCCGGCCCGTCGGCGACGATTCCTGCGTGCTGGAACTCGTTGAAGAAGTCCGGGCCGCAGTCCGGATCGGGCTCGCGGCATGCGTTTTCACTCACGGTGTTCCCGGTGATACGTCCCACCGCGCCGGCCACGAACTCGATGCCGTCGGTCGACAGGCTCGGGTGTCCGGTGACGGTGTTGCGTTCGACGACTGCGGTGGAACCCTCGTTGAGGACGACCACCCCGGCGCCCTGATAGCCGGTGATCTTCGTGTCGCGGATGGTCGCCGAGCCCGTGCTCGTCGGCACGTCCCCGATGAGGACGGCTGTCGCACTGTGGAAGCAGGGGGCGGCCGGGGTGTCCGTGATGTGGGCGACGGCGGCGTGGTCGAGGTCGAGACGGGCACCCCCGAGCACCCGGATGCCGGAGCCGAGCGCGCCCTCGTCACACGTTCCGGACCCCGGTCCGCTGACGGTCAGTCCTGACATCGAGGCGGACGCGCCGTTGCGGATCTCGACGATCGAGGTGTCGCCGTCGGAGCCGGTTGCCAGGGTCCGGGGGGCCAGGATCGTGGTCTTCTGCCGGCCGTAGCCGGTGATCGACACGTCCTTGTCGATCACCACCTGCTCACGGTAGACGCCGGGCCGTACGGTGATCCGCCCGCCGGGCGCGGCAGCATCGACCGCCGCCTGGATGGTCGAGTAGTCCCTCGGGACCACCAGGTCGTGCGGCCCGACGGCTGCCGCCGGGGTCGGAGCCAGCTGCCAGGCGAGTGCGGTGAGGAGGCTGATGCCCAGGTGGGCAGCCGTCCGGATGAGTGGCATTGCCATTTGCGATTCCGCTCCCGTGCGGTTCCGTGGGGCCCCCGGGGGCCAACGTACGCACGACCGCGACAGCGGAGTGTCCCGCGACACCCATCACGGGCTCCGCGTCCTCCCCACGAGCGATCGGACACCTGCAAGTGCCCCATACGAGAACAGCCGTGGCGGGAAATGGCACTGCGCCGCCAGGGTGGCACGGGGCGGGGATACCGTGCACCCATGAGGTGGCGGGGACCTACATATCGGCTGGTCGACGGGGAGAGATCCGAGGGCGAGTGGTGCCACGTGTGGCGTCGCGCGTGGGGCAGTGCGTATCTGGTGGAGGATCTGTTCGTCTTCGCGGACGGCACCATCCGGTGTGAGGGGCTCACCGACACGTCCGGCCTGAAACGCCTCCTGCTCTCCGGCCGCATCTCACCGACCGACCCGGCCCACCGCAACCTGCCGCCCGAACCGACGCGATGGCGTTCCCGCCGCGCCGCGCCACTCACGCCGGAAGGATTCCTCCTGGAGGTCATGGACCGGATAGAGGCACTCAACAACCGTCCTACCAGCACGAACCGCTGCTGGGACGCAATCCTCTGCTACCGCGACGACCCCACGGAACCCCACCGCCTCGCGCTGCGCGCGGCCTATCTGAAAGTGCCCCCACACCTCCGGATCCACGTACTCGGTGACATGGACCGCCAGGACCGCCCTCTCCGCATCCTCACCACCGACATAGGACAAGCCGTCGACGGCGACGGCCCCGTGGTCACCGCCTTCATGCACCAGCAGACCCTCGACTACTTCATCCGCGCGGAGGAACCCCGCCCCACTCCACCCGCGCCACACACCGTCGCCCTCCCCGACCTCGACGTCGCCGATCTGCTGGCAAGAGCCCAGGAGCACTCCCCCAGCACCCGACTCTCGGTACTCGCCGACCTCCTCCGCACGAGAATCGCCCGACACCCCGAACTCACCGAAGCGCTCCTCTCCACCGGCGGCTCCCCCCTCCACTACGCCCACCCCGTCTCTCCGTATTGGAAGTCCCGCCTCCCCCACCTCCTCGAACTGATCCGCTCCGAACTCAGCACGCCGGACGGAAGCACCCACCCCTGACCCGTTCCCCCTCCGCAGTCACCTCCGTCCGGAGACCGTGTCGAGACGGTTCACCAGCCGCCACCCGACGGCAGTGCGCAGCGGTCCTCTTGCGGTCCTCTCACGTCCTCCGGCCCCTGACGGCATGCATCCGCCGAAAGACAGGAGCGCGTAGCGATCGTGGGCGGCTTATGTTCGGCCCCGGACGGCCCGCATCCGCCGAGAAAGAGAAGCGCGTAGCGATCTGGTGCGCGTGGGCCGAGCTGGATTACGTAGATCTGATCGACTTCGGTCCTGCGCCCGCCCGGATGGGCGGCTGGCCGAGCGGCAGCCGCCGCTCGTGCCCGCCAACGCCACCGCCAAAGGAGCCTGGGTCCCTCCATGCCATTCCCCCGGGGGCCGCCCGACAGTCCTTGTCGTTCCGGGACGGACGTCGGGGTCAAGGGTGGCCCGAAGGGCCATCGCCGGAGGCGACGCGACAACGTCGCGCCCTTGACGCCGACGGCCGGCACGGAAAGACAATCAGGACTGACGGGCAGCCCCCGGGCACCCCCCAGACGCCGTCCAAGGGTGTCTGCCCTCCGCAGCCCCGCCCCCCAGACCAGTCAGGTTGGGGGAGAGCCCCCCAACCCCACCCTCAGCGCACCTCCAACCTCCCCACCCTCCCCAGCTCCCCCGCCGCCCAGCACGCAGCGTCCGCCAGGCGGTCGTGGTCGGCTCCCGTGCAATCCACCGTGTCGAACGAGCCTTCGTCCAGCGGGCGCCATGTCTTTCCGCCGTCCAGCGTGACGTCCGTGCCCGTCGGACCCACCGTCAGTGCGGCCGGCTGCGGGAACGGAAGCCAGGTCACGCCCGAGCGGTACGCGGCCGGCGGTGCCGTCGACGGCCGCCAGGTCCGGCCCGCGTCGGCCGTCCTCGCCGCAGCCTGTGGCGACGGTTCGCCCGTACGGTAGTCACCGCCGACCGCCAGCCCCCGTCCGCCGCGGAACGCCAGTCCGAACACCCCCTTCGCCGGGTCCCCGCCCGGCACCGCCGCGTCCTTGACCGTCCACGTGAGCCCCCGGTCACGGGAGTGCATGACGCGCGCGACCGCCCCGCCGCCCGTGGCCAGCCACACGTCCCGCGGGCCCGAGCTCACCAGGCACTGCCCGCTCGCCGCGAAGCCCGCCTCGCCCGGCAGGGCGGCGGGCATGCCGGTGTTCGGGAGGACGTCCCAGCTGCGCCCGCCGTCGCGCGTCGACAGGATGCGGAACTTGCCGTCCACCGGATCACTCATGGCCAGGCCGTGCCGTGCATCGAAGAACGTCAGGCAGTCGTAGAAGGCCCTCGGGTCAGGATTGCGGAAGGCCTCCGTCCATGTCGCGCCCCCGTCCTCCGTACGGAAGATCCGTGAGTCCTCGCCTTCGCCGATGGACAGCGCGACGGCGCGGCGCGCGTCGAACGCCTCGATGTCGCGCAACTGCAGGTCCTGAGCACCCGGCGGTGACACGTTCTGCCAGCTCCGCCCACCGTCCACCGTGCGCAGCACGGTGCCCCTGGAACCAGACACCCATGCCGTGGACCTGCTCACCGCCGCCAGTCCGCGGAAGCGGGCATCCGTTCCCGTCCCCTTCAGGGCCCACCCGACGCCCGCGCCACGCCCCCCGACGGCTAATCCGTCCGCCAGATCCTGCGCAGGGCCCTGCATGCCTCCCGGCTCGGAAGTCCGCTCGGAAGTCCGCTCGGAAGTCCGCTCGGCACTCCGCTCGGACCCCTGGCCCCTTCCCTTCGCCCCTTCCTCCGCCTGTGCTGCAGGAACGGCCAGCAGCCCCACGGTCAGCATTGCCGCGCACATGCCAACCCCAACTCCCGAAAGTCTCATGGCGCCGGAAGCTAACGCACGCCGGAGATCGCCGTCCAGGGTGCCTACGGCTCCCCACAGGCGCCCGCCCACCCTCCCCGGACACCACTTTGGGCCTGTGGAGTGATCCTTGGGCCTGTGGAGTGATCGCGAATCGGCCGTACTGCGAGGCGCCTCCCGTACCCCCTCCCCCGCCCCTCCCCCAGCACTGGCGCCCGATCCAGCCACCCCACGACTACCCAACGTAACCAAACCGGCAACATCCAGCCATTCGGTGACGCAGGTCACGCACCCCTTGCATGCACGGATCCGGTGGATCGAGCGTCTATCCGGATACCGGGCCCCACCCCACGCGCCCGGAGCCGATCCGCTGCAAGGGAGCGAGCCATGATCACTGTCATCGAGCAGGCCGTGGAGGCCCGTCTGGTCGCCACCGCGCCGAAGGTCGAGACCGTTCCCGTCACTCTCCGCTACGACCGGTCGGACCCGTTCGCTCTCCGCATGTCCTTCCCCGCCCCCGCGACCCTTGAGGGCATCGAGGTGTCCTGGACCTTCGCGCGCGACCTGCTGACCGCAGGCCTGGACCGCGCTGCCGGCCATGGCGACGTGCGCGTACGGCCGTACGGAGGCGGTCGGACGGTGGTGGAGTTCCACGCCCCCGAAGGCGTGGCGATCGTGCTGATGGACACCGCCGAGCTGCGACGTTTCCTCGACCGCTCGTGCACGGTGGTCCCTCCGGGCATGGAGCACCTCTACCTGGACATGGACCACAGCCTGGCCGAACTGATGCGAGGCTCCTGCTGACCCAGCCCGACCAGCCCAGCTCGACCCAACAAGCCCAGCCCAGCCCAACCAGCTCAGCTCAGCCCAACCCACCCGCCCGCCCCCTCCTCCCCATAAACCGTTTGCGGGCGGCCACAAGCCGCCCGTACTTTCGAAGGAGCCCATCACCCCCGCCTTCGACAGGAGTAGGACGTTGCTCTTCTGAGGTTCGAGACACCACCCTCCACCACCGGTGTCTCCCCACGTTGCAGTTCACCCTTCACGCAACTGGAGACCTCCATGAGTCACGCCCAAACCTTTGTCACCTGCTCCTCCCTCTCCTTCGAGTGGCCCGACGGGACTTCCGTCTTCGACGGTCTCGACCTCACGGTCGGCCCCGGCCGCACCGGTCTGATCGGGCTCAACGGGTGCGGCAAATCCACCCTCCTGAAGCTCATCGCCGGTGAACTCCGCCCGATCGACGGCCGGACCGCCGTCGCCGGCACGATCGGCTACCTCCCCCAGGGCATCGCCCTCGACGCCTCCACCGCCCTCCGCGTGGACGAGGTGCTCGGCATCGCCGACACCCGGTCCGCCCTGCACGCCATCGAGGCCGGCGAGGCCACCGAGGCGAACTTCGCCGCGGTCGGCGACGACTGGGACGTCGAGGAGCGTGCGCACGCCGCGCTCGACCGGCTCGGCCTGGGCCGGATCGGCCTGGACCGCATCGTCGGGGACCTCTCCGGGGGCGAATCCGTACTGCTCCGCATGGCTGCGCTGCTGCTCGCACGGCCGGACGTACTCCTGCTCGACGAGCCCACCAACAACCTGGACCTGAGCGCCCGGCAGCGGCTCTACGAGGCGGTGGACTCCTGGTCCGGGGTGATGGTCGTGGTCAGCCACGACCGTGAGCTGCTGGAACGGGTCGACCAGATCGCCGAGCTGCGCGAGGGTGAAGTCCGCTGGTACGGCGGCAACTTCACGGCCTACGAGGAGTTCGTCGCGACCGAGCAGGCGGCAGCCGAGCGGATGGTCCGCGTCGCCGAGGCCGACGTACAGCGGCAGAAGCGCGAACTGGCGGAATCCCACATGAAGTCGGCCCGCCGCCAGCGCTACGGCAAGAAGATGGAGGAGAACGGCCGCGTCCCTCCGATCGTCGCGGGCGCCCGCAAGCGGTCCGCCCAGGAGTCGGCCGGAAAGCACCGCACCCTGCACACGGAACGGCTGGCCGAGGCCCGGGAGCGGCTGGACCTGGCGGTCGAGGCGGTACGGGACGACGACGCGATCCGGATCGAGCTGCCGGCCACGGCAGTGCCGACAGGCCGGCGGGTGCTCACCCTGAGCAAGCTGGAACTCGCGCACGCGGGCGGCGTACGGGCCGTCCCGGGCGAGCTGGACCTGCGCGGACCGGAGCGGATCGCCCTGGTCGGACGGAACGGATCGGGCAAGACCACCCTGCTCCGGACGATCGCCGGGCTCCTCGAACCGGTGTCGGGCGAGGCGGTGACGCACGTCCCGGCACGGTTCCTGCCACAGCGGCTGGACCTGCTGGACGACGGGCTGTCGGTGGTGGACAACGTGAGGCGGTTCGCCCCCGAAGCCACCAACAACCGGATCCGCGCACGCCTGGCGCACTTCCTGTTCCGGGGCGCCCGGGCGGACCAGCCGGCGGCCACCCTCTCGGGCGGCGAGCGGTTCCGGGCGACGCTGGCGGCGCTGCTGCTGGCGGACCCCGCACCCCAGCTGCTGATGCTGGACGAGCCGACGAACAATCTGGATCTGTCGAGCGTACGGCAGTTGACGGACGCGCTGGAGTCCTACGAAGGGGCGCTCGTAGTGGCCAGCCATGACGTGCCGTTCCTTGAGTCGATCGGCATCACTCGATGGCTGCTGCTCGACGGCGGGCTCCGGCCGACGACGGCGGAGGACGTACGGGCATCACTGTGGGAGGACTGAACCCGGCCGGCCGGCAACACACCTGCCCAGGCGGCAACACACCTGAACAGCCAGCCGCCATCACACCTGAACCAACGGCGTTACACCTGCCCCTGACCGGGCAGTAGGACCCAGGACTTGGTCCCACGCATCGGGGTGAGCACCGAGGTCAGTCCCCAGTCACCCCCGCCCGCCTCGGCGGCTGCGGCCGGCAGCCACATCGCACGGCTGCGCCGCTGTCGGCACTCCTCGCTCCGCTCGGGCGAGGAGTGCGCGGGGTGCTGGACGTAGAGCACGATCCGCAGCGCGTCGAAACGCCGGCGGATCTTCAGCAGCATCTCCTTCTCCGGCGAGGGCCGCGGGGTCGCGCAGGTGGGACCAGTCCTTCACGTATGCGGTGGCCGCGATCCGCCGGCTGGACACGTCACACGGCTCGATGCTGCTGGACTCGGACATGAAGCCGAGGCGCTTCGCGCGCTGATCTTCGCGGTGAAGGCCGGCGAGGCGGACCACCTACTGTCATGACCGCCGGGTGACCCCCCGGTGACCCTACGACAACCTCAGGATGACCACATACGACAACCTCAGGATGACCACATACGGCTACCAACGGGTGACCGCCGGGTACGAACGGTGGACGGGTCGGGCGCGTCTCATTTTCCCCCGTCCAAATGCCCTCTCACCTGCATACATAACTGAACGTAAAGGGGCATAGTGGCGGGCCGGACTTGGCCGCCCTTGACGCCATGCTTAACCTACGGGTTCGTAGGCTACGGAACCGTAGGTAATTCGCTTGTCCCCCCAGGAGCACCCGTGACGATCACCTCTCCCCACCTCGGCAGCTCGGAGGCGTGGACCGACGCGAAGCTCCTGTACGCGCTCGAAGAGGTCGTGGAGAAGGAACTCAACCGCCACCTGAAGATCACCAAGGACTGGATGCCGCACGAGTACGTGCCGTGGGGCGACGGCCGTAACTTCCCCGGATTCTTCGAGGACGGCGAGGCCTGGGACCCGAGCCAGTCCAAGGTGACCGAGATCGGCAAGATCGCCCTGGTGGTGAACCTCCTCACCGAGGACAACCTGCCCAGCTACCACCACGAGATCGCCACGCTCTTCGGCCGCGAAGGCGCCTGGGGCACCTGGGTGCACCGCTGGACCGCCGAGGAGGGCCGCCACGGCATCGTGATGCGCGACTACCTGCTCGCCTCCCGCGCCGTGGACCCGGACAAGCTGGAAGCGTTCCGGATGCAGCACATGTCGGAGGGCTTCGAGTCCGACAACCGGCACTCGATGCTGCACTCGATCGCGTACGTGGCCTTCCAGGAGCTCGCCACCCGCATCTCGCACCGGAACACCGGCCACCAGTCCGGCGACCCGGTCTGTGACCGGATGCTGGCGCGCATCGCGGCCGACGAGAACCTGCACATGATCTTCTACCGGAACCTGCTCGGTGCGGCCTTCGAGATCGCGCCGGACCTGACGATGCAGGCCGTCCGGGACGTGGTGGTCAACTTCCGGATGCCCGGACACGGCATGCCCGGCTTCGAGCGGATGGCCGCGCAGATGGCTATCGGCGGCGTCTACAACCTGCGCATCCACCACGACGACGTGCTCGCTCCGGTGCTCCGCTTCCTCAAGGTCATGGAGATCGCCGACCTCGGCCCGGAGGGCCAGCAGGCTCAGGACGAGCTCGGGCTGTACATGGACGGCCTGGACGCCGAGGCGAAGAAGTTCGACGAGAAGCTGGCGGCGCGCATGGCCCGGCTGGCGGCGCGCAAGGGCTGACAGCGGCTTTGACCTGGCCGAATCCCCGTCCCCCTTGGGGGTGACGGGGATTCCCGCGTCGGCCCGCGGCTCTGCCAGGCTTCACGGCCATGACCACTCTCCGGGCGGACTACGACCAGCTCACCCGTTTCACCCAGTCCCTGGACACCTCTCTGACCGCACTGCGGGACGCCCGCCGGGCCCTCGACCACGTCAGGGAGGACCAGCTGGGCACCGCCGAGCTGGACGGGGCCTGCGACCGGTTCCAGGACCGGTGGGCGTACGGCGCGAAACAGCTCTCGCAGCGGGTGAAGGCGGTCCGGGAGGGCGTGAAGGGCAGCGCGGCGGAGTACCGGGCGCTGGACACGGCCATCCGCGACGCCTTCGTACGCGCCGGCACGGCCGCCGCGGCCGGCGCGGCCGGCGGGGAGGCCAGGCATGGCTAGCGCGGCGGGCGCGGGCGGCGTCGGCGGCGCGCTCGGCTTTGACCCCGCTCCGGGTTCCCCGCCGGCGGTCCAGGCCCTCGCGGCGAAGCTGCGTACGTCGGCCGCGTCGCTGGGCGAGGCGGCCCGGGTGGTCGACGCGCTGGTGTCGCGGAGCGACGGATGGCAGGGCGAGGCCGCGACCGCCTTTCGCGAGGTCCTGTCCGACGACCTTCCCCGCTACCTGCGCTCGGCGCACGAATCCCTGGCCGAGGCGGGGCGCCGCCTCACGTCCTGGCACGACACCCTGCTCGCACACCAGACCCTGGCCGCGCGTTACGAATCACTGGCGGCCGCGGCCACCACCCCCGACGAGCTGGCCGACGCGCGGCGGCTGGGCCAGGAACTCCGCGGCCAGCACGCGGCGGACGCGCGCCGGATCGCCGAGGCGCTGAATTCGGCCACGGACCGGCTGGCGCCGAAGGAACCGGGGGCGTTGCAGCGGATCTGGCGAGAGATCGTCGACGACCCGGCGGATGCCCTATCGAACTCTGCTGCCGTGCTCGGCGCAATCGGGCTGGTGGCTGCTGCGATCTGCCCACCAGCCGGTGCGGCGATCATGATCGGTGCCAGCGCTCTGAGTCTGGCTGCCCTGGCGATGCACACGTCCGACCCAAAGTTCCGCAAGCCGTTGAAGGATGGCTTCACGAAAGGTGAATTCGACGCCGACTTCTGGAAGAGCAGCGTGACCTTGCTGGGGGACAGCCTAGGGTCGGTGCCAGCCCTTGGTGTCCTGGCAACTGGTGCCAAGGCCGGCACGACCGCCGTCAGGGCAGGTGCAGCAGGAGCGGAAGCCACAACAGCGGTTCAGATCCGCTCTGCGGCCGGGACAGCCGCCCGCACTGCGTGGTCATCTGCCCAATCGTTAGAACGAGTCGAAAACCCGCTGCTCACATGGGGCTTGCGGAGCACGCACCCCAACGTTCAGAAGGCCGCTCGCGTCGCCATGCCAACGGCGGGGGCGACCACAGCCACACTCGACTACCTGCCGGACAAATCCGAGGCACACAACGTGTCGGCGACAACAGCAGACGGTGTCCGTGGCGTTGTGGATGACGCCCCGACCGCTTTCGCCCGAACATCCCATTTGTGGTCGCTGGTGAGGCCATGACCCAGCGATCCACGCCGCCCATGTGGTTCCGCCTACCGCCGGGCTTCCACGACGTGTGCCTCGACGACTGCGATCGCCTCGACGACATCATCGAACTCCTGGCGGAGGATCACGAGGCTGCCGCGGCACGGCGTGATCTTGACGACCTCATGCGGCTCTTGGAACGGCTAACAGACCAGCATCTGATCCATACATCGATCGGCCTGCATCCAGAACAACCCACTGGGGTGGCGGGCTCTGTCTTCTCACTGGCCCTTCGTCCCACAGGGCAGCACACCCCATCGATCACCGTGGTAAGGGCATTGCTAGCCATGGAACGATCGCCTCTGTTGCGATGCTCTGAAGTGAAGTTGCTAAGCCTCCCATCAACCGCCCCCTGCGGCCTCGTTGCAGGCACCTTGTCCCTGCCGGGTGTTGATGTACCACTGTTCCAAGCCCGGGTCGCACTCGCCCATGCAGAATCGGGGCAGCTTGTCGTCGCTGACCTAACCAGCGCATCGGTGCAGCATTCAGCCGAGTACAGCGCCATCCTGGAGGGCATCGCTCATACCATCACGTTCATCAACCCGGTCCCCCCGCAATCGGCCCCCGTTTCACGTATCCAGGAGCTGACGTGACCCTTTCCGTCACCAAGGCCGCATGGACACATCCGCCCACCCGAGCCGGATACCAAAACCTCGTCCGTCGCCGCGCCGTGTGGCTCGCGGTGTTCAGCGCGTCCACGTTCGTCACGCTGATGGTGCCGCTGATCCACTCCTCAGAGCGCAGCCAATACCTCGCGTTCGTCGCTACGGTCCTGCTGAACGGACCAATGCTGCTGCTCATGGCTCTGCTCTATGTGCGTCGAATTCGGATCTTGGCTGTACTCCGCGCCTACCCATGGCAAGACCGCCAGTGCGAGTACAGCTCAAGAGCGGATTCGAGTACAGACGCAACGCTCATCCGTATCGGCTTCGACGCGTCATATACACCTCAGTTCCGGCTCTTCCCCTACCCCTTGGACCTCGCCCGAAAGGAAAACGCCCACCCAGACCGCGTCTGGTTCGCAGGGGACCCCCGCTACGGCGGCGTCGTGTCACCCGTCGGAGGCCACTACCCCGTGCGGGTCGTGCCGCACAGGATGCCTGAGGGGCGGTGGAGTGGTGGGGGTGGGAACGGGGACGAGCCCGATGCGCTGGCGGTGCGCGTCGGGCTCGTGCGGCGGCGTAGTGGGAAGGGGACTCAGACCTAGCCGGGAGGGGCGGTCAGCTGCGGCGGGGGCGTAGCGCGGAGCGCTCTCGCTCCGAGAGGCCGCCCCACACGCCGAAGCGCTCGTCATTGGCGAGGGCGTACTCCAGGCAGCCGGCTCTGCCCTCGCAGGCCCCGCACAGGCGCTTCGCGTCCCGGAGGGAGGTGCCCGGCTCCGGGAAGAAGAAGTCCGCGCCGGTCTCGGCGCACAGGGCGAGTTCGTACCAGGCAGTGCGTGGCGCTGCCTCCGCAGCGGTCGTGTTCATCGGCATACCGAGATGCTCGCCGCCCCGGATGTACGTCTCATCAACGTCTGATCAACAACTGTCCATCACGCCCCCGCCTTCGGCGCGTCGGCGCTGGCTATCACCGCGAACCGTGCCCCGTCGGGGTCCGCCAGCTTCGCGAACCGCCCCGCGCCCTCCATGAACACGGGGGCGAGCCGGACCTTGCCGCCCAGTTCCTCCGCGTGCGCCGCGGTCGCGTCGCAGTCGGTGACCTCGAAGTACGGGGTCCAGTACGGGCGTCCGGTGTCCTCCGCCGGGTCGGCGTGGACGGACACGATGCCGGCGAAGCCCGTGTCGGCCGTCGGGGCGGAAGCGGCGGGCCTGGCGAAGGTGTACGTGCCGCCTTCGAGCTCGGCCTCGGTGATCTGCCAGCCGAGCACCGCTCGGTAGAACTCTGCCGCGGCGGCCACGTCGGGCGTGTACAGCTCCGTCCAGGACAGCGTGCCCCTTTCCGCCACCGCGTCCAGGCCCTTCGTACGGCCGGGCTGCCAGACGCCGAAGCCGATGCCCGCCGGGTCGGTGAGGACCGCCGCCCGGCCGTGGCCGGTGACGTCCATCGGTGCGAGCACCACCGTGCCGCCGGCGCGCCTCGCCGCTTCCGCCGTCGCGTCCGCGTCCCGGCTCTGGAAGTAGACCGTCCAGGCGCCTTCGGTCTGGTCCTCGGGCATGGTCATGCCGCCCGCGACCCTGGCGCCGTACAGCCGGAAGGTGCCGTAGCCGTCGATCCCGGCGCCGCCCGGGTGGTAGTCCCAGCCGAAGAGCTCCCGGTAGAACCCGGCGGCCCGGGAGATGTCCGGCGCAGCCACGTCGACCCAGTTGGGTGCGCCGTCCTTGTAGTCCGTGGTCAGCATGGTCCGCTCCTTCCCGAGTCCATCCCGCTGTTTCGAGCATGGCACCCGGGACTGACAACGGGGGGCGGGCACCGCCGTCAACAGAGTGAACGACCGTGCGTTCGGTAGGATGGCCGCATGGCAGACGGACGCGTGGAGCGTGGGAACCAGACCCGGCGGACCGTGCTGGAGCGGACGATGAGCATCGCGTCCGTGGACGGCCTGGAGGGGCTCTCGCTCGGGAAGATCGCCTCTGACCTCGGGCTCAGCAAGAGCGGCGTGTTCGCGCTGTTCGGCTCCAAGGAAGACCTGCAGCTGGCGACCGTCCGCGCCGCCGTGGAGGTGTTCGTCGAACGGGTCGTGCGGCCCGTCCGCGAGGAGCCCGCCGGGCTCACCAAGGCCTGGCGGCTGTGCGAGCTGTGGCTGGAGTACTCCGGGCACCGGATCTTCCCAGGAGGCTGTTTCTTCTACGGGGTCTCCGCCGAGTACGACGCACGCCCCGGCCCCGTCCGCGACGAGATCGCAAAGGCGCGGGCCGACTGGACCCGCTACATCGAACGGGTGCTGGACGAGGCCCGTACGGCGGGCGGCTTCCGGCAGGGTTCGGGCGCGGACGAGGTTCCGCAGCTCGCCTTCGAGATCATCGCTCTGATGGAGCTGGCGAACGCCCATTCCGTGCTGTTCGAGGACGGTTCCGCGTACGAGCGGGCCGGGCGGGGAATCCTCGCCCGGCTGCGGTCGGTCGCGGCCGCCCCGGACGAGCTCCCGGAACGGCCGCCGGCGATCGACGGCCCCACGGCGGCACCCACGTCCTCCGCCGCGGCTTCCTGACCGGCGACGGCCGCCCGGCGCGGCTCGCGGCTGTCGTCACCCCCGGACTTCAGACGGCGCCCGGTTCCGCCACCGAGGCCGTTGCCGAGGCCGTCGCCGTGCCCGTTGCCGAGGTCGCTGACGTCGCGGACCGCGTCCCGACGAACTCCACGACCCGGGCGATGACTTCGGGGTCGGCGATGATGCGGCGGTGGCCGAGGCCGGTGGTCACGACGAGGCGGGCGCGCGGGCCGAAGGCGGCGGCGATGGCGCGGGACTGGTCGGCGGAGACGGTGTCGTCCTGTGTGTCGTGCACGAGCAGGACCGGCGCCGGCATGCCCTCCGCGTGCCGTCGGGCGTCCAGGCGTTCCCAGATGTCGGTCTCGCCGCGGGCGAGCCGGTGCTGTACGTGGTGGCGCAGGGCTGCGCGGACGCGGCCGTTGAGAGCGAGGCCGGCGCAGAACCGGTCGAGGAGGTAGTCGAAGTACGCCACACCTCCGATGGCGGCGACGCGGTCGGCGCGAACGCCGTCGCGCAGGGAGAAGAAGGTGGCGAGCCCGCCTATGGAGTGGGCGACGACGGCGGAGAAGTCCCCGTGTTCGGCGTGCAGCCGGAGGATGACCGCGCGCAGGTCGAAGACCGACGCCGCCGTGCCCTCCGAGGCTCCGTGGCCGGGCGCGTCGAAGGACACGACGGTGTGGCCCTGTGCGCGCAGCGCCTCGATGAGGCCGGCGAACCGGGAGGCGCGCGAGGACCAGCCGTGCACGACCAGTACCGGCCGGGGTCCGTCGCCCCACCGGTAGGTGGTGACCTCCTCGCCGTTCACCGTGACCCGTCTTATGGCGGCCCGCGCCATCAGCGGCTCCTCGGCAGGCCGCACCCGGGGGCGGCCGAGCGGCCGGATGAAGGCCCGGAAGGCGACCCGGCCGGCGAGGCCGGGTGGGAGGTACGAGGTGAAGTTGAGGGTGGTGCTCAGGACTGCAGCGGCGATGGGACGCATGCCCGGCTCTCCGGATCTCCTCAGGGTGGCAGGATGATGAGGAGATGTTAGCACGATCGTTCGTATAGTTATGGGGTCATGGGTACGCGCGGCCGCGGCGCGCCGCCTCGGCGAGCGGGGCCGCGAACGGGCCGGTGGCCGCGTCAGTCCTTCGGGTCGCGCTTCGCGCGGCTCGGCTGGACGCGCTTGGGTTCGCCGGGCATCTTCGGGTAGTCCGGCGGATACGGCATGTCGCCCAGGCCGTGGTCCTGCTCGTGGCGCTCGGAAAGCTCCAGCACCCGGTCGAGCGTGAAGGCGTGCTCCTCCATGTCCGCGTGGAGATCGCCCAGTTCGGCGTAACGGGCCGGCATGGTGACGATGTCGAAGTCGCGGGGCCCGACCGAGTCGATCTCGTCCCAGCGCAGCGGGGCGGAGACCGGGGCGTGCGGGCGGGGCCTGACCGAGTAGGCGGAGGCGATCGTGCGGTCGCGGGCCGTCTGGTTGTAGTCGACGAAGATCCGCTCGCCGCGCTCCTCCTTCCACCAGGCGGTGGTGACCCGGCCCGGCATGCGCCGTTCCAGTTCCCGGCCGATGGCGATGGCGCAGCGCCGGACTTCGGTGAAGGTCCAGCGCGGCTCGATCGGCACGAACACGTGCAGCCCGCGCCCGCCGGAGGTCTTCGGCCAGCCGCGCAGGCCCAGCCCGTCCAGCAGGTCGCGCAACTCGTGGGCGGCGGCCACCGCGTCGTGGAAGTCGGTGCCCGGCTGCGGGTCCAGGTCGATGCGCAGCTCGTCCGGGTGGTCGGTGTCCTCTCGGCGCACCGGCCACGGGTGGAAGGTGAGGCAGCCCAGATTGGCGGCCCACAGGACGGCGGCCGGCTCGGTGGGGCAGATCTCGTCGGCGGTACGGCCGCTGGGGAAGGCGATGTGGGCGGTAGGGATCCAGTCGGGGAGGTTCTTGGGGGCGCGCTTCTGGAAGAAGGACTCGCCCTCCACCCCGTCCGGGTAGCGCTCCAGGGTGGTCGGACGGTCGCGCAGGGCCCGGATGATGCCGTCGGCAACGGACAGGTAGTACCGGGCCACGTCGAGCTTGGTGAGTCCGCGCTGCGGGAAGTACACCTTGTCCGGGTTGGACAGCCGCACCGGCCGCCCACCCGCGTCGAGCTCGATGGCATTGCCGGCAGCACCCATGACCGCCACGGTAGGCGGGTCCGGCACCGCTCGCACACCGGGCGGGCGCGCGGGGAACGGCGCAGAATCGGGGGCATGGATCTGCCGGTGATGCCTCCCGTGAAGCCGATGCTCGCCAAATCCGTGGCGAAGATCCCGCCCGGCATGCAGTACGAGGCCAAGTGGGACGGCTTCCGGTCGATCGTCCACCGGGACGGTGACGAGGTGGAGCTCGGGAGCCGCACCGGCAAGTCGCTGACCCGGTACTTCCCGGAGCTCGTGGAAGCGGTCAGGGAGAACCTGCCCGCGCGCTGCGTCGTGGACGGGGAGATCGTCATCGTCCACGACGACCGGCTCGATTTCGACCGGCTGACCGAGCGCATCCACCCCGCTGCCTCCCGCGTGAAGCTGCTCTCCGAGACCACCCCGGCCTCCTTCGTGGCCTTCGACCTGCTCGCGCTCGGCGACGAGGCGCTGCTCGACACCCCGCTCGCCGACCGCCGCGCCGCCCTTGTGGAAGCCCTGTCCACCGCCCGTCCCCCCGTGCACCTCGCGCCCGCCACCACCGACCCCGCCCTCGCGCAGGAGTGGTTCGAGCGTTTCGAGGGCGCCGGGCTGGACGGGGTGATCGCGAAGCCCCTGGATCTCCCCTACCGGCCCGATGCCCGCCTCATGTTCAAGGTCAAGCACGAACGTACGGCCGACGTCGTGGTCGCGGGCTACCGTTTCCACAAGAGCGGTCCGATTGTCGGATCGCTACTGCTGGGCCTTCACGACGCGCGCGGCGCGCTCCAGCACGTCGGTGTCTGCGCCGCCTTCCCCATGAAGCGCCGGGCCGAACTCGTCGAGGAGCTCGAACCCCTCCGGATGGCCGACGCCGACGGCCACCCCTGGGCTGCCTGGGCCGAGGAGGCCGCGCACGAGAGCGCCCGGCTGCCCGGCGCGCAGAGCCGCTGGACCGGCAAGAAGGACCTGTCGTGGGTGCCGGTGCGTCCCGAGCGGGTCTGCGAGGTCGCGTACGACCACATGGAGGGCGACCGGTTCCGGCACACCGCGCAGTTCCGCCGCTGGCGCCCGGACCGCACGCCGGAAAGCTGTACGTACGGCCAGTTGGAGGAGGTCATCCGGTACGACCTGTCCGAGATCCTGGGCACGGACGGCGCGGACGACACGGACGGCGCGGACGGTACGGCCGGCACGGGCGGCGCGTAGGGCCGCGGGGGCTGCCTGCCTCGCCGGTCCCGCTACGGACGCAGCTCCAGGGTGATGTGCGGGGACAGCGCCCGCAGGAATCCGGCGGCGTCGAAGAGCGCTCCCGCGGACATGACCCCGGCGGCCCCGGCAGCCCCGGCAGCCCCGGCGTCCCCGGCCGCCTTCACCCGCCCGGTGAGGATCCGGTCCACCGCTTCCACCACGAGCGGCGCGGTGACGGCGTAGATGTCCCGGCCGCTCGCCACGGCCCGCCGCTCGCTCCCACCGGAGCGTACGACGACGTCGACGAGGAAGGTCTGCTCGGACCGGCCGTGCTCGTCGGCCGCGACCGGCGGCGGGGTGTCCGGGGCCGCAAGGTCCTTGACCGCCTCCACCGTCATGTAGGTGCGTACGTCCCGCACGGGCAGGTGGCTGGGCACCGTGACGACGTCGGCCATCGAGAACTCCCCGATGACGGCGCGGGATCCCATCGGGTCCGGGAACTCCCACTTCTGGGCCGGCGGGGCGTCGTCGCGGTACTCCAGCCGCCCGTCGGCGAACCGGACGCGCCGGCCCTCCCGCCGCTGCCGGGAGACCGCGCCCGCCGCGCGCGTCCCGGCGGTGGGGTGCCAACTGCTCAGCGCGTACGCGACGTGCACCTCGTCCGCCGTCGTCCAGTCCCCCATCGCGGCCGTGGCCAGGAGATCGCCGAGCCCGCCGAAGAAGGCCATCGCCGGCAGGACCGGCACGCCCGCGGCCCGGGCCCGGTCGGTGAAGTGCGCGAAGGTGTCGGCGTTGGCCTCGATCTCGGCGGCCACGTCCACGTACGGGATGCCCGCGCGCAGGGCCGCCTCGATCAGCGGAGCGGCCGTCGTGGCGAAGGGCCCGGCGCAGTTGACCACGGCCGCCACCCCCTCCAGTGCCCGGTCGAGCGCGGCCGGGTCTCCGACCGACGCGGGCCGGACGTCCGAACCGGGGAAGTCCTCCGCGAGCTCCTTCAGCCTGCCGGCGTCCCGGCCCGAGAGCACCGGTTCAAAACCGCGCTCCCGCAGCCCTGCCACCACGAAACGCCCGGTGTGCCCGTACGCGCCGAACACCGCAACCCTGAGCCCCGTTCCCATCGGTTCCTCCTCCGTACCGTCGCTTGATCGCTCGCATTCATCCTGGCGGGGGCCACTGTCCGGCACGAGTGTCCGGAACGACATGACGCGTACAATTCCGGACGTGAACTCCGTCGCCGCGAAGACCGGAACCAGCCGGACCGAGACCCGGGCCGCGACCCGGGCCGAAACCGGGATCCAGACCGAGACCGAGACCGGGATCCAGACCGAGACCGAGGCCGTGCACACCGTCGCACTGGCCGTCACGGACGGAATGCTGCACTTCGAACTGGCCATGGCGCAGGAGGTCTTCGGCGGCCGTGCCCCGCTCGGTACGGACCCTCGCCGCTGGTACCGCACCGTCGTGTGCGGACCGGACTCCGTGCGGGTGGGCCGCTTCCGGCTGGATCCCGACCACGGCCTCGGCCAACTCCCGTGCGCGGACACCGTGATCGTGCCGGGCTGGGCCGACGTCGACGCGCCCCCGCCCGCCGACCTCGTCGACGCCGTCCGGGCGGCCCACGAGGCCGGCGCACGCGTGGCCTCCCTCTGTACGGGCGCGTTCGTCCTGGCCGCCGCCGGCCTGCTGGACGGCCGGCGGGCCACCACGCACTGGGCCCACGCCCCCGCCCTGGCCGACCGCCATCCCCTGGTCCGCGTGGACCCGGACGTCCTCTACGTGGACAGCGGCAGCGTGCTCACCTCCGCGGGCAAGGCCGCGGCCATGGACCTGTGCCTGCACCTCGTACGCCTCGACCACGGCTCCTCGGTGGCGAACGTGCTCGCCCGCCGGCTGGTGGTGCCGCCGCACCGGGGCGGGGGTCAGGCCCAGTTCGTCACGACGCCGGTGCCCGCCCCGGACAACCACCCGCTCGCCGACCTGTTCCCGTGGGTGCTCGAACGGCTGGACCGCCCGCTGACCGTGGAGGACCTGGCCCGCCGGGCACGGATGAGCTCACGCCACCTGGGCCGCCATTTCAGGTCGGTGACCGGCACGACCCCGCTGCAGTGGCTGCTGACCCAACGGATCCGCCACGCACAGGAGTTGCTGGAAACCACCGACGACGGCGTGGACACCATCGCGGCGGCCACCGGCATGGGCACCGCCACGACCCTGCGCCGGCACTTCAACCGCACGGTCGGCGTCCCGCCGGACACCTACCGCCGGACCTTCCGCTCACGGAACCGGGAGCAGTTCCTCAGCACCCCGTGAGCTTCTCCCATTCCGTGCGGCTCGGCCCGCCCGCGTTCGGCGTGTAGCCGGGCCTGGCCGCCAGCCAGCGTGCCACCCGGGCACGGATGTCCGGGTCCGCGTAGGCGCGTTCGGGCGTCTCGATCAGGTGGCGGACCCGGGCCCGGGCCCGCATCACCTCGGGGTCGTCCAGGGCGCAGTCGAACAGCGCGGCCCGCTCGCGCGCCGCGCCGGCCCGTACGGTCCGGGCCGTCCACCGTTCCCCGATCGCCGCGTCGGCCGTGACCTGGAAGTCGAACCACGGCTTGAGGGTCCGTACCGCCCATGCGTGGTGGTCGGCCGCGTACCGCTCCGTCCCCGGATCCCGGCCGGCGGTACGGGCGACCCTCTGCGCCGCCCACAGCGCCAGCGACATTCCCTGCCCGAGCGTCGGGTTGGTGTGCGTGATGGTGTCGCCGACCGGCACGAGCCCGCTGACGACGGGGCCCTGTTCGTCGACGAGTGCGCTCCACCGGTTGTCCAGGCTGGCGGTGGCCCGTACGCCGGACAGCGCCTCGGCGCCGAGTCCGAGCCAGGCGGCGCCGGGCGGGAAGGTGCGGGCGACCGCCTCGAAGACGGCCGGGTCGCGGAGGGCCGAACGGGTCGGGTCCTCGGTGTGCACGATCAGGGTGACGGCAAACACCCCGCTGTCCGCCGGGAACACCGCGCAGCCGGCGAAGGTGCCGCCGGTGACCGCCCAGGGCCGGCGCGGGCCCTCCGTGCGTCCGGCAGGGAGGCGGTACCAGCGGCAGAAGTAGGCGAGTCCGGTGCGGTGCCGTTCCACGACGGCCGGGCGGCAGCCGATGTCGGCGAGCCGGCGGTCGGCCCCGCCGCGCCGGCCCGCGGCGTCCACGACCAGGTCTCCGGCGTAGGCACCGCCGGCGGTGCGCACCCCGGTGACCTGGACCCCGCCGGCCTGGACCCCGACGCCCTGGGCCCCGGCGCCCTGGGCCCCGGTGGTCTGCGTGACGGCCGTCAACAGGCCTTCGACCGGCTCTCCGTGGCGGATGATCACACCGGGTTCGGCGCGCAGGGCGGAGACGAGTGCGCTCTCCAGCACGATGCGGCGGGCCTGCAGCATGACCAGGTCATCGTCGCCGGGGCGGGCGGGCGGCCGCTGGTCGAACCAGTCCAGTTCGTGCCGCTCGGTCGCTCCGAGCCGGATCATCTCGGCGTGGACGTCGGGGAGTTCGGTACGCAGCACGTTACGGGCGGCGCCGAGGATCACGTGCGGCTGGACGGCCTGGGGGACGGCCGTCCGCCGCCAGCCGAAGAAGTCCCGGTCGAGTGCGGCGCCCGGGGCGCGGGGATCCCGCTCGAACAGCTCCGCGGTGTGCCCGTGCCGTGCGCCGAGCAGCGCGGTGGCGAGCCCTCCCACTCCGCCTCCGATGACGAGCAGGTGTGCCATGGCGTCTCCCCCCTGTTGCCCTGGGCGTGCCCCGGGCCGTACGACGATCCGACCGCCCAGAGCCTGCGCTCCGCCATGGTGGCCGAAACCCGCGAGTGAGCATCGGCCGCCGTACGGCGCCCCTCCCCCGCCCTCCCCGTCCTCCGCCGCTCCCGCGAGGACCTCAGCCCCGGCGGATCGCGGAGCGCACGGCGAACGCGCCGACCAGCTCTGCCACCCCGAGCAGGACCAGCCACAGGCCGAGCAGCCGGGTCAGGGCGACGGCGGACTCGATCGGCAGGCACAGCACGACGATGCCCGCGACCACGCCCAGGAGTGCGACGCCGAAAGTGAAGCCGCGGTGCGGGAGGTCCTTGTCGACGACGGCCCGGCAGGCGCCGAGCATGCCGGAGACGAGCCACACCACGCCGACGACGAGCGCGAGGAAGGTGATGGTCTTCTCGGGCCCGCGCAGGCACAGCACGCCTGCCACGACGAACACCACCGCCGCGAGCAGCGTCGGCCACCGCTCCCCGTGCTCGTGCCGGGAGAACGCCGACACGAACCGGAACACGCCTGCCACCAGCAGGTACAGCCCGATGAGGATGGCCAGGACGTGCAGGGTCTCGTTCGGCCACACCAGGACGAGGACACCGGCGACCAGCGTCACGAGCGCCGAGCCCAGGGCCCATTTCCAGGAGGCGCCCAGCAGCGACAGGCTGTCGAGCGGGTCGCCCCGCACGGCGTCGGCCACTTCCTCGAAGGCTCGTTCGGGCGGCTGTTCCGGCCCCTGTCCGGGCCCCTGCCCGGGCTCGGGTTGTCTGGGCATGGTCATGGCTGCTCCTCCTCAGGTCCGGCCCGCCCCCGTCAGGGGCGTCAGGCCGGCAGCGGGGCGAACGAATGCAGGGAGTCCTGGCCGGCGGCCACGATTCCGTAGCTGTGCTCCGGTACCTCATGCCAGGCGCCGGGAAGGTCACCGAGGGGCTCCGACACGACGAGCCGGGTCTCCTCGGACAGACCCTGGAGGATCGAGACTTCGGGGTGCAGGGCGCGCAGGGAATCCACCCTGGTGCTGTAGAAGAGCGAGCGGGCGGTTCCCTCACTGGCGTAGCGGAAGGCCCACAGCGACGTACCGTTCGTCACGGCGACGGTCATCTGCATGGGGGCGGGGACACCGTGCTCGCGGCCGGTGCGCTCCACCAGTCCGACCATCCGGGCCACCGCCTCCGGCGGGTCGTCCTCCAGGCCGTAGGTCAGGGCGAGGAAGAACATCATCTCCGAGTCCGTGGTGCCCTCGATGTCCAGGAAGAGCGCGGGGTCGACCGCCAGGCACAGTTCCCGGCGCATCTCGTGGAAGCCGGCGATCGAGCCGTTGTGCATCCACATCCAGCGGCCGTGCCGGAAGGGGTGGCAGTTGGTCTGCTGCACGGCCGTGCCCGTCGAGGCCCGGATGTGGGCGAAGAACATGGGGGACTTCACGTGCTGCGCGATCTCGTGCAGGTTCCGGTTGTTCCATGCGGGGCCGGTGTCCCGCATGATCGCCGGGGTGTCGTTGCCGGACTCCGGTGCGTACCAGCCGATGCCGAACCCGTCTCCGTTGGTCGTCTCGACGCCCATGCGCGCGTGCAGGCTCTGGTCGATCAGGGAGTGCTTGGGCCGGTAGAGGATCGAGTCGAGGAGCAGGGGTGTTCCCGAGTAGGCGAGCCACCGGCACATGATCGATCACTCCTCTTCCGTGGTCGTGGGGCACGGTCCGCGGTCTGGGGTGCACCGGGCCTCACCCCTCACCGGGCGTGACGGTCCCGGGTCCCGCGAGGGCCTCCGGTCCTTCGAGCATCGGTACGCGACCCGTACGGTGCATCACCCGCCGGGGGTGATCCCCCGGCGCCGGGCCGGTGCCTACGATCGTGCGCGAACTCCGCCCCGTACCCGCATCGCCGGGCCTTGCGACAGGAGCTGACGTGACCAGTGAAACCAACGACCGGCGCCACGAGCTGGGTCCCATCGACTACCTGGTTGTCGAGTTCCCCGGCAGCCACCTGACGGGTGAGGGGATGCCCCTGCTGGTCGACCTGGTCGACCGCGGCATCATCCGGATCCTCGACCTGGCCTTCTTCGTGAAGGACGCGGACGGCTCGGTGCGCGGCCTGGAGATCGCCGATGTGACGGGCGACGGGAACCTCGACCTCACCGTCTTCGAAGGGGTCTCCTCGGGGCTCATCGGCGAGGACGACCTCGCCGAGGCCGGATCCCTCCTCCAGCCGGGGGACTCCGCTGCCGTGCTCCTCTACGAGAACCTGTGGGCCGCGCCCCTGGCCGCCGCGCTGCGCCGCGCCGACGCCAGGATGATCGCGAGCGGGCGCATTCCCGTCCAGGACGTGATCGAGGCGCTGGACGCCCTCGACGACGCGGCCTGAGCCACGCCCCCGCCTTCGCCCTCCCGTCCGTACGCTTCCCGACCTAGGCAGGACACCATGCCCGGACTCCTTCGCGGCGTCGCACGCACCGCCGTCATCGCCGGAACGGCCACCGCCGTCTCCAACCGTGTCTCCCGCCGGCAAGCGGGCCGCTGGGCTCAGCAGGAGGCCCAGCAGACCGCTGCCGCCGCCCCGCCCGCGCCGGAAGCCCCGCCGCCCGCAGCCGCACCCGCACCCGCCGCGGTCGGCATGGACGACAAGATCGGTCAGCTCAAGGAGCTCTCGGAGCTCAAGGAGCAGGGCATCCTCACCGAGGAGGAGTTCGCGGCCCAGAAGGCCCGCATCCTCAGCAGCTGACCCGGCACCCCCGCGGTTGACACACCGGCTTGCCGGAGTGGCAAATGGGATCATGGCTGATGATGCGCGGGCGGGTGACGGTCGGGCTGACGATGCGCGGGACGAAGGGTTCGCCGAGGTCCTGACCGCGGTGGGTCCGCGGCTGCGGGCCCTCCGCCGGGCGCGCGGCACCACGCTCGCCCAGCTCAGCGAGGCCACCGGTATCTCGCTCTCCACCCTGTCCCGGCTGGAGTCGGGACAGCGGCGGCCCACCCTGGAGCTGCTGCTGCCGCTGGCCAAGGCACACCGGGTGGCGCTGGACGAGCTGGTCGGCGCGCCCGAGACCGGGGATCCCAGGATCCGTGCGAAGCCGTTCGTCCGGAACGGCCGGACGCATGTGCCGCTGACCCGCAGCCTGGGCGGGATGCAGGCCTTCAAGACGATCCTGCCGCCGGCGCCCCCCGGTGCACCGCTGCCCGAACAGCAGGTGCACGAGGGCTACGAGTGGCTGTATGTGCTCTCCGGGCGGCTGCGCCTGCTGCTGGGCGAGCACGACCTGGAGCTGACCGCGGGCGAGGCGGCCGAGTTCGACACCAGGACCCCGCACATATTCTTCAACGCCGGGTCGCAGCCGGTGGAGTTCCTCAGCCTGTTCGGGCCCCAGGGCGAGCGCATGCACGTCCGGGCCCGTCCGAAGGACCGCGATCGGACGGAAGGACCACGATGACCACCGCACCGAAGTTCCCGGAGCACGAGCGCCCCGAGCGGGCCGTGCCACGGCCCAACGCCGTGGTGGGGGTCGGCCTGATCGTGGTCGGCTCCGACGGCCGCGTGCTGCTCGGCCAGGCGCACGACGGCCGCTGGGAACTGCCGGGCGGCAAGGTGGACCCCGGGGAGGACTTCGAACAGGCCGCCGCCCGCGAGCTCGCCGAGGAGACGAGCCTGCGTACGGACCCGTCGGCGGTCCGGGTGCTCGCCGTACGGCTCGACGCCGCGTCCGGGACGACCCGGCTCACGGCGGCCGCGGTCACCGACTCCGCCGAAGGCACGCCGGCCGTCACCGAGCCCCACAAGATCGCCCGCTGGGACTGGTTCGCTCCGGAGGACATCCCGGACGCCCTGTACGCCCCCTCGGCCGGCGTCCTGCGCACCTGGCGCCCCGACCTGACCTCCCTGCCCGACGTGGCCTCGCACCACTACCCCACCGCATAGGGGGTGTCCACGCGTCAGGGCAGGTTGAGCTGCCCGTCCCTGACTTCGAGGGAATACGGCTCCGGGTCCTCGTACCACCTGCAGTGGCCGAGGCGGACCGTGCCGTCCGGGTGGACGTGGGTGTCGTGGACGCGCGGGGCGAGCCAACGGAGCAGCTCCCCGACCTGCTCCGTGTCGTCCGGGTGCAGCTCGGTCCGGGAGGTCAGCGACCAGCCCCCGCCGGGCAGGCCGGTCCGGGCGGTGAGGGACGAGCCGAGGGTGCCGCCCACCTTCCAGGCGGGTCCGCTGCCGGCGAGCAGCGCACGGGGTTCGTTCTCGATCCGCGGGTTCCCGTCGTCGTCGACCACCACGAACGGGAACTCGGTGATGACCGTCAGCTGCTCCGGCTCCGGGCCGAGGCCCAGGTGCCAGCGCAGTTCGGCGAGTTCCTGTCCGGACAGCCCGTCGCGCAGGTCGACCGTCACCTGCAGTTCGTGGATGTCGCTCATCCGTCCGACCCTACACAGCGGCTCCGGTCAGGACACGGCTGCCGCCGCGGCCGCGGCGCCGGCGACCATCACCGCCGCCTGCATGGCCTGGATGGCCAGGCGGACGCTCTCGGCGGCCCATTGGCCGGCGGCGATCTCGGCCATCCGGGGCTCCACCTGCTTGCGCGGTACGCCGGGGAACGCCAGGCCGTGAAGTTTCGCCGAGTGGAGGAGGGCGATCAGGCCGGCCGTACGGCCGTCCGGTTCCGCGGCGTCGCCGAGCACGGCCGCCTTCAGCCGGGCGCGGAGTTCGCGCTCCACCGAGCCGTCCGCCTCCGGGTAGCGGCGGACCGGGAACAGGCCCATCACCTTGCGGCGTTCCTCGGTCACCAGTCCGCGCCCGGCCAGCCGCTCCAGGGCGGCTCCCACCGCCTTGGTGCTGTCCTTGGTCAGCCAGTCCGTGATGCGCCGCTTGCTGCGGCCCCGCATCCAGGTCCGCAGCAGACCGAGCCGGCCGTCGAGCAGCGGGTCACCGGTCGGCGTGTCGTCCACGACCTCCAGGTACTTGCCGCTGACCGCCACCCGGCCCGCCATGACCAGGTCCAGGAGCAGGGCTGCCGCGACGGCCCAGCCCGCCGCCTGCCGCGAACGGGCCCATCCGGACTCGTCGTCCAGCGACAGCAGCATGATCTCCTCGGCCAGTGTGACCCGTGCGTCGGTCATGTGCGGCTCCCCGGCTCGTTCCCGTACTGACTGTTGCTCACTTGTTCAGACGGGCGTCGCGGGTCATGGGTTCCCTTCTCCCGGCCCGCGCCGCTGACGGGTTCCCCGTCAGCGCAGGTAGGCCAGCTCCGGGTGACCCGCCAGGTAGCCGTCCAGCAGCCGCCTGGCGACCCCGACCGAGTCCACCAGCGGGTGCAGCGCGAACGCCTTGACGGCCGTGGCCCGGGACCCGCCGCGGGCCGCCTCCAGCACCTCCCGCTCCACCGCCTTGACGGCGGTCACCAGGCCCACCGCGTGGTACGGCAGCGGTGCGACGGACACCGGATGGGCGCCGTTCGCGTCCACCAGGCAGGGCACCTCGATCACCGCCGACTCGTCCAGCACGCCCAGCGCGGAGCGGTTGCGGACGTTGAGGATCAGGGTGGCCCGCTCGTCCCGCGCGATGGCCCGCATGAGCGCCAGGGCCACCTGCTCGTAGCCGCCGGACTCCAGGTCGTCGGCCTCCCGCTCGCCCGCGCCGGCCGCATCCCGGTTCTCGGCCATGTAGGTGGCCTCGCGTTCGGCGCGGGTGCGGTCCCAGGCTGCCAGGGCCTCGCCGGCCGCGAGGTCCGTCCGGTCCGCGCCGGCGTAGAAGGCCCGCTGCCGGTCGCGCAGGAACGCCCCGCGGGTCTGTTTGACCTGCTGGTACGCGCGGACCGTCTCGCGGTTGAAGTAGTAGTAGTGGAGGTATTCGTTCGGGACGGCGCCGAGCGAGCGCAGCCATTCCGCGCCGAACAGCCTGCCCTCCTCGAAGGACTCCAGCGCGGTGTCGTCGGCCAGCAGGGCGGGCAGCCGGTCGCGGCCCCCGATGTGCAGGCCGCGTACCCAGCCCAGGTGGTTGAGGCCGACGTAGTCGATCCACGCCTCGGCGGGGCGGGCGGCGCCCAGCGCGCGGGCGATCCGGCGGCCCAGGCCCACGGGTGAGTCGCAGATGCCGATGACCCGGTCTCCCAGGGTCTCCTGCATGGCCTCGGTGACCAGTCCGGCCGGGTTGGTGAAGTTGATGACCCAGGCGTCGGGGGCGGTCCGGGCGATCCGCCGGGCGATCTCCCGGGCGACCGGCACGGTCCGCAGGCCGTACGCGATCCCGCCCGCGCCCACCGTCTCCTGGCCCAGCACTCCTTCGGCCAGGGCCACGCGCTCGTCCGTGGCGCGCCCGTCGAGTCCGCCGACCCGGATGGCCGAGAAGACGAAGTCGGTGCCGCGCAGGGCCTCGTCGAGGTCGCCGGTGGTGGTCACCTCGGGCGCGTCGGGCACTCCTGCCGCTTGGTCGGCGAGGACCCGGGCGATGGCGGCGAGCCGGGCGGGATCCTGGTCGTAGAGGGTGACGTGACTGATCCGCCCCTCCGCCCGGTCGCCGAGCAGGGCGCGGTACACCAGCGGGACCCGGAATCCGCCCCCGCCGAGGATCGTCAGCCGCACGGTCCCTACCACCCTTCGTCGACAGCCCGCGTGTCCGGTGTCCTCCGTGCCGTCCGCCCGGTTCCGCAGTCAGGACCGGGGGCGGCGGGGGCACCAGTCTCGCCCATGGACCCGGTCAGTGGTCGGCGAGCGGGGGTACGGCGCGCAGCCGGGGTCCGGGCTGCTGGGGCGCGCCGTGGGGGGTGATCGGGGCCGGGCCGGGGGCGGTGCCCTGCGGGGCCGAGAGCACCAGGGTGATCCGGGTGAGTCCCATGGCGTCCAGCATCCGGCTGTTCTCGCACACCACCCGGCAGCGGACCACGCCGCGGCGCGGGTCGGGGTGGCGCACCGCGAGGACGGCACCGTCGCGCTCGGCGGCCTCGGGGCCGTACGTGCTCAGCCAGTGCGGCACGCCGTACCGGTAGGCGGCCTCCATGAACGGGTCGCGGGCCACCTCCTGACGGATGCTGCGGAGACCCTCGTCCTCGGGGGCGGCGGCGAGCGCGGTGGCGAACTGGGCGAGCAGCGGCACGCACCAGGAGGGCTCGTGGTCCTCGAGCACGGCGGCCGCGTCCGGGTGGAAGAGCACGAACCGCAGGAAGTTGTCGTCCGGCAGTGCGGTGGGGTGCGGGCGGACGGCCTGGAACAGCTGGTCGAAGGCGGAGTTGGTGAGCGCGACGTCCCAGCGGTGGTCGACCAGGAAGGACGGGTAGGGGACGGATTCCATGAGGGCGGCGTAGTCGCGCAGGTAGTCGCGCTGGACGGGGTCCTCGGGGAGGCGGTTCTCCTCCGGGGCGCGCCAGGTCGGGGGCGGGTCGCGGTCCACCATCACGCGGAAGAGCCAGAAGCACTGGCGCTCGCTCATCTCCAGCGCCTCGGCCAGGGCGAGCAGTTTGCGGTCCGTCCACTCCTTGACGAGTCCGCGTTCCCAGTTGCCGTACGCGCGCACGCTGATGCGCAGGCGGGAGGCCACGTCCTCCTGGCTGAGCCCCAGTTCCTCGCGGCGCCGGCGCAAGATCTCCTTGCGGCGTTCCAGCCGCACTGCGCCCCGTACGGGCTCGTCGCCCGGGGGGATGTCCTCACCTGTCCGGGTGTGGGAGAGGCCGTTGGATGGGCTCACCGCTGCGAGATGTGGCACCGAGAGCTCCCCCTTCTCGCGGTCTGGATCTTCGTTTCCGTGTGGCGATCCTGCTACCCACGTCATTCGAGTGTCAACTATTGTGGCAATTCCAGCCCCTTGACAGCAGAATCACGCCACAGCTGTGGCAAGTTCTAGTCCTAGGATGGTTGACCGGCTAGCCTCCAGGGGCCAACCACGTGTCCGTACCGACCTCGCGCGATCTAGGAGAACCACTGGTGACAGACGGCTTCCCGGCTCCCGGAGCGGTGGCCACCGTGCCTCTGGCAGCCACCGCCGCGCGCGTCGCCGAACTCGCGGACAAACTCCGGCGCGATCAGGCCGAGGTCTTCGACCTGCGTCGGCTCTCGGAGGCGTCCGGAGTACCGGCCGACGTGGTCAAGGCCCTGCTCGACGGCAGGCCGGCCGGTGAACCAGATCTGCAGACCCGGTTCCTGCAGCGCCTGGACCTGCTCCGGCGCACCCGGGTCAAACCCAACGGCCGCCGGTACACCCAGCAGGAGATCGCCGACGGGGCGGCCATGTCCCGCCAGCAGGCGGGCGCCCTCATCAACGGCGACCGGCGCCCCACGATGGAGCACTGCGACGCCATCCAGCGCTTCTTCGGGGTCCATGCCGGCTTCCTCACCGCGCACGACGCCGACGCCCTCACCGACGCGCTGCTCCGCACCGAGCAGCAGTTGCTCCAGGACTTCGCGGACCGCGAGCGGGAACGGGAGTCGGCACGCGCCGCCGCCTCCGGGGCCGCGGACGACCCGCTGGCCCGGCTGCTGCAGAACCACGGAGTCCGGGGCATCGCCTGGCGCGCGGCCCAACTGCCCAGCGACAAACACCGGGACAAGGTGACCGAGTGGCTGGACCTGCTTCTGGAAAGCGTGAAATCGACCGAGTCGTGACCCAGTCGAACGTCTGGGTCTGATCCTTCAAGTCCTGATCCGGATCCGCTCCGACGGGGAGAACGGTGAGCATAGGCAGAGAGCAGCGGCGGCTGTGCGGGGAGCTGGTTGCCGGCATCGGGCTGTCCGCTCCCGTGGAACCGGTGGACCTCTACGCCGCCCTGTGCGAGGGCATGAGCCGGCACCGCGGGCGCAGAGTGGACTTCCGGATGGCCTCCTTCCCCCCGGGTACGGCCAGCGGCCTCTGGCTCGACATGGCGGACCGGGACCTGGTCGTCATCGAGGAGCGCACCGCGCCCGACCACCAGCTGGTGATCCTCGGCCACGAGCTGTGGCACATGAAGGCCGGGCACTGCAGCCACCACGTGGACGGGGCGGCCGTCGCCGCGCGCCTGCTGTCCGCCGAGACCGACCTCACCGAGACGGTCCGCCGGGTCGCTGCGCGCACCCGTGCGGACGTCCGCGAGGAGACCGAGGCCGAGACCTTCGGCCTGCTCCTGGGCAGCAAGTGCCGTCCCTGGCTGGCCGGGTCCGCGAGCCACCGGGCCCCGGGCCGCCGGGACGAGCTCGCGGGACGGATCGAGGCCTCGCTCGGCTACCGGGGTCCCAGGTCCGACCGTTGAACGAAACGACCATGGTGAACGGCACGATCCCGCCGAACGGCACCGTCCCGGTGGACGGCACCGCCCCGGTCAGGGGCGCCGCCCGGTGATGACAGGCGCTGACTACTACATACCCGCCGTGGCCCTGGCGGTCTCGCTGTTCTTCAAACTGCCGGCTCTGCGCCACAACTGGCGCGACCCGCTGCTGCGGTCCGTGTGCGCCCTGCTGGTGCTCGCCGCCGCGGTGTTCACCTTCGCCGCGCCTCCGACGATCGCGGCGGTGAACAGCTGGACCGGGATCTCGAACTTCTCGGCCCCGCTGGTGTACTGCCTCATCACCGCCTTCAGCGCGTCCTGCCTGGTGCTGATCGTCAACTGGCGCGGCGGACCGCCCGAACGCACCCGCCGGGTCTCCCGGCGCTGGATCCTCGGCTACGGCTGCGTGATCGTGGCGCTGGTCGTGCTGTTCGCGCTCGGCGAGGCGCCGGTGGAGCGGCTGCGGGACCTCGACACGTACTACGCGGAGACGCCCTTCATCGGCGAGATGATCGTGCTGTACCTCGTCGCGCACACGGTCGCCGCCGTGGTGATGACCGCCATGTGCTGGCGGTGGTCGCTGCGGGTGGGCGGCTGGCTGCGCCTGGGCCTGACGGTCATAGTCATCGGGTACCTCTTCAACCTGGGCTACGACGTCACCAAGTTCACCGCCGTCTTCGCCCGCTGGGCCGGTTACGACCTGGACGCGCTCAGCACGTACGTCGCCCCGCCGATCGCCTCGGCCGGGGCGCTCATCAGCGCCATCGGCTTCGTACTGCCCCTGCTGTGCCAGCACCTGGCCGACAACTGGCGGGCCTGGTCCACGTACTGCCGGCTCGGCACCCTGTGGCGCGAGCTGCGGGCCGCCGGGCCGACCGCCACGGCCACCGCGGGCGTCCGGATGTCCTGGTGGTCACCGGCCGAACTGCGCGTGATCCAGCGCGAGTCCGACATCCATGACGGATTCCTCCAGCTGGGCCCCTACTTCGACCAGGAGCAGCGGGCCTGGGCACTCCGGCAGGCCGTCGGCTCCGGAGCCGACGAGGCGACCGCCCGCGCGGTCGCGGACGCCGCCATGGTCGCGGCGGCCGTCATGGCGTCCGCGGCCGACCCCGAGGGCAAGATCATAGGATCGAGCCAGGACAATGGGCTCGATATCGCCGACGGCCCTCGCGACCTCGTTCGTATTTCGCACGCTCTGCGGCATTCACCGGTAGTAGCAACGGTCCGCAGCAGAGCGGCCATGGCAGGGAGCAACCTTCGATGACCGACGCAAGCAGAGGCCACGACGGCCGGACCGCCCGCCACGCCGTGGTGATAGGCGGCGGACTGGCCGGCATGCTGGCCGCCGCCGCCCTCGACGGACACGCCGACCGGGTGACGGTCGTCGACCGGGACGCCCTGCCCGACGTACCGGAACCACGCCGCGGTCTCCCGCAGGCACACCACGCCCACCTGTTGTGGTCGGGCGGCGCCCGGGCCATCGAGGAGCTGCTCCCCGGCACCGTGGACCGCTGGACCGGGGCCGGCGCACGGCGCATCCCGCTGCCCACCGGGCTGGTCTCCATGTCGGCCTCCGGCTGGCTCCGCCGCTTCCCCGAGATGCAGTTCCTCATCGCGTGCAGCCGCGACCTGCTCGACTGGACCGTCCGCGAGCAGCTCGTGCACCGGCCCTCGGTGACGGTCCTGCAGCGCTCCGAACTGCTGGAGCTGAGGGGCGATGCCAGGCGCGTCACGGGCGTCCGGATCCGCGAGGAGGACGGCACGGAACGGGTGCTCGACGCCGACCTGGTGGTCGACGCGAGCGGGCGCGGCTCGCGCGCCCCGCAGCTGCTGCGGGAACTCGGCGTCGGCCCGGTGGAGAGCGAGGAGGTCGACTCCGGGCTCGCCTACGCCAGTCGGATCTTCCGCGCGCCCGAGGGTACCGAGGACTACCCGTTGGTGAACGTCCAGTCGGACGCCCGCGTTCCGGTTCCCGGGCAGACGGCGACGATCATTCCGATCGAGGGCGGGCGCTGGCTGGTCACGCTCTCCGGCACGCGGGGTGGCCAGCCGACCGCATCGGCGGAGGAGTTCGAGTCCTTCGCGCGCGGGGTGCGCCACCCCGTCGTGGGCGAACTCATCGCGCGGGCCGAACCGCTCACGGACGTGGTCGTGACCCGGTCGACGGTCAACCGGCGCCACTTCCTGGAGCGGGTTGCGGACTGGCCCGACGGGTTCGTCGTGCTCGGCGACGCGGTCGCCACGTACAACCCGGTCTACGGGCACGGCATGACGGTGGCCGCGAAGGGCGCCCTGGCGATGCGCGAGGAACTGGTCCGCTCCGGCCTCGGTGCTCCCGGGCTCGCCCGCCGGATGCAGCGGGCGATAGCCCGTCCGGTGGCCACCGCCTGGGACCTGGCGACCGCGACGGACATCCTCTACCCGGGCGCCAAGGGGAAGCAGCCGGGGCGTTCCAGCGCCCTGCTCCGGCGTTACATGGACCGGCTGATGCTGACGGCGACCAGTCGGCCGCTGGTCACCAGGACCCTGTTCGACGTGATGACCCTGTCCGCGCCTCCGCAGGCGCTGCTGCGGCCGGAGGTGGCGCTGGCGGTGGCGCGCGGACCGCGCCGTGAGCCGCTCGCGGGACCGCCGCTCACCGAGGGCGAACGGCGGTGCCTGGAGCGTACGGAGGCAGTGCCCGAGGAGACCGGGGCCTGAGAGGACCGGGGACAGAGGGGGTCGGGGGTCGGGGGGCGGGGGTCGGGGCGAGGGACTGCGGGACTGCGGGGCGGCCGGGCTACCGGGCGCCGAGGGCTTGGGCCGCGGCCGGGAACAGGTCCTGGAACGGAGCCGCCGAATCGACTCCGTCCCGGCCGTAGGGAGCGTCGAGGCTCCACACCAGGAACAGCAGGAACACGATCAGCGCGGTGAACAGTCCGGCCAGCAGCAGCTCCCGGCCGGACTTGCGGATCTGCAGCGTGAAGATCAGACCGATGGTCACCACTCCCCCGGTGAGCAGCCCGAACCACACCACGCCCGGCAGCGTCTGCTCCGAACTGCGGGAGTGCCGGGCGTCGTCGGCGGAGGCGATGTGGTCGAGCAGCGGCTGGTACGTCTGGGCCTGGAGCTCGGTGGCCGGGGCCTGGTGGGTGACGTCGGTGCGCAGCTTCGCGAGCAGCGCGGCCCCCTCGTCCGAGAGGTTCTGCCCGGAGGTCAGCCGGGGCCAGTCCACGGAGACGGTGTGGGCGACGTAGGCGTCCACCTCCCCGCGGATCCGGTCGCGTACGGCCTCGGGGTAGACGTCGGCGCGCTGGGTGACCTCGTACAGCGACTGGGCCTCGCGGCGCACGCTGTCCTCGGCGGCGCTGCGTGCCTCCCACACCCCGGCGATGGCGAGTCCGAGCACGATCGCGTAGACGACCCCGACCATCATCGTCATGTACTCCATGACGTCGGGGGTTTCGCTGGTGTCCTCCTCCTCGGCGACCCGGCGGTGCCGGATCGTGGTGAACGCGAGGACGAGGGCGCAGCCGAGCACCATGGCGATGGCCAGGACCAGCCATTCGGACACGGGAGAACTCCTGTTCTTGGGGGTGGGGGCCGGGGTGGCTGGGGCGCCGGGCTCAGGCGCCGCGGCTCTTCGAGCGCGGTCGCAGGGCCGCGGCCGCCAGCACGGCCGGGGTGGTGACGACGACCATGAGCATCACGGTGGACAGGCCGTCGGGACCGTGGCGCTGCAGCGCGACGGAACGGTAGTAGGGGCGCCACAGCTCCCGGGCGGGCCGCGCCTCGGGCCGTACGGCGGGGGCGGAGACGGCGGGGGCGGAGACGGCGGGGGCCGGCACCCCGGGCGCCGGTACGCCGGGCAGGGCGCGGGCCGGCACGGGCTCCGGGGCCGGGTCGGGCTCGGCGGGGAGGGGTTCGGGGGCGGGTGGCTCCGGGGGGACACGGGCGGGAACGCGCGGCGGCACCACCGGGGCGGGGACGCCCACGACGACGGACGGAGTGTCCGGGCCCGCGCCGGGGCGGCAAGCCCCCACCGCCGGGCCCTCGCCCACGGCGGCGCAGACCGACCCTTCCGGCCCGGACACGTTCACCGTCACCCGCCCGGGAGCGACGCCGACGTCGACGACGCCGTCGGTACCGGGCTCGGGGGGCGCCGGGGCCTCGGGGGGCACGGGCGGTTCCGGCGGGCCGGCCGGCGACGGTACGGGGGGTAGGGGGGCCGGGATGGGAGCGGGGGCGTCGGCCACGGGGGCGTCGGCCACGGGTGCGGCGCAGGGCGCGGGCTCCGCCACGGCGGGGCCCTGGGAGGCCGGCGTCCGCCACGCGGCGTCCGTGGCCCCCGCGACCGCCGGGTGCCACGAATCGGACAGTCGCGTCGACACCCCGGGGACGGAGAGGGCAGAAGCGGTGGAAGTGGCGGAAGCGGCGGAGGCTGCCGGGCGGGACGGAGCCGTCGCCGCCGCCGGGCGCGGCCGGTGGTACACCAGCACGCCCTGGCCCAGCGACCAGCCGCCACCCGCCCGCGAACGCTCGTCCACCGCCACGCACGTGCCCCCCGCGGGTCCGCCCGTGGACACCCGCACCCGGCCGGGCGCGACCACGGCGACGGTGCGGTCCGGACGGGCGGTGCCGTCCGGGCGGGCGATGGCGTCCGGGCGGGCGACCGGGGTACCGCCGGGGTCTCCGTCACCTTCCGCGGCGGCCGCCGCGAACCCGTGCAGCGGGCACAGCAGCACCGCCAGACCCGTCCCGGCCCACAGCCGCCAAGCGGTCACCGCGCGTCCACCCGTCTCCTCGGAACCCCTGCCGAACGGTCCCTCCCGGTGAAGAAACGATCACAGCGGCACGACGACACGCACCCCACCCCGGATGGGGTCATGCCCGGGTCGTCCGCTCAGCTGATCGAGAAGAGCGGGCCCGTGAGCATCAGCCCCAGGTCGTGCCCGGCGTACGCGAAGAAGGCGAACAGCACCAGTGCCGCGCCGCCCAGCGCCATGTCCTTCAGGAAGTGGATCCGCTCCGTCATCCGGTTCTGCGGATCGCTCTCCCGCCAGAAGGCGTGCATCACCAGGGCCGTCGGGAAGCAGAACGCGGCAAGCGCCAGCGCGCCGAGGTCCGCCCACACCCCGAGGAGCACCATCAGTCCGCCCGCCGCCATCAGCAGGCCGCTCCCCAGGGTGGCCGCCGCGGGCATCGGGACGCCCTTGGAGGCGGCGTATCCGGCCATGGCCTTGGTCTGCGTCAGGTGCCCCATGGCCGAGGCCAGGAACAGCACCGTGAAGAGCACCCGCCCGATGAGTACGACGATGTCCATCGCAACCTCCGATGTCACCGTGCGTGTGCCCGTTCTGCCGCATTTCACCCGTCCGGGTGACGTAGGCTCTGCATGCCCCTGCCGCCGCACCGAAGGACCCTACGGATGCCCGAACCGCCCGTCGAGCTCGGGCAGGTACTGCGGAGCGGGCCCCGCCGGTTCCTGCTGTCCTCCTGGCCACTGCGGTGCTGGGGCCTGCTGGTCTCCGGCGCGGTGACCGGGTACGTGGTGCTGACCGCGCTGGCCGTCCTGGTCGGCGCCGGGCTGCTGCTGTCCCCGCTGGGCATCGGACTGCTGCTCCTCACCGCCGCGGTGGCGGGCGCGGTGCCGGTGGGCGCGCTGGAGCGGAGACGGCTTCGGCTGGTCGACCGGGAGCCGGTGCCGGACCCGCACGCCTCGCTCGCCGGGGCCGGGCCGGTGGCCTGGCTGCGGACCCGGCTGCGGGAACGGGCCACCTGGCGGGAACTGGGATACGCCGCCCTGCTGGGGGTGGTGTTCGGCCCGGCCGGGTCCGGGGTGGCCGTGCTGCTCGTCTTCTCCGCCATTCTGACCGCCACCCCGGTCATCGTGTGGGCCCTCGCCCCGGAGCCGGTGATGCTGATTCCCGGCCGGGCCGTCTCGGGGCCCCTGGAGGGGCTGGCCGGCACCGCCGCAGGACTGCTGGGACTGGTGGTCGCGGCGTACGCGGCCGCGCTCCTCGCGGGTGCCCAGACCGGGGTGGCACGGGCCCTGCTCGGGCCGCGCGAGGAGGACGCCCGGGTGCTGGAACTGACCCGGTCCCGGGTGCGTCTGGTGGACGCCTTCGAAGCCGAACGGCGGCGGATCGAACGGGACCTGCACGACGGTGCGCAGCAGCAGCTGGTGGCCCTGAGCATGACGCTGGGCCTGGCGGAGCGGGAGCTGCGCGGGGTGCCGGAGGCGGCCGGTGCCGCCGAGCTGGTGGCCCGCGGCCGGGCCGAGGCCAAGCAGGCGCTGGCCCAACTGCGGGACCTGGTCCGGGGCATCCATCCGCAGGTGCTGTCCGACCACGGGCTGGCGGCGGCGGTGGCGGAGGTGGCCCTGCGGCATCCGGTGCCGGTCACGGTCGACCTGGACCGGGTGCCGCGGCTCCCCGCACCGGTCGAGGCCACGGCGTACTTCACGGTGACGGAGGCGCTCGCCAACGCGGCGAAGCACAGTGGCGCGTCGAGGGTCGAGGTCGACGGCCGGGTGGCGGGCGGCACGCTGACGCTCACCGTCACCGACGACGGTCGCGGCGGCGCCGATCCGGCCACCGGGGCCGGACTGGCGGGCCTGGCCGACCGGTTGGCGGTGCTGCGGGGCAGACTGGTGGTGTCGAGCCCGGTGGGCGGGCCGACGGTACTGCGTGTGGAGGTTCCGTGCTCCGGCTGATCCTGGCCGAGGATTCCGTACTGCTGCGGGCCGGTCTCGCGGAGGTGCTGACCCGTAGCGGACACGAGGTGGTCGCGGCGGTCGGTGACGCGGAGTCACTGAAGAGGGCGGTGGCGGCGGAACGGCCCGACGTGGTCGTCACCGATGTCCGGATGCCGCCCGACTACCGGGACGAGGGACTGCGGGCCGCCCTCGAACTGCGCTCCTCAGAACCGGCGTTGCCGGTGCTCGTGCTCTCCCAGTACGTGGCGACGGCGTACGCGGCCCGGCTGTTCGGCGGCGGTACGGGCCGATCCGGCGGCGCGGGCTCCGCGGGCGGGCTCGGCTACCTCCTCAAGGACCGGGTCGGCGAGGTCGACGAGTTCCTCGACGCGCTGGAGCGGGTGGCCGCCGGGCAGACGGTGCTCGACCCGGAGGTGGTCCGGGTGCTGATCGGCCACCGTTCCGCGGAACAGCCCCTGGCCCGCCTCACCCCGCGCGAACGCGAGGTACTGGCCCTGATGGCCGAAGGGCTCAACAACCAGGCCGTGGCGTCCCGCCTGTTCGTCACCGAAGCCGCCGTCGTCAAGCACGCGAGCAGCATCTTCACCAAGCTGGACCTCGACCCGGCCGAGGGCAACCGCCGCGTCCTGGCCGTCCTCGCCCACCTGCGCGACTCAACGCCCGACTGACCAGCCCCGGTGCGGGCAGGCCTCCCGCCCGGTGTGGGCAGGCCTCCCGCCCCACCCGGTGTGGGCAGGCGTCCCGCAGGGCGATGGGGGTCCCCCCTGCTCGAGCGAAGTCGAGAGCTTGGGGGAGGGTGGGCACACCGGGACACCCCGCCCAGCGGATGTACCCCGTCCACCCGAAGCCCCGCTTCACCCAGGCGCCGCCCGCCGAAGCCCCCGCTCAGCGGCCGCGCCGCGCAGCGCCCCCAACGCGCAGGCCGCGCCTGACGGTGCCAGGCTGGAAAGGACGTCGCCACCGCGAGTCCCACGGCGACCGCCCGGCGCGGCGCCACCCGCGTGCGCTGAGCCGTGGCCGGCGCCCGGGCCGGTTCCCCTCACCCCCGTGGAGAAGAGCCATGACCCGTGCACGCACGAGCAGTGCCGCCCACCAGGCCCGCCACCTCCTCGCAGCCTCCACCCTGGCGATCTCCATGGCCACAGCCGGACCGGCCCTGACGGCGACCGCGCAGGAAGCCGCCCCCGCCCCGCCCTGCCGCCACACCCAACTCGTCGCGAACAGCGCCGAACGCCTCGGCGCCACCGGCTGGCGGATCACCGTCATCAACGAGGGCCCCACCCCCTGCACCCTCAAGGGCCATCCCACCCTCGCCCTCGCCGGCCAGGGCTCACCCGACCGCAACAAACCCCTCCGGGTGATCCGTCAGGGCACGGCCCGCCCCGTTCAGCTGCCCGTCGGGGGCACGGCCGCGACCACCGTCTCCTTCACCCCGGTCCTCGGCGAAGCCGACGGGTACTGCGCCTCGGGCGCCGAACCGTTCGCCGCGCCCTCGATGGTCGTGGGTGTCGCGGGCGGCCTGCTCCAGATCGCCCCCGACGACGGCGGCAACTTCGCACTCTGCGGCACCACCGTTCGCGCCACGGCCTTCCGCCCGGCCTGACCCGCCGTCCCGCGGACCGCCCCACGGGCGACGACCCGGGAAACCCTCGCGCCGGGCGCTCCGACGGCCCCACCTGCCCCATCGGCCCCACCGGCTCCGCCGGCGCCACAGGACCAGCGCCCCCAGAGCACCAGCAACACCGGCAACACCAGGTAGCCGAACCGTCCGGCCGGAGCCAGCAGGAAGGCCACCGTCAACCCGGCCGCGAGCCGGTCGGCCGCGGCCACCACGGTCCGCGGCGGCCGCAGCAGCAGCGACAGCGCCACCACCGTCCCGCCCAGTGCCAGCAGACCTACCGTCAGCCACCATCCGTGCGGCACGAGTTCGGCGATCAGACGGCCCGGCAGCGGACTGCTCGCCGGCGTCGGCACGTCGGCCCGCCCGGTCGGGAACGCGAACACCTGGCGTACCAGCTCACGCGGCTGCTGCAGCACCGCCGGCAGTACCAGTACGGCCGTCCCGGCCACCGCAGGCACCGCGCAGCGCAGCGCCGCACGCCTCCCGTGCACCGCGGACAGCAGCGCCACCGCGACCGGAACGGCCGGCCAGGCGGTCCACTTCAGCCCGCACACCCCGGCCAGCACGGCTCCGGCGAGCACCGGGCGCCCGGCCGCGGCGGCGGCCAGCGCCAGGCAGCACAGCCCGGCCAGCGGAAGGTCCACCCCGCTGACCGCCAGCGGCAGCGCCACCACGGGCGAGGCGACCAGCACGGGGGCGGCCGCCCGCAGACCGGACCCCGGCGGCCCGGACCCCCGCAGACCGGACCCCAGCGGACCGGACCCCGGCAGACCGGCCTCCCGCCCGCCCAGCAGTCGCCGCCCGCCCCACATCCCGCCGAACAGCGCCGCCGCGCACCAGATCCGGGCGTCGCCCAGCAGCCGCGGCACCCAGCCGTCGGTACCGAGCACGGCCCGGGGCAGGCCGAGCAGGGCCATGCCCGGCAGGTACGGGTTGTAGTCCGCGACCCGCTCGGGCCGGTCCACGTACGGGCTGCCGGACTCCAGCATCAGCCTCCCGGACCGTTCGATGACGGCGACCTCGGACTGCCCCTGCCCGCTCAGCACCAGGTACAGCAGCGGTACGGCGACGGCACCGGTCAGCGCGAGCCCGACCGCGGCCCGGGGACGGCGCAACAGGGTAGCGCCGGCCGCAGCCAGGTATCCGGTACCCGCGCACCAGCCCCACAGCCGGTGCGGCGGCAGCTCCGAGACGAGGGGGAAGGACAGCGCCCACCCGGCCGCGAGCAGCCAGCCGAGGGCCCGGTACGGGCGCCGGGAGCAACGGGAGGAATTCATGGGCCCATTGCAGCCGCCGGGCCCCGGCCCGGTCTGCACACCCAGGTGGACACTTGGGGGTCGGGTTTCCCCTACCTCCGGTGAACGGCAACCGCGGCCACCGCCCTCAACTCCCTTGCGGGACGGGGCCGGAGGGCCGCACGGCCGGGAACGCCGCGGGGGCGCGGCCCGGAGTCCGGGTCGCGCCCCCGCAAGGGTCGGTGCGGTACGGCGTCAGCCGGCCTCGGCGCCGCCGAAGCGCTCGCGGTAGGACTCCAGGTCCTCCTCGGCGATCCGGGCGAAGAGCACCGGCGGCACGGTGAACGGGGTCCCCGCCGGAACCGCGTCCAGCGCCTTGGCCTGCTCCGGGGTCACCCACGTCGCGGTGTCGCCGGACAGGTCGAACGAGGAGCGCATGGCGCGTGCCGAGGCCGGGATGAACGGCTCGGAGACCACCGAGTAGAGGTGGATGAGGTTCATGGCGGTGCGCAGGGTGAGCGCCGCGCCGTCGAGGTCGGTCTTGACCTCCAGCCAGGGGGCCTTCTCGTCCAGGTAGGCGTTGCCGGCGGACCACAGGGCGCGCAGCGCGGCCGCGGCCTTGCGGTACTGGAGGGCGTCCATGTGGCCCTCGTACTCGGCCAGCAGCTCGGCGATCTGCTCGCCCAGCTTCGCCTCGGTCTCGCCCGCGGGGCTGCCGGCCGGGACCTCGTCGCCGAACTTCTTGCGGGAGAAGGTCAGCACACGGTTGACGAAGTTGCCGAGGGTGCCGCCGAGGTCCTTGTTGACGGTGGTGGTGAAGTGCTCCCACGTGAACGACGAGTCGTCGGACTCGGGCGCGTTCGCGATCAGGAAGTAGCGCCAGAAGTCGGCCGGCAGGATCTCCAGCGCCTGGTCGGTGAAGACGCCGCGCTTCTGCGAGGTGGAGAACTTGCCGCCGTAGTACGTCAGCCAGTTGAAGGCCTTGACGTAGTCGACCATCTTCCACGGCTCGCGCACGCCGAGCTCGGTGGCCGGGAACATGACCGTGTGGAACGGGACGTTGTCCTTGGCCATGAACTGCGTGTAGCGGACGTCCTCGGCCTCGAACCACCAGCTCTTGTAGTCGCGGTTCTCGGGGTCGGCGTCCGACCACTCCTTCGTCGCGCCGATGTACTCGACGGGCGCGTCGAACCAGACGTAGAAGACCTTGCCCTCGGCGGCCAGTTCAGGCCAGGTGTCGGCCGGCACCGGGACGCCCCAGTCGAGGTCGCGGGTGATCGCCCGGTCGTGCAGGCCCTCGGTCAGCCACTTGCGGGCGATGGAGGAGGCCAGCTGCGGCCACTCGTCCTCGTGCTGCGCGACCCACGCCTCGACCTCGTGCTGCAGCTTGGACTGGAGCAGGAAGAGGTGCTTGGTCTCGCGGACCTCCAGCTCGGTGGAGCCGGAGATCGCCGAGCGCGGGTCGATGAGGTCGGTCGGGTCGAGCACGCGGGTGCAGTTCTCGCACTGGTCGCCGCGGGCCTTGTCGTAGCCGCAGTGCGGGCAGGTGCCCTCGACGTAGCGGTCGGGGAGGAAGCGGCCGTCGACCGGGGAGTAGACCTGCCGGATCGCGCGCTCCTCGATGAAGCCGTTCTCCTGCAGCTGCCGGGCGAAGTGCTGGGTGATCTCGCGGTTCTGCTGCGAGGAGCTGCGGCCGAAGTAGTCGAAGGACAGCTCGAAGCCGTCGTAGACCGCCTTCTGGGCGTCGTGCGCCTGCCCGCAGAAGTCGGCGACGGAGAGGCCGGCCTCCTTGGCGGCGAGCTCGGCGGGGGTGCCGTGCTCGTCGGTGGCGCAGATGTAGAGGACGTCGTGGCCGCGCTGGCGGAGGTACCGGGAGTACACATCCGCCGGAAGCATCGACCCGACCATGTTGCCCAGGTGCTTGATCCCGTTGATGTAGGGAAGCGCGCTGGTGATCAGGTGTCGAGCCATCCTCGGATGCTCCATTCATATATGCGGTGTGTTACCGGTCGCGAAGGGACTCATCGTATCGAACCGCTGGACTGCGGCGGTCCGCGGTCCACCGGTCGGAACCGGTCATCGAGCGATCATCACCGAACGTAATGGCGCCAGTGTTCTTCACCGCACACTCCGTGACCCCCGAGCGTTGAAATGGTGGAGGCCTATGCCTCCCGTGCCCCGAGGGGAAGGTGGAACGTTGACCGATGGCGGACCGGAGGAGTCCAGTGGGGCCGTGGGTTTGCCCAGCCGACGACAACAGCGGCAGCCCACGCCCATGAGTCAGTGGCAGCCGAGCGCACGACTGTCGTACTGGGCCTTCCACACGGATCGGCGGCCCGCGTACATGAGATTCGCGTATCTCCAGCTCGGCTCCGACGCGGATGCCGAGGACGTGGTCGACGCCACGTTTGAAGCGATCATGAACGAGTGGCTGCGGATGCTGCACATGGACCGACTGGAGGCCTACGCCTGGACGGTGCTCAAACACCGGATCGTCGACCAGCAACGCAAACGGAACCGGCGTGCGGCGCCGATGGACATCACCGCCTTCGAGGCGGCCCTGAAGGAGGCGGTCGTCGATCCGTACGAGGTGCTGACCGACACCATCCGGTTCTACTCGGCGGTGTCCCGCCTGGCCGAGCGCCAGCGTGACGCCGTACTGCTCCGGTACGGACTGCACTGCACCACCGGCGAGGCGGCCGCGGTCATGGGCGTGGAGGAGGCCACTCTCCGCTCCCACCTCAGCCAGGCCCTCCGGCGGCTCGCACGACTGCTCGACACACCCGGTTCCGGGGTGCGGGGCGAGGAGCAGGAGTCATGAGCGACCGGTACCCGCCGCACGGCGCCCCCCGGCCGCGCTCGCTCGCCGAGTTCCTGGCCCGGGCGGGAGTCCGCGACCGCTACCCGCATTACGATCTCGCCGCCGCAGAGGCGCGGCTGCTGCGCGCCCGGGCCGGCCGGCCCGGGTCCTGCGCGCGCCTCTCCGGCGGTTCCGACCCCGGCGCCGGTCCCGGCCCGGACCCCGCCCGGGCCGCCTGGAGCGACCCGGCGCAGCACACGCCGGTGGACGCCGAGCGCGCCTGGCGGGACCTGAAGGCCATCGGCATGGCCACCGTGTGCGCGCCCGGGGCCGAGTCCGCCCTGGCCGCGTTCGTCACCGGCGGGCACACCGACCTGGCCGGAGCCCAGGTCTTCGCCTGCCTGCTGCACCTGGCGGGGCTGCGGGACGGGGCCCGGTTCTGGTGGCAGTACACCGCCGGATCCGGCAGCGAGCAGGGCGCGTACTGCCTGTTCCTCGACCACTCGCGGCGCGGCGAGCACCACGACGCCGGCGTCTGGGCACGGGAGCTGGTGCGCGGCGGCTTCACCCCGCCCGCCACCCGCGAGGCACGTGAACCCCTTGTCCACGGCCAGACCGCGGTCCGCCGGTACGTCATCCAGCTCGACGACGCCGACCTGGGCCCGGTACCACTGCCCCGGCGCGGCCTGGAACGGGCCCTGTCGGCCCTGATCCCAGCCCCCGCAGCAACAGCAACGACCACAGGACCTGCAACAGGAACAGGAACAGGAACGGAGACCGAACCGGCAACAGGACCGACGCCACCCGCTCCCGCCCCCACCGGCGCCAAACGCCCCAGGCACACCGGTCCCCCGCGTCCCCGGCACTCCCCCGGCCCGCTGCGGCACCCGGCCCTGACGGCCGCGGCGCGGCGGACCTCGGTGAGCGACGGCGGAACCCGCGCGGCGGAGGAGGCCCGGCGCGCGCTGGAGCTCGTGCACGCCCTGCAGCGCCACCCCCGGGGCGTACGCGGAGACCGGCTGGGCCGGGAGGCCGGCCTCACCGGGGCCGAACTCGGCCGGATGCTGGCCATGCTGTGCGAGGAGCAGTTCGCCCACCGCACCCCGGAGGGGATCTTCGCCCCCGGGCCGGCCCTGAACCGGCTGGCCGCCCCCGGCGGCCACGGACTTGCGGCCCAGCTCCAGCACACCCTGGCGCTGGCCCGGGACAGCACCGGGGCCGCCGTGTACCTGAGCCGGTACGCCGAGGGTGAAGTACGGATCACCCAGATGGCGGACGGACCGGCCGCGCCACCGGTCGAGGAGTGGTTCGACTTCAGGATGGCCGCGCACGCCAGCGCGGTCGGCAAGTGCCTGCTCACCCAGCTCGACCACGACGGCCGGGCCGACCACGTGGCCCGCCACAAGCCGGCCCGGCTCACCCCCCGGACCATCACCGACAGCAAGGTGCTCTTCACCGCGCTGGACGCGGTGGCCCCCGGTGACCCCGTCTTCGACCTGCTGGAGTACTCCCCCGGCGTGGTCTGCTCGGCGGTGCCGATCGCCACCGGCGGCGAGGCCGGCTGCCTGGCGCTCTCTCTGCCCGCGGCCCACGCCCACCGCCTGCACGAGGCCACGGGTGCCCTGCGCCGCAAGACGGTGCCGGTCCTTCTGGCCCTCCTGCTGACCGGCGCCTTACCCCCGGACGGAGCCCCCGCCGCCCGGACCGGCCCGGACGCCCTCCGCCACCTCCGCAGCGTCTTCCGTACGCCGCTGACGGCGCGGGCACCCTCGGCCGCGGGAGGCCCCCACGGCCCCCACCTGGTGAGCGACCCGGCCTCGGAAACGGCCTACCTCTTCGACGCCCCGAACCCGGGCACCGACGAGTCCCCCGCCCTGGCCCTCCCGCACACCTTCACCCCGTTCGCCCCGTACGAACACTCCGAGCACCTGCTCGTCCTGGGCATGTGAGCCCCGCCCCCGCGGGGATCATCCTCGCGGGGGCGGCACGCAAAGACAGCCGCCGTGCCGGACCCGGCCGGGTGAAGCGGCCGACGTCCGGCCCGGTCGGCCACGCTCCGGGCGAGCCGCGGGCGTAGCGTCCGGGACATGTCCCAGGGCGACACCCGTGCTACGGGCCATTACGCCGATCAGCTCGGTCATGTCGATCCGCTGGAGGCGGCGCGGCTCAAGGCGCTTGCCGATGCGTTCGATCCGGAGACCGAGCGGCGGATCGGGGCGCTGCGGCTGCCGGCGTCGGCGCGTTGCCTCGAGGTGGGGGCGGGGAGCGGGACGACGGCCCACTGGCTGGCCGGGCGGTTCCCGGAGGGCCGGATCACCGCCACCGATCTCGATCTCAGCCTGATGCCCCGGGGCGGGCCGGGGAACCTGCGGGTCCTGCGCCACGACGTCACCGCCGACGACTTCCCCGAGGGGTCCTTCGATCTGATCCACGCCCGGTGCGTGCTGATGCACCTGCCGGAGCGCGAGCAGGTGGTGGAGCGGATGCGCCGGTGGCTGGCTCCCGGCGGGACCGTGCTGCTGGAGGAGCTGTCCAATTTCCCCTGTGCCGGCATGTCCGAGACCTCGGCGCTTCGCCGGGGCATCGAGGTCGCGTGGGGGCTGCTCAGCTCCTCGTACGGGATGGAAGCGAACTGGGGGACGCGGGCCCCGTCGGTCCTCCACCGGTCCGGCTACCGCGACGTGTCGGCGGAGGCGACCCTGCCGGCAACCACTCCGGACGCCCCGGTCTCCGAGCTCTGGCGGTTGTCCCTGATGAGGCAGACCCCCGCGCTGGTGGAACGCGGCCTGCTCAGCGAGGCGGAGATCGAGGCGGCCCTCGCCGAGCTGGTCGATCCGGCCCACGTGTCCTTTCCCATCGCGCACATCGCCGTACGGGGACGGAAGTGATGGCGGTCGGTGATGGTGGTGGGTGGGCGGCGTATGGGCCGGAACGCGAAGGAACCCCAGCCGAAGCTGGGGTTCCTGTTGGTGTCCGAGGGGGGACTTGAACCCCCACGCCCGATAAAGGGCACTAGCACCTCAAGCTAGCGCGTCTGCCATTCCGCCACCCGGACCGGTGGTCGGCCCCGGTTTCCCGCGGCGACATGGACAACAATAGCAGGGGTTTCAGGTGGTCCTCGACCACATATCCCGTGGTCAGGTGCCTGCGGCGGGTCCAGTGCGGGTTGTGGTTCCGATTTCTTCGCTCCGGAGCCCCGGCCGCCCGGATTCTGGGATCGTGTGGACACGGGGGGTGGTGGGCCGGTCAGATGGCCCGCACAGGGCCGCGGATCGATTCGGGGGGAGTCGCCGGTGGAAACCGAGCACCGCGTCAGCACGTTGGAGTTGTTCTTCGACCTCGTGTTCGTGTTCACCGTCACCCAGCTGACGGTGCTGCTCGCCGATGACCTGAGTTTCCGGGGTTTCGGGCAGGTCGTACTGATCTTCACCGTGCTGTTCTGGATGTATGGCGGCTACGCGCACCTGACGAATCAGGTGCCGCCGGACCGGACCGGCCGGCGGGTGGCGCTGATGGTGGCGATGGGCGCGTTCCTGGTGTGCGCCCTGGCCGTGCCGACCGCGTTCGGGGCGGGCGGGGTCGCGTTCGGGCTCGGCTACCTGCTGGTCGTCCTCGTGCACGGAGCGCTGTTCACGCAGGCGCACGGCCGGGGGGTGGTGTGGTTCGCGCTGCCCAATGTGCTGTGCGCGCTGGCCGTGACGGTGGCCGGGGCGTTCGACGGGTGGCCGGTCTTCGCCCTGTGGATGCTGGCGCTGCTGCTCCAGTTCGCGACGCCCGTGATCGTGCGGCGGGTCACGGCGCCCGGCCAGGGCGGCCAGGAGGGGCAGGACGGGCAGGACGGGCAGGAGGCGGGCGGGGAGACCGTCGGCGAGCAGCTCGGCGGGATGAGCGCCGGGCACCTGGTGGAGCGGCACGGGCTGCTGTTGATCATCGTCTTCGGCGAGTCGGTGATCGCGATCGGCATCGGGGTGGGCGGGCTGCCGCTGACCTTCGGGATCGCGGGCGGCGCCTTCCTGGCGCTGGCGGTGACCGCGTCGCTGTGGTGGATGTACTTCGTGGGCGACGAGGGCCGCGCGGAGGAGGTCTTCGCCGAGACGCAGCCGGAGCGGCGTTTCAAGCTGGCGATGCTGGCGTACTACTACGCCTTCCTGCCCGTGCTCATCGGCATCGCCGTGTTCGCGGCCGGGGTGAAGAAGACCATCGGGCACCTGGCCGAGCACCTGCACGCCGGTCCGGCCGTGGCCCTGGCCGGCGGGGTGGCGCTCTTCCTGGCCGGGGACATCCTGTTCCGCCGGGTGCTGGGCATCGGCGCCGTCCGGTACCGGGCCGCCGCGCTGGTGCTCGTCCTGGCCACGGTGCCCGCCGGGATGCGGGTGAACGGTGCGTCGCAGCTGGTGGCGCTGGTGCTGGTGCTGGTCGGTGCGCTGCTGGCGGAGGGTCGGGCCACCGCCCGGGCGTCCGTACGGTAGCCGGGGTGCCGCGGGCCGTCGTACGTGCGCCCGGGTGGTGCGCGTACGACGGCCCGCTCGGCCGGATCAGGCGCGGTGGAGCGGTGGGGCGGTGGGGCGGCGGGGCGGCGGGGCGGCGGGTCAGGGGCAGCTGATGACCTGGCCGGCGTACGACAGGTTGCCGCCGAAGCCGAACAGCAGGACCGGCGCTCCGGACGGGATCTCGCCGCGTTCGACCAGCTTGGACAGTGCCATCGGGATGCTGGCCGCCGAGGTGTTGCCGGAGTCCACGACGTCCTTGGCGACGACCGCGTTGACGGCGCCGATGCGGGCGGCGAGCGGCTCGATGATGCGCAGGTTCGCCTGGTGCAGCACCACCGCGGCGAGCTCCTCCGGGGCCGTGCCGGCCTTCTCGCAGACCTTGCGGGCGAGGGCCGGCAGCCGGCTGGTGGTCCAGCGGTAGACGGACTGGCCTTCCTGGGCGAACACCGGCGGGCTGCCCTCGATGCGGACGGCGTGGCCCATCTCGGGGACCGAGCCCCACAGCACGGGGCCGATCCCGGGCGCCTCGTCGGGGCGGCACGCCTCGACCACGGCGGCGCCGGCGCCGTCGCCGGTCAGCACGCAGGTGGTGCGGTCGGTCCAGTCGGTGACCTCGGTCATCTTGTCCGCGCCGATCACCAGCGCGCGGGTGGCCGAGCCGGCCCGGATGGCGTGGTCGGCGGTGGCGAGGGCGTGGGTGAAGCCGGAGCAGACCACGTTGAGGTCCATGACGGCGGGCGCTCCGCCCATGCCGAGGCGGGCGGCGACCCTGGCGGCCATGTTCGGGGACCGGTCGATCGCGGTGGAGGTGGCGACGAGGACGAGGTCGACGTCGTCGGGGCCGAGGCCGGCGCCGGCCAGGGCCTTGCCGGCGGCCTGGGCGGCGAGCTCGTCGACCGGCTCGTCGGGGCCCGCGACGCGCCGGGTCTTGATGCCGACGCGGGACCTGATCCACTCGTCGCTGGTGTCGACCAGAACCGCGAGGTCTTCGTTGGTCAGCGCCTTCGCTGGCTGGTAGTGCCCCAACGCCACCACGCGTGAACCGGTCATGGGCGCAATTCCCCCTCGTACGACTGTCAGGATGGTCCAGCTTGACCGGCTACCGGCGGGTAAGGGTGCGTGTGAACCGACAGGATTCGACCACCCGAATTTGGAGAGTCCCGAGGTGCTTCGTGGCGTAAAGGACAATGGGTCCGGGGAGCGGCGCCGGTCGGCAGGTCCTGCGGGCCGTGACGGCCGCTGCCCGCGCCCGATGACGTGCTACGAGGGAACGGACGGACTGATCGCCATGGGACGGGTCACCGAACGCCGGCGCGTGGTGCGCGTCCGGGGCGGAGCCGTCGGGGTGCGCCCCGACACGCTCGTGGCGGAGGAGCCGCTGGAGATCCGGCTCAACGGCCGGCCGCTGGCCATCACCATGCGCACACCGGGCGACGACTTCGCGCTGGCGGTGGGCTTCCTGGTGAGCGAGGGCGTGCTGGGGGCCTCCTCGGACGTCGCGGCCGTCACCTACTGCGAGGGCGCGGACGAGGACGGGTCCAACACGTACAACGTGGTCAACGTGCGTCTCGCGGACGGGGTCCCGGTCCCGGACATCTCGCTCGAGCGGAACGTGTACACCACCTCCTCGTGCGGGCTGTGCGGCAAGGCCAGCCTGGACGCGGTGCGTACGGCGACCCGGTTCGGCGGCGGGCTGGCCGAGGACCCGGTACAGGTCGGCGCGGAGCGGCTGGGCGGCTTCCCGGACCGGCTGCGGGCCGCGCAGAAGGTCTTCGACCGCACGGGCGGGCTGCACGCTGCGGGCCTGTTCACGCCCGAGGGCGAGCTGCTGGAGCTGTGCGAGGACGTGGGCCGGCACAACGCGGTCGACAAGGTGGTCGGGCGGGCGCTGCGGAACGGCCGGCTGCCGCTGGCGGGGACGGTCCTGCTGGTGTCCGGCCGGGCCTCGTTCGAGCTGGCGCAGAAGGCGGTGATGGCGGGGATACCCGTCCTGGCGGCGGTGTCCGCGCCGTCCTCGCTGGCCGTCGACCTGGCGCTGGAGACCGGGCTGACCCTGGTGGGGTTCCTGCGCGGCGGGGACATGAACATCTACGCGGGCGAGCAGCGGATCCTGCTCGCCCAGGCGCAGCCTTCCGCCTGAGCGGGGCGGTCGGGGGTCCGGACGGCCTCAGGAAGGGCCGGCGATGTCGTTCGTCCGCCAGTCCAGCTCGATCTCCATGTCGACCTCGTAGGGCAGGTCGACCTTCAGGCCTCCCGTGTCGGTGAACCGGCCGAAGCCCGGCTGTCGGACGATCTTCCAGGTCAGTTCGAGCTCGATCGAGGAGTGCGGCGGTATCTCGACGGACACGGTCTTCGTCCTGGTGAGCGTGGCCTCCGTGGCCAGCGCGTAGGTGCTGCGGAGTTCCCGCTGCAGGGTCTGCCCCAGTGAGAGCAGCACGGGGAGGGTCAGGGTGGCGGTCGTGCCGTGCACCGCGGCCCGCTGGTGCTCCACGGTGACCGAGCGGGACACCGTCCAGGAGAACTCCTCCGTGTCCGTCACCGTCGCGGAGCTGTTGTTCCTCGCGATCTTGCGATCCGTACGGACGAACACGTCCCGCCGCGGCGACTCGACCACCCCGCCGAACCTGAGCTGCTCCGCGTCCGGCGGGCGGGGCGGCGTCCGCGGCGCCGCCGTGGTGGGGGCGACACCCTGCACGACTCTGGTCCCGAAGACGATCTGTCGGAAGGAGGACCTTCGTACGGCCCAGCTCCCCCCGCAGTGTCCGCACCGGAGGCTTCCCGGGGGCTGGTAGGTCACGGGTGCACCGATCGGCAGCAGGGCGTTCCGCTCGGTGAAGCTGAACCGGAAGACCGGTTGCTGCAGCCCGGTGAGGCCGGCCGGCAGCCCCGGAGGGACCCGGAGGATCCTCCGGTCACACCGGGGACAGCGCCCCGTCCGTCGGTAGCTCTGCATCTCGGAGGTCTCTGCGTACTCCACCGTGCGGGCACCTCCCTGCGGCCGGGATCCTCCGATCCTAGGCTCAACGGCCCTTGCGGCGCTGCCTCTTCGGGCGGTCCGGCGCGGGTGCCGGGGTGGGCGGGTCGATGCGGTGCAGGTCCAGGGCCGGGGGCGGGGTGGCGGTGCCGGGGCCGCCGGCGAGGGCCCAGTCGATGATCTCGTCCGTGGCGGTCTCGTCCAGGACCCAGCCGAACCAGGCCGCACGGGCCCCCCGCCGCCGTGCCTCGGTGGTGGGCTGCACCACGATCACGTTGGCCTGGGCGCACGGCCCGAGGCAGTCGACCGCACGGACCGCCAGGCGGCCGTCGGAGGCAGCCGCTGCGGCCTGGAGGCGGGCCAGTTGGGCGGCGTGGTCGGTGCCGGGGTTCTTGCGGTCGGTTCCGCAGCAGCAGCCGCGGCAGATCACCAGGGTGCAGGGGCGCGGGCCGTGCGCGGCGAGGGGGCGTATCCAGGTCACTACCGAACGGTAGCGGCTGCCGTACCCTCCGGGTCCCTGCGGGGCGGGAGTTGGAAGTCCGGTCCGGCGGCCTCCGGGTCCTGGGCGCGGCGGCGGGCCAGTACGGCGCAGACCATCAGCTGCATCTGGTGGAACAGCATCAGCGGGAGCACGGCCAGGCCGGCCTGTGCCCCGAACAGCACGCTGGCCATGGGGAGTCCGGCGGCCAGGCTCTTCTTGGAACCGGCGAACTGTATGGCGATGCGGTCCTCCCGGCCGAAGCCGAGGCGCCCGGCCCCGTACCAGGTGACCAGGAGCATCACGGCGAGCAGCACGCCCTCGACGAGGACGAGTCCGCCGAGCTTGGCGAGGCTCACCTGCCGCCAGACCCCGGCGGCCATGCCCGCGCTGAACGCGGCGTAGACGACGAGCAGGATGGAGCCGCGGTCGACGTAGCCGAGGATCTTCTTCCTGCGGGTCACGAAGCCGCCGAGCCAGGGGCGCAGCAGCTGGCCGAGGACGAACGGCAGCAGCAGCTGGAGGACGATCTTCAGCAGGGAGTCGAGGGAGAAGCCGCCCGCGCTGCGGCCGAGCACGGCGGCCGCCAGCAGCGGGGTGAGCACGATGCCGACCAGGCTGGAGAAGGAGCCGGCACAGATGGCGGCGGGCACGTTGCCGCGGGCGATCGAGGTGAAGGCGATCGAGGACTGGATGGTCGACGGGACCAGGCAGAGGAAGATCAGCCCGTTGTGGAGGGGGCCGTCCAGCAGCCCGGGGACCAATGCGGCGGCCGCCAGCCCGAGGAGCGGGAACACCACGAAGGTGCAGGCGAGGACGGTGAGGTGGAGCCGCCAGTGGCGCAGTCCCTCGAGGGCTTCGCGGGTGGAGAGCCGGGTTCCGTAGAGGAAGAACAGGAGGGCGACGGCGCCGGTGGCCGCCGCGCCGGCGAAGCCGGCCGCGGCTCCGGTCGCGGGGACCAGCGCGGCGAGGCCGACGGTGCCGACGAGGGCCAGGATGTACGGGTCCAGCGGCAGCCAGGCGGGGATCTGCGGGCGGCGCATATGAGGTGCTCAGCTCATCCGGTCGGGGAGCGGGCCACCCGCGGCGGGTGGCGGGCGCGGGCGGCGGGGGACGGGCGGCCGCGGGTGGGCACACCGTCCGGCCGGGCCGGTGCCGCCCCGGGGCGGCGTGTGCTCCGTGGGTGGGTCGGGTCCTCTCCATGGTCGCGGGGCGGGCTGTGATCGGGAACCCCGTTCACGGCTCTGACTGCCATCACGGATCGCGATGACCGGCCTAGGCTGGGCGGTATGTACGACCCGGTTCAGCTGCGCACCTTCCTCACCGTGGCGCAGACGCTCAGCTTCACACAGGCCGCCGTGCGGCTCGGCGTTCGGCAGTCCACGGTCAGCCAGCACGTGCGGCGGCTGGAGGAGGCGACGGGGCGGCCGCTGTTCCTGCGGGACACGCACAGCGTGGAGCTGACCGAGGACGGCGAGGCGCTGCTGGGGTTCGCCCGGACCATCCTGGCGGCGCACGAGCGGGCGGCGGCGTTCTTCACCGGTACCCGGCTGCGCGGGCGGCTGCGCTTCGGCGCGTCGGAGGACTTCGTGCTGACCCGGCTGCCGGAGATCCTGGAGGGCTTCCGGCACGAGCACCCCGAGGTGGACCTGGAACTGTCGGTGGAGCTGTCGGGCACGCTGCACGAACGGCTGGACGAGGGACGCCTGGACCTGGTGCTGGCCAAGCGGCGCGGGCCGGGAGACGAGCGGGGCCGGCTGGTCTGGCGGGACCGGATGGTGTGGATCGGGGCGGAGGGGTTCCGGCTGGACCCGGACCGGCCGGTGCCGTTGATCCTCTTCCCGCCGCCGGGCATCACCCGGGCACGGGCGCTGGAGGTGCTGGAGCAGGAGGGGCGGGCCTGGCGGATCGCGTGTACGAGCGGCAGCCTGAACGGGCTGGTCGCGGCGGCCCGGGCGGGGCTGGGCGTGATGGCGCACACCCGGGGCCTGATCCCGCCGGGCCTGGTCCGGGTGCCGGGACTGCCGGAGCTCGGCCCGGTGGAGTTCGCGCTGCTGCGCGGGCCGGGGGGTGCGGGCGGCGCGGCCGCGGAGGCCTTGGCCGCGGAGGCCTTGGCCGCGGCGATCCTGTCGGGCGGGGACCGGCTCAGCAGGCCCGCTTAGGCCGTGTCTTCCGGATCAGGCCGGATCAGCCCGCGGCGTCCGGCGTCGCTCGTCGGGGGGCGGGGGTCGCCCGGGGACCGGACGCACTCGGGTGATCCGGCAACGCCGGGGCACCCCCGTGCCCGCAGGACCAGGGGAACAGGTGCGGCGCCGGGCGGCGCGGGCCGGACGCCGTCGGCCGGACGCCACTGGGACGTCAGGGCCGGGGCGGCGGCCCGGTGCGGGCCGGGCGGGCCGTCGACGCGCTCGTCGAAGCCCCGCCGCCGCCGGGCGGGCCGCGCCGCTCCCGCTGCGTCGGCCCCGGCCTCAGCCTCGCCGCGGTGCGGCGGCGTGCTTCGCGGGAGCGGCTGCCTGTCCCGGACGCGGTACGACCTCGAAGGGGGTGTCGACCGCCCACAGGAAGGTTCCCGCGGGAAGGCAGTTCTCCTCGCGGACGGTCCCGAGGCCGTCGCAGTGCTCGGCCTTGAGCGTGAACAGGACCGTGGAGGTGTGCGGGCCGACGTCCAGGGACTTCAGCGGCGCGGACACGACGGTGGAGAACGGGAGCCCGGTGGGGTCGGTGAAGCCGGTCCGAAGGACTTCCTTCTTCTTGAAGGTGATGCTCTTCTCCTGATCCGTGCCCCGGTCCTGGACGTACGTGGCGCTGACGAACTTGGAGTTGAAGTCGTCGATGGGGGCGGGGCGGGACGGCCGGTAGCCCTCCGGGTAGACGGCCCCGGCGGCGCCGGGCGCCGTGAACCACGGCGATACGGTCCGGACCCACTTCTCGCCCCGGACGGCCGTCCGGCAGGTCGACGGGCCGATGATGCGGTACTTGACGTCGTAGAACTCGTTCAGGTCCGTGCCGTCCATGGTGATGCAGTGCGGGACGGAAGGCCTCTCGGCCGGAGCGGCGACGGGAGCGGGGGCATCGGCCCGGGCGGCCCCGGCGGCCGTGCCCGCCGCCACGGTCGCGAGCAGGCACGGGACGACGGCGGCCGCGGCGAGGGTGCGGGCTCGGTTCACCGGTGATCACCTTTCGGATCGGCTAGGGGACTGCCGCCAGACGACCACGGCGGCCGGCGGCGGCCCGGTCGGCGGGGCCGTGCGGGGGGCCGGACGGCCGCACCGATCACTCGTGCGGCCGTGCGCACGGAGCCGCCGGCGAAGGGGCGAAGACACCGAGGGGCCACCGAGATGACATGACGCGGGCCGCGGTGAGTGGATCTCGTGGAGGTTTTTGCCGAACGCTGCTGGTGGAGGCGGGCATGCCGATAGCGTCACCGGTCCGATGCGGAGAGGAGCCGGGGGCCTTGCGCGAGTACAGCGTTCCACCCGTGGTCACTGCGGCGCCCGCCGGAGGGCTGGCCGACGCCGTCTTCCAGCATGCCCGGCAGGACCCGTTCGGGGTGGCGCTCGGCCGGAAGACGGAGGGGGTCTGGCTGGATGTGACCTCCGGTCAGCTGTGCGCGGAGGTACTGGCGCTGGCCAAGGGGCTGCTCGCGCAGGGCGTGCGCTTCGGTGAGCGCGTCGCGATCATGGCCCGGACCCGGTACGAGTGGACCCTGTTCGACTTCGCGCTGTGGGCGATCGGCGCGCAGCCCGTGCCGGTCTATCCCACCTCCTCCGCCGAGCAGGTGCACTGGATCCTGCGGGACGCGGAGTGCGTGGCCTGCGTGGTCGAGGACGAGGACCAGGCGATGACCGTCGGCTCGGTCATCGACCGGCTGCCGCATCTGCGGCGGCTGTGGCAGCTGGACACCGGTGCGGTGGCGCAGCTCGTCGCGGACGGGGCGGAGGTGGACGAGGAGGTCGTGCACCGGCACCGGCGGGCGGTCACGCCGGATTCCGTGGCGACGGTGATCTACACCTCGGGGACCACCGGCCGGCCGAAGGGGTGCGTGCTGACCCACGGCAGTTTCATGTACGAGGCGGACACGCTGGTGAAGCGGTGGGAGTCGGTGTTCGCCGCCGGGCCCGGCGGGGAGGCGTCCACCCTGCTGTTCCTGCCGCTCGCGCACGTCTTCGGGCGGATGGTGGAGGTGGCCGCCGTACGGGCGCGGGTCAAGCTGGGGCACCAGCCGGTGCTGGCGGCCGCGGAGCTGCTGCCTGACCTGGCCGCGTTCCGGCCGACGTTCATCCTGGGTGTGCCGCACGTCTTCGAGAAGGTCTTCGCGGCGGCGCGCCGCACGGCCGAGTCGGAGGGGCGGGGCGGTCCGTTCGAGCGGGCCGTGGAGGCGGCCGTACGGTACGCGGAGGCGCGTGAGCAGCGGGCCTTCCGGACGGGGCCGGGGCCTTCTGCGGCACTGCGGATGGAGCACCAGCTGTTCGAGAAGCTGGTGTACGGGAAGGTGCGGGCCGCTCTGGGCGGCCGGGTGCGGTACGCGATGTCGGGGGGTTCGGCGATGTCGCGGCGGCTCGGGCTGTTCTTCGAGGGGGCCGGGATCTCCGTGTTCGAGGGGTACGGGCTGACCGAGTCCTGCGCGGCGGCGACCGCGAACCCGCCGGGCGCGACGAAGTACGGCACGGTCGGCCTGCCCATCCCGGGGTCCTCGGTGCACATCGCCGAGGACGGGGAGGTGTGGCTGTACGGCCGTCACGTGTTCTCGGGGTACCTCAACGACCCGCGGTCGACGGAGGTGGTGCTGCACGGCGGCTGGCTGGCCACCGGGGACCTGGGGCGGCTGGACGCGCAGGGGTACCTGACGATCACGGGCCGGAAGAAGGACATCCTGGTGACGTCCAACGGCAAGAGCATCTCGCCGGCCCCGCTGGAGGAGCGGGTGCGCTCGCATCCGCTGGTGTCGCAGTGCGTCCTGGTCGGCAACGACCGGCCGTACGTCGCCGCGCTGGTCACCCTGGACCCGGAGGCGGTGGCGCACTGGCTGTCGATGCGGCGACGTCCGCAGATGACCCCGGCCGAGCTGGTGCAGGACGCGGAGCTGGTGGCGGAGGTGCGGCGGGCGGTGGTGGCGGCGAACACCCTGGTCTCGCAGGCGGAGTCGATCCGGGACTTCCGGTTGCTGCCGGAGCAGTTCACCGAGGAGCGGGGGCTGCTGACCCCGTCGCTGAAGCTGAAGCGGCGGGCGATCGAGAAGGCGTACGAGGCGGAGGTCACGGCGCTGTACCGGTCGGCGGGCAGGGGCGCCGATGCCGCCGACCGTCGTCGCTGACGGTCCCCGGTCACACGGATAGACGATCCCGGTCACACGGATAACGGTTTCTGACGGATCGTCATTCCAGGCTGCGCAACTTCTTGACGGTCCGTCAGGTCACGCACAGAATGCGGGGAATTCCGACCCGAGGGGTGTACCCGACATGTTGCGACCGATCCGCACCCTGGCCGCCGCGGCGGCGGCCCTGGCGCTCGTCTCCGCCTGTAACTCCGCCTCGAGCAACGGCACGGAACCCGGCAAGGGCGGGTCGTCCTCCGGTCAGTACTACCGCGGCGTCACCGACGACTCGATCAAGGTCGGCGGCATCGTCTCGATGACCAGCAGCAGCGGCTACAGCAAGAAGGACACCGACCTCGGTGCCCGGGCCCGCTACCTGAGGGCCAACGCCGAGGGCGGCGTCAACGGACGCAAGATCGACTACATCGGCGCCGAGGACGACGGCCAGGACCCGGCCAAGAACCTGGCCGCGGCCCGCAAACTCGTCCAGCAGGACAAGGTGTTCGCGATCGCGCCGATGAGCTCCGTCACCTTCTCCGGCGCCGACTTCCTCCAGCAGGAGCAGGTCCCCACCTTCGGCTGGGGCACCCTGCCCTCGTTCTGCGGGCCCTCCTACATCTACGGGTTCAACGGCTGCCTGGTGCCCAGCCCCGGCGGGACCATCAACCAGACCTGGCCCGAGGGCATCGCCACCGTCCTGGGCGGCGCCAAGGGCAAGTCGGTGGCCGTCATCGCCAACGACAGCGACGCCGGCAAGTTCGGCATCCGCACCTTCCGGCAGGGCTTCGCCGCCGCCGGGTTCGAGGTGGCGTACGCGAAGGCCAGTGTGCCCGCGACGGCCGTGCCCAGCGACTGGGCGGCGTACGTGAAGGACATCATGTCCAGCAACGGCGGCAAGGCACCGGACGCGGTCATCTCGGTGATGCAGACCCCCAACAACATCGGCCTGTTCACCGCCCTCAAGCGGGCCGGGTACAAGGGGGTCCTCTCCGACCCGACCGACTACGACCCCGGACTGCTCGCCAAGGACACGACCCGGCAGGCCCTCGACGGGGTGCACGTCCTGCTCCAGTTCGAGCCCTTCGAGTCGAAGACCCCGGCGATGGAGCAGTTCAAGGCCGACATCAAGGCCGCGGCGGGTGGCAAGGACGTGCCCCTCAACATGCACATGCTCACCGGCTACATGTCGGCCGACCTGTTCCTCGCCATCGCCGGGAAGGCCGGCAAGGACCTGACCGTCACCCACTTCCAGAACGCCGCACGGGACTTCTCCGACACCGGCACCCTGGTCGGCGACCGCGCCCTGCCCAAGGGGCAGAAGGACAGCTTCGGCTGCGGGGCACTGGTCCAGCTCAGGAACGGGACGTACGAGGTGTCCGTACCGTTCAAGTGCCACCGGCCCATCCCCTTCCAGTAGCGGGGCAGGGTCACCGGTATGGGGGATCTGCTCGTCTTCGTGCTCAGCGGCCTGGTCTCCGGCGCGCTGTACGCCCTGCTCGCGACCGGCCTGGTGCTGTCCTACTCGGCGTCCGGGCTGTTCAACTTCGCGCACGGGGCCACCGCGTACCTGTCCGCGCTCGTCTACTACGAGCTGCACTCGGGGCTGGGCTGGCCCGCCGTGCCGACCGCCCTGCTGGTGGTGCTCGTGCTGGCGCCCGGCCTCGGCCGGGCGCTGGACCGGCTGATGTTCCGCAAGCTGGCGCGGGTCGGTGAGACCGCGCAGATCGTGGCCACCATCGGCCTGCTGGTGGCACTGCCCGCCGCCGGACTGTGGGTGGTGGAGCTGCTGGCGGACGCCGGGGCGCCGGTCCTGCCGGCGGAGAACCAGTTCGGGCTGCCCGGGGTCGGGCCGAGCCCGGCGAAGTCCTGGCAGCTCACGGACGGCGTCGGGATCGACTCCGACCAGCTCATCACCTGGGTGGTGACGGCGGTGGTGGCGGCCGCGCTGTGGGTGCTGCTCCGGCACACCCGGCTCGGGCTGCGGCTGCGCGCGGCCGTGGACAACCGCTCGCTGACCGAGCTGCGCGGGATCAGCGCGGACCGGCTGTCCTCGGTGGCCTGGATGATCGCGTCCGGGCTGGCCGGCCTGGCCGGCGTACTGGCGACCCCGCTGCTCGGCCTGTCCGCGCACGACTTCACCCTGTTCCTGTTCGTGTCGGCGACGGCGGCGGTCATCGGCAGGTTCGCCTCGGTGCCCCTCGCCTTCGCGGGCGGCCTGGGGCTGGGCGTGCTGCAGAACCTGGTGGCCGGGTACGCCTCCTTCGCGGAGGACATCACCGGCTTCCGGACCGCCGTACCGTTCCTGATCCTCTTCGGCGGGCTGCTGGTCCTGACCCGGCGGGCCCGCGCCGCCGGTACGGCGGCCTCCGACCCGCCACCGCTGGACCACCTGGCCGGGGCTTCGTGGGGGCGGCGGTGGGGGGTGTGGGCGGTGGCCGCGGCGCTCCTGGCCACTGCCTTCTACACGGTGACGACCCCCTTCTGGAGCGGACTGCTGGCCCAGGGCCTGGCGATCGGCCTCGTCTTCATGTCCTTCACGGTGGTGACGGGCCTCGGCGCGATGGTGTCGCTGGCCCAGGCCACCTTCGTGACGGGCGCGGCGCTGGTGGCGGGGCTGCTGATGAGCCGGGGCTGGCCGTTCGTGGCCGCGCTGGCGGTGGGCACGTGCGTCGCGGCGCTGCTGGGGGCGCTGGTCGCGCTGCCGGCGCTGCGGCTGGGCGGGCGTTCCCTGGCGCTGGCCACGCTGGCCCTGGCGTTCCTGGCGGACCAGGTGCTGTTCCAGCTGCGCTGGCTGCGGAACGGCGACTCGGGGTGGGAGATACCGCGGCCGGTGCTCGGACCCGTGGACCTCGGGGACGACCGGGCCCTGGGGGTGGCGCTGGTGCTCGTCGCCGCGGTGGCGGCGGCCGGCCTGAGCGCGCTGCGGGGCTCGCCGATGGGGCGGGCGATGCTGGCGGTGCGCTCCGCGCCCGCGGCGGCGATGGCCTCGGGGGTGTCGGTCCTGCGGACCAAGCTGCTGCTGTTCACGGTGTCGGCGGGGCTGGCCGGGTTCGGGGGCGTGCTGTACGCCTCGTACAACACGCGGATCACGGCCACCGACTTCACGGCGATGACGGGGCTGGTGTGGCTGGCGGTCGCCGTCGCGGCGGGGCTGCGGCGGCCCCAGTACGCGGTGGTGGCGGGGCTGGTGTTCGCGGTGGCGCCACCGCTGTTCGCCGACTACCTGACGGAGTCCGTGCACCTGCCGGTGATCCTCTTCGGCCTGGCGGGCCTGGCCCTGGCGAACGACCCGGACGGCTACTGTGCGGCGGTCCCGGTCCGGCTGGCCCGGCGCCGGGCCCTGGCGGGCGGCCGGGGGCCGGGCACGGGCTCCGCGGGACCGGGTCTTCCGGCTTCTGCGCCGGGGGCGGTGCGGGCTCGCGGGGCGGTGCCGGCTGTTCTTGGGGCGGTGCCGGCCGCTCCCGGAGCGGTGCCACTGCCGCGCCGGGGGTCCGGACCGGCTGCGGGGGCGGGGGCGGGGGGCCCTGTGGGGCATTCCCCCACCCCGCCCCTTCCCGAAACCGGGGCCGAGGCCCCGGACCCCACACGGGGCTCCGCCCCGGACCCGACGCCAGGCTCCGCCCCGGACCCGACGCCAGGCTCCGCCCCGGACCCGACGCCAGGCTCCGCCCCGGACCCGACGCCAGGCTCCGCCCCGGACCCGACACCGGGCTCCGCCCCGGACCTGGCGGGGGCCCCGCCCCCGGGCCCCCGTGCCGCCACCGGCGGCGAGGCGGTACGTACGAGCGCCGGGGCGCAGCCCCGTGCGGGGACCGGGGCGGAGCCCCGAGGGGGGCCGGGGGCGGAGCGCCCGGTTTCGGGATGGGGGTCACCCCGGCGAAGCACGGGGGACGGCGGGGTGGGGGGTGGCTCCGCGCAGCGGGACGGTGGCGCGCCCGCGGCCTTGGAGCTGCGCGGGGTGAGTGCCGGGTACGACGGTGGGGTGGTGCTGCACGGGGTCGACCTGGCCGTGCGGCGGGGCGAGATCCTGGCGCTGCTCGGCCCCAACGGGGCCGGGAAGACCACCGCCTGCCGGGTCGCGGCCGGGCTGCTGCCCGCCACCGCCGGCACCGTCCGCGTCGCGGGCCGTGACGCCACCCGCGACGGGACCGTACGCCGTGCCCGCGCCGGGGTGCTGCTCGCTCCCGAGGGCCGCGGGATCTTCCCCTCCCTCACCATCGAGGAGAACCTCGCCCTGTACCTTGGCGAGGCCGCCGCCCGTACCGCCGTCTACGACCGCTTCCCCCGGCTCGCCGAACGCCGGTCCGTCCCCGCCGGTTCGCTCTCCGGCGGAGAGCAGCAGATGCTCGCCCTCGCCCCGCTCCTCCAGCGGCCGCCCGAGGTGCTCATCGCCGACGAGCCCTCCCTCGGCCTCGCCCCGCGGATCGTGGACGAGGTCCACGCGCTCCTGACCGAGCTCCGGGCGGCCGGCACCGCCCTGCTCCTGGTGGAGGAGAAGGCCGCCGAGATCCTCGGCATCGCAGACACCGTCGCCTACCTGTCCGAGGGCCGGATCTCCTGGTGCGGTCCCCGCACCGAGGTGGAGGCCGACCGGCTCACCGAGGCGTACCTGGGGATGAGCCGATGAGCAGCCCTGACCGCGGAGCGTACGTACTGGAGGCCGCCGGGATCAGCGTCCGGTTCGGCGGGGTCAGGGCCCTCACCGGGGTCTCCCTGGGGCTGCGCCCCGGGGAGGTGTGCGGGCTGATCGGGCCGAACGGGGCAGGCAAGACCACACTGTTCGACGTGCTGTCCGGGATCCGGCGGCCCGACGGCGGCCGGATGCTCCTCGACGGGGCCGACATCACCCGCCGCTCCCCCGTCTGGCGGGCCCGCCACGGCATGCGCCGCACCTTCCAGCGGCAGCAGCTGTTCGGCCAGCTCAGCGTGGCGGAGAACCTGCTCGTCGCGCAGGAATGGCGCGGCGCCGGGTTCCGGGGCCGGCGCGGCCGGGACCGGGAGCGGCGGGCCCGGGCCGCCGAGGTTCTGGCCGGGTGCGGGCTCACCGCGCTGGGGAACGCGTACGCCGCGGGCCTGCCGGTGGGCCGGGCCCGGATGGTGGAGCTGGCCCGGGCGGTGGCCGACCCGCCGCGGGTGCTGCTCCTCGACGAGCCGGCCTCGGGCATGTCCGCGCCGGAGCGGGAGCGGCTCGCGGCCGTGGTGCGGCGGCTCGCCGAGGACGAGGGCTGTGCGGTGCTGCTGGTCGAGCACAACGTGGCCTTCGTGATGGAGCTGTGCGCGCGCGTGGTGGTGCTGGACCTCGGCACGGTCCTGGCCGAGGGCACCGCGGCTGAGGTCCGCGCGAACCCGCTGGTCCGGGAGGCGTACCTGGGGACCGCGTGAAGGAACGGCGGACGCCCGGTGCCGGCGTACCGGAATATCCGGCTGTCCTGGCCGGTTGTCGCCTCGGTACGCACGTCCCGCCCGACCGCACCCGGAGGAACGACCCGCCGTGAACCAGGCGCCCCAGGTCCCCACCATCACCCTCAACAACGGCACGCTCATGCCCCAGCTCGGATTCGGCGTCTGGCAGGTTCCGGACGCCGAGGCCGAGCGGGTCGTCGGAGCCGCGCTGGAGGCGGGCTACCGCAGCATCGACACGGCGTCGGTTTACGGCAACGAGGCCGGCACCGGCCGGGCCGTGGCCGCGTCCGGGCTGCCGCGCGAGGAGCTGTTCGTCACCACCAAGCTGTGGAACGGCCCGGCCGAGACGTGGAAGCGCGACAACGTGCTGCGCGAGTTCGACGCCTCCCTCGCCAAGCTCGGCCTCGACCACGTCGACCTGTACCTGATCCACTGGCCGCGTCCGATGCGCGAGGACTACCTGGCCATCTGGCAGGCCTTCGAGGAGATCGCGGAGAGCGGCCGGGCCAAGGCCGTCGGCGTGTCCAACTTCCGCCCCCAGGACCTGCGCCGCCTGCGCGAGGTGAGCCCGCTCGTCCCGGCCGTGAACCAGGTGGAGCTGCACCCGCTGTTCCCGCAGGAGGAGCTCCGCGCGGTCCACGCCGAGCTCGGCATCGCCACCGAGGCGTGGTCCCCGCTCGGCCAGGGCAAGGAGCTGCTGGGCCTGCCGGAGGTCGCGGCGGTGGCTGAGAAGCACGGGCGGACGGCGGCGCAGGTGGTGCTGCGCTGGCACCTCCAGCACGGTGTCATCGCGATCCCGAAGTCCGTGACCCCCTCCCGGATCGAGGAGAACCTGGACGTGTTCGGCTTCGAGCTGGACGCCGGGGACGTGGCCGCGCTGGACGCGCTGGGCGGGACCGCGGCGGGCCGCCGGATCGGTCCGGACCCGGCCGTCTTCGACGTCTGAAGGGGCGGCCGCGCATGCCGGCGGAAGGTGTGTATCTGCTCCGTAACGCGGCGAGCGGGCAGGTTCTTGAAGTGGACGGCGGCCGTACGGGCAGCGGTGCGCGGGTGAGGGTCGGACCGCAGGGTCCGCCCGCGAGCCCGGAGGCCCAGCGGTGGCGGCTCGTGCCGGTGCACAGCGGCGGAGCCATGTTCCACGTGGTGCACGAGGCGAGCGGGAAGCGGCTGGACGTGGCCGGTGCGTCGGTGGACAGCGGCACCCGCGTCCAGCTGTGGAAGGCGAACGGCTTCGGCGCGCAGGAGTGGCTGGTCGAGGAGCACCTCGACGCCCCGGGAGTGGTGTCGCTGATCGCGTGCATCAGCGGCCTGCCGCTGGACGTGGACGGGGACGGCTGGGCCCGGCAGTGGGAGGAGACCGACGCCCCCACCCAGGGCTGGCGCCTGGAGCCCGTCTGAGGGCGGCGCGTCGTACGGGCCCGTCAGATGACGGGGCCGTGCGACCGGGCGGTGGCCGGCCCGCCCGCCGGGGGCGGGCTCACGCCGTCCCGGTGTCCGCCGAGGCACGGTAGCGGCCCGGGGTGGTGCCGAACTCCCGGCCGAAGGCGTGCGAGAACGCGTACGGGCTGCCGTACCCCACCCGGCGGGCGATCGAGGCCAGCGGGTCCCGGGTGTCCCGGAGCAGGGCGGCGGCGGAGGTCAGCCGCCACCAGGTGAGGTACGCCATCGGCGGCCGTCCGACGAGAGCGGTGAACCGGCGGGCCAGGGTGGGGCGCGAGACGCCGGCCTCCGCGGCCAGCCGGTCGTTGCTCCAGGGGGCGGCCGGATCCGCGTGCAGGGCGCGCAGGGCGGAGGCCACCACCGGGTCCGCGAGCGCGGCCGGCCAGGCGCCGGCCCCGCTCCCGGCCGTCCAGGCCCGGATCATGTACACGAGGAGCAGGTCGAGCAGGCTGGGCACCACGATCGAGGCTCCTGCCTCGGCGGCCTCCAGTTCACGGCCCAACAGGTCGATGGCGGCCCGGAGTTCGGGCCGGTCTCCCACCCGGTGCGGCAGGTGGACTACCTGCGGGAGTTCCGCCATGAGCGGGTGCTCCCGGCTGCGGTCGAGCCGGTACTTCCCGCACAGCATCTCCGTCCCGCCGGTCCCGGCCGCATGCGGCACCTGCGGCGCCCGCGGACGGAGCCGCTCCTGCCACGCCTCGAACGGCACGGCCCGTGCCACGGTGCCGGCGTCCGCGAACGAGTCGGCGATCACGTGCCCGGTGCCGTGGGGCAGCAGGACGGCGTCCCCCGGACCGAGCGTGACCGGTGGGCCGCCGTCGGGCAGCAGCCAGCAGCCGCCTTCCAGGACGACGTGGAAGCCGGCGCCCTCGTACGGGGCGAGCCGCGTGCACCAGCGTCCGCCGATCCGGACCCGGTCGGAGGAGGGCCGCCCGATGCGCACGGCGGAGATCGCGTCACTCACCACGTCCATCGGACCACGGTATCCGGCAATCCGTATCGGTATCTGACACATCGGCATTGAGACGCACGCGTATTCTCCTGAGCACCAGCGGCATTGAGACGCTCGGCGGCCCCTCCGTAGCGTCGACGGCATGACCAGTGAACACGTAGAGCGCATCGTGCTGGGGGACGTCGAGGTCCTCAGGATCACCGAGTGGCAGGGGCCGTTCGCGGCCGCCCGGGACCTGGTCCCGGACTCCACGGCCGGGTTGTGGCAGGAGAACGAGGGCTGGCTGGCGCCGGACCACTGGGATCCGGCGGGTGACCTGGCGGTGGCCGCGCTGCAGAGCTGGGTGGTGCGCAGCGGCGGGCGGACCGTCCTGGTCGACACGGGGGTGGGCAGCGGCCGCGAGCGGCCCGGCTCGCCGCTGTTCCACCGGCGGCAGAGTGATCTCCCGGGGCTGCTGGCACGGGCCGGGGTGCGGCCCGAGGACGTGGACGTGGTGGTGAACACGCACGTCCACGCCGACCATGTCGGCTGGAACACGACCGCCGACGGGGAGGCCTGGGTGCCGACGTTCCCCGGGGCGCAGTACCTCGTACCGGCCGCCGACGACTTCCACTTCGGTCCGGACAACGGGTACGGGCAGGGCCGGCAGGAGGACGACCGGCTGGTCTACGAGGACAGCATCGCGCCGGTCCACCGGGCCGGGCAGGCAGTGCTGTGGGACGGCGAGCACCGTATCGACGAGAACCTGGTGCTGGAGTCCGCGCCCGGCCACACCCCCGGTTCGTCCGTGCTCCGGGTGGCCTCGCGGGGCGATCGGGCCGTGTTCGCCGGGGACCTGCTGCACAGTCCGGTGCAGATCCTGAGCCCGTCCTGCAACAGCTGCTTCTGCCTGGACCCGGAGCAGGCCGTGGCCAGCCGCCGCCGGATCCTCGAACGGGCCGCGGGCGAGCGGGAGCTCGTGGTCCCGGCCCACTTCGGCGGGCCGGGCGCGGTGGAGGTCCGCCGGTCGGGCGCCGGCTTCGCGCTTGGGCGGTGGGCGGCGGCCTGACCGGAACGGTTCACGTACGGACGAAGGAGCGGAGCTCGTACGTCGGCTCACCGCGCGGCACGCCGGGCTCGGGGAGTGCCTCCAGTCGGGCCGCGAGTTCGGCCGCGGTGATGCCGCGCGGCACGACGCGGGAAGCGTAACGGCCGGCCAGCAGGGCCTCCGCGGCACCGCGCGGACTGCGGCCCTGGCCGTGGCCGGTGAAGCGGGCGCGGCCGTGCGGGTGCAGCTCCGCCGCGGCGGCCCGCGCGGTGACCTCGGCCGCCTCGTCCGAGGGCCGCTCGGTCAGGTGCGCGGCCAGCACCTCGTCGATGTCGCATCCGACGTCGTGCGCCGCGTCCTTGTCGACCGTGGTGACGAACACCCCGCCGGGCCGCAGGACCCGTCCGGCCTCGGCGACCACCGCCGCGACGGTGCCCGGTTCGCGCAGCAGGTGCAGCAGCCACACGGCCGTGACGGCGTCCAGCGAGCCCGTCCGGAAGGGCAGCCGGGTCCCGGTGCCGAGCAGCACCGGGACCCCGCGCGCCGAGGCCATCGCCGCCATGCCGGACGAGGCGTCCAGACCGAGCACGCGCAGCCCCGGCCGGTGCAGCCGGGCGGTGACGATGCCGGTGCCGCAGCCGAGGTCGAGCAGGGTGCGGGTACCCGGCGGGAGCAGGCCGAGGACCGCGGCGGCGGCCGCCTCGGCACGCGGGACCCCGCCGCGCGTGGCGTCGTACGCGTCGGCCTCGGCGTCGTAGTCGACGAGCGGCCCGGTCCGCAGGCCGCGTGCCGGCACCGCTGCCGGTATCGGTGCCGCGGGCATCAACTCGCCCCGTGCGCGGGGGCGATGTCCTCGACCCGCTGGGCCAGCTCGAAGTCCGTCTCGGTCACGGTGCCGCCCGCGCTGTGGGTGTTCACCGACAGCCGGACGGTGTTGTAGCCGAGGGTCAGGTCGGAGTGGTGGTTCAACTCCTGTTGCACCACGGCGATATGGGCGACGAGCGCGCTCGCCGCCATGTGCGTGCCCAGCCGGTAGGTGCGCAGGATGTGGTCGTCCTCGAAGGCCCACCCCGGCAGCTCCCGCAACCGGTCCTCGATCTCCTTCTGCGACAGCGGCTCACTCGGCATCCACCGGCTCCTTCTCCACGGCCGTTTCCATGACGTGCGGTCAAGGTTCCCACAGCGCACACCGGAGGGAGGCTTTCGCGCCATAGTGCGCGCGGGTTCTTCTGCTCCTTCCGTGGCCACGGGGCCGCCCCTATGCTCCTGCGCCGGACGTGACTGTTACCGGCGGTAATAAGGGGGCACCGACATGGCGCGCACAGGCAACTCCAGGCGTACGTTCCTCGCGGGCACGGCCGGCGCGGCCGGAACACTGGCCGCCGGCGGGGCCCTCGCTCCCCCGGCCGCCGCCTCGCCCGCGGGCCCGGCGACCGCTCCGGCGGGCAACGCGGCCGGGGGCGCCGGCGCCCGGCGCGTCGCCGTACTCGGCGGCGGAGTGGCGGGGCTGACCGCCGCGCACGAGCTCGCGGAGCGCGGCTACGCCGTCACCGTGTACGAGCGCCGCGCGCTCGGCGGCAAGGCCCGCAGCATGGACGTGCCCCGCAGCGCGCGCGGCGGCCGCCGGCCGCTGCCCGCCGAGCACGGCTTCCGCTTCATCCCCGGCATCTACCACAACCTGCCCGACACGATGCGGCGCATCCCCTTCCCCGGCAACGCCAACGGGGTGTGGGACAACCTGGTCGCCCCGCGCGAGATGATGTTCGCCCGGGCCGCCGGCCGCGAGGACCTCCGCGGCCCCATCCCCTGGCCGGGGCACACCCCCGCCGCGCTGACCCTGGACGAGATCCGCCGGATGCTCACCGGCTTCGTGGAGACCTTCGCCCATCTCCCGCTGCACGAGACGGCCTACTTCGTCGACCGCGCGCTCGTCTTCCTCACCAGCTGCGACGAGCGGCGCGAGGAGGTGTGGGAGCGGACCCCGTGGTGGGAGTTCACCCGGGCCGCCCGGATGTCCACCGAGTACCAGCGGATCCTGGCGATCGGGGTCACCCGCAACATCGTCGCGACGAAAGCCGAGGAAGCCTCCACCCGGACCGTCGGAACGCTCGGTGAGGCCTTCGTCTTCAACGCGCTGGGCCGGGGGGCCGACGGCCCGCCGGACCGGATCCTCAACCTGCCCACCAACGAGGCCTGGATCGACCCGTGGGAGGACCATCTCCGTTCCCTCGGCGTCGAGTTCCGGATCGGCTGGACCGTCCACGAGGTCCGGTACGCCGACGGCCGGGTCAGCGGGGTCGTGGTCGCCGACCCGGCCGGAACCCGGCAGACGGTCACCGCCGACCACTACGTCTCCGCGATGCCGGTCGAGCACGCCCGCCGCACCTGGGGCGCTGCGCTGCGCGCCGCCGACCCGATGCTGGGCCGCTGCGACGAGCTGCAGACCGACTGGATGACCGGCATCCAGTTCTACCTGACCGAGCGGGCGCCCCTCGTCCACGGCCACCTCAACTGCATCGACTCCCCGTGGTCGCTGACCGCCATCCAGCAGGCCGAACACTGGCCGGCCCGCGCCTTCCCCGCCGACTACGGCGACGGCACCGCGGTGGACTGCCTGTCGGTGGACGTCTCGGAGTGGGACAAACCCGGGATCCTGTACGGCAAGACGGCCAAGCAGTGCACCCGGGAGGAGGTGGCCCGGGAGGTGTGGGCGCAGCTGAAGGCCTCGCTGAACGACACCGGCCGCACCGTACTGAAGGACTCCGCGCTCCACTCGTGGTTCCTGGACCCCGGCGTCGACGGGCTCGGCACCCCGAACCCGGTCAACGAGGACGAGCTGCTGATCCACCCCGTGGGCACGTTCCACAACCGTCCGACGGCCGGGACCCGCATCCCCAACTTCTTCCTCAGCGGCGACTACGTGGCCGTGGACATCGACCTGGCCACCATGGAGGGCGCGAACGCCTCCGCCCGGGCCGCGGTCAACGCCCTGCTGGAGCGGGACGGTTCGCCGGCCGCCCGCTGCACGATCCGGAAGCTGTACCGGGCGCCGGAGGTCGAGGCGCTCAAGCGGCACGACCGGTGGCGTTACCGTCTCGGCCTGCGGAACGCCTTCGACGTGGGCTGACCTGGTACGACCCGGTTCGGCTAACGTCGCGTCCATGACGACTGCCATCGCAGGCCCCGCCCCCGTAGGGACGATGCTCCGCACCTGGCGCGAGCGGCGCGGCATCAGCCAGCTGGAGCTGGCGGGCCGCGCCGACTCCTCCTCCCGCCACATCAGCTTCATCGAGACGGGCCGCTCGCGGCCCAGCGAGGAGATGCTGCTGAAGCTCGCCGACCACCTCGACGTACCGATGCGCGACCGCAACTCCCTGCTCCTGGCTGCTGGTTACGCACCCCGGTACGCGCACACCCCGCTCGACGACCCGTCGATGGGCACCCTGCGGGAGGGCCTGGAACGGCTGCTGTCGGGCTATGAGCCCTATCCGGCGCTGGTCGTGGACGCCACGTACAACGTGATCGCCGCGAACCGCGGCATCCTCATGCTGCTGGACGGCCTGCCCGAGCACCTGCTCGCCCCGCCGCTCAACGCCATGCGGATCACCCTGCATCCCGAGGGCCTGGCCACCAGGATCCTCAACATCAAGGAATGGCGCGGGCACCTCCTCGCCCAGATGGAACGCCAGATCGCGCTGGCCCGCTCCGAACCACTGCGCGCCCTGTACGACGAGGTCGCGGCCTACCCCGTTCCGGACCGCCCGGGCGACACGGAACCGGCCGAGCCGGTCCCGTACTTCGCCCTCCCGTGCGTCATCGAACACGACGGCCACGTGCTCTCCTTCGTCTCGTCCATCTCCACCTTCAACACCCCGATGGACGTGACCGTCGCCGAGCTGGCCATCGAGACGATGCTCCCGGCCGACCCGGCGACGGTGAAGTACCTCCGCTCACTGGGTGGTTGACCGCAGGGCGAGCTGCTGGGCGAGGGCGAACCCGGCGACGGTGAGGGCCTGCGCCGGGATCCAGACCATCCCGGCCGCGGTCGGCGAGAACCACCCGACCAGCGCCACCAGACTGGCCACGGCCCAGAGGTAGTTGGTCTCCACGACGGCCTTCACCGCACCGGCCGCCGGCGTCCGCCGCGAAGCCAGCCATCCGACTCCGGCGGCGTACGCGACGAGCAGGAGCCCCAGCTCGAACAGCAGGCCCTCCCCCACCCCGATCAGCTTCCCGACCGGCCCGGCGAACGCCACGTACGCCAGCCCGTTGGCCCCGGTCACCACGGCGTCCAGGGCGAGGAACCGCCGCAGCGCGACCCGCGGCTCGGTGGTGCGGGCAATACCGTTCAACAGGGTCGCGGACATGGGAACCCTCCTCCTGAGTCTGGAAACAGTGCTGGTCGACCGGGCCCCGAGACCGAGTGCGCGGCCCCGGAACCCGATGCCCCAACGATGCCGCGGAGGCGGCCGGGGGTCGATTACCTGCCGGGTAATGAGCCCCCTCCACGGAGGTGCATGCGCGCCCTCGCCGCCCACCAGTTCCACCTGCCGGCAGTCCATGCCAGTCGGCCCGGATCCGCCCCGGGCTGCCGACGGCGGCTCCCGATTTGGCTCCCAGGTTCTCCGCCCTTGGTTCCCGTTGCGCAGGAACCAAGGGCGGCGCTAGCCACCTGCGCCCCACGTCGTCGGACTGCACCGGAATCGCGGACGTCGTAGTTGGTCGACGCTTGTCGCCCGCCCAGGCTCCCGCCCACGCCGTCCGCCACACAGGACAAATCCCTCAGCGAAGAAGGAAGTCACGGATTCGCCTTGCACTGGGCCGACACAGAGGGCGCCATTTCGCTATTCGGAAAACGTGGGCCTAGAGCGTAAGGCTAGGCACTCCTGCAGCTCACGATGCCGAAAGAGTCCCATCCCAGTCAGCTGCCACCACTCGCACTCTCGGTTCGCCGCGCGCTCATGAGCGGCGGCACAGTGGCCACCCCTGGCTAGTCAGCTCGGTCGCGTGGGCACATGAATCAACCTTCAATTTTCCAAGGTCCAACCAGTGAACGTGTCCAAATGCGGGTGCGTGAGAGCGGGCGGAAAATATACCTGACCGTGGAGGCCCTTATGAGCAGCAACGCTTCAGCGGAATCAAAAGCCGAAAAGCTGCGCAAACACCTTGGATGGTGGATAGGCATCATTTCTGCCATGGTCGGAATCCTCGCCTTTATTTTGGCGCAATGCTCAAACACTGGACCGACATTGACCGAATGGAAAACTCAAGCCAACGCGGCATGCGAGCAGGAGATGGCAGACGTGCGAAGCACCTTCCTTAAGGTTAGGGATGCAACGAAAAATCTCGAGAGCGAGGATTCCAGAATCGCTGCAGGCGTCGCGATTACCCAAGCCGGTGACGCCGAGGAGCGCCTAGTCGGAAAATGGCGGGCACTGGAACAGCCGAATGATTCACATAAAGAAATCGAATCTCTGCTGCTGGCCGGAACAGGGTTGGGTGACGCGCTCGCCGAGATGGGCAAGAGGACCGAAGAGGGCAATGCAACACCGAAGCATCTGGAAGCGGCGAAGGAGGCATCAAACCGCTTCCGGTCCCAGATCGAGAAGGTCGGAATTGAGGAATGTAAATACCTCGCACCAAGATTCTGACCCCCCTTCTGATTTAATTGCGTTTGCTCTCGCTCCCACCCACAAGCTCGCAGAAGGGGGTGCGCGTGATGAGGGAGCACGCGCTGATGCACGGCATGACGCTCTCCACGGTCGTGGACGAACTGGCCATGGAGTCACGTGGATACGTCCGCCTGGGCACCTACATCGACGCAGGTGCCGCCCAGAGGGTCGGCGGACGTCTGTTCGGCGGCTATCCGTATCGGCGCAGTTCGTGGAAGAAGTCGTCGATGACGTGCAGTTGCCCGGTGCGGGTGACCTCGTCGTAGACGTGTTTGCCGATGGCGAGGTCGAGCACGCCCAGGCCGAAGGGTGAGAACACCACCGGCCGGTCTTCCGGGACCGCCGCGCGGCCGGTCGTGACGTCGTGCAGCGTGCCGGTGAGGAAGTCGCGGTTACCGGTGAGCCGTTCGGCCAGGTGGGGCGAGGTGTCGGCCTTGAGGCAGTGTTCGACGTCGTCCACGATGTTGGTCGAGGCGAGGAGGATTTCGGGGGCGAGGTCGCGAAGTGACACGTGCAGGACCACGGGGTTGTGGTCGAACCATGCCGCGTCGGTGATGTGGGGCCGGCCGGCGATGGTGGCGAAGACGACCAGGTCGCTGGTGCGGATCAGCTGCTCGGGGCTGTCGTGCACGGTGATCCGGGTGGCCGCCCGGGCGGCCTGCAGGTAGCCGTGGAAACCGGCCGCGCTGTCGGCACTGGTGTCGTGCACGCCGATCTCGTCGAAGGACCAGCCGGTTGCGCTCAGGAAGGTGTGGATGTAGCGGGCGATGAGGCCCGTTCCGAAGAATCCGACGCGGGTCGGGCGGGTCCGGCGGTGCCGGCTGAGCCTGTCGGCCGCCGACACGGCCATCGCGGCCGTTCGGGTGGCACTGATGATGGAGCTTTCCAGGCAGGCGAACGGGTAGCCGGTGTCGTGGTCGTTGAGGATCAGCACCGCCGAGGCCCTGGGGATGCCGGCCTCCACGTTGTCGGGAAAGCTGGAGATCCACTTGAGGCCGTCCACCCGCACCTCTCCGCCGATCGACGCCGGCAGGGCGATGATGCGGGCGGTCGGGCGGTCGGGGAAGCGCAGGAAGTACGACGGCGGGTTCACCGACTCCCCCTCGGCGTGGAGCCGGTAGGTGGCCTCGACCAGCTCCACGATCCGGTGTTCCTGGCCCTGGAGGGTGTGCTGTACCTGGGCACCGGGGATCACGGCGAACGGGGGCACCGTGACCGGCGGTGTCCCGGCGTCGGGGGTCACCGGATGCTCCCCTCGGAGCCGGCCATGGCGACGAGGACCTCGCGCGGGGGCTCGAAGGGCTCCCTGCTGTGCGCGGTGCGGACGTTGTCGATGAGCATCAGGTCTCCGGACTGCCACGGTTCGCGGATGGTGTGCTCGGCATAGGCCGTGTTGATCAGCTCGACGATGTCCTCGCCGATGGGGTCGCCGCCTCCGAAGCGGGTGTTGAACGGCAGGGCTTCGGGGCCGTAGACCTCGACGAGGTACTCCCGTACCTCGGGCTCCAGCGTCCACTCGTTCAGGAACGCGATCTGGTTGAACCAGCAGCGCCGGCCGGTGGCCGGATGCCGCACCACGGCGGGGCGGCGCTGACGGGTGCGCAGTCCGCCGTCGTCCTGCCAGGCGTACTCGATGGCGTTGGCACGGCAGTACTCCTCGACGACCGCGGGGTCGTCGGTGCCGAACGCCTCGGCCCAGGAGGCACCGATGTCCTCGCTGTAGGTGCGGGTGAGCAGCCAGCCTTCCTCTTCGAACCGCTGGACGAGTTCCGGCGGCAGCGCGTCCAGGACGGCGGCGGAATCCGCGAGGGCGGTGGCTCCGCCCGTGGTGGGCGCCGTCAGGCAGGCCAGGAGCAGCAGACCGGGAGGGCTGTGGGTGTAGCTGAGCTCGTGGTGCATGCACATAGGCTGGTTGGCCGGCCACACCGTGGAGGAGTACACGCCGCGGGTGTAGGCCTGACGGGGGGCGAAGGCTTCCGTTTCGGTCATCAGGGTGGGGGCCAGTTGGCCGAATACGGCGCCGACCTGCCCGGTGTCGCTCAGGCCCAGCCCGCGGACGAGTACGGCTCCGTGTTCGGTGACGAGGCCGCGCAGGGTGTGGCGGTGGTCGGCGGCCCAGGCCGGCGGATCTGCCGGGGCGGGGGTGGGGACGTGCAGTACCGGGGGCTTGCCGGGGCGCAGGTCCACCTGGTGCGCGGAAGCGGGCGCGGGGCCGGTGCTGATCGGGGCGGGGGTGGTGATCGGGGCGGGGGTGGTGAACGACATGGTCTTTGTCCTTATCGGTGGTCAGAGGGAGGACTGCTGTGCGGTGGGGAGTCGGTGGGGTGCGGCGTCCAAGAAGCCGGCCAGATCGGTGAGGACGGGGTGCCGGGTGATGTCCGCCGGGGACACGGCGCGGTCCAGGGTGATGGCGAGTTTCACGGCCGACAGGGAGGTACCGCCCCGGTCGAAGAAGTTGTCGCGCCGGTCGATCCCGTCCTGTGGAATGCCGAGCACACTCGCCCACGCGGCCGCCAGCCGCTGCTCGGCGGGCGTACCCGGCGCCTGGACCTCGTCCCCGGTGGCGTGGAGTTGCACGGCCAGGGCCGTCAGGGCCTTCCGGTCGACCTTGCTGTTGGCCGTCAGCGGGAGGCTCTCCTGCCAGTGGACGGCCGAAGGGATCATGTACCCGGGCAGTGACGCACCCAGCCGATCCAGCAGGAGGCCGGTTTCGAGCGGGTGCGGGGCGGTGTAGAAGGCCACCAGGCAGGCACTGTGGTCGGGCCGTTCGGCGACCACCACGGCACTGTCGCGGACCCCGGGGGCTCGCAGCAGGGTGCTTTCGATCTCGCCCGTCTCGATGCGGAAACCGCGGATCTTGACCTGGTTGTCGCGGCGGCCGAGGAACTCCAGCTTGCCGTCGGGCAGCCACCGGCCGACATCGCCGCTGCGGTACAGGCGGCTGCCCTCACGGTGCGGATCGGCCAGGTAGGTCGGCCGGGTGCGCTCGGGGTCGTTGACGTAGCCGCGGCCGACGCAGACCCCGGAGAAGGCGATCACGCCGGGCGCACCGAGCGGCACCGGGTTGAGGTGCTCGTCGACGACGTAGAGCTGCACGTTGTTGACGGGCCGGCCCAGCGGGACCCGGTCGGTGTCCGGTGCCCGGTCCATGACCTCGTGGTTGGTGTCGTCGCTGGTCTCGGTCAGCCCGTAGGCGTTGACGAGCTTGATGTGGGGCTGGGCGGTGAACCAGCGCCGGGCGAGTTCCTTCTTCAGCGGCTCACCCGTGACCGACACGTACCGCAGGTCCGGCAGGGTCCGGGGGTGCTGCTCCAGATGGGACACGACGACGTCGAGGTAGGAGGGGACGACCTGCAGCACGCCGACCCGGCCGCGGGCAATGGTGTCGACGAACCGTGAGGCGTCGAGGATCGTTTCCTGCTCGATCAGCAGGGTCTGCCCGCCGACCAGCAGCGCGGCGATCAGTTGCCACAGCGAGATGTCGAAGCACTGGGGCGCGGTCTGGGCGACCACCTGTCCTTCGCCGATCCCGAGGTCGTCGATCTTGGCGTACAGGTGGTTGAGCATGCCCTGGTGTTCGCACATCGCGCCCTTGGGCTCGCCCGTCGAGCCGGAGGTGAAGTAGATGTAGGCCAGCTGGTCGGGTGCGACCTCGATCCCGAGATCGGTCCCGGAATGCTCCTCGTCGCAGGCGGTGTCGGCGGACAGCGTCCGCACCGCCGGCCGGGAGGCGAGGGCCTGCCGGAGGGTGGTGCTGCCGGCCTGTTCCGTCACCACGAGCCCGCATCCGGCACGGGTCAGCATGGCCTTGATGCGTTCGGCCGGCAGGTGCGGCTCGATGGGCAGGTAGGCGCCGCCGGCCTTGAAGACGGCCAGGACGGCGGCCAGCCAGTCCAGGTTCCTTTCCGTGGCCACCGCGACCACCCCTTCACGGTGCAGTCCTCGGGCCCGCAGGGCGCGGGCCAGCCGGTTGGCGCGGGCGTTGAGCTCCCGGTAGGTCCACTGCCGGTCGCCGTGCCGGGCGGCGACGGCGTCCGGGTGCTGCCGTACGCGCTCCTCGAACAGCTCGTGCACGCGACGCTCGGGCAGGTCCCGGCGCGGCCCGGCGAGCTCATGGAGCTGGAAGCGGAGTTCCTCGGCCGAGAGCAGGCTCCGACCCGTGTGGTCGGCATCGGCGTCGTCAGCGATCAGGGCGAGCGCGGTGAGGTGGTATCCGGCGATCCGGGCGGCGGCGTCCGCGTCGAGGACCTCGGTGCGGTAGCGCAGCCGCAGCATCAGCCGACCGTCGTCGTGGTGCGCGACGCCCACCCACAGCACGGTGTCTCCGGCCGGGGCGCCGTCGGCGCCGGTGGGGTCGAGCACGGTCTCGAAGGCCGCTCCGACCGGGCCGAGTTCGCGCCCTCCGACGAGGTCGCGGGTGTGCAGCAGCAGGGACCTCCATGAGCCGGGGCCGGTCGTCAGCCTGCACGGCAGCGGACGGCCGCCGGCAGCCGCGACGTAACCGGTGGTGACCTCCTGCTCGCCGCTCAGCGCAGCCAGCACCTTCGCGTGCGCGGTCAGCAGCACGCAGTTCAGCGGCACCTCCAGGTCCTCCGCCAGTCGGCGCAATGCCGTGGCCCGGCCGGCCGGGACCGGCGCCTCGTACTCGGCCACTCCCGCAACCGGCGTCCGGGTCCAGCGGGGAAGGGGGGTGAAGCTACTGGTCGTTGCCATGAGGATCTCTCCTGTGCTGGTACTGATGTGTATGGGCGTCAGACTCCGCCGAGCGGATGGGGGGTGTCGTCGTGCATCGGCCTGGCCGGGTTTCCTCCCCATCCGGACCGCGACGGGACCTGCTCGCCCTTCATCAGGAAGGAGTCGCAGGCGAGCTCGACGCCGTCCGCCAGCGTCACGCCGTAGTGGACGAACGCACCGACTCCGAGGGTGCAGCCGTCACCGATGGTGGTGCGGTCGGACTTGAACGCGCCGTCCTCCTGCGAGTGGCACTGGACCACCGTGCCCGCGTTCAGCGTGCTGTCGTCCCCGACGGTGACGAGGGTCCGCTCGGGGAAGAAGCTGCCGTCGTCGAAGACCCGCTTGCCGATCCGCGCGCCCAGCATCCGCCAGACGACGTTCTTGAACGGGGTCCCGTCGAAGATCTGCGCGTAGTCGACCGACGCCATCTTCCAGAAACGCTCGTGCCGCCAGAACGAAGGCTCGTAGATCGAGCAGTACAGGGGCTTCTGGTCCCTGAATCCCGTGGCGGCCCGTTCGATCAGCGCGAAGTAGACGACGGTGAACAGCAGTCCGAGGACACTGGCCAGCGCGAACGCCGAGGCGCCCAGCGAGGGGTGGAGGGCCTTGGCACCCAGGGCGAGAAGGGTCATGCCGAAGATGTGGATCCACCGCGCCATCAGGTACAGCCCCGCCGTGACGGCGTTGTGCCGGTTCTTGGCGGCCAGGCGCCGGCGCAGCTCGCTGCCGCTCTCCAGGTCCTGGAACCGGGTGTCCCGCATCACCGTGCGCGGAATGGCGAAGGGAGGCGAACCCAGCAGCCCCACGTTCTCCCGCAACTCTCCGTCGACCGGGACCATCACCTTCGTCGCCAGCAGACAGTTGTCACCCGTCCTGGCCTGCGAGGGATAGGCGATGCGGTTGCCGAGGAAGCTGTGGGCTCCGATCGAGACCCGGGACATCCTGAACGAGGTGTTGGAGAATTCGGCATTGATGAGCGACAGGCCGTCGGCGACCATCGTCTTGTCGCCCACCGAGTTCAGGAACGGGCTGTCGTGCTTCACTTCGGTACCGAAGTTCGAACCGGTCTGAGTGACACCGGACAGGTCGTAGCCCAGACAGCGCAGGTAGTGGACGATCGCGGAGCTGTCCCCGAACAGCGCGGTGAAGAACTTCCTGTTGGTCAGGAGGGCGATGGCCCGCTGCACTCCGTAGTGGAAGCCGTAGAGCGGATAGACCGTGTTCGTCTTGACCGCCCGACGGAGCAGGCGGGGTACCACGCCCACGATGACCAGCCCGGCGAGAGCGGCACCGAAGAACAGCACGAAGGACGCGACCAGTGCGTCCAGATAGAACGCCCCACTGGTGAAGGCCGGTGCGCCCGCCCCGGGAAGTGTGTCCAGCTGCGGCAGTCCGGCCAGCAGCACGGTGACGCCGCCGGTGGCCAGCGGCAGGGACACCAGCAGCAGAACGAGTAGCTGGCCGATGGTGTAGCGGACCTTCCTGGCGGTGGAGCACTCGGCGGGACCGACCCTGCGGAAGTCCGTGCCGGCGGGTTCGGCCGGCGACCCGTGCCAGCGCTCACCGGCGGGCACGGTCTGACCGGCGTGCAGGCTGGAGGCGTGCCCGAGCTGGGCCTGGCCGCCCATCGAGGTGTTGATGTCGAGGACGGTCTGCTCGCCGACGAGGACGTCCCTGCCGAGGGTGACGGGACCCGTCTGGATGAGGCCGGCGTGCGCCCGGTAGCAGGAAAGGAGCACATCCTTCCGGATCACCGTTCCGTCACCGATCGTGAGCAGATCGGTGCAGACAGGGATGTGCGTGGAGAAGATCGCGACATCACGCCCGATGTTCGCGCCCAGCGCCCTGAGGTACGCCACGTACAACGGCGACCCGGTGAACAGACGGACGGGGCTCGTGCGGATCAGGGTCTTGACCAGCCACCAGCGCACGTAGCCAAGGCTCCAGACGGGGAACTCCCGGGGCGTGAAACGCCCGATCAGGGTCCACTTCGCCACGATCGGCACCGTGCACATGACGACGAAGCCGACGCCGCCCACCAGCACGGAGCGCAGGTAGACATCGAGCGCACCCGCGCCGCCGGCGACCCACTCGAAACCCCGGACCACGGCCAGGGCAGCGAGCCAGGAATAGCCGAGGAACAGCAGGAACTGCAGCATTCCGCACAGCAGGTACCGTCCCGTGCCCGCTCGCGCCGCCGTCGTGCGCGGCGGAGCAGACGCCGGCCGCGACGCCGGGGCGGCCGCGGGTGCGGCCCCGGTGAGCGCGGAGGCCAGGCCATTGACCGTGGGATGCCGATAGACGTCCTTCATCGATACGGGCGGCAAGTCCGCCCGCTTCCTCACCCGGGCGCAGAACCGAGCCATGACCATGGAATCAGCGCCCAGGTCATCAAAGAAATCGCTGTCGCCCGACACGTGCTCCACACCCACGACATCGGCCAGCACATCGGCCAGGATCCGTGCGGTCTCAACCGTCGGGCCGTCCTCGGACCTATTGCCGGAGAGCGTCGAGAGACCGGACGGACTGCCCGTCCAGGTGTCGGTGGAATTCCCTGCCATGTCAGTCCCTTTCTGCCGCTCCCGCGCAGCAGAAGCGCTGCGGTCCGGTCGTCGGATATGGGGTGAAGGCGGACTCGTGTTGCCGCCCCTCCAGTAGGCCCGGCCGACGCAAGCCAGGCACGCCACTGAATGTCGTGACTTGACACCACAAACCCGCAGGGATAAACGGCGCGCGACCCACCGGCACACTTCGAAGGGTAAGAAATCAGTCACCTTGCGTCAGGGACTGGGCCCTCGGGCAACCACGACCGCTCGGATATCCGCGACCGCGACCGTCGTCAAGCCCCGACATCCAGTGTCATGACAGAGCCATGGTCATCCCGCGTACTGGAGGGGCGCCAAGCCGTCGCGACAGGCGACGGCTACCCCAAGTCGCTCCCGCACAGGGCAACGGCAGCAAACGCCGCCGTGAGCGCATACAAGGAGGTGGCCGTGAAGGTCATATCCACCCCCCAGGAATTCAATCAGGACGACCTGTACGTCGACCTGGAGGCGATCACCGGACACCGGCTGTTCCTCAAATGCGAGGGATTCAATTTCGCCGGGTCCGTCAAACTCAAAGCCGCAACGGCAATGGTCGAGGCGGCCGAACGCGACGGACTGCTCACCCCCGGTTCGATCCTGGTCGAGTCCTCCTCCGGCAACCTCGGCGTGGCCCTGAGCATGATCGCGGCCGGCAAGGGCTACCGGTTCGTGTGCGTGACCGACTCCCGCTGCAACCTGCCGACCCGCCTGCTCATGGAGGCCCTCGGCGCCCAGGTCCACATCATCACGGAGCCCTCCCCCACCGGAGGCCTGCTCGGCGCCCGCATCGACCATGTCCGCGCCCTGTGCGCCTCCGACGACCGCTACGTCTGGCTCAACCAGTACACCAACCCCAACAACCACATTGCCCACTACCGCTCCACCGCACCGGCCATCGCCCGAGCCTTCCCCGACCTCGACGTCCTCTTCATCGGGGCCGGCACCACCGGGACCCTCATGGGGTGCGCCCGCTACTTCCGCACCTGGCACCGCCCGGTACGCATCGTCGCGATCGACACCGAAGGCTCCGCCACCTTCGGGCACACACCCGGCCGCCGCATGATCCCCGGCCTCGGCGCCGGCATCCGCCCCCCGCTCCTCGACACCTCCTACGTCGACGAGGTGGTACACGTCAGCGAACCCGAGACCATTCGGACCTGCCGCCAACTGGCCCGGCACGGCTTCGTCTTCGGCGGCTCCACCGGCACCGCGGTCAGGGGCGCCACCCAGTGGCTGGATCAGCAGGAGCAACAGGTGACCGCGGTCGCCATCGCCCCCGACCTCGGCGAGCGGTACCTCGAAACCGTCTACCAGTCCAACTGGGTGCAAGACCTCTACGGCGAGGACGCACTCCGGCCCGAGACGGTCCCCGCCACCGGCCCGGCGTCCTGAACGGCGACCGCGGCGGCATAGCCGTCATCCACGGGCACGTCCCCGATCGTCCAGCCCGGTACCTTCGCCACCCCATCCGGCGCCGTACCCAGGTAGTCCAGTGACATCGAGCGCCCCAGCCCCGTCCCCAGCCCTTTGAGATAGGCCTCCTTACGCGCCCAGACCCGGGCAAAAACCGCGGGCTTGCCCACCTCGCGAAGCCCGCTCAACTCCGCCACCTCCCGCGGATGGAGGCATGCCCCGACCTCCTCCGCCACATCAAGAGCCGGCACCGCCTCGATGTCCACGCCCACCGGCACCCGCGCGAACGCGAGCAGGCACAGCCCGCCGCTGCGGGACAGCGAGAAATGCACCGGATTGCCGGGCACCGCAGGACGCCCATGCGGCTGCCCGCACAACGGACACGGTGACCGCCGAAGCGGGACATCGACAGGCGGAACACCCAGGTACGCGCCCAGCAGCAAACGCAGCCCCACATGCCCCGCCAGGTACGTGCCCCTGTCCCCGGCCACCCGCAAGGCCGCGGCCCGCCTCTTCTCGGCCCCGTCCAGCACCGAATCGGCCAGACGGGCCACCACCGGGCTGAACGCCTCCGCCCGCACCAGCCACAGCCCTGGTTCCCCCGCCGACGCCGGCGGCTGCTCCCACCCGCCGTCCCTCAGCTCGACCGGCCTCCGCACCGCACCCGCATCCGCCATCATTCACAAAGGGTACGAACCGGGCGTCCGTCCGAATGGGCGGCTGGCCGAATGGGCGGCCGGCCGAGCGGCACCCCCCGCCCCGCCCCGCTCAGTGCGCCAGGCCCGCCTGGGTCTCCGCCGCCGCCACCGTCTGCTCCAGCAGCACCGCGATCGTCATCGGGCCGACCCCGCCCGGGACCGGGGTGATCAGGGAGGCGCGTTCGGCGGCCGAGGGGAAGTGGACGTCGCCGACGTTGCCCTCGTTGTAGCCGGCGTCCAGGACGACCGCGCCGGGCTTGATGTCCTCGCCCCGGATGAACTCGGCCTTGCCGACGGCCGCGACCAGGACGTCCGCCTGGCGGACGATCGAGGAGAGGTCCTGCGTGCGGGAGTGACAGTAGGTGACGGTGGCGTTGCGCTCCAGCAGCAGCATGCCCGCCGGCTTGCCCAGGATCGCGCTGCGGCCCACGACCACCGCGTGCTTGCCGGTCAGGTCGACCTCGTACTCCTCCAGCAGCCGCATGATGCCGCCGGGGGTGCAGGAGACGAATCCCGGCAGCCCGAAGCCCATGGCGGCGAAGGAGTGCATGGTGACCCCGTCCACGTCCTTGCCGGGGGCGATGGCCTCGAAGGCGGCGCGCTCGTCGATGTGGTGCGGCACGGGGTGCTGGAGCAGGATGCCGCTGATCTCCGGGTCCTCGGAGAGGCCGGTGATCACCGCCACCAGTTCCTCGGTGGTCGTCTCCGCGGGGAGCGCCACGTGCCGGGAGGTGATGCCGGCCTTGGCGCAACGGTTCTGCTTCATGCGGACGTAGGTCACGGACGCCGGGTCCTCGCCGACCAGCACGGTGGCCAGACAGGGGGCCTTCCCGGTGCGCTCGGTGACCGCGGCGGCACGGGCGGCGGTCTGCTCGCTGATCCGGCGGGCGAGGGCGGTGCCGTCCATCAGGCGGGCGGTGGCAGTCGTCATAGGGGTCTCCTGAACGTCGCTGCGGATTCGCGGTACGGATTCGCGGTACGCGGTTCGCGGTTTCGCCCAGGCGCGCGGCAATCGGCGTACGGTCGTACGCCGGGCCGCTCCCCGGTGGTGATCCACCCGAACGCCAGTCACGGCCCGGCGCCCACTGTAGTCGAGCCGTCGGTCCGGTCCACGACCGGACCGCGACCGGACCGCGACCGGCCCGACAAGCGGCGCACACCGCGCACTTCCCATCGGGGCCCGCAAGCCCGATCGATCCCCCGCCTGGGGCGCCCAGGGCCCCGCCACGCCCGGGTTTCGAGCCCCACGCGCCCCCGCACACACGCCGTGGCGCACACAGCGTGGCGCAGGTCACTCAATTCCGCGCGTAACGAATCGACTCGGGCGGCCGATGAACCGACAGGTGTCCTCGCGCGGCGCCGGAATACCGACCCCCGGTGGGATGTTTCCGGAAGTCCGCGCGATGATGTCCCGCCCGTCCTTTATCTGCTCGCAACGAGAGGCTCCTTGTGTCGCTCAGCCCGTCCCGTACGTTCCCTCCGGAGATCGCCGAATCCGAGGCCCTGGTCGCGCTCGTCGAGCGTGGCCGCGAGCAGGGTCACATCAACGGTGATGACGTGCGCCTGGCCTTCGAGGCCGGCCGCATCCCGGTGGACCAGTGGAAGCGGGTCCTGCGCAGCCTGAACCAGGTCCTGGACGAGGAGGGCGTGGCCCTGCACGTCAGCGCCGCGCCCGCCGCCAAGACGGCCGCGAAGAAGCCCCGCAAGGCCGCGGCGGCTCCGGCCCGCACCACGGTGAAGAAGACCGCCGCCCCGCCGCGCCCGATCGGCGCGCGCAAGACGGCGGTCGCGGCTCCGGCTCCCGCTGCGGCGATATCGGCTCAGCCGACCGCGGCGACCGCCGAGGCCGTCACCGAGGAGGCCGCTGCCACCGCCGCCGTCGCCGCCGAACCGAAGAAGCGCGCGACGAAGAAGACCACGACCGCGAAGAAGACCACCGCCAAGAAGACGGCGGCGAAGAAGACCGCCAAGGACGCCGACGGCGACGAGGCCGTGGACGTCGAGAACGACGAGCTGTTCGAGAACCTCGAAGACGACAACGAGGAGGAGCCGGCCAAGCCCGGCCAGGGCTTCGTGCTGTCCGACGAGGACGACGACGACGCCCCGGCGCAGACGGTCATGGTGGCCGGCGCCACCGCCGACCCGGTCAAGGACTACCTGAAGCTGATCGGCAAGGTGCCCCTGCTCAACGCCGAGCAGGAGGTCGAGCTCGCCAAGCGGATCGAGGCCGGCCTCTTCTCCGAGTACAAGCTCGAGGAGGAGGAAGACCTCAAGCCGGCCTACCGGCGCGAGCTGGAGATCCTGGTCGAGGACGGCCGCCGGGCCAAGAACCACCTGCTGGAGGCCAACCTCCGTCTCGTGGTCTCGCTGGCCAAGCGCTACACCGGCCGCGGCATGCTCTTCCTGGACCTGATCCAGGAGGGCAACGTCGGTCTGATCCGCGCGGTGGAGAAGTTCGACTACACCAAGGGCTTCAAGTTCTCGACCTACGCCACCTGGTGGATCCGGCAGGCGATCACCCGCGCCATGGCCGACCAGTCCCGCACCATCCGCATCCCCGTCCACATGGTCGAGATCATCAACAAGCTCGCCCGTGTGCAGCGGCAGATGCTGCAGGACCTCGGCCGTGAGCCCACTCCGGAGGAGCTGGGCAAGGAGCTCGACATGACCCCCGAGAAGGTCATCGAGGTCCAGAAGTACGGCCGCGAGCCGATCTCCCTGCACACCCCGCTGGGTGAGGAGGGCGACAGCGAGTTCGGTGACCTCATCGAGGACTCCGAGGCGGTCGTGCCGGCCGACGCGGTGTCCTTCACCTTCCTCCAGGAGCAGCTCCAGTCCATCCTGGGCACGCTCTCGGAGCGCGAGGCGGGCGTGGTCTCGATGCGCTACGGCCTCAACGACGGCCAGCCGAAGACGCTGGACGAGATCGGCCGGGTCTACGGGGTCACCCGTGAGCGGATCCGCCAGATCGAGTCCAAGACCATGTCGAAGCTGCGCCACCCGTCCCGTTCGCAGGTGCTGCGCGACTACCTCGACTAGGCCAGGCGGAACACCGGGCCCCGGGGCGTGAACGGCAGGGAGGCACCCTGCGGGATCAGGAAGGCGTGCTCGCGCCTGATCCGCAGGGTGTCGCACCACCCGTCCGTGATCACCAGGACCGGCGCTCCGGGCGGGAAGTCCTCCGCCCGCTGGAGCAGGTCGATGCCCGGCTGGAGCTCGGTGCCCCCACGGCCCCGGACCTTCACCCGGCCGGCGATCCCGGTCGGGGGCAGATAGCCCGCGTCGTACGGCGCCGCGTCGCAGAACACGACGCGGGCGGCCGGTACGTCGCGGGCTTCCGCATACGAGGCGATGGCACCCAGCGCCTTGCCGAGCAGGGCCCGGTCCATCGAACCGGAGGTGTCGAGCACCACGCCGAAGGTGCAGCGGGCCACCTCTTCCGGCGGGAAGTACCGGCCGGCGCGGGGGATGTCCGGGGTGGCGGCCTGCCGGCGCGCCGGGCGCCCGTACGTCCGTACCGGCTCGGGCCGGGACACGTACTCGTCGAACCAGCGCGCCAGCTTCGCGTCCCAGGGCACCGGCGGATGGGACAGGGCCCGGATCTCCTCGATCAGCCCGGCGGGCAGCAGTCCGCGGTCCCCGGCCCGGTGCAGGTCCAGGCCCTGGACCAGGCCGCGGCGGTAGAACTCGTCGAGGTCGGTGTACGGGCGGGCCGCGCCGTGCGGCAGCGGCTCGCCGAGGATGTCGCCGACGCCCTTGCCGCAGAGCGTCGCCAGCCGGCGCATCCGGCGCAGGTCGACGGCGATCCGGTCGTAGACCTCCTCCACCGAGAGCCCGCGCAGCTCCGGGTCGTGCAGCGGCCCTTCGGGCATCTCGCCGACGGCCATCTCCACCAGCCAGCCGTTGACCACGTAGTCGGCTGCCACGTTGTGCAGGAACGGGTCGCGGGGACCACGGCGCTCGCCGTGGCGCAGGGCGGCGTGCAGCATCTCGTGGGCCAGGATGAAGCGCCACTGCTCGTCGGTGAAGGTGCGCAGCGGGTTGACGTAGATCTCACCGGCCCGGGCGGAGACGGCGGCGATGGAGATGCCCCGGGCGCGGGCCAGCTCGGCGTCGGCGACGACGGTCAGGCCGGCCGCGAGGCCGCCGAGCAGCGGGTAGGCAGAGACGAACCAGTTCAGCGCCAGGTCCCAGGGGTGGCGCCGGGTGCCCGGTTCCCGGCCGCCGGCGGTGTCCATGGCGGCGGAGACGCTGCGGGTGAGGGCGGCGGCGAAGGCGGTCTGCCAGTCGGGGGCCGGGTCGTTCCAGTGCCGCCAGGGGCGCAGGAACTGGTCGGGGCCGGTCCCGGCCGTACCGCAGTCCCGGTAGGCGGCGGGCAGGCCGTCCCGGCGCCAGCGGGCGGCCAGTTGCTCCTCGTCGCCACCGGGGTAGACGGCGGGCAGGTGCTCGGGGGTGTGGCCGAACGGGACGGTCTGCAGGAAGCGGTTGACGACGACGCAGCGGGCGGCGAGATCGTGCTCGTCAGGCTGCTCCCGGCGGTCCGCGGTGGCGGCGGGGACGTGGCCGAAGCCGAGGTGGAGCAGGCCGTGGGCGATGGCCCAGGCCCACTCGGCGGGCTCGGCCTGGCGGGTGGGGTGGGCGTGCAGGACCCCGTTGGAATCGATCACGACGAGGCCGCTGCGGGGGCACAGGCGGCAGTCGTGGCTGCGGCAGAACTCGGACTCCAGGGCGGCGAAGGCCGGGTTCCGGCGCACCTTGGCGCGCCCGGCCTCGTACGCCTCCGCGGCCGGGTCGGGCTTCTTGTGCTTGCCGCCCTGGCCACGCTTTCCGCCCTTGGCGCCATGGCCGGCCTTCCCGTTGTGCTGCGTCACCGGCGGGCCTCGACCAGGCGCGGCATGTCGCGGGCGGCCTCCACCAGGAACCAGGCGGGCAGCACCGGCTGTCCGTCGGCGTCGTCGGCGATGACGGTCTGGGCGACCTCGACGGAGATCTCGGCGAGCTGGACCAGCAGCGACTTGGCGCGGTAGGCGGTCTGCCGCATGGCGGGCGAGACGTGCTCCTTGCGGTCGGGGAGCTCCTTGATCAGCCGCCCCCGGAAGGCCTCCGCCAGGTAGTAGAGCAGATCGCGGTCCGCCGGGCGGGTGGGCCAGGAGGCGTCGCCCTTGATGATCGCCTCGATGCCGAAGCTGTGCCGGACGATCTTGGCGTAGCCGCAGAAGGAGACGGCGTGGGCGGGTGTGAGCGTGCCGTGCGCGAGGACCTTCAGGGTCGGCTCGTCGAGTCCCGGTCCGAACGAGTGCAGGGCGTCGGAGAGCATGTGCCAGGAGCGCGGGGTGGAGAACGGCTCCTCGGTCTTGGGCGGCTGCGACCACAGGTGGTCGGGACGGTCGGTGAGGTAGTCCGTCACCCACGGGTGGATGCCCGACTCGCCCGCCCAGGTCAGCCAGTCCGCGGCGGAGGCCCGCAGGTGGACGTGGGTGAGGCGGTTGACCAGGGCGGAGGCGATGGGCCGGGCGAGCGCGTTGTCGGTGGCCCGGTTGCCCGCGCCGATGACGATGGAGCCGGCGGGGAGTTCGTAGGCGCCGATACGGCGGTCCAGGATGAGGGAGTAGAAGGCCTTCTGGACGTCCGGGGTCGCGGCGTTGAGCTCGTCGAGGAACAGGCAGTACGGCTCGTCGCGGGCGATGGCCTCCGGCGGGCAGAACACGGAACGGCCGTCCCGGATCTGGGGCACGCCCATCAGGTCCTCGGGAGCGAGCTGGGTGCCGAGCAGGCTCACGCACTCCAGGCCGAGGGACTCGGCGAACTTCCGGACCAGGGAGGACTTTCCGATGCCCGGCGCGCCCCAGAGGAACACGGGCCGGACGGTGGCGAGGCCGAGGAGGAGTTCGGGGATCTGGGCGGGGGTGACCGTGACGGCGGCGTGCACGTGGGCGGGGTCCTCGGGGTAGGCGATCGCAGGGCGCCCGGTCGCGCGTTCGGCGGCCGGGTACGCCCATCAGACCCCACGCCGGCCCTGCCCGGCACCCGGTTTTCCGGGTCAGGCGGCGGTGCGCTTCCGGCGGGCCGCCAGCACCGCGTACACCGGCACGCCCGCGAAGAGGAAGAGGACGCCCTGGTAGACGGCCACGTAGCCGGAGCCGGCCACCAGCCACATCGAGAACCCGAGGGCCAGTACCGCGAGCACGCCGTCCCGGACCAGGCGGCCCCGGTCCACGCGGTCGGTCTGCCCGGCGGCGAGGAAGTGGATCTGTGCGGCGGCGGACAGCAGGTAGGGGACGGTGGCCGTGAAGGTGGTGACCAGGACCAGGACCTCGAAGACGCGCTGCGAGCCCGCCGTGAAGTTGTAGACGGTGAGGGCCGAGGCGAGCAGCACCGTGGCGATCACGCCCGCGACCGGGACGCCCCGCCGCCGGGTCTCGAAGACCTTCGGGAAGAGGCCGTCGCGGGCCGCCGCGTACGGGGTCTGCGCGCTGAGCAGGGTCCAGCCGTTGAGCGCGCCGACCATCGAGACCACGGCCGCGCCCGCCACCAGGGTGCCGCCCCAGGTGCCGCCGAACATGGCGTTCACGGCGTCCGTGAAGGGTGCCGTCGAGCCGGTCAGCCTGTCGTGCGGGACCAGGCCGAAGACCGAGACGGTGCCGAGCAGGTAGACGAGCGCGGCGCCGGCCGTGCCGAGGACGGTGGCCCGGCCGACGTTGCGGCGCGGGTCCCTGACCTCGCCGGCGCTGACCGCCGCGGACTCCACGCCCAGGTAGCTGAAGAGCAGGATCGCCGCCGAGGCGGAGATCGCGCCGGTCGCGGTGTGGCCGTCGGCGAGGAAGGGGCCCAGGTTGCCCGGGTCGAAGAAGAAGAGGCCGCCCACGGCCACCAGCAGGAGCGGGGCGAACTTCAGGACGGTGGCCACCACCTGGACGGCGCCGACGTACCGGGTGCCGGCCAGGTTCGCGGCGGCCGGCAGCCACTGCACGGCCAGCGCGGACAGGCACATCGCGAGCTTGTGCTCGCCGACGGCCGGGAAGAGCACCGAGAGGTAGCCGACGGCCGCGACGGCCAGGGCCGCGTTCGACACCCAGGCGGTGATCCAGTAGCTCCAGGCCGCGAGGAAGCCGGCGAAGTCACCGAAGGCCTCGCGGGCGTACACGTACGGGCCGCCGGTGCGCGGGTGGCGCTCGGCGAGCCGGCCGAAGACCAGCGCGAGGGCGATCGCACCGGCGGAGAGCACTCCGAAGGCGACCAGGCTGATCGTTCCGAAGGGGGCGACGGAGGCCGGCAGCATGAAGATGCCGCCGCCGATGATGTTGCCCATGACCAGGCAGGTGGCGATCGGGAGGCCGAAGCGGCGGGCGTGCGGGCCGGTGGAGCCCTGCGGGCCGGCGCCGGGCGGCGGTACGGGGGTCTGGTCGGCCTGCCGGACGGTGGTCTGCGCGGCCTCGCGGACGGTGGTGCTCACTGGTGGTGCGCCTTACGGGTGTTTCACATCGTGGACGGTCGCCACATCGTGCGGCACTGCGGGGACTGCGCCAAATCAGCGATTTTCGTCCGGCGCGAGGGCGGGGACGGAAGGAAGGATTCCCTCCTGACCGGCCTTCGGCCGGTGATCCTCCGGCCCTGCCCGGCCCGCCTCCGGCCGGGAATGCGCCCGGCCCGCCGGGTCCGTGCGCAGCCAGCCGCGCAGCACCTCGTGTACCTGCTCCGCGCCCACCAGGTCCGCGGGAGGCGGCCGCAGCACCGTGGGCCACATCAGGAAGGGATGCGTCTGCTCGCCGCCGAGGCCGCCGTGCGAGCCGATCTGCTCCTCGAAGGCGTGCACCTCGCCGGTGGCCGGGTCGTACATCGAGTTGACCATGATGTCGGCGGCGTGCGGGAAGGTGTCGGTGCGCCGCACCGCGTCCGCCGCGCCGGGCCCGTACGCGGTGAGCAGCGCCTCCGCCCGGCCGGGCTCGTCCAGCCTGGCCTCCGCCCCGTCCGGCCCCAGCACCACTCCGTCGACCAGCAGGAACCCGATGCCCGGGTGGTTGGCCAGGGTGGCCAGCAGGGCGGGGTGGGCCCGGTCGATCTCCTCCCGGGTGGCCCGGCCGGGCAGGTCGGGGAAGGAGACCAGGCCGAGGTTCCCGGAGGCCAGCACCACCGGGTCAAAGACCCGTTCGCCCCGGTCGCGCACCTCCTCCGGTTCCTCCTCCACGGGCCGGTGCAGGGCCGCCCGGACCGCCGTCCGCGCCTCGGCGCCGCTGCGGGTGCGGCCCGCCCGGCGGGACACCGGCAGCCCGCAGCCCGCCCGCACCAGGTCCTTGAGGGTCAGGCCGTAGCGGCCGAGGAAGGTCTCCCCCGGGCTCTGCCCGTGGTCGGACAGCAGCACGATCCGGTAGTCGCGGGGCGCGTGCTCGGCGACCCGGGCGATCAGCGACAGGCTCCGGTCGAGCCGGGCCAGCACCCGGTCGGTGTCCCGGCCGCGCGGCCCGGAGTGGTGCGCGACCTCGTCGTAGGCGACCAGGTCGGCGTAGACGGCGGTGCGTCCGGCCAGCATGTCGCCGATCACCGCGGCCACCACCACGTCCCGCTCCACCACGGTGGCGAAGGCCCGGACGAAGGGGTACAGCCCGCCGCGCGCCACCCGCGGACCGCCGTCGGCGGACCAGCGGGCGCGCAGTGACTGCCCGATCTCGCGGAACACCTCGGCCACGAAGGACACGGCGGTGCGGACGGCGTTGGCCGGGTCGGAGAAGTACGCGAAGTAGCCGGCCCTGGACCGGTTGGCCCGGCCGCGCCGGGCCGCGACCGACAGGACGAGCGCCAGCTGGTGCGCGCCGCCGCCGAACAGGTTGCCCCGGCTGGCCCCGTCCGGGGTCAGCAGTCCGCCGTGCCCGGTCCGCTCGACGGCACGCCGCTGCAGTTCGGCGGCGCTGGTGGGCCGGTTGCAGACCATCACCGCACCGGTGTCCTTCTCGTACCAGCGGAAGGCGGGCACGTCGAAGTTGGAGCCGTGGAGCAGGCCCAGCTGGCTGGCGCCGGTCTGGCTGGACCAGTCGGTGCGCCAGGCGGTGACCCGGTGGCTGCCGCCCAGCCAGCCGGCGACCGTCGGCATCAGCCCGTCGGCGGCGGCGTGCCGGAGCACCTCGTACCCGACACCGTCCAGCTGGAGGAAGACCAGGCCGGGGGTGGCCCGGCCGGTCGCGCCGGGCCGGTCCCTGCCGCGGCGGCGCCGGCGGCGGTCGGCCAGCCGGTAGAGCCTCCTGCGGTACGCCTCGTCGTCGCGGACCGCGAGGGCGGTGGAGGTGGCGGAGGCGACCGCCGACATCACGGCGGCCACCACGACGGCGGTCTCCGGGGCGGCCTCGCCGCGCCCGTCGGGGATCAGGTCGAGGGCGATCAGCAGCAGCGAGCCGTTGAGGAAGAACACCAACAGGCCGAGGACCAGGGCCGGGACGAGCAGCAGGGCGCGCACGATCAGCGGCCACACCAGGGCGGTGAGCACACCGAAGGCCCCGGCGGCCCAGGCCGCGGTGAGGGCGATCTCGGTGAGGCTGTCCCCGTCGTCGGACTGCAGCCTGAAGTCGGGCAGGGCGCCCGCCAGCACCAGCATGGTGAGGGTCGACACCGCCCAGACCACCAGGACCCGCAGCACCGCGCGGCTCGTGGTCCGCCAACGCCCGTGGAGCACGCCGCACCCGCCTCACGTCCCGGCCCGCGCCCCGTCCGCGGGCCCCTTTCCCAGCCTCGCACAGGGCGGCCGGACGGACCGGCCGACACGGAGGGGGCGGACGGGGTTCGAACAGGGCGCGAGCGGAGCACGAGCGGGGCCGGGCGCGCACGGAGCGGAGCCCGGGCAGGGGCTCAGGTGCCGTCGTAGCCGGCGGTGGGCATCGACAGCCTGCGGTGGACCTCGGCCTTCATCGCGGAGGTGTAGCAGGGCTCGTCCAGGCCGGCGGTCTCCAGGCGGACCCCGCGCCGCTCGCACTCGGCGGTGAACTCCTCGACGGACCTCAGGGCCCGCCGCAGCACCCGCTGGTTGGGAGCGACGAAGAGGTCGACCTGGCCCGCGTCGACGTCGGTCCACAGGGCGCAGTGGTCGGTGCGCATGCCGTAGAAGAGCAACTGCCTCGTGACGACGTAGCCCTGGTCGGCGGCCCAGCGGGCGCACATGGCCTGCTGGCTCCGGGTGTCGACCACGAACGGATCGGCGTCCAGTTGTTCGAGCGGGACCAGACTGGCGATCGCGGCCACCCGCAGCTCATCCATGCCGCCCGACCCTACTCTGATCGGCCTTCCGCGAGGAGGGGGTGATCAGCCACTACGTCTTATGTCATACGGGCCTCTCATATGTCGTGCCCGCAGATCGTCCGCACTGCCCTAGGCTCGGTGGGGAGAGTTCCCGTCCGCCGGAGGGAGGGGCCGCGTGCCGGTCGACATCACCTGGTGGGGTCATGCCACGTGTACGGTCGAGGATTCCGGGGTACGGCTGCTGACCGACCCGCTGTTCGCCGGCCGGCTGGCCCATCTGCGCCGCCGCCGCGGAGCCGTGCCGCCCCCGGAGGCCGCCGAGGCCGACGTCGTCCTCGTGTCCCATCTGCACGCCGACCACATGCACCTCCCCTCGCTGGCCCGGCTGGCTCCGGGCACCCGGCTGCTGGTGCCGCACGGAGCGCGCCGGGCGGTGCCGGGGCTGGCCCGGATCGCGGGGCGGCGGGAGCTGGCGGTGACCGAGGTGGTGCCGGGACAGGAGGTCTGCGTACGGGGAGGCGTCCGGGTACGGGCGGTCAGCGCGCGGCACGACGGACGGCGGCTGCCGTTCGGCCCGCACCTGTCGCCGGCGCTGGGGTACGTCGTCCACGGCGCGGCGGACACGTACTTCGCCGGGGACACCGGGCTGTTCCCGGCCATGGCGGAGGAGGTCGGCCCGGTGGACGTGGCGCTGCTGCCGGTGGGCGGCTGGGGCCCGTACCTGGGACCGGGACACCTGGACGCGGCGCGGGCGGCGGACGCGCTGGCCGCGCTGGCGCCGGCGGCCGCGGTGCCGGTGCACTACGGCACGTACTGGCCCATCGGGATGGACGCGGTGCGCCCGCACGAGTTCCACGCTCCGGGCGAGGAGTTCGTCCGGCACGCGGCCCGGCTCGCGCCGAAGGTGGCGGTGCGGCTGCCGGGGCACGGGGAGCGGGTGAGCGTGCCGTGATGACCAGGTGATGACCCAGGTGATGACCAGGTGATGATCCTTCACGAAGCGGTGGAGCAGGTACAGCAGGTGCCGCCCGAGTCCACCCGGCAGGCGGTCGGCTATCCGGCGCTCTTCCTGCTGGTGGCGCTGGGGGCACTGGTCCCGGTGATCCCGACCGGGGCGCTGGTGAGTTCGGCGGCCGTGGTGGCGTTGCACCAGTCGCTGCCCCCGGTCGCGCTGCTGCTGGTGTTCGCCGTGGCGGCGGTGGCCGCGTTCGTCGGCGACACGACGCTGTACTGGCTGGGACAGCGGGGCGTGCGCTCCCGGAACGGCTCGCGCTGGCTGTCGACGCTGCGCGGGCGGGCCACGCCGGAACGGCTGACGCAGGCGCAGCGGCAGCTGGACGAACGCGGGGTGACGGTCCTGGTGCTGTCCCGGCTGGTGCCGGCCGGACGGATCCCGGTGATGCTGGCGTGCCTGCTGGCGGAGCTGCCCCTGCGGCGCTTCGTACGGGGCAACGCCCCGGCGTGCCTGGCCTGGGCGGCGGCGTACGGGCTGATCGGCATCCTGGGCGGGTCGCTGTTCCCGGAGCCCTGGCAGGGGGTGGCGGCGGCGATCGCCCTGACCCTGGTGATCAGCGGTACGCCGGCGCTCTGGCGGCGGATCCGACGGTAGGCGGGGGCTGCGCCGGCACCGCCCGGGGAGGGCGCCTACGGGGTTCCGGGAAGCCGGACGGTGACGAGGAGACCGCCGGCGGGGCGGGGTTCGAGGTCGAGGGTTCCGTCGTGGGCGCGGACGATGCCGTTCACGATGGCGAGGCCCAGGCCGACGCCGGCGTGCTCGCCGGTGCGTACGCGTTCCGTCCCGCGCCGGAAGGGTTCGGTGAGGGTCGGGACCAGTTCCGGTGGCACCGGACGGCCCGTGTTCTCGACCCGTACGACGCTCGTGCCGCCCTGCTCCTCGGTGTGGACGGTGACGGTCCCCCCGGCGGGGAGGTTGTGGACGATCGCGTTCTGGACGAGGTTCGTCACCATGCGCAGCAGGAGCTCCGCGGAGCCCCGGGTCCGTGCCGCTCCGCCGGTGACGTCGAGCGTGGTCCCGCGCTGTTCGGCGAGCGGGAGCAGGGTCTCGGCGGCCTCTTCGGCGACGAGGGACAGGTCGACGTCCTCGCGGGTGAAGGTCCCCCGGTCGCTGCGGCTGAGCAGCAGGAGGGCCTCGGTGAGGTCGATCGCGCGCGTGTTGACGGCCTGGAGGCGTACGAGGAGCTCCTCCCGGTCCCGTGTGGGGTCCCTGCGGGCGACGTCGAGCAGCGTCTGTGAGATGGCCAGGGGGGTGCGCAGTTCGTGGGAGGCATTCGCGGCGAACCGCTGCTGCTCGGTGACGTGCGACTCGATCTGTTCGAGCATGGTGTCGAACGTGTCGGCGAGTTCACGGAACTCGTCCCGGCGGCCTTCCATCCGGATCCGGTGGGACAGCGATCCGCTCCCGGCGGTCCTCGCCGCCGCCGTGATCCGGGTGAGCGGTGCGAGCATCCGGCCGGCCAGGACCCATCCTCCGACGAGGCCGAACAGGAGCAGGAAGGCCATCGCCACGGCCGCGGCGGGGAAGAAGGTGCGGACGAGGAGGTAGCGGTTGGGCGAGACGCCGAGCAGCCCCTGCTCGTTGTCGGGTACGTAGCGCAGCAGGAAACCCCACACCACTGCCAGCAGGAGAGCACCGGCGACGGCGAGGAACCCGGCGTAGCTGAGGGTGAGCTTCAGCCGGACGCTGAGCCCGGGACGTCTAGTCATGGGTGCCACCGGGGTCGGCGGTGCCGGGACCGGCGTCGATGCGGTAGCCCACGCCCGGCATCGTGGCGATGATCCACGGTTCGCCGAGCCTCTTGCGCAATGCGGAGACGGTGATGCGGACGGCGTTGGTGAAGGGGTCGGCGTTCCCGTCCCAGGCCCCTTCGAGCAGCTCTTCGGTGCTGACGACCCCGCCTTCGGCGGCGACGAGTACCTCGAGCACGGCGAACTGCTTGCGCGTGAGCGCCACGTACCGCCCGTCGCGGAAGACCTCCCGGCGGAACGGGTCGAGGCGCAGGCCCGCGATCTCGCGGACCGGGGGCCGGGCGTACGCGCGCCTGCGGTCGAGGGCCCGCAGCCTCAGGACGAGCTCCCGCAGCTCGAACGGCTTGGTGAGGTAGTCGTCGGCACCGAGCGCGAACCCGGACGCCTTGTCGTCGATCCGGTCGGCGGCGGTGAGCATGAGGATCGGGATGCCGCTGCCGGAGGCGACGATGCGCCGGGCGACCTCGTCGCCGGAGGGGCCGGGGATGTCGCGGTCGAGGACCGCGAGGTCGTAGGAGTTGACGCTGAGCAGTTCCAGGGCGGTGTCGCCGTCGCCGGCGATGTCGGCGGCGATCGCTTCCAGCCGCAGGCCGTCCCGGACGGCTTCGGCCAGGTAGGGCTCGTCCTCCACGATCAGTACGCGCATGTGCGAAGCCTAGGCAACCCGATCCGCCGCCGACGTGTGCGCGGCTTCCGCCGTGGTGCGCCACCAGCGGCGCGACGCCAGCGCGGCGAGAGCGGCGCCGGTGGCGTTGACCAGGACGTCGTCCACGGACGACACCCGGTCCAGCCGGAAGACGTACTGGGCGGTCTCGACCAGGACCGAGCAGCCGGCGCCGAGCGCCAGGACCCGCGGCACGGACGCCAGTGCCGCCCACCGGATCGGGGCGAAGAACCCCAGCGACGCGAAGACCAGCAGGTTGCCGCCGATCCCGAGCGGCCCCATCGTGACCAGGTCCCGCAGCGGCACCAGGCTCACCCGGCCCGGGACGATGCCGGCCCCGGAACCCGGCATCATGGTCATCCACACCCACGGCACCGTCCCGTGGACCATGCCCACCTCGGCCAGCGACAGGCGCCGCGCCGACGCGACACCGGCGGTACGCCGGCGCCACGCCAGTGCCCACACCACCAGCAGGCTCAACGGCATCGTGACCAGCGTCATGAGCACCACGCCGTTGAACGTGTCGAAGCACCCGTGCCACCGCCCTGCCACGCACCGCGGAGCGGCCATCATCAGCGGCCCGCGCACGACGGACAACGCGCCCGACACGCCGAGGACCGACAGGGCGAGGAGCACGGCCCCGCGTGTGCGGCGGGACGGTGGTGACAGGGGTGCGTCGTGGTTCATGCCCCCATGAAAGACGGCGTGCCGTTGCGGTGGCGTATGCGATTTTCGATACGCCCGCGATACACGGGCTCCCCGGTGTCCCGGCTGCGGCAGGTGACGTGAGGTTCGGTCAGGCAAGGTCCGGCAGGTCCGGCAGGTCGAGGTGGGGGGTCGGGCCGCGGCCCCGGGCGAAGGCAGCGGCGTAGGCGGGCTCGTCGAGGGCGGCTCGGGCTCGGGCGGCGGCGCGGTCGGCGTCCGCCCGTTCCGCTGCCGGGAGCGGCATGCCGACCGATTCGCGGAGGGCCGCCGCGGCCCCGAGCAGCCGCGCCGCGTCCTCGTGCCGGCCGCCGGCCGACCGGGCGCCGGCCAGCCCCTCGTACGCCAGGGCCAGCGCGCGCGGGTCGCCCGTGCGGCGGGCCGCCGCGAGGCCTTGGCGGTGCAGCGCCTCCGCCCGTTCCGCGTCTCCGCGCTGCTCGGCGACGTACCCGAGCTGTGCCAGCACCAGAGCGGTTCCGGTGTCGACCCGCATCCGCCGGTTCCAGGCCAGCCACGGCCTGAGGAGGGCCTCGGCCGTGTCCAGATCGCCGCGCCGCCGGGCACCGAGGGCCAGTCCCGTCTCCGCGAACTGCTCGGCCGACCGGTGCGACTGCTCCACGGCCAGCCGCCGGGCCCGCTCGTGGAACTCCGTGGCCGCCGCGTCGTCCCCGGTGAGCAGCGCGATCCGGCCCTGCCGGGCCAGCCGGAAGGAGGCGTGCGTCCACATCTCCAGCTCCTGCGCACCGCTCACCCCCTCGCCGTGCAGGCGGGCGGCCGCCTCGTAGTCCCCGGCGATCTCGGCGAGCACGCCCAGGAGTTCGGACGCCTGCAACCGGCCCCACTGGTCGCCGAGTTCACCGAACAGGCGGGCGCTGTGCCCGGCGTGGCGGCGCAGCCCGTCCAGGTCCCCGCGGTACATCGCCCGGGTGCCGAGCATGCCGACGGCGGCCGCCTCGCCCCAGCGGTCGCCGAGCTGCCGGAACTCCTCCGGCAGCCGGTCCGGGGCGTCCCCGTCCGGCACTTCGCCGAAGCCGCAGCGGGCGTAGGCGAGCAGCCAGCGGCTCCGCGGACCGGCGTCGTCGTGGGCTTCCGCGAGCCGTGAGTCGTCGCCGGTGAGCAGGGTGAACGCGGCCCGGTGGGCCCGCGCGGTGCGCGCCGCCGCCCCGGAATCCGGCGTACGGCCCGGCGCGCCGGGGTCCGCGGCGCGGGCGTCGGCCGCGCCGGCGGCCTCCAGTGCCCGGTCGAGGGAGCGCACGCCCTCGCCGAGCCGGCCGCGCAGGAACCAGTACCAGGTCAGCGCGTTGCCCAGGCGGAGGCCGGACTCCGGGTCGCGGGCGGGGCCGGTGACATGGTCCAGGGCGGCGCGCAGGTTGGGCGTCTCGGCGTCGAGCACGGCCAGCCAACGGCGCTGGCCGTGTCCGTGCAGTCCGGCGGCGGCCCGTTCGGCGAGCCCGATGTGGTGGCGGGCGTGCCGGTCGCGGACGGTCCGTGTCTCGCCGGCCTCGTCGAGCCGTTCCAGCCCGTACGCGATCACCGATTCCAGCATCCGGTAGCGGACGTCTCCGCCCCCGCCCCCGCCGGTCCCTTCCTCGTACGCCGCGACGACCAGGGAGCGGTCGACCAGGCGGGCGACCAGGTCCGGCACGTCGTAGCCGCCGCTGCCGTCGTTGTCGTGGCTGCCACCGCTGCCGTCTTCCGCTGTGCCCGCGCACACCGTTTCGGCGGACTCCAGGGTGAACCCGCCGGAGAACACGGCCAGTCGGCGCAGCACGGCCCGTTCCGCGTCGGGAAGGAGCTCCCAGCTCCAGTCGATCACCGCGCGCAGGGTGCGCTGGCGGGCCGGCGCGTCCCGGCGGACCTGGCTGAGCAGCCGGAACCGGTCGTGGAGCCGGTCGGCGAGCGTGTGCACACCGAGCGCACGGACCCGGGAGGCGGCGAGTTCGAGGGCGAGCGGGATGCCGTCGAGGCGCCGGCAGATCAGCGCGACGGCTTCGTGGTTGTCGGGGGTGACGGTGAAGCCCGGGGCAGCTGCCGCGGCCCGGGCGGCGAACAGCTCCACCGCCTCGGCTCCGGCCAGGGGAGGCACGGCGTGCAGCACCTCACCGGCCACGGCCAGGGGCTCCTGGCTGGTGGCGAGGACCCGCAGGCCGGGGGCCCGGCGCAGCAGCAGGCCGACGAGCGGGGCGACGGCGTCGAGGACGTGTTCGCAGTTGTCGAGGACGAGGAGCGCACGACGGACCGCGAGCGCCTCCGCGAGCACCTCGGCGAGCGTGTCCGGCGCAGGCCTGCCGGGCGGGGCGCCCAGGGGGCCGCCGCGGGTGGCCGTGACCGGGCCGGTGGAGCCGGCGTACGCCGCTGTCTCCGAGCCGGGCTCCGCGAGCGCGAGATCGGACTCCGGGTGCACGAAGCCGGCCTCCGGCGGCCCGCTCTGGCCAGGTCCCTCCTCGCGGATCCCCAGGGCCGCGGCCACCGTCTCGGCGACCTCACCCTTCGTCCCCGCGAGTTCCACCAGCCAGACCCCGTCCGGGAATCCCCCGCCGGCCAGCAGCCGCTGGGCCGCTTCCAGCGCGAGGCGGGTCTTGCCGACGCCGCCCGGTCCGGTCAGCGTGACCAGTCGCCCCGCGTCCAGCAGGGCATACACCCCGTCGACGGCCTCTTGCCTGCCCACCAGGGTGCTCACCGACGCGGGCAGGTTCGTACGGGGCCGGGTCCCAGCCCACTCCGGCGCCACCCCGACGCCGTCTCCCGCCGGACCCGCCGCCCGGTCCGCAGCCCGGTCCGGAGCCTCGTCCGACGAGCGACCCGGCGCACGGCCTTCGGACGGGTCCGGCGCCGCACGGCGGAGCGCCGGGTCCTGGCGGAGCATCGCCGCGTGGAGCTCGGCCAGTTCGGGCTCCGGGTCCAGGCCCAGTTCGTCCGCGTACCGTCGGCGCAGGTCCGCGTAGGACTCCAGTGCCTCGCTCGCGCGGCCCGCCCCATACAGGGCGCGCATGTGCGCCCCGCGGATCCGGCCGCGCAGCGGATGTGCCACGACCAGGGCACCCAACTCGTCCGCGAGAGCCGCGTGTTCCCCGAGTTGCAGACGGGTCTCCGCCAAGTCCTCGTGGGCGGTGAGCCGTTGTTCCTCCAGGCGGGCGATCTCCGCCTGCGCGAAGGCGGCGTCGCGGAAGTCGGCATACGCCTCCCCGCGCCACAGTCCCAGCGCCCGACCCAGCAGCGCGGCCCGTTCCCGTGCGTCGGTTTCGGCCCGCGCCCGGTCCGTCAGCCCCGCGAACCGCTCCACGTCCAACGCCTCCGCGCCGGCGCGCAGCGCGTATCCGGCCGGTCCGTGGGCGACCAGGGCGCGGCCGCCGTCCTCGGCCGCCGCCAGCACGCGCCGGAGGTGGGAGACCTTGGTCTGCAGGGTGTTGCCGGGATTGCCGGGGAGGTTCTCTCCCCAGAGGTCGTCGATGAGCCGGTCCGCGGCGACCGGCCGGCCGCCATGCACCAGCAGGTCGGCCAGGAGCGCCCGCACCTTCGCCTCGGGCACCGCGACGGGACGGCCGTCCTCCGTGCGCACCGTCACCGGCCCCAGCACCTCGAATCGCATGCGATCACCGTAACCCGCGATCTTCGTACGCCACCGGGCGCGGCGGACGGAACGGACAGCCGCACGCGGACGCACGGGCCACCGCGCACCGCCGTCCGCCACCGCGCACCGCCGTGCGCCGCCGTGCGCCGCCGTGCGCGGACCGTCAGGAAGCCGTGCGCGGTGCCCCGCATCGTTCTTCTCGTCCGGTTCGGATCAGACCGCTTCGAAAGGCACCGCAGCCATGACCCTCTCCCGTGAGATCCGCCTCGCCGCCCGCCCCGTGGGCGAGCCCGGCCCCGGGGACTTCGCCCTGGCCACCACCGAGGTCCCCGAGCCCGCCGAGGGACAGATCGTGGTCCGCAACACCTGGATGTCGGTGGACCCCTACATGCGGGGCCGCATGAACGACGGACCGTCCTACATCCCCCCGTTCGCGCTCGGCACCGCCCTGGACGGCAGCGCGATCGGCGAGGTGATCGCCTCCCGCGCCGCAGGGGTCCCGGTCGGCTCGACCGTCTCCCACTTCCTCGGCTGGCGCGAGTACGCCGTGCTGGACGCGGCGGCCGCCACCGTCGTGGACACCACCCTCGCCCCGGCCCCGGCCTACCTCGGCGCACTCGGCACCACCGGCCTGACCGCCTACGCGGCGCTCACCCGGACCGCGCCGGTCCGGGAGGGCGACGTGGTCTTCGTCTCGGCCGCCGCCGGTGCCGTCGGCAGCGTCGCCGGCCAGCTCGCCCGCCGGCTGGGCGCCTCCCGGGTCATCGGCTCGGCCGGCGGTCCGCTCAAGACCCGTGCCCTGCTCGACACCTTCGGCTACGACGCCGCCGTCGACTACCGTGCGGGCGACCTGCCCGCTCAGCTCGCCGAAGCCGCACCGGACGGGATCGACGTCTACCTGGACGCCGTCGGCGGCGACCACCTCCGGGCGGCGATCGGCGCCATGCGCAACGGGGGGCGGATCGCCCTGGTGGGTGCCGTCAGCGGCTACAACGACACCACCCCGGCCCCCGGTCCAGACAACCTGTTCCTGGCCGCCGCCCGGGAGGTGACGCTGCGCGGGATGCTCGTCTCCAGCCACTTCGACCTGTTCCCCGAGTGGATCGGCAAGGCGGCGGGCTGGCTCGCCGAGGGCAGCCTGCACACCCGGGAGACCGTGGTCGACGGCATCGAGCAGGCGCCCGAGGCCCTGCTGGGCGTGCTGCGCGGCGCCAACACCGGCAAGATGCTGGTCCGACTGGGCGGAGAGTGACTATGACTGTCCGGACACAGACACAGACACAGCCGCACCCACAGGCACTGGCACAGACACGGACACGGCGCGCCCTGCTGGTCGTGGCGCATCCCCGCCCGGACTCCCTCACCGCCGCCCTCGCCGGGCGGGCCCGGGACCGGCTGGCCGCCGCCGGCCACGAGGTCGACGTACTCGACCTGCACGCCGAGGACTTCGACCCGCGGATGACCCCGGCCGACGAACCGGACTGGGCCGACCCGGGCAAGACGTACTCCCCGGAGGTCCGGGCCCACATGGCGCGGCTCGACGCCGCCGACACGGTCGTCGTGGTCTTCCCGGTCTGGTGGTTCGGGCTCCCGGCCATCCTCAAGGGCTGGATCGACCGGGTGTGGAACCACGGCTTCGCCTACGGCGACGGCAGCGGTTCGAGCCGGCTCGGCGGCAAGCGGCTGCTGTGGCTGGGCGTGGCGGCCTACGGCGCGGAACCGTTCGCCGCCCGGGGCTGGGAGGAGACGGTCTCGCGCCTCCTCCGGACGGGCATCGCCGCCTACTGCGGCATCGAGGACGCGTCCGTCGGCTTCGTCCACGACTCGCTGACCGCCGGCGAGACGGCCGTCAAGACCGCCGACGGGATCCTGGACACCTTCTGCGGAACCGCTGAAGGGCACTGACCGACGGGGGAGTTGAAGAGCGCACAGGGGGTGAGTACGCGTACTCATGTGGCCGCGATCACCCCCGCTGCACGATTCGGGCATGAGACCGAGATCCCTTCCGAAGCCCGTGCTGGCAGCCGTACTCGGCAGCCTGCTCCTCTCCGCCTGCGGCACCAGGACCGCAGGCACCGACCAGGTCCCCGCGGGCAGTGCCGCGACGGCGTCGCCCGTGGCGGCGTCGCCCACGGCACCGCCCGCGTCGGCCACTCCACTGAGCGGTGACCAGCAGGAGATGCGGTTCCTCGACCTGAAGATGCGCACTTTGAAGATCTGCGATCCGGAGGACACGCTCCGACTCGGTTCCCCCGAAATGCCGTTCAGACCAGAGGACATGCCCGGTCTGGCAGGCTTGGACCCCTCGCGGGACGCGCCTGGCGAGACCCCGCCGGGTGCTCCGGACACCAGCGTGGAGGTACCTGTCCCCCTTCCCTCGGACGTTCCCCCGCCGCCACCGGGGCCGGCCCCCACCCCCGCGAAGGTCAAGGAGGTACCGCTGGACGAGCTCGAGACGTGTGAGGGCCGTGAGCACGCGAAGCGCATCGTGGAATCGTTCAAGAACACGGAGACGACCGGCCACGACGTGATGCACAAGAAGCTGACGGACCTCGGCTACCCGACGGCGCGGATACACCGGATGCCGGATCATGCGGGCGCACCCCGGACTCGCGTCGATCTGCGTTTCATGGCGGGCTACTTGGGCCTGGAGGTCACCTCCACCGCCAACGGGGTGACCGTCGAACCGTTCGGGATCCCGAACACCGGTAGCGAGAGCGACGTGACCGACGTGGAGCGGAAGTCCGACCGGCAGGCGTCGGCGTCCTGACCGGACATCACAGCCTCGCCGAGCCCCCGATCGGAAGGTCCCACAGGTCCGCCCGGTCCAGTCCGGCCCCCGCCCACGCCGCGCGTACCCGCAGCAGCGGCTCGAGGACCGGCTCCGCGGAGAGCACGAAGGTCCCCCAGTGCATCGGTGCCATCCGCCGCGCGCCGAGGTCCTGGCAGGCCCGTACGGCCTCTTCCGGGTCCGCATGCACGTCCCGCAGCCACCAGCGCGGTGCGTACGCGCCGATCGGCATCAGCGCGAGGTCGATCCCCGGGTGCCGTCGGCCGATCTCCCCGAACCAGTGCCCGTAACCGGTGTCCCCGGCGAAGTACACCGTGGCGCCCGCCCGGTCCGTGAGCACCCAGCCGCCCCACAGGGACCGGCAGGTGTCGAGGAGGGTGCGCCTCGACCAGTGGTGGGCCGGGACGAAACCGAAGCGGACACCGCGCAGTTCCACCGCCTCCCACCAGTCCAGTTCGGTGACCGTGGTGAATCCGCGGCGCCGGCACCAGCGGGCGAGACCGGCCGGCACGAAGAGCGGCGTGTTCCGGGGCAGCCGCTTGAGCGTGGGCGCGTCCAGGTGGTCGTAGTGGTTGTGGCTGATCACCACGGCGTCGACCGGTGGCAGGTCCTCCCAGCGGACGCCGACCGGGGTCATCCGGGCCGGTGTCCCGAGGATCCGCCGGGACCAGACCGGGTCGGTGAGAACGGTCAGGCCGCCGATCCGGACCACCCAGCTGGCGTGCCCGGCCCAGGTGACGGCCACCGTGCCGGGGCCCGCCTCCGGCAGCGGCCCCGGTTCGTACGGCAGGTCGGGGATCCCGTGGAGCCCCTCCGGGGTCGGCCGGAGGGCCCCTTCGCGGGCGAGCCGCGCGAACTCCCGCATGCCGGGCAGCGGGGAGGTCAGCCGGTCCGCGAACGACCTCGGCCACATCCGTACTTCGGCCAGGGCCCGTACCACCCCGCGCGGCGGTGCCGTACGGCCGCGGACCCCGGACCGGCGCGGGGCCGCCGCCGCGGGGGCGGCGTCCGGGGCGGCGTCCGGGACGCCGACGGCGGTGGCACCCGAGGTGGCGGGGCCCTGGTCCGGCCGCTCGTCCGGCCGCTCGTCCGGCCGCTCGTCCGGTCCCTGGTCGGGGGTGGCCGGGCGTACCGCCGCACGGTTCAGGGTGTCGCGCCGGCCGGCCTGTTCCCTCATCTGCGTGGCTCCGTTCACGTCACAGGGGGCTGGGGGCCGACACCACCGCGCTACGGCCGGCACGGTGGCTCCGGCGGCGGTCTCACAGCTGTGCGTCGACCAGGTGCGAGGGGTCCGCCAGTTCGGCCAGCACCTCCGTGAGCGTCTCCAGCGCCTGCCGTACGTACGGCAGGGCGAGCGGGTCACGTGCCGTCAGCGCGGCCAGCCGCTCCTCCTCCGTGGCGCCGAGCAGGGGTGCGGTCGCCAGCCGGAAGCGGGGTGCGCCCAGTTCGTCGGCGAACCTCTGCCCGCCGGGTGCCGAGCCGCCGAGGCGGGTGCCGAGCCAGTCCTCCAGCTCCATGGCGTCGGTCACCCCGCGCCGGGCCAGTCCCGCCCGCAGCGGGGTCAGGTCGGCATACAGATGGCGTCCGGCCTGCGGAGGCCTCGAGAGGGCGCCCGCGGCCAGCAGCCGCCGGTGCGCCTCGGCCGCCACCACGCCGTACAGGGCCGCCTCCGCCCGGGCCCGTACGGCCACCGCCTCCGGCTCCTCCAGTGCGTGCGCCGCGACCGCGGCCACCGGTCCGGCGATCACGGCCGCCGTCGCGGTCAGCACATCCAGGGTGCGGGCCCGCAGCCGGGTGCCGTGCGGGCCGCCGGGAAACCGGGCCACGGCCGCCGGCCAGCCGGCCGGCAGCAGCGACCCGGCCAGGTCCACCAGCACCGCGACCTGCCCCGGGACCATTTCGGCCGGGCTGACCAGCAGCGTCTCGGACGGCCGGTGCAGGGTGTCCCGCCAGGTCTCGTCGCAGACCACGAGCAGCCCCTCGGACTGCGCGGCCTCGCACGCCTCGTGCAGCAGTTCGGGCGGCGCCACCGTGCCGGTGGGATCGTCCGCCGTGCTGAGCAGCAGCAGGCGCGGGTCGCCGCCTTCGGCACGGGCCCGCCGCACGGTCTCCAGGAGCGCCCACGGATCCGGTACGCCGCCGCACTCGGCGGGGGTCGGGACGTGGTGGGCGCGGTGCCCGAGCAGCCTTACCTGCGGGGTCCACCAGGCGGGACACGGCCGGGGCAGCAGCACGTCGCCCCCGGCCGCGCCGAGCAGGGCCAGCAGCAGCGCGGGCGCGCCCGGCCCGGCGGCGACCTCGTCCGGGGCGGTGGGCAGGCCGCGCCGTTCCCAGTAGCGGCAGGCGGCCTCGCGGACCGCCGGGCCGCCACCGGGCGGCTCGGCTTCGGAGGTACCGGCGGCCGCGGCCAGCACGGCCCGCAGTTCTGGGAGGGCGGGCAGCCCCGGCTCGGGTGCGGGCGGGCCGTAGCGGACCGGCCCGCGGCCCTCGGGCGCCGTGCGCTGCATCCCCTCCACCGTCTCCGTCTCCTCGTCCTCCGCCTTGCCCTGCGGTTCCTTGTCTCGCCCTGCGGTTCCCTGCCTTGTCCTGCGGTTCCCTGCCTTGCCGTACGGCGTCCTGCGCTGCCCTCCCTGCCCTGCGCGCTCCGACCCCCGCTCTGCCCTTTATAAGGTGCGGCGCTCTAGCGCGCCCTCCCGACCATCCCCAGCAGCCGCGTCTGGGCGTCCGCGCCCGGCGGCACCTCGACCGGCGGGGCGAACAGTCCGCCGGCCGCCAGCCCGTCCGCGTACGGCATGACTTCCTTGATCGTGAACTCGACGAGGTCGTCCGGCAGGCGGTCGTCCGCCCCGATGCCCCGGGAAAGGTCCCAGGTGTGCACCACGCAGTCGGCCGTCAGTTCCGAGCAGTACGCCGACCCGAGCGCGGGCCCGTACGACAGCTTGACGGTCCGGTCCAGCGCTCCCGGCGCGACGAACGCGGCCCGCGCTGCGGCCGCGGCCCGGTCCCAGGCATCCACCGGGTCCTCGCCGAGCAGGTCTCCGGAGAGCGCGTCCCCCACGTCCTCGACGGTGCGGCCCTCGGTGAGCAGCGGGGGTATCCAGAGCTGCTCCCCGGTGACGTGGTTGACCAGGTCCCGCACGTTCCACTCGGTGCACGGCGTCGGCGCGCCCCACTGGTCCTCGCGGACGGCGTGCACCCGCTCGCCGAACAGCTCCAGGGCCTTGGCGTGCCACTCCAGCAACGAGTCCGTCCGGCTGTCTCCCATGGATCCCACCGTCCTCTCCCGTGGCTCCGGCCCCCTTGCGGCCCACTGTCCTCGCCTCCCGCCCGCCCTGCCAGCGACACCCCGAATCCCCTTTCACTGCAAGGGTCGTGTCCACATTCCAAAACGGCTATCTCACATCTCGACAAGATCCCTTACGGTGGACGCAGGCCGCACACCGGCAGACCGCAAGCCTTCGACGAAGAGGAGTGACGCGATGAACGACGCCCAGGGCGCACCCGCCCGCGAGACCGCCGTCTACACGCACGGGCACCACGAGTCGGTGCTGCGGTCGCACCGCTGGCGCACCGCGCAGAACTCCGCCGCCTACCTGATCGGAGAGCTGCGGCCGGGTATGTCCGTGCTGGACGTGGGCTGCGGCCCCGGCACCATCACCGCGGACCTGGCCGAACTGGTCGCCCCCGGACGGGTGGTGGCGGTGGACGCCGCCGGGGACGTGGTCGAGCAGGCCAGGGCGTACGCGGCGAAGCGCGGGGTCGACGGCATCGAGTTCGGCGTGGCGGACGTGCACGCGCTGGACTTCCCGGACGACACCTTCGACGTGGTGCACGCGCACCAGGTGCTGCAGCACGTGGGCGATCCGGTGCGGGCCCTGCGGGAGATGCGCCGGGTGTGCCGGCCCGGTGGCGTCGTGGCGGTCCGGGACGCGGACTACGCCGCCATGACCTGGTACCCGGCGCAGCCCGGACTGGACGAGTGGCTGGACCTGTACCGGCGGGTGGCCCGGTCCAACGGGGGCGAGCCGGACGCGGGCCGGCGCCTGAAGGCCTGGGCACGGGAGGCCGGCTTCGAGGACGTCCGCTGCTCGGCCGATACCTGGTGCTTCGCCGCGCCGGAGGACGTCGCCTGGTGGTCGGAGCTGTGGGCGGACCGTACGACGGCCTCGGGGTACGCGGGGATCGCGGTGGCCGGCGGCCACGCCACGGCCGAGCTGCTGGAGGCGGCGGCCGCGGCCTGGCGTGCGTGGGGTGCCGACCCCGACGCCTGGTTCTCGGTGCTGAACGGCGAGATCCTGGCCCGGGTCTGAGCCCGAGCCGGGGCCGGGCAGGCGGGCGGGACGGGGCGCCCGGGGACACCGGCCGCCGGGCGTTCACACGCCGCCGTGAGCCTCAGGCTCCCGGTGGTGCCTGCACCGCCGGGAGCCTGACCGGGAGGAGGCTCGGCCGCCTGGCCGTGCGCTCGTCGCCGGACGAGCGGCCGCGCAGCCGGCGGCCCAGCCAGGGGCCGAGGAACGCGGCCGCCCAGCGCAGCTCGGCCGCGGCCGCCCGCAGGCCGGTGGGCGCGGGAACCGGCGGCGCGGGCAGCGGGTGCGTCCAGGCGTCGCCACTGCCGGGCAGGCGGATCGCGGCGGCGAGGGCCTCCGCGATCCGCTCGTGCCCGAGCGGGCTCGCGTGCAGGCGGTCCGGGCTCCACAGCCGGGGGTCGGTGACGACCGGGTACGGGGCGGTGTCGGCAACGACGACCCCGTGCCGTCCCCCGGCCTCCCGGATGCGCTCGTTGAGGGCGTGCACGCGGGCACCGAGCGGGCGGGCGAGCGGGACCAGTCGCGTGATGTCCGGGAAGGTGACGGTGACGACCCGGGCGCCCTGTGCGGTGAGTGCGGCGAACATCGCCTCCAGGTGGCCGGCGACCTCGTCGGCGTCGAAGGAGGGCCGGAGCATGTCGTTGACACCGGCGACGACGGTGGCCAGGTCGGGGCGGAGGGCGAGCGCGGCGTCGAGCTGGCCGGCGCGGACCTGCCCGGCGAGCCGGCCCCGCACGGCGAGGTTGGCGTAGGTCAGGCCGGGGCTGTGCACGGCGAGCCGCTCGGCGAACCGGTCGGCGAACCCGCGCAGGCCGGCGGTGTCGTCGCCGTCCCCGAGCCCCTCGGTCTGGCTGTCGCCGAGGGCGACGTAGCGCAGGTACCGGTGGTGCTGCCGCTCACTGTCCGGCACGGGCCGACCGCCTTTCCTCCAGTACCGCGGCGACCCGCTCGCACCACTCCTGGTTGCCCCGCTCGAAGGCGAGGCCGCGCAGGCAGGTCAGATAGGGGCCGATGCGCTTGCCGTGGTGCAGGAACTCCTCCTCGTCGAGCCCGCCGCGGAACTTCCGCAGCAGGCCCTCGAAGAGTTCCGCCTTGGCGCGGGCGAAGGCGGCCCGTTCCTCCAGCCGGCCGACGACCGCCCCGGCGTCGATGAGGTCGGAGGCCTGGACCATGACGGCCAGATCGTCCCGGAGGGCGGAAGGCTTGGCGGAGGCGGCGGCGAACCGCTCCAGTTCGGCGGTCCCGGCCTCCGTCACGTGGAACATGCGCTTGTTCGGCCGGGTGTCCTGGACGACCTCCCGGCCGGCCACCAGTCCGTCCGCCTCCAGCTTCGCCAGTTCGGCGTACACCTGCTGGGGCAGGGCGTGCCAGAAGTTGGCCACGCCCAGGCCGAACGCCTTGGCCAGCTGGTAGCCGCTGAGTTCCTCGTCCAGCAGCGCCGCGAGCACGGCATGCCGCAGGGCCATGCGGACGCCTCCGTTCCGTCTCCGGACGCCGGCTCGCCCCGCGGGCTCCGCCTCACGTCATGCCACCTCACACCACCCCCACCATACTCAAAAAACTGACTAATCAGATCCATGACTACCGAAGAAACAGGGACCGCGAGGGACTCACGGCCGCATGCGGAAGTCGTAGCGGGCCGGAACCGGCCGGTCCGTCAGGCCGGCCCACACCTCCCCCAGGACCTCGTCGCCCTCGCGCAGGTCCGGCACTTCGATCCCGTCCTCGAACAGCCGCCGGGCCGCGACCACATGCCCCTCCGCCGCCAGCAGCCGCGCAGCGAGCAGCCGGAATCGCCCCTCCTCGCGCAGGCAGGGCCGCAGGCGCTCCCACACCGACCGGGCCTCGGCGACCCGGCCCGCCGCCAGCTGTGCGGCCAGCGCCTCCTTCCCCAGCGCCGATTCCGCCGCCGCCCAGGGTCCCGCGCCCGGACTCCCGGCCATCAGGTCCGCGAACGCCTCCGCGTACCGGTCCGCGGCCCGCCCGGCGTCCCCCGCCAGCGCGTCCGCCGCCGCCAGGCAGCGCAGCAGCGGCCACCGGGAGGCGGCCTGCGGCAGTCCGCGCTCCCAGCTGCGGACCGCCTGGGCGATGTCTCCCGCGTGCCACTGCGCGACGCCGAGGTGGTACTCCGTCAGCGGATCCGCCGGGGCGGTTTCCAGCATGTCCCGCCAGTGCGGGGCGACCAGGCTCGGCCCGGGCGGGACTGCCCCGGGCGGCGCCGGGAACACGCCGCTGCGCCACAACTCCAGCCAGGGCAACTCCGGTTCGCCGAGCATCGACTCGTCGAACGGGGTGCCGGGCAGGGCGATCCCGCCGCACAGCACCTCCAGGGCTCCCCAGCCCGAGCCGGCCGCCAGCCGCTCCCCCGGTTCCCGGTCGGCGTACGGGAGCCAGGCCGCGTACGCCGCCTCCACCCGTTCACGGGGCAGAGCCGCGGCGAGCGCCTGCTCCGTGGCGGTCCGGGCCGCGGCCCAGTCGGGCCCGTGCACCGCGGCCGGGTCGGCGCCCAGCGGTCCGTACGCCTCCAGCCAGCTGAACTCCGCGCCCGGATCCAGGCGTACGTGCTCCAGCTGGGTACGCGCCAGGCCCGCCTGGATCTCGGCGTAGCCGGGGGTGCCGGGCTCGGTGAGCCACTCCTGCCAGCGGCGCCCGCCCGTGCTCGCGCCCCACACGAACAGCTTCCGGCCGCGCAGCCGCGCGGTCGAGGTCTGCACCAGGCCGCGGCCGTCACCGTCGAGCGCGGCGATCCACGGGCGGGTGCCCTCCGGCAGCTCGTAGAAGAAGTCCGCCGGGAACTCGCTGTGCAGCGGGTACGTCAGGTCCGCGCCGGCGGACCCGGGGACGGGGATGCGGCGGAGGTCCCGCTCGTAACCGAAGTGCCACGCCTCGTCGGCCGGGGCGAGCACGCGCGTGCCGTTGTCCTCGGGGACGGCGGTGTTGGACCACCAGTAGACGGGCGCGGGCCGCTCGTGCGGGTTGCGCACGCGCACCCCGACGTGGAGGAACTCCGAGCCGTCCGGGAGCCACAGGTCCACCTGGAAGGGGAGGTCCCGCAGCCGTTCCCACTCCCACAGGCGGAGCATGGTCCCGCCGTCCGGGGCGGGGACGAGCGCGGCGTGCAGAGGTGCGCAGGACAGGGTGGTGTGGCCGGTGGCGCCGATGTTCCACTCGATGCCGCCGGAGAACCACGCGCCGTTGAGGGCGAACGCGGCCGGCTGGAACACCGGGTTGCGGTAGAGGAGTTCCCGCCCGGTGGGCCGGTGCACCAGGGAGTGCACCCGCCCGCCGAGGCCGGGCAGGACCGTCACCGTCAGGTGGTCGTTCTCCAGCACGACCGCGTCGATCGCGGTGTCCGCCCGCTGCCGCCCGTAACCGTCGCGGAGCCGCACGGGCAGGAGGGAGCGCAGCGGCGCGTACCCGATCTGCCGGGCCATGTCGCGCGGGAGACCGGCCCTGGTGCGCTCGTCGAGCACGTGCGCGTCGCCCGGGGCGCGGAGCGGCGGCAGCGGGTTCTCCGCGCCCAGCGGGGCGGCGGGGAGGGTGACGGTGGTGCGACGGACGGTAGTGGCCATGGAGGAATGGAACACGCCATGGCGGCCGGTCCACAGCGGTTTTGCGGAATCGAGGGTTTCGCGTCAGGGAATGCTGGAGGGGTCCGCCACGGCACCCACCACCAGGTCGGTGAGCAGGGCGGCAGCGGTCCCGTCCGGGTCGAGATCGGGGTCGTAGATGGTGACGTTGAGCCCGACACAGCGCGGTGAGGCCAGCAACGTCCGCAGGAGTCCCGCCAGTTCGGCCGGGAAGAGGCCGCCGGGGTCGGGGCTGTCCACGGCCGGCATCACGGTCGGGTCGAGCACGTCCGCGTCGAGGTGCACCCAGAAGCCCTCGGTGACCGGCGGGTGGAGCCCGTCCAGTGCGGCCCGCGCGACGGCTGCGGCGCCGCGCTCGCGGATGTCCCCGACGGTGGCCGTCCTGATGCCGAGACTCCCGAGTTCGGCGAGGTCGGCGTCGCCGTCCCGGAGCCCGAAGAGGCGAATGTCCTCGTCGCGCAGGTACGGCGACAGCCCTTCGAGGTCGGCCAGGGCGGACTGGCCGCGGCCGGTGGCGAGGGCGAGCTCCTCTCCGGCGGCCGCACCGACCGGCCCGTTGACGGCCGCGTTCCCGGGGTGCCGGAAGTCGGCCGAGCCGTCGATGGCCGCAAGCCCGTAGCGTCCGAGCCGGCGCATGGCCAGCGAGGCGCCGAGCTGGATCGAGCAGTCCCCGCCGAGGACGACGGGGAACTCCCCGTCCCGCAGGTGGCGTTCGATCCGGTCGGCGAGGGCGGTGGTGTACGCGGCGAGTTCGGCGGCGTGGAACACGCCGTCCCCCTCCCGCCAGCCCGACAGGTCGTACCGGGGCGGCACGACGACCCCGCCCTCACGGGCCCCGAGCCGCGCGGCGATCCCCTGCTCCCGCAGGGCCCCGGCGAGCTTGTAGACGCCGGGGACGGTACCCGGAGCCGGCGGCCGCAGGCCGAGGTTGGACGGCGCGTCGAGGAGCACTATCGATCTCATGGCTCCACTGTGCCGCAGGACGGTGCGGCCGACGCCGGATACTCAACGCCGCGGGCGGGCGGGCGTGCGGGCATGCAGGCATGGATGCGTGGAGGCGTGTGCACCCGTCCCGTACGCGACAACTATCGCGCAGCTGGGTACAAGGACCCGATGGGGAGCAAGGTGGAGCCCGCAACGGGGTCGGGCGAAACTCCGAAGGGGGTCGGGCGCAGCGCCGTCCGGGGCTGGGGCGGAGCCTCAGTTGCGGGAAGGGCGGGGGGAATCGCCCCACCGGATCCCTGCCGCGCTCCGGCGGCGAGCTCCGCTCGGTCGGGAGCGAGAGGGTGCCCGGGCACCCCCGTGACGCCGACCCAGCGGAGCCCCGGCACACCCCACCCCCCACCCCCGCCCCACCGGCCGATCGGCCTCGGGCGGAAGCTGGTTATGCCCCAGTCCCTGCCCTGGCCGGTCGGCCTCAGGCGGAGGCTGGTGCCCCCGGCCCCGCCCTCCGGTCAGGCGGGGATGACTGCGAAGGCCTCGATCTCCAGGAGGAGTTCCGGGCGGAACAGCGCTGAGACCTGGACCGCGCTGGAGGCGGGCAGGCGGTCGGCGGGGATGACGGCGTCGCGGGCCGCGCGCACCGCCGGGAGGTCGCCCACATCGGTGATGTAATACGTCAACTTGATGACGTCGTCGAAGGTTGCCCCGGCCGCCGCCAGGCAGCGGCGGAGGTTCTCGAAGACCTGCCGGGCCTGGGCGGCGGGGTCGCCGGGGCCGACGATGGCGCCGTTCTCGTCGATGGCGCACTGGCCGGATACGGCGATGAACCGGCCGGTGCCCCAGGCGACATGGCTGTAGCCGGTGCCCGGGGCGACGCCCTCGGGGGCGGGTATGCGGGTGACATGATCGGTCGTGTCGGTCATGTGCATGATCTTGTCAGCCCCGCCGCCCGCCCGCGGGCGCCCGCCCCCTCCCGGCCCTACGCTCAGCCCGCCCTACACGTCAGCCCCGGAAGCCGAGGAGGCCGTGGAGGGCGGCGCCCCCGGAGGAAGCGGGGAGGGCACGCGTGGCGGGGGTGGGTTCGGGGGCGGGCGGGGCCGCGCAGGTGGCGTCGGCCGCCCGGCCGGTGCGGAGGTACGCCGCGACCTTCTCGTCGAGGCACTTGTTGCCGCTCAGCGCCACGCCGTGGTTGCCGCCGCCCTGTTCGACCAGCAGTGACGAGCCGGCCAGCTTCTGCCGCATGCTGATCGCCCCGTCATAGGGGGTGGCCGCGTCCTCCGTCGCCTGGACCAGCAGGGCCGGCGGGAGGTCGGCGTTGGTGACGTCCGGGGCCTGGAGGGGTTCGGTCGGCCAGAACGCGCACGGGGCGTTGTACCAGGCGTTGTTCCACGTCATGAAGGGGGCCTTGGCATGGGTGCGCCACATGTCGGCGCGCCACGTGTTCCAGTCCTTGGGCCAGGCGGAGTCCCGGCACTGGACCGCCGTGTAGACGCTGTAGCTGTTGCCGGCCGCCGGGTCGACCGCGCCGAACCGTTCGTACGCGGCGACCAGGGGCTTCGCGTCGCCGCGGAGCGTGTGGGCGGCGAACGCCTCGGCCAGGCTGGGCCAGTAGCCGTTGTAGTAGCCGCCCGGCATGAAGGTGTCCTCCAGTTCGGAGGGGCCCACCTTGCCGCCGGCCGGGGCGGTGCGCAGCGCCTCGCGCATCGCGTACCAGCGGCTCTCGACCGCGGTCGGGTCGGTGCCCAGCCGGTAGGTGGCGTGGTGCTTGGCCACCCAGGCCATGAACGCCTTGTGGCGGGCGTCGAAGGCCACGTCCTGGGCCAGGTTGTCCTCGTACCAGACGCCGGAGGGGTCGACGACGGAGTCGAGGACGAGCCGGTGTACGCGCTGGGGGTAGAGCTTGGCGTAGACGGCGCCCAGGTAGGTGCCGTACGAGTAGCCGAAGTAGCTGATCCGGGGTGCGGCCAGGGCCTGCCGGAGCAGTTCGAGGTCCTGGGCGGCGGCGACGGTGCCGATGTGCGGGAGGACGTCGGCGTGCCGGGTGGCGCAGGACTGGGCGAAGGAACGGACCCTCTCCAGGTTGGCGCGTTCGTCGGCCTCCCGGTAGGGGACCGAGTCCGGCCGGACGGGGGTGAAGTGGCCGGGTCCGCAGTCGAGGGCGGGTTCGCTCTTGCCCACCCCTCGGGGATCAAAACCGATGACGTCGTACTGGGCGGCGAGGTCCGCGGGCAGCGCGGAGGCCACGAACCCGGCCAGGCTGCGGCCACTGCCGCCGGGGCCACCGGGGTTGACGAGCAGCGGCCCCTGGGAGGTGGCGGCGGTGTGCGGCACCCGGGTGAGGGCCAGGGAGATCGTCCGGCCGCCCGGCTGTGCGTGGTCGAGCGGGACGCTCAGGGAGGCGCACTGCAGGGTGGGGTACTTCGTGGTGGGGCATTCGGTCCAGCGCAGGCCGGCGGCGGACTCCGCCGGTGCGGCGGCGGTGACCGGCGCGGCTGCCAGCGCGGTCGCGGCGGCTGCCGCGGCGGTGGCGGTGGAGAGCAGGACGGCGGCGCGCTTCGTGAGGGCGATCTTGGGCATCTTCGGTTCTCCCGGCAGAGGGTTCTGGGCGGAATCGTCCCGGAACCCGGGGCCGGAAGCTGGGATTGCCCAGGCCTATGGCCCGATCTGGTGACCTCTTCACGGCGGGTCAGAGCAGGGTGAGCGTCCGGGAGGGGTCGGGCCGGCCGCTCGGGCGGCGCGACGTCGGGGGTCGGCCCGCGCCCGCCGGGCTGATGTCGAATTCCACGACGGGGTAGTGGACTTGGCGGGTGATCCGGCGCCGGTACCGGGCCGGCGCGTACGGCCCGCCCGCGTACGTCCGTTCGTACGGCGGGACGAGGAGGGGGTGGTGCCCGGCCTGTCGGGTGGTGAACCACTCGCGGGCGCCGGGCCGCAGATGGAGTACCAGGGGTGTCACGGAGGAGGGACCGGCCCGCCGTCCAAACTGGCAGCACGTGCCACTACTGCATATCCTGCCCCAGATCCGCCGCGAGGCCGGCCGCCCCTGGCACCGCGGCGCCTGACCCGCCGCTCCCGCGCCCCGCGCGGGGGCCGGGGCGCGGCCCCATCGGCGTCTGGGCGCGGCCCCGCGCGGGTCTGGGCGCTCAACCCCGCAGCCGGTCCCCCGGACCCGATTTGGGCCCCCGCCCCGGAGAGTGATTGGCTTGCCGCCGCAAGAGCGTTCACGACTGCTGGAGGAACAGGTATGGCGCAGGTCGAGGCCACCACGGAGCGGATCATCGCGGCCGACGCGGAGACGGTGTTCGACACGCTCGCGGACTACAGCAACTCCCGCGGCAAGCTGCTCCCCGAGCACTTCAGCGAGTACGAGGTGCGCGAGGGCGGTGACGGCGAGGGCACCCTGGTGCACTGGAAGCTGCAGGCCACCAGCAAGCGCGTCCGCGACTGCCTGCTGGAGGTCACCGAGCCCTCCGACGGACAGCTGGTCGAGAAGGACCGCAACTCCTCGATGGTCACCACCTGGACCGTCACCCCGGCCGGCGAGGGCAAGTCCCGGGCGGTCGTGACCACCGTCTGGAACGGGGCCGGCGGCGTCGGCGGCTTCTTCGAGCGCACCTTCGCCCCCAAGGGCCTCGCCCGCATCTACGACACCCTGCTCGCCAACCTGGCCGAGGAAGTCGAGAAGCAGGGCTGAACCAGGGCCGGACCAGGGCTGGGCGTCCGGTGGGGACCGGGCCGCGCCGCCCTCACCGGTTCGAGTGGATTTCGCGGCCCGGCCGGTCCGGGCCGCACGCCACGCCGTCGGCGGCCTGGGCCCCGTACGTCCCGCTGGATAGGGTGGAGCGCAGACACCACCGCGACGCCGCGACGGGGGCCCGATGAAGATCCTCATCTCCGCTGACATGGAGGGCGCCACCGGCGTCACCTGGCCCGCCGACGTGCTTCCCGGCACCCCCCAATGGGAACGCTGCCGGGCCATGTTCACCTCCGACGTCAACGCCGCCGCCCAGGGCTTCTTCGACGGCGGTGCCGACCAGGTGCTCATCAACGAGGCGCACTGGTCCATGCGCAACCTGCTGCTGGAGCAGCTCGACGAACGCGTCGAGATGCTCACCGGCCGCCACAAGTCCCTCTCCATGGTCGAGGGCGTCCAGCACGGTGACGTCGACGGCATCGCCTTCGTCGGCTACCACACCGGGGCCGGCACCGAGGGCGTCCTGGCGCACACGTACCTCGCCAACTCCATCACCGGGGTGTGGGTCAACGGGGTGCGCGCCAGTGAGGGCCTGCTCAACGCGCACGTGGTCGCCGAGTACGGGGTCCCCGTCGTCCTGGTCACCGGTGACGACCTCACCTGCGCCGACGCCGCCGGGTACGCGCCCCGCGCCCGGACCGTCGCCGTCAAGGACCACGTCTCGCGCTACGCCGCGGTCTGTCGCCCGCCCGCCCGGACCGCCGCCGACATCCGGGCCGCCGCCAAGGAGGCGGCCGCCCTGGCCGTCCGGCACGATCCGGTGTCCGGCGGGCCGTTCACCGTGGAGCTGGAGTTCGACGCCGAGCACCTGTCGCTGTCGGCGACCGTGGTCCCGGGCGTCGACCGGGCCGGCGAACGCCGGGTCGCGTACACCAGCGAGACGATGTACGAGGGGATCCGGACCTTCAAGGCGGTCACGACGATCGTCTCGTCGGCCGTGGAGGAGCAGTATGGCTGACATGCACACCACTCCGGAGACCCCGGAAGCCAGAGACGCCAGAGACGCCAGAGAAACCCAGGAAGGCGCGGCTCGCGAAGCCCATGACGCCACGCCCGTCGACCGGACCGCTCTCGACGAGGTGGTCGAGTTCACCTCCGGGCTGATCCGCATCGACACCACCAACCGGGGCGGCGGCGACTGCCGCGAACGCCCCGCCGCCGAGTACGCGGCCGAGCGGCTGGCCGGCGCCGGGCTGGAGCCCGTACTGCTGGAGCGGGCCCCGGGCCGCACCAACGTCGTCGCCCGGATCGAGGGCACCGACCCGTCCGCCCCGGCCCTGCTGGTCCACGGCCACCTCGACGTGGTCCCGGCCGAGGCCGCCGACTGGAGCACCGACCCCTTCTCCGGCGAGGTCCGCGACGGAGTGGTGTGGGGCCGTGGCGCCGTCGACATGAAGAACATGGACGCGATGGTGCTGGCCGTCGTACGGGCCTGGGCCCGCCACGGCATCCGGCCGCGCCGGGACATCGTGATCGCCTTCACCGCCGACGAGGAGGACAGCGCCGTCGACGGCTCCGGCTTCCTCGCCGACGAGCACCCCCGCCTGTTCGACGGCTGCACCGAGGGCATCAGCGAGTCCGGCGCCTTCACCCTGCACACCGCGCCCGGACGGACGCTCTACCCGATCGCCGCCGGGGAACGCGGCACGGCCTGGCTCAAGCTCACCGCCCACGGCACCGCCGGGCACGGGTCGAAGCCGAACCGGGCCAACGCGGTCAGCCGGCTGGCGGCGGCCGTGGCCCGGATCGGCGAGTACGAGTGGCCGGTGAGGCTCACCGACACCGTCACCGCCTGCATCACCGAACTCGCCGCCCTGGAAGGGCTGTCGGTGAATCCGCGCGCCCGCGAGTTCGATCTGGACGAGGTCCTCGGGAAGCTCGGACCGGCCGCCATGCTGGTCGAGGCGACCGTCCGCAACAGCGCCAACCCGACCATGCTGAGCGCCGGTTACAAGCTGAACGTGGTCCCGGGCCACGCCACCGCGTACGTGGACGGCCGGATGCTGCCGGGCGGCGAGCAGGAGTTCATCAGCACCCTGAACGCGCTCACCGGTCCTGACGTGGAATGGGAGTTCCACCACCGCGAGGTGGCACTCGAAGCCCCCGTCGACGGCCGTACGTACGCGATCCTGCGGGAGTCGGTCGAGCACTTCGACCCGGCCGGGCACGTGGTGCCGTTCTGCATGGCCGGCGGCACGGACGCCAAGCAGTTCTCCCGGCTCGGCATCACCGGCTACGGCTTCTCCCCGCTGAAGCTGCCGCCCGGCTTCGACTACTGGTCGCTGTTCCACGGCGTGGACGAGCGGGTGCCCGTCGACGCCCTGCACTTCGGGGTCCGGGTCCTCGACCGCGCCCTGCGGGCGCTGTGATGGAGACCCCGGCGGCCCCACCCGCGACCGCGGAACACATCGCCAACACCACGGAACCGTACGGGTGTTGGCCGTCCCCGATCGAGGCCTCCCTGACCGCCTCGCTGGACGGGCGACCCGAGTACGTCGGCACCGTCGGCGACGAGGTCTGGTGGACGGAACCACGGCCGTCCGAGGGCGGCCGCCGGGCCCTGGTCCGGCTGAGGTCCGGCGGGGGCCCGGAGGAGACGGTGCTGCCGGCGCCGTGGAACGTGCGCAGCCGGGTGGTGGAGTACGGCGGCCGGCCCTGGACCGCGGCCCGGGGCGAGCGCGGCCCCCTGCTGGTCTTCGCCCACTTCGCCGACCAGCGCCTGTACCTGTACGAACCCGATGCGGGCGGGGAGCCCCGGCCGCTGACCCCGCTCGGGACGGTGGGCCGGGGGCTGCGCTGGGCCGATCCCGTACTGCGCGGCGGTGAAGTGTGGTGCGTAATGGAGGAGTTCACCGGACCGTCCCCGACCGGCGTACGCCGCGTGCTGGCCGCCGTACCGCTGGACGGATCGGCCGCCGAGGACCGGTCACGGGTTCGTGAACTGACCGACGACCGGCACCGTTTCTGCACCGGGCCTCGGCTCTCCCCCGACGGGCGGCGGGCCTCCTGGCTGGCGTGGGACCACCCGCGGATGCCGTGGGACGGTACGGAGCTGAAGGTGGCCGAGGTCGCCGCCGAGGGGTCGCTGACCGGCGTCAGGACGGTGCTCGGCGGACCCGAGGAGTCCGTCGCCCAGACCGAATGGGCCGCCGACGGCAGCCTGTTGGCGGTCAGCGACCGCTGCGGCTGGTGGAACCCGTACCGCGTGGACCCCGACAGCGGGGGCGCCGTGAACCTCTGCCCGCGGGAGGAGGAGTTCGGCGGCCCGCTGTGGAAGACCGGGCTGGCCTGGCTGGCACCGCTGGCCTCGGGGCCGGTCGCCGTCCTGCACGGCCTCGGCTCGTCCGTGCTGGGGATACTCGACCCCGAGACGGGCGACCTCGTCGACGTGGCCGGTCCGTGGACGGCCTGGCAGCCGACCCTCGCGGTGCACGGCTCCCGGGTGTACGGGGTCGCGGCGAGCCCGCGCAGCGGGTACGAGGTGGTCGAACTGGACACCTCCACCGGCCGGGCCCGGGCGGTCGGCGCACACGCCGTGGACCGGGTGGACCCGGCGTACTACCCCGAACCGCAGAGCCGTACCTTCCTCGGCCCGGACGACCGCGAGATCCACGCTCACGTCTATCCGCCGCACCACCCGGCCCGCCGCGCCCCCGCCGACGAGCTCCCGCCGTACGTCGTCTGGGCGCACGGCGGCCCCACCGACCACGTGCCGCCCGTACTGGACCTGCACATCGCGTACTTCACCTCGCGCGGCATCGGCGTGGTGGAGGTCAACTACGGCGGCTCCACCGGCTACGGCCGCGCCTACCGGGAACGGCTGCGCGAACAGTGGGGCGTGGTCGACGTGGAGGACTGCGCGGCGGTGGCCCGGGCCCTGGCGGCGGAGGGCACGGCGGACCCGGCCCGGCTGGCGATCCGGGGCGGCAGTGCGGGCGGCTGGACGGCCGCGGCATCGCTGGCCGGCACCGACCTGTACGCCTGCGGCACGGTCATCTATCCCGTACTGGACCTCCAGGGTTTCGCCGAGGAGACCCACGACCTGGAGTCCCGCTATATCGACGGCCTGGCCGGCCCCCCGGACACGCTGGCGGTCCGCAACCGGGAGCGCTCCCCGGCCGCGCGCGCGGACCGCATCAAGGCCCCGTTCGTGCTGCTGCAGGGACTGGACGACGCGGTCTGCCCGCCGGCCCAGGCGGAACGCTTCCTCCGGGCCCTCCGGGGGCACGCGGTCCCGCACGCGTACATCCCCTTCCCCGGCGAGGGGCACGGCTTCCGGCGAGCGGACACCATGATCCGCGCGCTGGAGGCCGAACTCTCACTGTACGTCCAGGTGTTCGGTCTGCGGCGCGATGACGTGGAGCGGCTGGAGCTGGGCTCCGGCTGAGTCACTCGCTCCGGAGCCAGATCCGCAGGGGCCCGACCGGGGTGAACCCGTGCCGGGCCGCTGCGGTGAGATCCTCTCCGGACTCGTAGCCCACGAGCGGCAGTTCCGGCCACAGCCCGGCCGCGGCGGACAGCACGAGGGGCCAGGCGCCGGCCCCGAACACGTTCGAGACGCCGACCGCACCCGCGGCCCGGTTGAGCACCGCCCCCGAGACCGGCCGCCGGCTGCCGGGAGCGGCGCCGTCCATGCCGTGCGTGTCGGCCATGCCGTGGGCGTCAGCCATGCCGTACGTGTCGGCCGCGCCGTCCACGCCGAACACGAAGGCGATGTCCGGATCGGCGAGCAGCTCCGGCCGGAACACCCCCTCGGCCCCGCCCCAGGCCGCTTCCCAGCGCGCCAGCGCCTCGGCCGTACGCACCCGCGACCAGGCGGCCGCGCCCTCCGCCGGTGCGGGTCGGCGGTGGATCCACCGGGCGTCGAACAACACCTCGAACCCCGCCGCACCGAGCTCCAGCCGCGCGAAACTGTCCTTGACCGAGCACCACGGCTCCGCGATGTCGACGAGAGCCAGTACTTCGCCTTCCGTGACCTGCGCGTCGAGGGTCACGGCATCGGGATACAGGGGCGGGGTCCGGCGGCCGGAAGCCCACAGCCGGTCACCGGCCCGCGGCTCCAGGCCGTGCGCCCGGCTGACCGCGTCGCACCAGGCGGCATTGTTCCGCGCGGCGAGGGCGGCAGCCCTCGCGTCATCATCGTCGTTCACGCACGCGATACTCACACAGCCCTACGCTGAGCAGATGATCTTTTCCGACGCGAAGGCGGAGTTCGTGTGCACCGGGCCCCGGGTGGGCCTGCGGCCCTTCCGCCCCGAAGACGGCCCGGAGTTCACGGCCCGCGCGAGAGAGAGCCGGGAGCTGCACCACCCGTGGCTGTTCCCGCCCACGACGCCGGAGGAGTACGAGCCCTACGCTCGCCGGCTGACCGGGGAGGACCCGGGCCGGGCGGGCTTCCTGGTCTGCGAACGGGAGGGCGGAGACGGGCGGGACCCCGGCGCCATCGCCGGCTTCATCAACATCAACAACATCGTGCGGGGCGCCTTCCGGTGCGGCGCCCTGGGCTACGGCGCCTTCGCTCACGCGGCGGGCCGGGGCCTGATGGCCGAGGCCCTGGGCCTGCTGATCGACCACGCCTTCGGGGAGTTGGGCCTCCACCGCCTGGAGGCGAACATCCAGCCGGGGAACACCGCCTCGATCGCCTTGGTCCGCGGGCGGGGCTTCCGTCTGGAGGGCCTGTCCCCGGACTTCCTCTTCGTCGACGGCGCCTGGCGCGACCACGAACGCTGGGCGATCACGGGAGGAGACAACTCCAGCCCCCGTAACGGCAGTCGGCAGTCCGGCAGCGACCAGGTCTCCACAGGATCACCACGGTCGTAGCGGAGCCCTCACAGGTTCCCCATGCCCCTGCGGGCAACCGTGTTCACGATCACCCGGAATTGTATATTCCGGACCTAAACGAGACATGATCCAGCTTTAGATTCCCTTCTTGATCTTGCCGACCGGCAGGATCGGAAGGGATGACACATCCGTGTCCAGATACACATCCGTGTCCACATACACGGCCGGGCGCTCCCGCCCGAGGCGGCACAGAGGGCGGATCGCCCTGGCATCAGCCCTGGTGCTGGCGGCGGAAGCCGCCCTGATGTCCGGCCAGACAGCCGTCGCGGCACCGGGCGGGCCCACCCCGCCGGCGGCCAAGTCCCCGTCCGGGAACGGGACCGGCCCGGCCGGGGCGGCCGGGGCGGCCGGGGCGGCCAGGCACGCGAAGGGCTCCAAGGGCTGGGCCGTCGCCCAGGCGAAGAAGACCGGCAAGAAGGTCGTCGCCTCCGACGAGACGACGGCCACCTCCCACACCGTGGCCAACCCCGACGGCACCCTCACCACCGAGCTCACCGCCGGGCCCGAACGGGTCTGGCGGGCAGGTGAGTGGCGTACGGTCGACGCCACCCTGACCAGGGCCGCCGACGGAACCGTGCAGGCGAAGGAGCACCCCCACGGGCTGCGCCTGTCGGGCAAGGGCGGCTCCGCGCCGCGCTCTTCGGCGGCCGCCAAGGACGCCGCCCCGCGCGATCTCGTCACCCTCGGCACCGGCGACCAGGCGGTGACGCTCCAGTGGAAGGGCGGCCTTCCCGATCCGGAGCTGAACGGCACCACCGCCCGGTACCGGGAGGCCGTGCCCGGCGCCGACGTGATCGTCGAGGCCACGCGGACCGGGTTCGAGCAGTTCGTGGAGATCGGCGAGAAGCCTTCCGGCGGCTACTCCTACACCCTGCCGGTCAAGGCCAAGGGACTGAAGGCGAAGGCGAACGCGGACGGGTCGGTGACGTTCACCGACGCCGGGACCGGTGAACAGCGCGCGACGATGCCCGCCCCGGTCATGTGGGACGCCTCGGTGGACGAGCGGTCCGGCGAGCACACCCGCCGGGCCCGCGTCGCCATGCAGGTCGTGGACAAGGGCGCCGGATCGATCGACCTGGTCGTCAGTCCGGACGAGAGCTTCCTCGCCGACCCCACGACCCGGTACCCGGTCACCGTCGACCCCTCCACCTCCGCGCTGGGGAACACCTTCGACACCTACGTCCAGCAGGGCGAGACGGTCGACTGGTCCAACGACGTCGAACTCGACTTCGGCAACCCCGGCACCAAGAACCCCGACGGCACCCCGCGCACGGCGCGCTCCTTCATCACGTGGAACACCACCCCGATCCAGGACGCGCTGATCGTCGACACCAACCTGGCGCTGTGGAACTTCCACTCCGGCAACACCGACTGCAGCGCCCAGTCCTGGACCGTCTGGGGCACCGGCGCCCCCTCCACCTCCTCGCGCTGGACCGCGCAGCCCGCGTGGAACCAGCAGTACCACTCCTCGGCCGAGACCAAGGGCAACCCGGGCTGCGCCGCCCAGCCGGACGGCTGGGTCAACGCCGACGTCGACACCCTCGTCCAGACCTGGGCGTCCGCCAAGGCCACCCGCGGCCACATGGGTCTGCGCGCGGCCACCGACGACATCCGCGCCTGGAAGCGCGTCAACTCCGGCAACGCCACGGCGAACCAGCCGAAGCTGACCGTGACCTACAACTACCGTCCCTCCGACGGCACGGCACAGCAGGCCGGTCCGCCCTTCAGGACCTACAACGACGTGTGGGCGGTCAACACCCTCACGCCGACACTCAGGGATACGTTCGCGGATGCGGACGGCGACAAGGTCAGCGGTACCTTCCAGGTCTACGACGCGGAAACCAACGCGCCGATCACCACACCGGCCGGAGACGGCGTGCTGGTATCCGGCTTCGTCACGCCCGGCGAGTGGGCGACCGTGCAGGTCCCGGACGGGCAGCTCGTCGACGGCAGGATGTACAAGTTCCGCACCAACGCCTACGACGGCACCCACTACAACCTGGGCTGGTCCCCGTGGCGGTCGTTCGTCGTGGAGACCGCCGCCGCCGGTGCCCCCACCAAGCTCCAGCCCGGCGACACCTACACGATCAGCGATCCCGCGCTGATCGCCGACCCCGCCCGGGTCGAGGAGGTCCTGAACAGGGACGGCAATCTGGAAGCGCTCGGCATCACGCCGCGCGCCGGGCCCTCCGCCGGGCAGGCCTCGACGCAGTCCGGTGCGCAGTCCGCGACGGCGGAGGCGGCGCCCGCCGGTCCGGCCCAGGGGCCGACCGGGGCGCCGGCTGCCGGGGCGATGGCTGCCTGGGAGCGGACGTACACCGTTCCCAGCCAGCGGTTCAACCGCGGCCGCAAGCCCGAGAACAACGGCAAGGACCCGTACGAGTACATCGCCGACGTCGACGAATGCCACAACGCCGATGACTCGGACAACGCGGCCGGGTGGATCAAGAACCGGTTCTCGTACTGCCAGGAGACCCTGACGGTGATGCCGGCGGTCAGGTGCGGCCTGTGGCCCCCCGGCTGCTACCTGCACGGGACCTTCATCTCGACCAACACCCTCATAGGCCGGGGCCAGATAGGCGGCCTGAACGGCAGCGATCTGACCCGGTTCGCCGAATTCGACTTCAACGTGGACGTTTTCATATCCACCGGCGATTTCGGCAAGGTCGGCGCCAAGCTGGAGGCGAAGCTGGAGTGTGAAGGGGACTGGGCCATCGGCGTTCCGGGCAACCCCACAGCGGAGGACGCCTGCCAGCCGGGCGTCTATACGGGCCGCACCGATTCACCCAGCGAGTGGAAATACAACGGTGACACCAAGTTCGATCTGTGGTCGCTGGCGCCGAAGCTGCCCGATGTCGCCAACGGCGATCAGATCGCCACGGGCCTGTTCACTCCGGTCCTCGAGTTCACGCTTCCCGGCTACTCCCAGCTCATCCCCTCCGAGGGTGAGCAGGGCGAAATCCGATTCGACAGCGCCGCCTACAACGTACGGGCCAAGTCGGGTTCCGTGTTTCCCGACGCCACACCCGCCCTGCGCTACGACCGGAGCGACACGTCGGACCCCGCCGCTCCCGTGGAGCCGTACTACGGAGTGGCCGCGGTCGCGGACCACATTGGCGACGCCCTCGCCAACCCGGGCGGGACATTCCCGGCGAAGAGCGACAAGAAGATTCCCGGCGGGAGCGCCGTGGACCCGCTGTACCGCCTCGTGCCGGGCGTCGGGGCGTTCGAGCAGGCGCGCTACGACGCCAACCGTTCCGTCGTCTCCAGCACGTGCAACAACGCCTCCGTGCCGGGTAAGCCCACGGCGGGAGAGCGCCGCGACTGCGACGAATTCCCCTTCGCCTCCAGCTATCAGGGGGCCGCGCGCTACCAGTACGAGGGAGAGCCGTACCGGGACGACTTCTCCGTCCGCTACATCGACTCGGACGAGAACCAGGAAGCCGGGCGGCGTCTCGGCGCCTGGTACGACAACGACCGGATCCTGAGCCATGACCCGTTCATCATCGTGATCGGCGACTGACCGGAGAACCCGGCCTGAGTCGCTCATGCCGCGGGGCCGGTCCGATGGACCGGCCCCGCTCCTGTGTCACGCGGCGGCTGCCCGCCAGATCTGAATCAGGCAGTACTGATCTGCGCCGTTCAGTTCCTCTTCGTGACCCGTCGGCATGGGCAAGGGCTCCGGGAGTCCCTCCAACGGAGAGGTGAAGGGACCGCCTTCACGATTGAACGTCCACTGCCACCGCATCCCGTACAGACCGGGCGAAGGCAGGATCAGGGGGAGTTCCCGCTGCCCGCCGTCGACGGTCTCCAGTGCGAGGTCGCCTCCTGGAAGCTCCACTTCCACTTCCTCCGAGCCGGACCACGGAGCATCGCTCGCCGGAGGGACCGTCGACCAGCTCTCCAACCGGACCGATGCCCGGATCACCTGGGGCGGCACCTGCAGATAGACCATGCCGGGGGCGGAGAGGAGCCATCTCGCGCGGTCCGCATGTGGTGAATACGTGTCGACGCTCGTATCAACCAGCCCAAAGATGCGATAACTCGGAGAAACCGTGGTCTGACAAGAATCCAGCAGCCTGCTCAAGGGGAACCTCACACGTTGTCGGCCGAGTCGCAGACGCGACTACTTCCGGATCAGGGCGTTGTTCAGCGGTATTCGCAAAGGTAGGCGGTCTCTACCTCGACCTTGAGCTGGAACTTGCTGTTGCCCGGGACGTCGAACTGCCGGCCGGCCGCGAAGGTCTCCCAGGTGTCGGCGCCGGGCAGCTTGACGATCAGGGCTCCGCTGACCACGTGCATGATTTCGCGGGCGTCGGTGCCGAACTCGTACTCGCCGGGAGCCATGACGCCGATCGTCGCCGGGCCTTCCTCGCCGGCGAAGGCGATGGACTTGACCGTACCGTCGAAATACTCGTTGACCTTGAACATGGAATCCTCACTGGGAATCGAGCGGAGAAGGGAGGCCGGCTCGTCTCGCGCTGACTACCGGTAGGGCAATTGCATTGCGGTAAGGCAACCGCATTGCCGGCGATCATACCGGCCTGGAAGTGACCGGGCCGGGCCACCCCGGCGAGGCGCCGAATTCACGTCAGGACAACGCCTTGATCGCCTCGGTCGCAGCGACGGCGAGCCGCGGGTGGGACTGGGCACGGACGAGCAGCTCGCGGGCCCGCGGATCACCGAGGGCCCCGAGCCCCTCGACGCAGGCGAGGGCGACCCGCCAGTACGGGTCGTGCGGCGTGAGCCGCCGGTCCAGGGTGGTCATCAGCGCCGGTACGGATTCCGGGGCGCGGAGCGCGGCAAGGAGCCGTACCGGCTCCAGGGCGTAGGCGACGCGCAGCTCGTTGGTGGCGAGGGCCGCGGCGGCGCGGGCGGTACGGGGGTCACCGAGGCCGGCGAGCGCCTCGGCGGCCGCCGCGCAGCGGGGTGGGTCGCGGTGGTTGAGCAGGAGCACCAGCGCCTCGAAGGCACGACGGTCCCCGGCGAGACCGAGGCGATAGGCGGCGAGCTCCCGGGCCCACAGGGGAAGCGCACCGGAGGTCAGCGCCTCGGCCAGCTCGTCACTCCCGGCCGCCACCAGCCGCTCGTACTCCCCCGCCGCCCCGCCGGCTTCGCTCCGCAGCCGCTCAAGCACAGTCATCCGCCCAGCGTAGGGGGGCGGGACGCCGGCCCGCCGAGTTTCACCGGGAGTACCACGCTCTGGCAGCGAGCTCCGCTGGGTCGGGAACGAGAGGGTGCCCGGGGGCTGCCCGTCAGTCCCAGTGTCTTTCCGTGCCGGCCGTCGGCGTCAAGGGCGCGACGTTGTCGCGTCGCCTCCGGCGATGGCCCTTCGGGCCACCCTTGACCCCGACGTCCGTCCCGGAACGACAAGGACTGTCGGGCGGCCCCCGGGGGAACGGCATAGGGGGACCTACGGGTCGTGAGGCTCTGGCTTCGGCGGGCACGAGCCGCAGCTTCGCTCGGCCAGCCGCCCGTTCGGGCGGACGCGGAATCGAAGTCGATCAGATCTACGTGAGCAGGCTCGGCCCAGGCGCATCAGATCGCTACGCGCTTCTGCTTGTCGGCGAGTGCGGGTCGTCAGGTGCTGGGCGGATGGCGCCCACGATCGCCACACAGGCCTACCGGACAGCGGCGATCACACACACGCTCCCACCGGTACGGCGGACAGCCAAGGCTGATCCGCACGGCCGCACGGCCGCACGGCGCCCTCGCCGTTTCGGGCCATCGTGCAGATCACATCTCCCCTGGTCTGGCCAAGCAGTTACTCACCGGTTAATCTCGCACCAACGTGTCCTTGGGCCCGACAGCAGTGGCTCGGGGACCGGATTACGGGCGTGGCCTGGTGACGCAGCCCCGCTCGTGTTGGTCGGTTCGGCATGCTGTGCGGCCTGTGCCCCGGGACAGGGCTTGGCCGTTTCCCTCAGTTCGCCGTGTTCGGTAATCCGCATTCCGCCGCGCTGTGCGACGCGCGGCATGCACGCGGAGCATCCGTAGTCGTGGCCCGGCGCCGCTCGTCGGCGTCTTGCCGCGGACTTGTGCACCCCTGCGCTCCACGCACACCCGTACCCCGTGCACCCCTGCGCCCTGTGCTCCGCGCTCCCTCAGCCGTCACCCCTTTCACCCTCACTGGAGTCCCGCGATGGACCGTCCGTCCACGTCCAGTTCCGCCCAGCCCACCCCGTCCGCCCTCCAGACCGTCGCCGTCGTCGGCCTCGGCACCATGGGCACCGGTATCGCCGAGGTCCTCACCCGGGCCGGTCACGAAGTGATCGGCATCGACGTCAGCGAGGCCGCGGGCCGTGCCTGCACCGCCGCCCTCGAGGCCGCCACTGCCCGGTCCGTCGCCAAGGAGCGGCTGACCGAGCAGGAGCGGCAGAGCGTCCTGGCCCGGCTGCGCACCTTCACCGACCTGCAGGCGGCCGTGCACGCCGATCTCGTCGTCGAAGTGGTCCCCGAGGACTACGCGCTCAAGCAGCAGGTGTTCCGGGACCTGGACGCGATCGTCCGGCCCGACACCATCCTGGCCACCGGCACCAACGCGCTGTCGGTGACCCGGCTCGCCGCCGGGTCGCAGCACCCGGAGCGGGTGCTCGGCCTGCACTTCTTCAACCCCGCGCCGGCCATGAAGCTGGTCGAGGTGGTCTCCTCGGTCCTCACCGCCCCGACGGCCGTCGAGGCCGTCACCGCGCTCGCCCGTGCCCTCGGCAAGGAGCCCGTCGCGGTCGGCGACCGGCCCGGGTTCGTCGCCGACGGCCTGCTCTTCGGCTACCTCAACCAGGCCGCGGCCATGTACGAGTCGAAGTACGCCTCCCGGGAGGACATCGACGCCGCGATGCGGCTGGGATGCGGTCTGCCCATGGGGCCGCTGGCGCTGCTCGACCTGATCGGCGTGGACACCGCGCGCACCGTCCTGGAGGCCATGTACGCGGCCTCCGGCGACCGGCTGCACGCCCCCGCGCCGATCCTCGGCCACCTCACCGAAGCCGGGCTGACCGGCCGCAAGGCGGGGCGCGGCTTCTACTCTTACGAGGCGCCGGGCAGTGCCGCGGTCGTCCGTGACGCGCACACGCCGCTGGAGGGGGCCGCCTCGGTCGCCGGCCGTGCGGTGTCCTCCGTCGGCGTGGCCGGCTCCGGCACCATGGCGAGCGGCATCGCGCAGGTCTTCGCGCAGGCCGGTTACGACGTGGTGCTGGCGGCGCGGAGCGACGAGAAGGCGGCGGCCGCGAAGGCGGCGATCGGGAAGTCCCTGGGCAGGGCCGTGGCCAAGGGCCGGCTGACGCAGGAGGCCGCGGACGGGACCCTGGCGCGGATCACCCCGGCCGGTTCGCTGGAGGCCTTCGCCGAGGTCGACCTGGCGGTGGAGGCGGTCGCCGAGGACCTGGCGGTCAAGCAGGAGCTGTTCGCCGCCCTGGACAAGATCTGCAAGCCAGGTGCCGTGCTGGCCACGACCACCTCCTCCCTCCCGGTGATCGCCTGTGCCCGCGCGACCTCGCGTCCGCAGGACGTGATCGGCATGCACTTCTTCAACCCGGCGCCCGCGATGAAGCTGGTCGAGGTGGTGCGTACGGTGCTGACCGCGGACGACGTCCACGCGACGGTCCGCGAGGTGTGTGCCAAGGTCCGCAAGCACGCCGTGGACTGCGGCGACCGGGCCGGTTTCATCGTGAACGCCCTGCTGTTCCCGTACCTGAACAACGCGATCAAGATGGTGGAGACCCACTACGCCTCGGTCGACGAGATCGACGCCGCGATGAAGCTGGGCGGCGGCTACCCGATGGGCCCGTTCGAGCTCCTCGACGTGGTCGGCCTGGACGTCTCCCTGGCCATCGAGAAGGTCCTCCACAAGGAGTTCCGCGACCCCGGCCTGGCGCCGTCCCCGCTGCTGGAGCATCTGGTGGCGGCGGGCTGCCTGGGCCGGAAGACCGGTCGCGGATTCCGTGAGTACGCCCGGCGGTAACGCCGGCGGGCACCCACGGGCACATGAGCCGGATGCGTGGGGAGGGCTGCTCGGCCCCGCCGGACCCTCACGGCGCGGGAACCCTCCCGAGCACAGTGCGGGCCCTCCCCCGCATCCATCCCCGCCCCCGTCTCAAGGTGTGGCCGCCGCCGGACCTCAGGCGCGCTCTCCGGCGCGCATGCAGTACGTTCGCACTATGTCCCAGCCCGCCAAGACCCCCGCCCGCCCCGTCGCGGCCTCTTCCGACGGCACGGAGAGCGCCGCCGGTTCCCGGGCCGCCGCACAGCGGCTCAAGATGCGCCGCGAGCTCGCCGCCGCGGCGATGGAGCTGTTCGCGACGAAGGGGTACGAGGCGACGACCGTAGACGAGATCGCCGCGACCGCCGGGGTGGCCCGGCGCACGTTCTTCCGGCATTTCCGGTCCAAGGAAGAGGCGATCTTCCCGGACCACGACGACACCCTGATCCGGGCCGAGGCGGTGCTGGACGCCGCTCCGGCGCACGAGCACCCGCTCGACACGGTCTGCCGCGGGATCAAGGAAGTCATGAAGATGTACGCCGCCTCGCCGGCGGTGTCGGTGGAGCGGTACCGGCTGACCCGTGAGGTTCCGGCGCTGCGGGAGCGCGAGATCGCCTCGGTGGCCCGCTACGAGCGGCTGTTCACCCGCTATCTGCTGGCCCATTTCGACGAGCAGGACCACCACGACGGCAACGACGATCCGCTGCTGGCCGAGGTGGCCGCTTCGGCCGTGGTCACGGCCCACAACCACGTGCTGCGCCGCTGGCTGCGGGCCGGCGGCCAGGGGGACGTGGAAGCGCAGCTGGATCATGCCTTCGCGATCGTCCGGAAGACCTTCGGCACCGGGATCAACGCGGGCCGCTCCCCGGTCGCGGCACAGGCCGCCGCCCACGCCGGGCCGGCGCCGGCCGCCGTGCGTGCCGAGGGCGAGGTGCTGGTGGCGGTGGCGCGGACCGACGCCCCGCTCGACGAGGTCATGCGGACCATCGAGGACGCTCTGAAGAACAGGTAGCCGGCCGGAGCACGAGCGGCCGGGACGCGTCGCGGCGCGCTCGGAGCACGGCTCCGGGTGACCGGTATCCGAGACGCCCGCGCGATGCTCGTCACACCCGCCACAGCGGCCGCCCCCCGATCCGGGGGGCGGCCGCTGTCGTATGTCCAGCTTGCCCCTACTCGCGGGTAACTCTGATCGATCATCGCTCATCTGCGCAGGTCAATCGGCAAATGAGAGAAAGTTTTGGCACGCGGTGCCTTGTCGAGTGACACGCGGTGCCATACGTTGAAGCCGTCCGGATGTCCCCGCGGTCCGAGCCCTACCCGGCGAGGAACGCGCCCCGGACGCCTGCGTCACAGGCACCTCCCGCGCCCCACCACAGGCGCCGCCACAGCACCACCACGCATCACGCGCCGCATCGGTCAAACGCAACGCATCGAGCACCACCTCGGGCACCGCAACGCATCGGGCACCGCATGACGCACCGCCGAACCGACGGCACACCCACCACTCCCACCGCACCGCGATTCCCTCAGCGCACCCTCATCCAGCGCTCGCAGGAGGCAAAACCGTGAAGGACATCCTGGACGCGATCCAGTCGCAGGCCGCTACGGCCGACGACTTCGCGGCCCTGCCGCTCCCCGACTCGTACCGCGCGATCACCGTGCACAAGGACGAGACGGAGATGTTCGCCGGGCTCACCACCCGTGAGAAGGACCCCCGCAAGTCCCTCCACCTCGACCAGGTCCCGGTCCCCGAACTCGGCCCGGGCGAGGCCCTGGTGGCCGTCATGGCCTCCTCGGTCAACTACAACTCCGTGTGGACCTCGATCTTCGAGCCGCTCTCCACCTTCGGCTTCCTGGAGCGCTACGGCCGGGTCAGCGAGCTCACCAAGCGCCACGACCTGCCGTACCACATCATCGGCTCCGACCTGGCGGGCGTCGTCCTGCGCACCGGCCCCGGCGTGAACAGCTGGAAGCCGGGCGACGAGGTCGTCGCGCACTGCCTCTCCGTCGAGCTGGAGTCCTCGGACGGCCACAACGACACGATGCTCGACCCCGAGCAGCGCATCTGGGGCTTCGAGACCAACTTCGGCGGCCTCGCCGAGATCGCCCTGGTGAAGTCCAACCAGCTGATGCCGAAGCCCGCCCACCTCAGCTGGGAGGAGGCCGCCAGCCCCGGCCTGGTCAACTCCACCGCCTACCGCCAGCTGGTCTCCCGCAACGGCGCCGGCATGAAGCAGGGCGACAACGTCCTGATCTGGGGCGCCAGCGGCGGCCTCGGCTCGTACGCCACCCAGTTCGCCCTGGCCGGCGGCGCCAACCCGATCTGCGTGGTCTCCTCCCCGGAGAAGGCGGAGATCTGCCGGAAGATGGGCGCCGAGTCGGTCATCGACCGCAACGCCGAGGGCTACAAGTTCTGGAAGGACGAGCAGACCCAGGACCCGCGCGAGTGGAAGCGGTTCGGCTCCAAGATCCGCGAGCTGACCGGCGGCGAGGACATCGACATCGTCTTCGAGCACCCGGGCCGCGAGACCTTCGGCGCCTCCGTGTTCGTCACCCGCAAGGGCGGCACCATCACCACCTGCGCCTCGACCTCGGGCTACATGCACGAGTACGACAACCGCTACCTGTGGATGTCGCTCAAGCGGATCATCGGCTCGCACTTCGCCAACTACCGCGAGGCGTGGGAGGCCAACCGCCTGATCGCCAAGGGCAAGATCCACCCCACCCTGTCGAAGGTCTACTCCCTGGAGGAGACCGGGCAGGCCGCCCACGACGTCCACCGCAACGCCCACCAGGGCAAGGTCGGCGTGCTCTGCCTGGCCCCCGAGGAGGGCCTGGGCGTCCGCGATCCCGAGATGCGCGCCAAGCACATCGACGCGATCAACCGCTTCCGCAACGTCTGAGATCCGCCGAGATCCGTCTGAGGGCCAAAGGGAACGCCTGAGATGACAGAGCGCCAGAAGGACCGTCCGTGGCTCATGCGGACGTACGCCGGCCACTCCACGGCCGAGGCGTCCAACGAGCTGTACCGCCGCAACCTCGCCAAGGGCCAGACCGGCCTGTCGGTCGCGTTCGACCTGCCGACGCAGACCGGCTACGACCCCGACCACATCCTCGCCCGCGGCGAGGTCGGCCGGGTCGGGGTCCCGGTCTCCCACCTGGGCGACATGCGACGGCTGTTCCAGGACATACCCCTGGAGCAGATGAACACCTCGATGACGATCAACGCCACCGCCATGTGGCTGCTGGCGCTCTACCAGGTGGCCGCCGAGGAGCAGGGAGCGGACATCTCCAAGCTCCAGGGCACCACCCAGAACGACATCGTCAAGGAGTACCTCTCGCGCGGGACGCACGTCTTCCCGCCGGGGCCCTCCCTCCGGCTGACCACCGACATGATCGCGTACACGGTCAACAACATCCCGAAGTGGAACCCGATCAACATCTGCAGTTACCACCTGCAGGAGGCGGGGGCCACTCCGGTCCAGGAGATCTCGTACGCGATGTCCACCGCCATCGCGGTGCTGGACTCGGTCCGCGACTCGGGGCAGGTGCCGCAGGAGCGGTTCGGCGAGGTGGTCGCCCGGATCTCCTTCTTCGTGAACGCGGGTGTCCGCTTCATCGAGGAGATGTGCAAGATGCGCGCCTTCGGCCGCATCTGGGACCGGGTGACCCGGGAGCGGTACGGGATCGAGGACGCCAAGCAGCGCCGCTTCCGGTACGGCGTCCAGGTCAACTCGCTCGGGCTCACCGAGGCCCAGCCGGAGAACAACGTCCAGCGGATCGTCCTGGAGATGCTGGCGGTCACCCTCTCCAAGGACGCCCGTGCGCGGGCGGTGCAGCTGCCGGCCTGGAACGAGGCGCTGGGCCTGCCCCGGCCCTGGGACCAGCAGTGGTCGCTGCGCATCCAGCAGGTCCTCGCCCACGAGAGCGACCTGCTGGAGTACGAGGACATCTTCGCGGGGTCCCACGTCATCGAGGCCAAAGTCGACTCCCTGGTCGCCGACTGCCTGGCCGAGATCGACCGGATCCAGGAGATGGGCGGGGCGATGGCCGCCGTCGAGTCCGGCTACCTGAAGTCTCAGCTGGTCTCCTCGCACGCCGAGCGGCGGGCCCGGATCGAGGCCGGCGAGGACAAGATCGTCGGCGTGAACTGCTTCCAGCAGACCGAGCCGAACCCGCTGACCGCCGACCTGGACGGCGCCATCATGACGGTGGACGGGGCGGTGGAGGCGCTCACCGTCGAGCGCATCGGCCGCTGGCGGACCGAGCGGCAGGAGTCCACCGACCGGCAGGGCAACGGCGACCCGTTCGTCTTCCCGACCGCCGGGCAGGCCCTGGACCGGCTGAAGGAGGCCGCCGCCGGGACCGAGAACCTCATGGAGGCCACCCTGGAGTGCGCCCGTGCGGGCGTCACCACCGGCGAGTGGGCGAGCGCGCTGCGCGAGGTGTTCGGCGAGTTCCGCGCGCCGACCGGGGTCTCCTCGGCCCCGGTCGCGGTGACCGCCGAGCCGGGCACCCCGCTGGCCGAGGTCCGCGAGAAGGTCGCGCGGACCGCGGAGGAGCTGGGCGCCGGGCGGCTGCGGCTGCTGGTGGGCAAGCCCGGTCTGGACGGGCACTCCAACGGTGCCGAGCAGATCGCCGTACGGGCCCGCGACGCCGGCTTCGAGGTGGTCTACCAGGGCATCCGGCTGACCCCGGAGCAGATCACGTCGGCGGCACTGGCCGAGGACGTGCACTGCGTGGGACTGTCCATCCTGTCCGGTTCGCACAGCGCGCTCGTGCCGGACGTGCTGGAACGCCTCCGCACCGCGGGGGCGGCAGACCTGCCCGTCATCGTCGGCGGCATCATTCCGAATGCCGACGCCGAGGAACTCAAGGCCGCCGGTGTGGCCGCCGTCTTCACCCCGAAGGACTTCGGTATCACGGAGATCATCGGCCGTATCGTCGACGAGATCCGCAAAGCCAACAAGCTCAACCCCCTCATCAGCACGGAGGTCCCCGCATGACCACGCCCTCTGCCCCGGTGAACCGGCTCCGGCCGCGCCGCTCCTGCCTCGCGGTCCCGGGCTCGAACCCCCGGTTCCTGGAGAAGGCCCAGGGCCTGCCGGCCGACCAGGTCTTCCTGGACCTGGAGGACGCCTGCGCGCCGCTGGCCAAGCCGGAGGCCCGGCACACCATCGTCAAGTTCCTGAACGAGGGTGACTGGACCGGCAAGACCCGCGTGGTGCGCGTGAACGACTGGACCACCCACTGGACCTACCGGGACGTGGTGACCGTCGTCGAGGGTGCGGGCCAGAACCTGGACTGCATCATGCTGCCGAAGGTGCAGAACGCGGAGCAGGTCGTGGCGCTCGACCTGCTGCTGACCCAGATCGAGAAGACGATGGGCTTCGAGGTCGGCAAGATCGGCATCGAGGCGCAGATCGAGAACGCGCAGGGCCTGAACAACGTCAACGCGATCGCGCAGGCCTCCGCGCGCCTGGAGACGATCATCTTCGGCCCGGCCGACTTCATGGCCTCCATCAACATGAAGTCGCTGGTCGTCGGTGAGCAGCCGCCCGGCTACCCGGCGGACGCCTACCACTACATCCTGATGAAGATCCTGATGGCGGCCCGCGCCAACGACCTCCAGGCGATCGACGGCCCCTACCTGCAGATCAAGAACGTGGACGGCTACCGCGAGGTCGCCGGCCGTGCCGCGGCGCTGGGCTTCGACGGCAAGTGGGTACTGCACCCGGGCCAGGTCGAGGCGGCCAACGAGGTCTTCTCCCCCTCCCAGGCGGACTACGACCACGCCGAGCTGATCCTGGACGCGTACGACTGGTGCACGTCCGAGGCGGGCGGCAAGAAGGGCTCGGCGATGCTCGGCGACGAGATGATCGACGAGGCCAGCCGCAAGATGGCCCTGGTCATCGCGGGCAAGGGGCGGGCCGCCGGCATGCAGCGGACCGGCAAGTTCGAGATCCCGGAGGCCTGACCCATGCAGTTCGGACGCACGTACGAAGAGTTCGAGGTCGGGGCGGTCTACAAGCACTGGCCCGGGAAGACCGTCACCGAGTACGACGATCATCTCTTCTGTCTGCTCACGATGAACCACCACCCGCTCCACATGGACGCGAACTACGCCGAGAACACGACGGACTTCGGCAAGAACGTGGTCGTGGGCAACTACATCTACTCCCTGCTGCTCGGCATGTCCGTGCCGGACGTCTCCGGCAAGGCCATCGCCAACCTGGAGATCGAGTCGCTGCGGCACGTGGCGCCGACCTTCCACGGCGACACCATCTACGGCGAGACCACGGTCCTGGACAAGACCCCGTCGAAGTCGAAGAACGACCGCGGGATCGTCTACGTGGAGACCAAGGGCTACAAGCAGGACGGCACCCTGGTCTGCGTCTTCCGGCGCAAGGTGATGGTCCCGACCGAGACGTACATCAAGGAGCGCGGCGGCGAGCAGCCCGGCCGCCCCCAGCTCAAGGAACAGGGGAAGTAGTCATGGCACGACTCGCCCAGACCGCCGGCCTCACCGAGGTCCAGCAGGAGATCGTCAAGACCGTCCGCGAGTTCGTGGACAAGGAGATCATCCCGGTCGCGACGGAGCTCGAGCACCGCGACGAGTACCCGCAGCAGATCGTCGACGGCCTCAAGGAGCTCGGCCTCTTCGGGCTGATGATCCCCGAGGAGTACGGCGGCCTGGGTGAGTCGCTGCTCACCTACGCGCTGTGCGTGGAGGAGATAGCCCGCGGCTGGATGTCGGTCTCCGGCATCATCAACACGCACTTCATCGTCGCGTACATGCTCAAGCAGCACGGCACCCAGGAGCAGAAGGACCACTTCCTGCCCCGGATGGCGCTGGGCGAGGTGCGGGGCGCGTTCTCCATGTCCGAGCCGGGACTGGGCTCCGATGTGTCGGCGATCACGTCGAAGGCGGTGAAGGACGGCGACGAGTACGTCCTGAACGGCCAGAAGATGTGGCTGACCAACGGCGGCTCCTCCACGCTGGTGGCCGTTCTGGTCCGGAGTGACGAAGGACACCCGGAGGGCACGGCCCCGCACAAGTCGATGACGACCTTCCTGGTGGAGAAGGAGGCCGGCTTCGGCGAGGTCCGTCCGGGCCTGACCATCCCCGGCAAGATCGACAAGATGGGCTACAAGGGCGTCGACACGACCGAGCTCATCATGGACGGACTGCGCATTCCGGCCAATCGGGTCCTGGGCGGGGTCACCGGCCGAGGGTTTTACCAAATGATGGACGGCGTGGAGGTCGGCCGCGTCAACGTGGCGGCGCGTGGCTGCGGCGTCGCGCAGCGTGCCTTCGAACTGGGTGTCGGATATGCCCAGCAACGTCACACTTTCGGCAAGCCGATCGCCCAGCACCAGGCCATCCAGTTCAAGCTGGCCGAGATGGCTACCAAGGTCGAGGCCGCTCATGCCATGATGGTCAACGCAGCACGCAAAAAGGACTCCGGGGAACGAAACGACCTCGAAGCAGGGATGGCGAAGTACCTCGCCTCCGAGTACTGCAAGGAGGTGGTGGAGGACGCCTTCCGTATCCACGGCGGCTACGGGTTCTCGAAGGAGTACGAGATCGAGCGGCTCTACCGGGAGGCGCCGATGCTGCTGATCGGTGAAGGTACCGCCGAGATCCAGAAAATGATCATTGGGCGACGCCTGCTCGAGGAGTACCGGGTCCAGAGCTGAATGTCCCAATTCGCTCCCGTTTGGGAGCGAAAAGGGTCACATCCAGTCACTGGCCAGAGGGACTCGACTCGGCTTCTGGCTTGCCCAGTTGTTGCGCGCAACCGATAGCATTCCAGTAAAGCCGCCGTCCCGTCCCCCCGTTTGCGGCGCGGCAATCACCCGCTACGAAGGTCATCCATGCCCCACAGCCAAACCTCTGCACCTCGCGACAGCCTCCTCGGCGTACGCCTCGCGCGCGGAGCATCGCCGTGGCTTCTGCCGACCGTCGCCACCGCGGCGCTCAGCCTCACCCGGGCCCGCAAGTCCGGACGCTGGGCCGCGGCGGCCGTGCCCACCACCGCCCTCGCGGCGGGCATGCTGTGGTTCTTCCGCGACCCCGAGCGAGAGATCGCCCAGGGCCGGGTCATCTCGCCCGCCGACGGTGTGGTGCAGAGCATCATGCCGTGGAAGGACGGACGGACCCGGGTCGCGATCTTCATGAGCCCGCTGAACGTCCACGTCAACCGCGCGCCCCTGGCGGGCACGGTGACGTCCGTGGAGCACATCCCCGGTGGGTTCGTCCCGGCGTTCAACAAGGAGAGCGAGAACAACGAGCGCGTTGTCTGGCACTTCGACACCGAGCTCGGCGATATCGAGATGGTCCAGATCGCCGGCGCGGTCGCCCGTCGGATCGTGCCCTACGTGCCGGCCGGCACCAAGGTGGAGCAGGGCGAACGGATCGGTCTGATCCGCTTCGGCTCGCGCGTCGACATCTACCTCCCCGAGGGCGTCGAGGTCGCGGTCGAGGTCGGTCAGGCCACGACCGCGGGGGTGACTCGCATTGACCGTGACTGATCCCGAATCACGCACCAAACCGAAGGCCGACCCGGACGGATCCGAGTGGGTTCCCCAGGTGGCGGCGGAGGAGGAGGCCGACGGCGAGGAGATGCCCCTCTCGCTGCGGCTGTCGATAGCGGACACCCTCACCCTCGGCAACGCCACCTGCGGGTTCATGGCGGTGTACTTCACCACCACCGGGATCCTGATCCCGCACCTCACCGGCAGTGACGAGACGGGCATGGCGCGTCACAGCGCTGCGACCGCCGTCATACTGATGCTGCTCGCCGCGGTCTTCGACCTGTTCGACGGGCTCGTGGCACGCAAGCTGCGCAGCTCGCCGATGGGTGCGGAACTGGACAACCTGTCCGACCTGATCAGCTTCGGTCTCGCCCCGGCCTACTTCGTACTCGTGTACGGCATGGTCGCGGACGACGCCCACCAGCGCGTGTCGGCACTGGCGGCCATCGTGGTGCTGCTGGCGGTCGTGCTCAGACTCGCGAGATTCAGCTGTGTGACGATGAAGGACGGCATGTTCCAGGGCATGCCGAGCCCCTTCGGCGCCCTGACGGTCGTCTCCATCGTCCTGCTGGAGCTCCCCTTCCCGCCCACCCTGCTGGCGATCATCGGGGTGGCGTGGCTGATGGTGAGCCGGGTCGAGTACCCGAAGCCGCGGGGCGTGCTGGCCGTGGCGATGCTGAGCTGGATCGTCAGCGCGATGGGCCTGCTGGCCGCGTGGGCGTTCGACGCCCCGGGCGGGCAGTTGCTGCTCCAGACGGGCTGCGCCCTGCAGATCGTCCTGGCCGCGACCATCCCGCTGTTCGCGACCACCCGCCGGGTCAACACCTTCCGGCACAACCGCCGCGAGGCGCGGGCGGCACAGCTGCCGTAGCTCCCGCCGTGGACGCAACGAGAGGGCCCCGGATGCCATAAGGCATCCGGGGCCCTCTCGCGTGCGCTCAGGGGGTGGGGATCCCCGCGGGGCGGCGCGGTGGCCGGCTGAACCTGACCGGAACCCCGGGCGAGTACAGCACGCTGACCGGATCGCCCGCGGGCCTGGGCAGCCCGGCCGCGACCACCAGGTCCTCGTCGTACTCGATCAGCTCGGCGCGGTGCAGTGGCCAGCGCGGGTGGACGTTCGGCAGGTAGAGCGGCCGCCCGAAGAAGGCGGTGTGCAGACCCCAGCGGGCGGTGAGGAAGTGCTCCAGCTCGGACGGTTCCCCGACGTGCTCGCCGACCCGGAGCGCGATCCGGCTCCGTGCGCCGCTCGGGCCCGGCCAGCGCCGGCTGCTCGTGTACGTGAGGGTGGGACCGTCCCGCCGGACGGACATCCGGGACCAGAGGTACGGAAGCCGGAACGCGGCTCGCCCGACCACCACGGGTATGAGCCGCGAGGCGTCCAGCGAGCGGAAGACCACACCCCGGCGCCCGTGGGCATCCACCGAGTACAGGCGCACGTTGGTCTCGGGGAACGTGCCGAGGTACGGGACGCCGGGCAGACCGAACCACCCCACGCGGTGCATCCTGAAGGCCACCAGCCCCACGTAGGTCACCCCGTCCAGGGTGTCGGGGACCGTGCCGGGCGGAAGCAGTGGAGCGACGTCGGCCGGATCGGCCGCCCAGTGCAGGAAGGCCAGGTCCAGCCAGGACTGGGTGAGCAGGGGCATCCGGATGGAGTGGGGTGGATCGGCCGTTATCGGTTCTACCGGTGTGAGCGTCACGCCGGACAGCATCCCAGTCCGCCCGAACGCCTCCTCCCCCGCCCCGGCCAACCGGCGCGGGCCCGGCGGCGGGGCTCCGCCGAGCGGGCCTCCGAGCCCGGCCCCGCCGTACCCTTGATGTCGGAAAACCGCCAGCCGGACCCCTCCCCCCACCCCGATGCTGGAGCCATGTACACCGACACCGAACGTTGCGTGCGGGCCGTGCAGTCCAAGGACGCACGGTTCGACGGCTGGTTCTTCACGGCGGTCCGGACCACCCGGATCTACTGCCGGCCCAGCTGCCCCGCCGTACCGCCCAAGGTCGAGAACATGACCTTCCTGCCCAGTGCCGCCGCCTGCCAGCAGGCCGGCTACCGGGCCTGCAAGCGGTGCCGGCCCGACACCAGCCCGGGATCGCCCGAGTGGAACGCGCGGGCCGACGCCGTGGCGCGCGCCATGCGGCTGATCCGGGACGGGGTCGTCGACCGCGAAGGCGTGCCGGGGCTCGCCGCGCGGCTCGGGTACTCCACCCGCCAGGTGGAGCGGCAGCTCAGCGCGGAGCTCGGCGCCGGCCCGCTGGCCCTGGCCCGGGCGCAGCGCGCGCAGACCGCGCGCCTGCTGATCGAGACCTCCGCGCTGCCCATGGGCGACATCGCCTTCGCCGCCGGGTTCTCGTCCATCCGCAGCTTCAACGAGACGGTGCGCGAGGTGTTCGCGCTGACGCCCGGCGAGCTGCGGACCCGGGCGGCGGCCCGCAGCGGCGGCTGCTCCCGGCCGCTGACGCCCGGCGTGCTCTCGCTGCGGCTGCCGTACCGGGCCCCGCTCAACCCCGACAACCTGTTCGGGCACCTCGTCGCGACCGCGGTCCCGGGTGTGGAGGAGTGGCGCGGCGGTGCGTACCGCCGGACGCTGCGGCTCCCGTACGGGACCGGGGTGGTGGCCCTCACCCCGCAGCCGGACCACATCGGGTGCCAGCTGGCGCTGACCGACCTGCGGGACCTGACCATCGCCATCAGCCGGTGCCGCTGGATGCTGGACCTCGACGCGGACCCGGAGGCGGTGGACGAGCAGCTGCGGTCCGATCCGCTGCTGGCGCCGCTGGTGGACAAGGCTCCCGGGCGCCGGGTGCCGCGTACGGTCGACGCGGCCGAGTTCGCCGTACGGGCGGTGCTCGGTCAGCAGGTGTCGACCGCGGCCGCCCGGACGCACGCGGCCCGGCTGGTCGCCGCGCACGGTGAGGCGGTGGCGGACCCCGACCCGGACGGCGGGCTGACCCACCTGTTCCCCTCGCCCGAGGCCCTGGCCGGACTCGACCCGGAGACGCTCGCGCTGCCGCGCAGCCGCCGGAGCACCCTCATGACCCTGGTCGGGGCGCTGGCCGACGGCTCGCTGCCGCTGGGCATCGACAGCGACTGGGAGGCGGCCCGGGCGCGGCTGTCCGCGCTCCCCGGTTTCGGTCCCTGGACCACCGAGGTGATCGCGATGCGCGCGCTGGGTGATCCGGACGCGTTCCTCCCCTCCGACCTGGGGGTGCGGCGGGCGGCGGCCGGGCTGGGCCTGCCCTCGTCACCGGCCGCGCTGACGGCGCGGGCGGCGGGCTGGCGGCCGTGGCGGGCGTACGCGGTCCAGTACCTGTGGGCCACCGACGACCATCCGATCAACCGGCTTCCGGTCTGACCCCCTTCCTTCTTTCCCGAGTTCCCGATCCACGGAGAAGCATCGTGAACAGCACGCAGCGCAGGCAGTACACCGTCGTCGACAGTCCGTACGGGCCGCTGACCCTCGTGGCCACCGAGGGGGTCCTGAGCGGCATGTACATGGAGGGGCAGCGGCACCGGCCGTCGGAGGAGTCCTTCGGTGAGCGGGTGGCGGCCTCGGAGGAGCCGTTCCCGGAGGTGGTGCGGCAGTTGGAGGCGTACTTCGCCGGACGGCTGACGGAGTTCGACCTGCCGCTCCGCCTGGAGGGCACCGACTTCCAGCGCAGTGTGTGGGCGCAGCTGCAGCGGATCCCGTACGGCGAGACCTGGTCGTACGGGGAGCTGGCCGAACGGCTGGGCAAGCCGAACGCGTCCCGGGCGGTGGGGCTGGCGAACGGCAAGAACCCGGTGACCATCATCGTGCCGTGCCACCGGGTGATCGGGGCGTCCGGCAGCATGACGGGCTACGGCGGCGGGCTGGACCGTAAGCAGCGGCTGCTCGCCTTCGAGGCGGGCGAGCGGACCCTGCCGGCGGGCTGAGGGGCCGGCCGGCGGGTCTCGCGTGGCCCGGGCTTCGCTCGCTAGACCACGTTCACCGGGACGAGCAGGGCGAAGCCCACGCCCATCTCGACGGCGTAGTTGTACATCGACGGGTGCGGAACGGGGGCCGCCATGATGACCATGCTCTGCTGGGTGGCGGCGGCCGTGATCCACTCCGGGGTGGCGCCGATGGTGCCCTGGTACCAGCCCTCGCAGGCGCCGGGGCCGCTGACCAGCAGGACGTCGTCGTGCCGGCGGTACTCGGCCATCCAGCCGGGAGCGGCCTGCGACCAGCCGTCGTAGTCGGTGAAGTGGGCCCAGCCGCCCTCCCGGATGGCGGCGTCGAAGAGCCAGACGGGCTGGCCGTCGGGGGTGACCTCGCCGCCCGACTGTTCCTCGGTGGTGAAGTGGACCATCGGCAGGGCATCGGGTCCGTCGGCGGTGCTGGGCCAGGCGTACATGGTGATCATGTGCTGATTCTGTCCTGCTCGGTGTAGGCGCCGTGTCACTGCCGGGCTAGGCAAGGGCCGGACGGCCGTCCTCGAGTTCGGTGGTGCCCGCGCCCGTTTCCAGGACCCGGCACGCCTCTTCGATGCGGCTGCGGAGCCAGGCGGGGAGGTAGGCGCCGAGCTCGGCGGGCTCGACCAGCTTCCAGGAGATGAGCTCGGCCTCCTGCAGCTCGATGGCGGCGAGCTGTGCCTCGTCGAGCACGCCGCCGTCGTAGACGTACGAGACGAACGGCGGGCGGCCGGGGTCGCGCGACCAGTCGACGACGAGGAGACGGCCGATCGGGACGTCGAGGCCGATCTCCTCGGCGGTCTCGCGGCGGGCGGCGGTGCGCGGGGTCTCGCCCTCGTCGGACTCGATGGTGCCGCCGGGGAGGGCCCAGCCCTCACGGTAGTTGGGCTCCACGAGGAGGACCCGGCCCGCGTCGTCCCGGAACAGTGCGGCGGCCCCGGCGAGCACCCGGGGCAGACTCGCGAGGTAGGCGGCGTAGGAGGCTGCGGCTGCGGCGGAGTCGGTGGTGGTCACCCGGCCACCCTAACGGGCCCGGCAGGCCGGTTCCCGGGCCGGACCCTGTGGGCAACCACGGCCGGTGCGGCCGCCACGGCGGCGGCCACGATGCGGTCGGGAGCGTCGCCCGCCGGCCCGTCTCGGGGCGCGGTGGGGTCGACCGGACGTGACTGTTCCCGTGATTCCGCACTCATGCGGCCCCACTATGGGACGGATTTTCCCCATTTAGCGGTATGGTGCGCCGGGTCAGGGCGTGGCGTGACCCAGGCCACCCATGCGCATAGGAGGATCCTCCGGATACCCTCGGGGTTGGCGCGACTGCACGTTCGATAGCAAGGGATCAAGCAAGGTGACGGACGGAGCAGTAACTGAGGCCGCGCGCGTTCTTATCGCCGCGGACAAATTCAAGGGCTCGCTCACGGCCGTACAGGTCGCGGAGCGGGTGACGGCGGGTCTTCGCAAGGCCGTACCGGGCGTGGAGGTCGAGACCCTCCCCGTCGCGGACGGCGGCGACGGCACGGTCGCGGCTGCTGTGGCGGCCGGTTTCGAACGCCGGGAGGTCCGGGTCACCGGCCCGCTCGGCGAGCAGGTCACGGCCGCTTTCGCGCTGCGCGACGGCACCGCCGTGGTGGAGATGGCGGAGGCGTCCGGGCTGCAGCTGCTGCCCAAGGGGGTCTTCGCCGCGCTGACCGCGACCACGTACGGCTCGGGTGAGGTGCTGAAGGCCGCGCTGGACGCGGGTGCCCGCACGATCGTGTTCGGCGTGGGCGGCAGTGCGACCACCGACGGCGGCGCGGGCATGCTGGCGGCGCTGGGCGCGGTGTTCCTGGACGGGAACGGCGAGCCGGTCGGCCCGGGCGGCGGTGCGCTGGCCGAGCTGGCGTCGGCGGACCTGTCGGGTGTGGACCCGCGCTTCGCGGACGTGGAGTTCGTCCTGGCCAGCGACGTGGACAACCCGCTGACCGGCCCGAAGGGCTGCGCCGCGGTGTACGGCCCGCAGAAGGGCGCCTCGCCGGAGGACGTGGCGACGCTCGACGCGGCACTGGGGCACTACGCCCAGGTGCTGGCGAAGGCGATCGGCCCGAAGGCCACCGAGCTGGCGGCCTCCCCGGGCGCGGGCGGTGCGGGTGGCATCGGCTACGGCGCGCTGCTGCTCGGTGCGAGCTTCCGCCCCGGCATCGAGCTGATGCTGGACGTGCTGGGCTTCGCGCCGGCCCTGGAGCGGGCCACTCTGGTGATCACGGGCGAGGGTTCGCTGGACGAGCAGACCCTGCACGGCAAGGCCCCGGCGGGCGTGGCCGCGGCCGCGCGGGCCGCGGGCAAGCCGGTGGTGGCGGTGTGCGGCCGTCTCCTCCTGCAGCAGGAGGCCCTGCAGGCGGCGGGCATCCGCCGCGCGTACCCGCTGACCGAGATCGAGCCGGACACGGCGAAGTGCATCGCCGACGCGGGTCCGCTGCTGGAGCAGGTCGCGGCGAACATCGCCGCCGACGTCCTCTGACACCGGCGCACGGCTGACGCCGCCGTACGGCACGCACGGAGGCCCGGGCCGGGGATTCCCCCGGATCCGGGCCTCCGGCGCGTCAGCGGGGGGTCGTGGCGCGGTGTTCGGTGAGTTCGAGGTCGATGAAGGCCGTGATCATGGCGCGCCAGACCGCTTCGGCGACCTCCGGGGCCAGGCCTTCGGCCTCGGCCTTGGCGCGGGCCGCGGCGACGACGCGTTCCACCCGGTCGGGGGCTCGTACGGCGTCCTCGTCCTTCTTGAATCCGGCCGCTGCCCGGACCAGGGTCTGGCGGCGGGCCAGGAGGCCGACCAGCTCGGCGTCGATCGCGTCGATGCCGGTGCGAACTTCGTTCAGGGATCCGTACGTTGGCGTGGTCGATGTCATGATCCCATTCTCGCCGGCCGAGTGCGGCGGGGACCACGCGGCGGCGTTCGCCGCCTACGAGCGGGAGATGCGCGGCTACGTGGCGGAGCACCAGGCTCTCGGGCGGGAGGGCGCCGAGCGGTTCTTCATGCTGGCGCCGACCCAGGAGGTCCTGGACATGCTCGCGGCCGGCGCGCCGGAGAACACCCGGACCGAGCCGGTCCGGGTGCGTGACTACTCGGCCGTGGCCGCGAGCAGCTGAGCCGTCGTGACGACCTGGGCGAAGCCTCCGCCGTGCAGGCTGACGGCGGTGGCCGTGGCCAGTTCGTCCGCCGTCAGGTGCAGCCCGGCGGGGCCGGCCAGGTCGAAGGTGTGCGTGGCGTCCAGCGGGAGGAGGACCCGGTGGCCGAGGTTGCCGGCCATCCGGGCGGTGGTCTCCACGCACATGTTGGTCTGGATGCCCACCGGGACCAGCTGGCCGATGCCCGCCGCCGTCAGCCATTCCTGCAGGTCGGGGGTGCCGTAGAAGGCGGAGTTGACCGTCTTGGTGACCAGGAGGGCGGTGTCGGCGCGCCGCTTCTCCACGAAGTCCCTGAAGGCGTTGCCGGGGGTGCCGGCGGCCAGCGGGCTGTCGGGGTGGACCGAGTCGTGGCGGACCAGGACCACGGGGCGGCCGGTGCGCTGCCAGGCGTCCAGCAGGGCCGTGATGTTGTCCTCGGCTCCCGGGTTGTTGCGCGGGCCCCAGTAGGCGGAGTCCTCGAAGCCCTGCTGCACGTCGATGACCACCAGGGCCGCGTTCGGGTCGAGGGCGATGCCGTCCGTTGTCGTCGTCATGGGTCCCATCCTGGTGAAGGCCGGCGGCCGGAAACAGCGGTGCTCCGGACGGGAACCGATGGGATCCTGCCCGGCTGGCAGGATGGCAGGGGAGCGGCTGGCAGGATGGGGGCATGCAGCGCGTCGCACTCGTCGCCCGGCCCGGGGTCCGCAGCTTCGACCTCGCCGTGATCAACGAGGTGTGGGGTGGACCGCCGGGCCGTGTCCGGCCGGGGGTGCCCGCCTTCGAGCTGCGCCGTTGTGCGGCCGGGCCGGATCCGCTGCCGCTGGCCGACGGGCTGACGCTGACGCCGGACCGGGGGCTGGACTGGCTGGCCGGGGCCGATCTGGTCGTCGTACCGGCACTCTCCGATCCGGCCGGGCCGACGGACGGGGCGGTGCTGGAGGCGCTGCGGGAGGCGCACCGGCGCGGGACACCGATCGCCGCCCTGTGCGCGGGGGCGTTCGTGCTGGCCGAGGCGGGGCTGCTGGACGGGCGGCGGGCGGTGACCCACTGGTCGCTGCTCGCGGAACTGAAGGAACGGCACCCGGCGGTGCTGGTCGAGGACGCCGCGCTGTTCGTGGCGGACTGCGGGCTGTGGACCTCGGCCGGGGTGGCTTCCGGGATCGATCTGTGTCTGCACCTGGTGCGGGAGGCGCACGGCTCCGAGGTGGCGGCCGCGGTGGCCCGGACGATGGTCACCGGCCCGTTCCGGACCGGTGCCACCGCCCAGTACCTGGACCGCCCGGTGCCGGCCGCGGCCCGTACGGCCGAGGCGCTGGCCGCCGTACGGGCCCGGGCGCTGGGGCGGCTGCACGAGCCGCCGGACGTGGCGACGCTGGCCTCGTGGGCCGGGATGTCACCGCGGTCCTTCGCCCGGCACTTCCGGGCGGAGACGGGCACCACCCCGCACCGCTGGCTGCTGGACCGGCGGCTCGACGAGGCGCGGCGGCTGCTGGAACGGACCGACCATCCGGTGGCCGAGGTGGCCCGGCGGGCCGGGTTCGGCAGCGAGGTGACGTTCCGCCAGCACTTCTCCGCCGCGGTGGGCTCCGGTCCGCGCGCCTACCGGGCGGCGGCGCGCGGCCGGGAAGAGCCGGCGCCGGGTCAGAAGTCCACGAGTGCCCGGACGTCGGCGCGGCCGACGGACTCCAGTTCGTACAGGTCGCAGTAGCGGTCGCGGATGTACTCGATGTCGGCGTTCCTGCGGTGGGCCTCCGCCGTGGGGTACATCACGGTCAGTTCCCAGGACTTCTCCCGGTTGATGTCGCCCTCGCGGTCGCGCCACTGGCCGCGGCCCTCCTGGAGGGTCAGACCGGACGGGAAGCGCGGCGTGATCACCTCGGCGACGAACTTGTTGAACTCCTCGTCGGTGATGGGCGGGTGGCCGTTGTGCCGTCCGGTGCCGAAGTAGAGGTGCGTGGAGATCCACGGCGCGCCCGCCTGCGCGGCCGTCTCCCGGTCCGCGGCGGAGGCGGAGGCTGCGGGCGTGCCGAAGGCGACCTCGGAGACGGGTCTCCCGAAGGTGAGGACGAGCGCGGAGGCCAGGAGGACGGCCGCCGCGGGCATGGTGATGCGTATCTGGCGCATGGTGTCGGGTTCCTATCGGTCGTGTGGGGCGGAGGCGGCGGTGCGGGCCGCGGGAGCGGGCAGGGACTCCAGGAGGTGGACCGCCGCATCACGCAGCGGTGCGGGAGTACGGGGGTGCCGGCGCAGGCCGGCCGCCGTCCTGCCGAGGGTTTCGAGGGTCCGTACGGAGCCGATGCCGGTGACGCGCGGTGCGATGTCCGCGATCAGGTCGGCCGTCTCGGTCCAGGCCCCGGCCCGGGCCAGGGCGGACAGGAGCTCCGCCGTGAACAGGTGCCGGTAGGCGGGCCCGGGGGCCGTGGCCGCTTCGTGCAGGAGCGGGACGGCCCGGTCCCACCGCCGCAGCCGGGCGTGCACCCAGCCTTCGTGGCCGGTCAGCTCGGCCTCGTCGATCCACCAGGCCCAGGCGGGGTCGTGGCGGGAGATGCCGTCCTCGAAGCGGGCGCGGGCGCGGGCGATCAGGTCCAGGGGTTCGGCGTGTCCGCCCAGCACGGCCGTGGCATGGGCGCGGCGGATCAGGACGAGGGTGCCGACCCGGTGGGGGGTGCGGGGCGTGACGACCCGGGCGGCGGACCTCAGGGCGGCCCGCGCGTGTCCGGTGTGGGTCTGCAGCATGCTGTGGTTGAGCAGCACCAGCCGGGCCGTCCGGTGGTCGCCGCAGAGCTCCGCGAGGGCCAGGGCGCGGGCGTTGGCCCGGGCGGCCTGCCGGTGGAGTCCGGCGTCGAACAGGATCCAGCCGATGACCTCGCAGAGTTCGGCGAGGGCGGCGGTCCGGTCGGTGTCGGCCCCGCGCGGGTATGCCGGGTCGGTGGTGAGCTCGGGGACGTTCCGTACCGCCTCGCGGGCCGCGCGGACCGCGGTGGTCGCGCCGGGCCCGGCGTCGAGGGCCAGCAGGTGCCCGGTGACGCGCATCAGGTCCGGGGCGGACAGCGGGGGCGGGGTCGGGGGCGTCGGGCCGGTCACCATGCCCCGGTCCTCGCGCCCTGCCCGGCCAGGGAGGAGAAGGAGGAGGCGACCTTGGTCAGCCATTCCACCTCGTCGCGGAAGTCCTCGTGCGGCGGGCGGGCGGGGATGTCGGACTCCTCGCCGCTTTCCGCGCGCTCGGCCCGCTCCTCGGCCGGGCGGCCGAGGACGGCGCGCAGCTGGAGCGCTTCCCCGAGCGGCGAGGTCGGGTCCTCGGGGAGTTCCAGGGAGCGGGCCAGGTCGGAGAACTCGGCGAGGGAGAGCGAGGTGCGGAGCATCAGCTGGCCGTCGCGTATCTCGATGACCCGCCGGTAGAGGCGGTAGTGCAGGTCCCGGGGCGGCACGAGGTCGCGCGGCCAGGACCGCGGCGGGTCCAGGGCGATGTCCGGGGTCGCCTGGTGCAGTGCCCACCACAGGGGGCGCAGCCGCAGGTAGCAGCGGTAGCTGCGGATCCAGCCGGCGGTCCGGGAGATGTGGTTGCCCCAGGAGGGGATCGTCCAGCCGGTGACCTGGAGCAGGGCGCCGATGCTGCCGCAGGACCACTGGACGGGGTCGAGGACCGCGCCGTCGTAGTGGAACCGGGTGCCGGCGATCTGGATGCCCCGGGTGACGCAGTAGACCAGGATGAGACCGGCGCCGACGGTGACGGTGCGCATGCCGACGGCCAGCCACTGGCGGTTGGCCATCTTGGTGAAACGGAGCGACAGCCGCACGGTCTCGAACTGCCCGATGGCGCAGATCAGCAGGTAGAAGGTCATGTAGAGGGCGTAGCGGCCGTCCTGGATGCTGAGCAGGATCGTCGAGGTGGCCGTTTCCGCCTTGGTGACCGGGCCGACGGCGATCGAGGCGATCACCAGGACGACGAGCAGGACGCCGAAGAAGAGCACGCGGCGGCGGGCCTCACGGCGGGCTTCGACGGGCGGCGAGGACCAGTGGACGAGGACGACCTGCTGGGCGGCGGTGAGGACGACGACGGCGACCTGGGTGATGAGCGAGGTGATGTTCGGCAGTCCGAAGAAGGCGGAGATGTGCAGCCGGAGGAGGTCCAGGTCGACGAGGAAGCTGATGCCGGAGCACAGGAAGTAGACGCACAGCGCCCAGAGGGCGATGTCTCCCTTGCGGCGCAGTGCGTCGGGGAGGCGGTAGGCGAAGGCCGCGAGACCGACGAAGGCGCATACCCAGGCGAGGATTCCGTAGATCAGGGTCACGTGTGGTCCGCTTTGCCGTTTCCGTTGCCGCTGCCGTTGCCGTTGCTGCTGCTGCCGTTGCCGCCGCTGCTGTTGCCGCCGATGCCGTGTTCGATGCGGGCCACGATGTCGGCCGCCTCATCCGGGAGGGCCCAGACCGGCTCCACCCAGCGCTTGGTCGCCCTGGCCAGGATCAGCGAGGCCATCGTCTCGGCCTCCTGCTCCTCGTCGTCGCTGTAGCGGGAGCGCATGAGGATCCCCCGTACGGCAGCCGGGTCGACGTCCGTCAGCCCGCGGCCCGGATCACCGCCGTCCGGCTGCACCGAGCCCCGGTGCTCGAAGGCGATGTGCGACAGCTCGTGGGCGATGATGTGTTCTTTGTGTGACGGCGAGGCGGACTTCTCGAATGCGACGACGTCGAAGTCGTCCAATTTCAGCCATATGCCGAAGAGATGGCGTTCGGGGAAGGAAGTCGGGACCAGATGGATGGGGCGCCCGCGCTCTTCGCTCAGATACCGGTGGAGTTCGTCGATACCGCAGCCGTGCTCCATACCCCACTCCGCGAGCAGTTCCTCACAGGCGCGGCGTACTTTCTTCAGGCGACGCCTGAGCAGCCGGTCCTCCGAGGCCGGTGTCGCAGAGCCAGGTAACTTCATTCTCAGTCCTCCGGCGAACCCCAGCGGCCGCCCTCGCGCGGTCATGATGCCATACGCCCAACAGGTGAACGGATAGGCCGAGTTCCATTCGGCCATTATCTTTCGGTGCTGAGCGGGCGGCGCCGGGATCAGCCGGCCCGGACCTCGGCGGAATGGGGTCCGGCGGTGAGGAGCATCTGCGCCGACATGTCGACGAGCCGGCGCAACGCGGCCGAATGGCGTTCGTTACCGCCGAGTTCGTCGAGAATGCGGTGCGCCTGGGTGCGGTGCGCCTCGACGCCCTCGCAGTACCGGTCGAGGGTGGCGGGTGCGAGCAGCAGGGCCAGGAGCTCCGACCGCGCCCCGGCGGAGGCCCGTGCCGCTTCAGACAGCTCCAGTACGTTCCGTCGCAGCCGGGGGGACGCGTCGTCGAGGAGGGAGGCGAGCAGATAGGTCACGGTGCCGTTCCGCAGGTCCTCGTTGCGTCCGGCGGTGATGTCCCACTGGTCGTTGAAGATCTGCCACAGGATGCCGAAGACATCGCCGAAATCGCGCCAGAGTTCCGTTCTCCGGATGTCCTTGCCGGCCAATATGGCGGCCATGGCGGTTATCATCGCGTGCGGTCCGCCGGATTTGGCGCGGTATGCCGCGGCGACCGACTTCCGGGTCGCGCGGGTGATGTCTCCGCGCATGTCGGCCAACTGCCCTTCGACGGCAGTGATCCAGCCATTCATGAGTTCCGCGATCAGTGCGCCGCGCACGGGATCCGGAAGCCGCTGGGACTGAATCAGCCGGACGGGAAGCGCATTTCCGCAGATCACCGATGCCAGTATCGTTTCGTTCGCATCGAGGTGGGAAGCGGGAGAGGCGCCGTGCCCGTCGGCCAGGTCGTCGAGGTAGCAGGCCGCCGTCCACCACAGCACGTGCACCGCGGAAAGCGGGGCGGCCGGCGCGGTGGCACCCGTTTCGACCCCGTGGACGAGCATCGGCAGGACGGACAGCGGATACGCGAACTTCTGGTGGTCGAGGAGCCTGCGGATCGCGGCACGCACCCCGTCCGCGGCCGGGCCGAGGCCCAGGAGCGCGGAGTCGATCTCCGCGTCGATGTCCGCCGAGACCTCGCGGTGCAGGTCCTCGTACGTCATGGAGTCCAACCCGACCGCTCCCCCTGTTCAGATGTGAGGTGGGCGCCGGTGCGGCGGCGCCATGGCCAAGATTCGATCATTCCGGGCGGAGCCGATCCAGAGCGTTTTCCGGACACGGCCGGGACGCGATCGCCCCGGCGTGATCGCCTCGGCGCGGCCGCATCCGTCCCGGGCCTCACACCAGAAGACTGGGTGACCGGAAGACACACGAGGATCCGTCTCCTTCGCGGGGCGGCCTTCCCCACCACCGGAGGAGGAGTCCCATCCCATGCCCACCGGTTCTCTCACCCCGCCCACCGGTGAACGGTGTCTGGTCACCGGCCCCGGCGGCTACATCGGCGGCCGGCTCGTCCCCGAACTGCTCGACTCCGGATACCGCGTCCGCTGTCTCGCCCGCACCCCCGCCAACCTCCGCGACCACCCCTGGGCGGACCGCGTCGAGGTGGTCCGCGGTGACGTCACCGACGCCCGGAGCCTGCTCCCCGCGCTGCGGGACGTGCAGGTGGCCTACTACCTGGTGCACTCCATGAACGCGGGGCGCGACTTCGAGGAGAAGGACCGGCTCGCGGCCCGCACCTTCGCCGACGCGGCCCGCGCGGCGGGGGTCCGCCGCCTCGTCTACCTCGGCGGCCTCACCCCCGCCGGCGTCCCCGACCGGGAACTCTCCCCCCACCTGCGCTCCCGGGCCGAGGTCGGCCGCATCCTGCTCGACTCCGGGGTCCCGACCACCGTCCTGCGTGCGGCCGTGGTGATCGGATCCGGCTCGGCGTCCTTCGAGATGCTCCGCTACCTCACCGAACGCCTGCCCGTCATGGTGACCCCGAGCTGGGTCGGCACCCGGGTCCAGCCGATCGCCGTCCGCGACGTCCTGCGCTACCTCGTCGGCAGCGCCCGTATGCCCTCGGAGGTCAGCCGGGCCTTCGACATCGGCGGGCCCGACGTCCTCACCTACCGGCAGATGATGGAGCGCTACGCCGCCGTCGCCCGCCTGCCCCGTCGTCTGATCCTGCCCGTGCCCATGCTGACCCCGCGCCTGTCCAGCCACTGGATCGGCCTGGTCACCCCCGTGCCCGCCGCGCTCGCCCGCCCGCTGGCCGAGTCGCTGCGGTGCGAGGTGGTGTGCGACGGGCACGACATCGCCGCCCACGTGCCCGACCCGCCCGGCACGCCCCTCCCCTTCGACGAGGCCCTCGCCCTCGCCCTGCAGCGCGTACGCGACGCCCAGGTGGTCACCCGGTGGTCCTCGGCCTCCCTGCCCGGAGCCCCCAGCGACCCCCTGCCCACCGACCCCGACTGGGCCGGCGGCAGCCTCTACACCGACGAGCGGGAACAGGAGGTCGCCGCCGGCCCCGCCGCCCTGTGGCGCGTCATCGAGGGGGTCGGCGGTGAGAACGGCTGGTACTCGTTCCCGCTCGCCTGGGCGGTACGCGGCTGGCTGGACCGGTTCGCCGGCGGGGTGGGCCTGCGCCGGGGTCGTCGCGACGCGTCCCGGCTCAGGGTCGGCGACGCCCTGGACTTCTGGCGGGTGGAGGAGATCGAGAGGGGCCGGATGCTCAGGCTGCGCGCCGAGATGCGGCTGCCGGGACTGGCCTGGCTGGAGATGCGCGCAGAGAGCGACGGGAACGGCGGTGCGCGCTACCGGCAGCGGGCCCTGTTCCATCCCCACGGCCTGGCCGGGCACCTCTACTGGTGGAGCGTGGCGCCCTTCCACTCCGTCGTGTTCGGCGGGATGGCCCGCAGGATCGCCCAGACCGCGGAACGGATGCATCCGTGACGGCCCGACGGGCCGAAACCCCGCACAACGCCCGCACCGAAGCAACACGCGGCGGTGCCCGACCCCCGGAGTGGCTCCGTGAACGTCTCGGTCGTCCTGTTCACCTCGGACCTCCGCCTCCACGACCATCCGCCGCTGCGGGCGGCGCTGGCGTCATCGCCCCGGGTCGTACCGCTGTTCGTACGCGACCCGGCCATCGACCGGGCCGGCTTCGCCGCCCCGAACCGGCTCGCCTTCCTCGCCGACTGCCTGACCGACCTCGACACCGCGCTGCGGGAGCGGGGAGGCCGGCTCGTGGTGCGGCACGGCGACACGGTCGCGGAGGTCTGCGCCGTGGCGCGCGCCGCCGACGCCGACGAGGTGCACATGTCGGCCGGGTACAGCGCCTTCGCCCACGACCGGGAGCAGCGGCTGCGCCACGCGCTGGAATCCGAGGGTCGCCGCCTCTACGTCCACGAGGGGGTGCTCACCGCGGTTCCGCCCGGGGAGGTCACGCCCGCCGGCTCCGACCACTTCGCCGTGTTCACCCCGTACCACCGGCGGTGGGCGGCGCGGCCGCTGCGCGCTCCGCTGGCGGCCCCGCGCGCGGTGTCCCTGCCCGACGGTGTCCGGTCCGAGGAGGTCCCCTCCCGGGCGGGTGTCGCCGGCACCGCGGAGGCGCTGGTGACCGGCGGCGAGCGGGCCGGTCGCCGCAGGCTCACCTCCTGGCTGTCCCGCCATGCCGACTCCTACGAGGACGTGCACGACGATCTCGCGGCCGACGCCACCTCCCGCCTCTCCCCGTACCTGCACTTCGGGGCCGTGTCGGCGACCGAGGCCGCGTACCGCGCCCGGTCGCGGGGCGGCCCGGGCGCGGAGGCCTTCCTGCGCCAGCTGTGCTGGCGGGACTTCCACCACCAGGTGCTCAGCGCCCGGCCGGCGGTGGCCTGGGCGGACTACCGGCCGCGGCAGGACCGCTGGCGGCGCGGGAAGCAGGCCGAGGCGGACCTGCGGGCGTGGAAGGAGGGCCGCACCGGATATCCCGTGGTGGACGCCGCCATGCGTCAGCTCCTCCACGAGGGCTGGATGCACAACCGGGGCCGGCTGCTCGTGGCGTCGTTCCTCACCAAGACGCTCTACATCGACTGGCGGGAGGGTGCCCGCCACTTCCTCGACCATCTCGTCGACGCCGACGTCGCCAACAACCAGCTGAACTGGCAGTGGGTGGCGGGCACGGGCACCGACACCCGGCCGAACCGGGTCCTCAACCCCGTTCTGCAGGCCCGGAAGTACGACCCCGCCGGACGCTACGTCCGCCGCTGGGTTCCCGAACTGGAGGGTCTGGAGCCTCCGTTCGTGCACGAGCCGTGGCGGCTCGGCGGCCTGGAGCTCGCCTCCCGGGACTATCCCGACCCGATCGTCACGCTCGCCGAGGGCCTGGAACGCTTCCGGCACGCGCGCGGCCGGGACTGAGCCACCGCCCGGCACCCGGCCGCCCCCCGGCCTCCCCCGGCCGCACTGCCCCTCGCAGCGCCTCAGGGCAAACCTATGCACAAACGATGCGACTTGAAATGACGATTTCGCCCGGCGGAGGCTGAGAGGGCCGGGCGCACCCCGCCCCGGGCATGAGGAGGAATCGTCATGACGGAAGCGCGATCGGCGGGCGCGGTCCTGCCGTCCCCGGGCGAGGCGACCGACGAGGAGATCGGTGCCGGGCTCGCAGCCGGTGACGAACGCTGTCTGGAGCTGGCCTACCTGCGCTGGGGCAGGCTCGTCCACGCGCTGGCGAGCCGCACCATCGGGGACCGCCTGGAGGCCGAGGACGTCACCCAGCAGGTGTTCCTGGCCGCCTGGCGGGGCCGCACCGGCTACCGCCCCGACCGGGGACCGGTGGGGGCCTGGCTGGTCGGCATCGCCCGGTACAAGATCGCCGACGCGCTGTCCGACCGTACCCGCAGGCTGGAACTCGTGGCCGCGGCCACCGACGGAGCGCGGATCCCCGCGGCCCCGGGCGGTGACCCCGACCGGCTCCTCGACCGGGTCGTGGTCACGAACGAACTGGAGCGGCTGCCACGGGCGCAGCGGGACGTCCTGGAACTCGCCTACTTCGGCGACCTGACGCAGGTGCAGATCGCACGGCGGACCGGCATGCCGCTGGGCACCGTGAAGGCCCACTGCCGCCGCGGGCTGCTGCGGCTGCGCGTACGCCTCGCCCCGAGCACGAGGGGGACGTCATGAACCGGCTTGACCGGCCGAACCGGCCGAACCGGCCGAACCGGCCCAGCGTCGGCGTGGTGGGATCGGGCGTCGCCGGCCTGACCGCCGCCCACGTGCTGTCCCGCAGGTACGACGTGGTCCTGTACGAGGCGGACGAGCGGCTCGGCGGCCATGCCCACACCCACGAACCGGCCGGCCGCGCGGGCCGCACCGTCCGGGTCGACACCGGCTTCATCGTCCACAACGAACGCACCTATCCGCATCTGCTGCGCCTCTTCCGCGAGCTGGGTGTGGTCACCCGGGACGCGGAGATGAGCATGTCCGTCCGCTGCGACGGCTGCGGCCTGGAGTACGCCGGTGCCCGCGGCCCGCGCGGCCTCCTCGGCGGCGGCAACCTGCTGCGCGGCCGGCACCTGCGGATGCTCGCCGAGGTCCCGCGCTTCCACCGGGCCGCCCGCCGGCTGCTCGCCTCCGGCGACGACACCGCCACCCTCGGCACCTTCCTGGAACGCGGGGGATTCACCCCGTACTTCACGGGGCACTTCGCCGTCCCGCTGGTCTCCGCGGTCTGGTCGTGCGCCGCGGACGCCGCGCTCGGCTCCCCCGCGGCGTACCTCTTCCGGTTCCTCGACCACCACGGCCTGCTGTCCGTCACCGGATCCCCGCAGTGGAAGACGGTCACCGGCGGTTCCGCCTCCTACGTCGAGAAGGCCGCCAAGGGACTCTCCGCGGTCCGTACGGCGACCCCCGTGCGGGCGGTCGTGCGCGGGGCGGACCGCGCCCGCGTGACCACCGGCGACGGCGACACCACCGAGCACGCGGCGGTGGTCATCGCCGTCCACCCCGACCAGGCGCTGCGCATCCTCGCCGACCCCACCCCCGACGAGCGCAGGCTCCTGGGAGCGTTCACGTACTCCCGCAACCCGACCGTGCTCCACCGGGACCTGTCCGTGCTCCCCGTCTCGCCGCACGCCCGGGCCTGCTGGAACCACCGGATCCCGGCCTGCACGGCACGTCCCGGATCCGTGCAGGTCAGCTATGACATGAACCGTCTCCAGCGGCTCGACACGGACGAACCCCACATCGTCACCCTCAACCCCGGCGACGGCCTCATCGACGAGAGCACGGTCCTCGCCCGCATGGTGTACGAACACCCCGTCCACACCCGCCGGTCCGTCGCCGCCCAGCACGAACTCTCCCGCCTCGCCTCGTCCGTGACGGCGTTCGCCGGCGCCTACCACGGCTGGGGGTTCCACGAGGACGGCTGCCGCTCCGGCGTCGAAGCGGCCCGGTCCCTGGGGGTGCGCTGGTGATCTCTCCTCCCACGGCCCCGGTCCCCTCGCTCTATCCCTGTGAGGTCGTCCACGTCCGCGTCCACCCCGTGCGCCACGCGCTGCGCCGGCGGACCTACCTGTGGCTGGTCGACGTCGACGACCTGCCGCGGCTGCCCCGCGCACTGCGGCCGCTCGCCCGTTTCGAGGCCCGGGACCACTTCGGCGGCGGGGCGCCCAGCCTCCGGGCCGGCCTGGACGCGTTCCTGGCCGCCCGGGGGGTGACGGACGCCGGCGGCCGGGCGCTGATGCTCGCCCACGCCCGCGTGTTCGGCCACGTGTTCAACCCCCTGACCCTGTTCTGGTGCCACGACCGCACCGGCCGCCCGGTGTGTGTCGTGGCCGAGGTGCACAACACCTACGGCGAACGGCACTGCTACCTGCTCCGGCCCGACCCGGACGGACGGGCCGACGTGGCCAAGGAGTTCTACGTATCGCCGTTCTTCGACGTCCGGGGCTCCTACCGGATGCGGCTGCCGCTGCCCGGCGACCGGCTCGACCTGACCGTGCAGCTCCGCCGGGACGACGGCACCCGGCCCCTGACCGCGACGGTCCGCGGCGGGCGCCGGCCGGCCCGGGCGGGTTCCCTGCTCCGGGTAGCGCTGGGGCACCCGTGGTCCACGCTCGCCGTCACCCTCGGCATCCGGTGGCACGGCATCCGCCTGTACCTCAAGGGGCTGCCCGTCCGGCCCCGGCCCGCTCCCCCGACCCGAGAGGGCATGTTGTGACCGCCTCCCCGCCGCCCGTCCCCGCCGCCGGCCCGGCCGTGGCACCCGCCATCGGCTCCACCATCGGCCGGGCCGTCGAGGCAGCCGTCGATCCGGCTGTCGATGCGGCCGTCGACCCGGTGCGCTGGCCCGATGTCGCCCGCCTCCCGCGCGCCTCGGCCTTGCGGACGGCCGTCGCCCGGCGGGTCGTCGGACACGCCCTGGGCGGCCTCCCGTTGCGCGTACGGCACTCCGGGACGGCCGGCGGCATCATCCCCGGACCCACCGGACCCACCGGACCCACCGGACCCACCGGACCCGCCGGACCTGCCGGCCGTCGTGCTCCGGCCTTCCCACCCCCGAGCCTGACCCTGCACGCCCCGGCCGCGTTCCACCGCCGGATCGGCGCGGACGGCCTGATCGGCTTCGGCGAGTCGTACATGGCCGGCGAGTGGGACGCCGACGACCTCGTGGCGGCCCTCACCGTCCTCGCCTCCCACGTCGACGGCCTCGTACCGGCGCCGCTGCGCCGGCTCCGCGGTGCCTGGGTGCACCGGCGCCCCGCCCGCGAGCGCAACACCCCCGCCGGGGCCCGCGACAACGTCCACCGCCACTACGACCTGTCCAACGACCTGTTCGCCCTCTTCCTCGACCCCGGCCTGACCTACTCCTCGGCCGTCTTCGACACGCTCCCCGCCACGCCGGAGGACCTCACGGCCGCCCAGCACCGCAAGATCGACCGGATCCTGGACCTGGCCGGGGCTGGCCCGGGGACGCGCCTGCTGGAGATCGGCACCGGCTGGGGCGAACTGGCCGTCCGCGCCGCGCACCGGGGCGCGGACGTCCTGACCGTCACCCTCTCCGAGGAGCAGCGCGACCTGGCCGTGCGGCGGATCGCCGCCGCGGGGGTGTCCGACCGGGTGACCGTCGAGCTGCGCGACTACCGCCGGATCGAGGGCCGGTTCGACGCGGTCGTCAGCGTGGAGATGATCGAGGCGGTCGGTGCCGAGTACTGGCCGGCGTACTTCGCTGCGCTGCGCCGGCTGCTGGCGCCGGGCGGCAGCGTGGCCCTGCAGGCCATCACCATGCCGCACGAGCGGATGAGGGCCACGGCCCGCACGCACACCTGGATCGGCAAATACGTCTTCCCCGGCGGGCTCATCCCGTCCCGGGAGGCCATCGCCCGCGAGAGCGCCGCGGCCGGTCTGCGCATCACCGACGACACCGGCTACGGCGACCACTACGCCGAGACCCTCCGGCTGTGGCGGGAGAAGTTCCTCCGGGAGTCCGCAGCGGTCGCCGCCCTCGGCTTCGACCGGGTGTTCCGGCGCATGTGGGAGCTGTACCTGGCCTACTCCGAGGCGGGATTCCGCTCCCGGTACCTGGACGTGCGCCAGCTCCGGCTGGTCGCCGACGGCCCCGCAGCGGGAGGTCCGCGATGACCACGATCAGCTGGAGCGCGTTCGCGGTCAATCTGGCCGCCTCGGCCGGAGCGGCCCTCGCGGTGATGCTGGCCACCTTCGCGGTCGCCCTCCGCAAGGGGGTCCACCGGATCGTCGACATCGCCTGGGGCATCGCGTTCGCAGCCGTCGCCCTGGTCGGCTGGGTCCTGTCCGCGGGCCAGGGGGACGACGTCCGCAGGCTCGCCGTCACCCTGGCCACCTGTGTGTGGGGGCTGCGGCTGGCGCTGCACATCGCCCGCCGCGCCCGCGGCCACGGCGAGGACCCCCGCTACGCCAGGATGCTCGCGCGTGCTCCGGGCAGCCCGGCCCGGTACGCGCTGCGCAAGGTCTACCTGCTCCAGGGCGCGCTGGTGTGGCTCGTCTCGCTGCCGGTGCAGGCCGCGGCGTACCTGACCGCCGGTGTCGACGCCCTGCTGGTGCTCGGCCTCGGGCTGTGGGCCGTGGGTGTGGGGTTCGAGGCAGTGGGCGACCACCAGCTCGCGCGGTTCAGGTCCGACCCCGCGAACCGGGGGCGGATCATGGACCGCGGGCTCTGGGCCTGGACCCGGCACCCCAACTACTTCGGCGATTTCCTCGTCTGGTGGGGCCTGTACCTGACGGCGTGCGCGACGTGGGCGACCGCGGCCCTCACCCTCGTCTCGCCGCTGGTGATGACCGGACTGCTGGTCTGGGGAAGCGGAAAGCGGCTCCTGGAGGCCCATATGGCGGGCCGCCCCGGCTACGCCGACTACAAGGCCCGCACCAGCGGGTTCCTGCCCCGGCCGCCACGCCGGGGCCCCTCCTCCGCCGGGCCCTCCGCCAGGCCCTCCGACGGGACCCGGTGAACGCTCAGCCGGCTCGCCCCGGGGCCGGTCCGGCCCCGGGCGGTGCGGCGCAGTGGCGGGCGAGGACGTCGAGGGCCTCGCGCAGCCCGCCGGGGCGGAGCATCCCCCGGGCGAGGGCCCGGGTGCCCCAGCCGGGGCCCGCCAGCAGCACCAGCGGCCGGGTCCGGGCGCCCTTGACCCCGAAGCGGGTGTCCACGACGTGGCGGGCCAGCGCGTGGCTGGCGGTGTCGCGCGACTGGGACCAGAGGACGACGGCGGAGGGGCCCAGCCGCCGCACCGCCGCGTTCAGGGCCTCGGGCGGGACCGCGGCACCCAGCATGCGCGTCGGCGTACCGCTTTCGGCGAGGCCGGCGGCGAGCGCTTCCAGGGGGAGGGTGTGCTGTTCCCCGGGAACGCAGGCCAGCAGCACCGGAGCGGTCTCCCGCCCGCCGGGCGGGGCGTCGCCGACGAGCCGCCGCAGGGCCGTGGAGATGTGCCAGGACAGCAGGTGCTCCACCTCGACGTAACGGTCCTCGGAGGATTCCCACTTGCGGCCCACCGCGTGCAGGGTCGGCGCCATCACCTCCTCCCAGGCGGTCACCAGTCCGTGTGCGGCGACCATCTCCGCCAGCAGCTCGTCCATGGTGGGACTGTCCAGGCGTACGGCGGCCCGGGCCAGGCCCCGGAACTCGTGGCGTACGTCGCCGAGCAGCAGCCCGTTGCCCGATCCCGGGCCTCGGGCCGGTCGCGGGCGGCCCGAGGGGGCTGCCGGTGCGGTACCCGCCGCGGCAGGCCGGCCGGCGCGGGCCAGTGCCACGCCGGCCGCCTCGGCCGGGGGCACACCGGAGGTGGTGAGCCGGCACATGTCCTCCAGCATCGCGATGTCGGCGGGGGCCCACCGGCGGTGCCGTCCGTCCTCCCGCGCCGCCGGGCCGATGCCGTACCTCCGCTCCCAGGACCTGAGCGTGGAGGGCGAGACCCCGAGCCGTCTGGCCACGGCCCCGGTCGTGATGCGGTACGGCGTATCAGTCATGTCACCACCTTGACGAGCACGGACGTTGCGCGTTGCGCGGACGGGGAAGGGCCCGGGACGGGCGACCGCTTCCTCCGGACGGGCTCCGCCCGCTCTTCGGTCAACGGGCCGCTCCCGGATGCGTGACGCGCCCCCGTCACCAGCCGGAGGTCCCGGGCGCGCCCTTGAACGGCCCGGTGATCTCCCCGGTGATCCAGCCACCGTAGAAGCCTCCCGGCTGTGCCCTGACCGGCTCTCCGTCGACCGTGCACGCGTCCACACGATCGGGGTGGAAGGCGAGGTGGCCGGCGATCGGCTCGTAGCCGGGGGCCGGTGCCTCATAGCTCCACGCGGCCCCGGGCACGGGTGGACGGCCGGGGGACCCCCTCAGGTCCCAGTAGGTGGCCGTGCCCTTCCACTCGCAGACGGTGCGGTGCCGCGACGGGGACAGGAGCCCGGTGCGCACGTCCGCGCGCGGAACGTAGAACCCCGGCGGATGGCTGGTCTCCAGCACCCGCAGGCAGCGGCGGGAGTCGGCGAGGACCACTCCCCCGTGCCGCACCACCACGTGCCGGGTATCGGGGTCGATCCGGGGCGGGCGCGGGTAGTCCCACACCGATTCCACTGCCTGCGGGCCCTCCTCTTGGCCCGTCCGGACCAGGAAGGTTCCGTCCGGGTAGCACCAGGCCCAGTCCTCGTCGGGGGCGAGCGAGACCACGACGGGATGGCCGCTCGACACGTGGTGGGCGTACGCGTGACGGCCGCGCGAGCTGTCGCAGCAGCCGATGTGCCCGCACGTCAGGCACCGGCGCAGCCGCACCCAGCTCCAGCCGCGGAGCAGGCACGGCCGGCAGGCATCGGCGGGCGTGCGGAGCGCGTCGGCCGGGTCCGCCGGCAGGTCGAGGTGGGTGCAGGTGCGTCTCTCCGGCTTCCCGCCGTCGGGCGCCGGCTCCCACCGGCTGCGGTCCGTCATCCGTCCTCCTCGCCCCGCCCTGCCCCGCCCCGCCCGGTCCGTTCCCCGCTCATCTCCTCTTCGGCCGGAGCGGAGGAAACGGATGCGGAGGAAGTCGACGGGGAGGGAACGGATGGGGCGGCGGTCAGGCGACCTGGCGGGAGAACGCCTCGTAGGCCGTGTCGTCGAAGAGCACGAAGCGGACCTCCGCCACCGGAGCGGCGGAGGCCGTGCGGACCGTTTCGACGGCGATGCGGGCTCCGTCGTCCATCGGCCAGCCGTAGATGCCGGTGGAGATGGCGGGGAAGGCGACCGACCGGGCGCCCAGATCTGCGGCGACGCGGAGCGATTCGCGGTAGCAGGAGGCGAGGAGCGCACTGCGGTCCTCCTCGCGGGACCAGACCGGCCCGACGGTATGGATCACGTGGTCGGCGTGCAGCCGGCCGGCCGTGGTGGCGACGGCCTGGCCGGTGGGCAGGCCCTTGCCGTACTGCGAGGCGCGCAGGGCCCGGCACGCCTCCAGGATCTCCGGGCCGCCGCGGCGGTGGATGGCCCCGTCGACCCCGCCGCCACCGAGGAGGGAGGAGTTGGCGGCGTTGACGATCGCGTCCGCCTGCTGCTCGGTGATGTCCCCCTGGACGAGGGTGATCCGGACCATCGGGGTCTCCTTCGGTTCAGCGCGCCGACCTGAGCCGGCGCCAGACGGCCTTGGCCGCATTGTGCCCCGACATACCGTGCACTCCGGGGCCCGGCGGGGTGGCGGAGGAGCAGATGAACACGGCCGGGTGTGCCGTCGCGTACGGGAACGCGGTGAGCTTCGGGCGCAGCAGGAGCTGGAGGCCGGAGGCGGCGCCGCAGGCGATGTCGCCGCCGACGTAGTTGGGGTTGCGGGCCGCGAGTTCGGGCGGGCCGGCGGTGGCCCGGGCCAGCACCAGGTCGCGGAATCCGGGGGCGAAGCGCTCCAGCTGGCGTTCGATCGCCTCGGTGAGGTCCCCGTCCCAGCCGTGCGGGACGTGGCCGTACGCCCAGAAGACGTGCTTGCCCTCGGGGGCCCGCGAGGGGTCGACCAGGCTGGGCTGGGCGGTGATCAGGAAGGGGTTGCGGGGGGCGCGGCCGGAGGTCGCGAGCTGCAGGGCGGCGTCGATGTCCCGGGTGTGCGGGCCGATCTGCACGGTGCCGGCCCGGCGCGCCTCGGTGGCGGTCCACGGGACGGGACCGGACAGGGCGTAGTCGATCTTGAAGGCGGCGGCGCCGTACCGGTAGCCGCGGTACGCCTGTCCGAGCCCGGCGATCCTGGCCAGCGCGGTGGGCGAGGTGTCGAAGACGTAGGCGCGGGCCGGCGGGAGGTCATCCAGACGTTTGACCTCGAAGCCGGTGTGGACGATGCCTCCGAGGTCCTTCAGGTAGGCCGTCAGGGCGTCGGGGACGGCCTGCGATCCGCCGCGCGGCATCGGCCAGCCGTTGGCGTGCGCGGCCAGGGCGAAGACCAGGCCGACGGCGCCGGTGGCGATACCGCCGAGCGGGCTGATGACGTGGGCGACGAGCCCGGCGAAGAGGGAGCGGGCCCGGTCCTCGTGGAAGCGGTTCAGCAGCCAGGTGGCGGGCGGCAGACCGGCCAGCCCGAACCGGGCGAGGGTGACCGGGTCCCGGGGCAGGGCGGTGGACGGCAGCGACATGAAGTCCCTGACCAGGGTGTCCCACCGGCCGTGGAAGGGGGCCACGAGGCGGCGGTAGACCCCGGCGTCGCGCGGCCCGAACGAGGCCGCGGTCTCGGCGACGGAACGGGACAGCACCGCGGCCGTGCCGTCGTCGAAGGGGTGCGCCATGGGCAGCGGCGGGTGCAGCCACTCCAGGCCGTACCGGCCGAGCGGCATGGTGGAGAAGACGGGCGAGCCGATGCCGAGGGGGTGCACCGCCGAACAGGGGTCATGGCGGAAGCCCGGCAGGGTCAGTTCCTGCGTACGGGCGCCGCCGCCGACGGTGTCGGCGGCCTCGAAGACCTGTACCGAGAAGCCCCGCCGGGCCAGTTCGACGGCGGCCGTCAGCCCGTTGGGCCCCGCCCCCACGACGACTGCATCGAGAATCGACGGCACCTTGCGCCTCCTTCGTCTCCTTCGGCTGCGCGGCCGAACCGGCCCTCCAGGGTATGGCCGCGGTGCATACCGCAGGGTATTACCGCTCGCCCCGAAGCAGGCCGATGATGCGCCGCGCGGTGGGCTCGTCCCGGGCCACGCTGAACGGCAGGGCGTTGTCCCGGTCGACCCGGAAGGGCTCGTCCGCCACCGTGGTCTGGGCCCCGCCCGCCTCGGCGACCAGCAGCAGTCCGGCCGCGTGGTCCCAGGCCGAGGGCCAGGTGAAGGCCAGTGCGTCGACCTCGCCGCGGGCCACCCTCAGGTACTCCAGACCGGCCGAGCCGCAGGGCCGGGCGGCCACTCCGGGGACGTCCAGCCGGGACAGCACGTTCTTGTCATGTTCGCTGGTGTAGAGGGGGTGCGCCATGGCGACCCGCAACTCGGCGCCCGGCTCGGGGGATCCGCTGCGGATGGCCTCCCCGTTCACGTACGCCCCCTGCCCGCGCACAGCCGTGGCCATGACCTCCAGCGCGGGCGCGTACGTCCAGGAGGCGAGGATCTCGCCGCGCTGCGCGAGCGCCACCAGGGTGCAGAAGGCCGGCTCCCCGTTCACGAACTGGCGGGTGCCGTCGACCGGGTCCACGATCCATACGGGGGCGTCCTCGCGCAGGGCCCCGTAGACGGCGGGGTCGGCGTGCACGGCCTCCTCGCCGACCACCACCGAGCCGGGCAGCAGCTTGGTGAGGGAGGCCGTGAGGTGTTCCTCGGCACTGCGGTCGGCGATGGTCACCAGGTCGTGGGGACCGCTCTTCTCGTCCACCTCGTGCTCGGCGAGCTGCCGGAACCTCGGCATGATCTCGACCGCCGCGGCCTCGCGGACGGCCTCCTCGACATCGGACAGCTGGTGTGCCAGAAACTCATCGATCATGCCGTCCATCTCACCATGCCGGGCCGACATTCCCCACCGGCCCGGGTGGACGGGGGGTGAAGACCGTCACCTTCAGGCCTCGGGCCGGCCATCATGTCCGGGCGGGGACTCATGGGACAGGGCCCGGCACCCGGCTCAGGTTCCGGGGAGGATGCGGCGCGTTTCGTAGGCCCACATCGCGATCTCGACGCGGTTGCGGGCGCCGAGTTTGGCCATCAGGCTGGCCAGATGCGTCTTCACCGTGCTGAGGCTGATGTGCAGTGCATCGGCGATCTCGGTGTTGGTCAGCCCGCGGGCGACGGCAAGGAGCACCTGCTCCTCGCGGGCGGTGACGGGGGAGACCGGCTGGGCCACGGGCCGGCCGGCGGGCAGGTCTGCGAATGCCTGGAGCAGACGGACGGTGACGCTGGGCGCGATGAGCGCCTCACCGTCGGACGCCGACCGTACGGCCTGGGCCAGAAGGTCCGGTCCCGTGTCCTTGAGGAGGAATCCGCGGGCGCCGGCACGCAGTGAGCCGTAGACGTACTCGTCGAGGTCGAACGTGGTGATGACGACCACGGCCAGCGGGTCGGTGACGCCCGGGCCGGCGATCAGCCGGGTGGCCTCGAGTCCGTCGAGTACGGGCATGCGGATGTCGAACAGGCAGACGTCGGGGCGTAGTTCGCGGGCCAGACGTACCGCTTCCCGCCCGTCGGCGGCCTCGCCGACCACCTCGATGCCGGGCTGGGCGTTCAGTATGATCCGCAACCCGGTGCGGATGATCGTCTGGTCGTCAGCGACGAGGACGCGAATGGACACCGCTCTCGCTCCTCGCTCTCGGCAGTTCGGCTTCGACATGCCAGCCCCGGTCGGTAACCGGGCCGGCTCGTAGTGTGCCGCCGAGCAGGGTCGCACGCTCGCGCAGTCCGGTAAGTCCGTATCCGTCGCGACCCCGGCCGGTGCGCCGGCCGTTGTCGCGCACGCTCACCCGTACCGTGTGCCGTTCCGCGGCGACCCGCACGACGAGCTCGGTCGCGTCGACCGCATGGCGCAGCGCGTTGGTCACCGACTCCTGCACGATCCGGTAGACGGCCGCGTCCACGGCCGGGGGCAGCGCCTCCAGTTCGCCGTCGAGCCCCAGGTCGACCCTGAGGCGACCACCCGGGGTGCGCACCAGGCGCTCCAGATCCGCGACTCCGGCAGGGGGCGCCAGCTCGGCGCCGACCCCCCGGTCGCGCAGCGTGGCGACCATGGCGCGCATTTCCTCCAGCGTGCGCGCCCCTTCCTCCTCGACCCCCTCCAGTGCCTCGACGGCGGCGGACGGGTCGGCGCCCGCGAGCACCCGGCCCGCCTGGGCGATGATCACCATGGCCGACACGTGGTGGGCCACCGTGTCGTGCAGTTCCCGGGCGAGCTGCTCGCGCTCGCGGGAGCGCACCTGCTCCAACTGCCGCTCGCGAGCGGTCACCCGGAACCGCACGGCAGCCCCGACCACGCCGGGCAGCAGCAGGAAGGCGAAGCCCACGAGGTTCTCGACGAACGGGGTCTCGTCCGTGACGGAACACAGCGCGCCGGCCACGAGGATCACCGCGCCGCCCAGCACGATCTCGCGTCCCGATCCCCACCGGGGCAGCGCGTACACCAGCACGAGCACGAGCGCGCCGGTGTACAGGCCGACGGGCTCGCGCGCAGCGGCGACGAGCGAGGCCACCTGAAGCAGGATCACCGAGCCGAATGCCAGCGTCACCGTCGCCAGCGGGCGGGTCCGGCGCCACAGGGGCAGCAGGCACAGCCATACGGCGAACACCACCGCCACCGGCCGCCACACGACGTTCTCGCGCAGGGTGGCCTCCAGCGCCACACCGGCAAGGCTCGCGGCGAGCAGCGCCCAGTCCCGCCGCACCCGGGCGGGCGCGTCGGGCGGACGGGCTTCGGTCCACAGGGTTCGCAGGTCGTCTCGGAGCACGGTTCTCAGCCTAGGGACCGCGGCGTGCCGCGCATCGGCCGAAAGGACGGTTCGTCACTCCGCCCCGGGGCCGACGGATCCGCGGCCCGCGAGCCGATGCCGCAGAGCGCCGTGGCGACGAGCCTCGACATCGGCGGCCGTACAAGGACGGCCGGCGAGGTGGTTGGAGGACCCGATGCTCTCGAAAGCCCTGTTGCGCCTGGGCGCAAGCGCCGCCCGCCATCCCTGGCGGGTGATCGCGGCATGGCTGATCGCCGCCACGCTTGCCGTCCTCGCCGCGATCGCCTTCGGCGGGCGGACCGCGGACTCGATGACCGCTCCGGGGCTGGACTCCCAACGGGCCGCGGAACTGATCGAGCGGGCCGGCACCGGCCAGGAGGGGATGACCGCCCAAGTGGTCGTCACCCCCCTCGACGGCGGTGCGACGTTCTTCGACCACGGCAGCGCGCGCACCGCTCTCACGCGGCTGCAGACCGAGGTGAAGCGGCTGCCGCACGTGCTCGGCACGAGCGACCCGGCGGGGGCACTCGACGCACGCGGGGACACCGCCGTGCGCGGCGGCCTTGTCTCGGCCGACGGGCGGATCGCAGTCGTCCGGGTGCAGTATCCCGACCAGAGCCGGCTGTCGGCCGAAGACCTCGACGCCCTCGTCGATCTCGGCGACCGGCTGCGCGCCGAACTGCCCCTGCGCATCGAGATGGGCGGGAGCCTCTTCTACGCCTTCTCCGACCCCGACGGCGGCGTGAGCGAGCTGATCGGCATCCTCGCCGCGGCCGCGATCCTGTTCCTGGCGTTCGGTTCGCTCGTCGCCGCCGCGCTGCCGATCGGCATGGCGGTCTTCGGGCTGACCATCGGAGTTGCCACGATGACGGTACTGGCGGGGGTGACGGACGTCCCGGCCTTCGCCCCCGTCCTGGGCAGCATGGTCGGGCTCGGAGTGGGCATCGACTACGCGCTGTTCGTGCTCGCCAGGCACCGGGAGTACCTCGCGCGCGGGCTCGATCCCCGCGAGGCGGCGGGGCGAGCGGTGGCCACGGCGGGGAGGCCCGTGGTCTTCGCCGGCGTAGTCGTCGTCGTGTCGATCCTCGGCCTGGCGGTCGCGAACGTGCCGTTCATGACGGTGGGCGGGGTTGCCGTCTCGATCGTCGTCCTGACGATGGTGCTCGCCTCGGTGACGCTGCTGCCGGCCTTCCTCGGCGCCGCCGGCCCGCGCCTGGCCCGGGCCGGCCGGATCGGCCGGGCTCTGCAGACCGGGAAGCCGGGCCGACTCGCACGGCGGCGGGACACGGTGGCGGGCGCCGCTCCCGCGGCCGGTTGGCGGCGCTGGATCGGGCACGTCAGCCGGCACCCGGTGCTGTACGCGATCGGCGCGGCGGGGCTGCTGCTGACCGCGACGCTGCCCGTGCTCGGCCTGCGCGTCGGCCTGCCCGACGACGGCTCACTGCCCCACAGCCGTACCGAGCGCCGGGCCTACGACCTCGTCGCCGAGGGGTTCGGCCCGGGCACCAACGGTCCCCTCGTCATCGCCGTGGCCCCCGCCGGTGATCCGGGAGTGCTGGACCGACTCGCCGCAACGGTCGCGGCGGATCCGGGCATCGCATCCGTCGCGCCGACGCACATCGATCAGGCCACCGGCATCGCGACCCTCGTGGTGTTCCCGACCACCAGCCCTCAGGACAAGGCCACGGCCGACACCATCGCCCGGCTGCGCACCGACGTGCTGCCCACGGCGGTCGGGCACGGCCCGGCCAGGGCCCACGTCGGCGGCGCCGCCGCGAGCCTGTCCGATGTGGGCCAACGCACCAGCCAGCGTCTGCCGGCGTTCGTCGCCGCCGTGCTGGCGATGTCGTTCCTGCTGCTGATGCTGGTCTTCCGCTCGGTACTCGTACCGCTCAAGGCGGTACTGCTGAACCTGCTGAGCATCGGCGCGGCCTACGGCATCATGGTCGCGGTCTTCCAGTGGGGCTGGGGAGGCGCACTCATCGGGCTGGAAGCGACGGTTCCGATCGTGTCGTTCATCCCGATGTTCCTCTTCGCCATCCTGTTCGGCCTGTCGATGGACTACGAGGTGTTCCTCCTCTCCCGCGTACGCGAGGAGTACCTGCGCACCGGCGACAACGGCACGGCGATCGTCGAGGGCGTCTCACGCACCGCCCGGATCATCACCTCGGCCGCCCTCATCATGGTGGCGGTCTTCCTGTCCTTCGCCGTCGCCGAGGACCCCTCCACCAAGATGTTCGGGCTCGGCCTGGCCACCGCGATCTTCATCGACGCCACGGTCGTACGCATGGTGCTGGTACCGGCGACCATGACACTCCTCGGCCGGACCAACTGGTGGCTGCCGAAGTGGCTGGACCGGATGCTTCCCCGCGGCCCGGTCGGCACCGACGACACCGACGACGCCGACGCGGAATCCACGGGTGAGACCCCTCGTCCACGGCTGGTTGACCGTTGACTCAACTCCGATACGCGTCCTAGGCCGCCCCCGGCGCGACCCTTCCCCTGTTCCCGCTCCCGTCGCGGTCCCCGTCCCGGTCGACGTCGGCCAGGGCCTGGAGGGTCACCCGTACGGCTTCCTCCGAGCCCTCCTCCACGGTCACCGACAGGCCGTCGGAAGCCCGGGTGAAGGTGAGCGCGCCGCGGGGCCGGCGGGCGCGGCGCCAGCCGGCGTAGACGAGCGCGAGGTTGGCCAGGGACAGGGAGTGGGTCAGCGCCACGTTGACGACCTCCAGGCCGCCTCCCATGGCCCCGGGGGTGCGCTCGCCGACGAGGCGGACCTCGCCGGGCGGGACTTCCTCCTGTTGCAGCCACCGGTAGAAGTCCCGCAGCACGTCGGCCTCTTCGGGATCCGCGACCCCGATGGTCACCAGCATTCCTGCCCCCTCCGGCGCCCGCGTCACCGTGGCGGGCGGCACCGGGGAGAGCCTCGCACACAACCCGCGCGCACGGGGGCCGTTCGGTGCACGGAGATCACTCCGGCGGGACGGAAGCCTCCAGGCGGGCGGAGGCCTCCCGGCGGGCGGGCGACGTCGGTCAGTCGCGCAGGGCGGGGATGACGTGCTGCCCGTACGCGTCGATGGTGGCCTCCCTCGCGTCGTGCATGTCGTAGACGGCGAACTGGTCGACTCCGAGGGCGCGCAGGGCGCGGAGCTTCTCGATGTGCGCCTCCGGCGGGCCGAGCAGGCAGAACCGGTCGACGATCTCGTCCGGGACGAAGTCGGTGGACGGGTTCCCGGCCCGCCCGTGGTGGCTGTAGTCGTAGCCCTGGCGGGCCTTGACGTACTCGGTGAGCTCGTCCGGAACCATCGAGGAATGCTCGCCGTAGCGGGAGACGAGGTCGGCGACGTGGTTGCCGACCATGCCGCCGAACCAGCGGCACTGGTCGCGGGCGTGTGCGAGGTCGTCCCCGACGTACGCCGGGGCGGCCACGCAGATGGTGATCGCGTCCGGGTCACGGCCGGCCTTGGCGGCGGCGTCGCGGACCGCCCGCACCATCCATTCGGTGAGGTAGACGTCGGCGAGCTGGAGGATGAACCCGTCGGCCTTCTCTCCCGCCAGGGCCAGGGCCTTCGGCCCGTAGGCGGCCATCCAGACGGGCAGCTTCCCCTCCTTGATCCAGGGGATGCGGATCGGGTTGCCGTCCACCACCGCCTGACGGCCCTCGGCGAGGTCGCGGATGACGCCGATGGCCTCGCCGAGGCGGGCCAGGGTGTTGGGGGCCCGGCCGGCGACGCGCATCGCGGAGTCGCCGCGGCCGATCCCGCAGACGGTGCGGTTGCCGTACATGTCGTTGAGGGTGGCGAAGGTGGAGGCGGTGACCTCCCAGGTGCGGGTGCCCGGGTTGGTCACCATCGGGCCGACGTGCAGCTTCTGCGTGTTGGCCAGGATCTGGCTGTAGATGACGAAGGGTTCCTGCCACAGCACGGCGGAGTCGAAGGTCCAGCCGTAGCGGAAGCCGTTGCGTTCCGCGCGCTTCATCAGGCTGATGACCTGGGATGCGGGCGGGTCGGTTTGCAGGACGAGACCGAAGTCCATGCCGGTTCCTTAGGACGGTGCAGCCTTACAGGTATTGGCAGGTGGAGCGGTGGACGAACGTGCCGTGTCCGGCCCGGCCGGTGTACTGCCGGGCGTCGACGACGGGTTCGCCGCGGGAGAGCACGGTCTCGACGCGTCCGGTGATCCGCCTGCCCTCGTACGCCGAGTAGTCCACGTTCATGTGGTGGGTCTCGGCGGAGATGACCTGCTCGGCGTGCGGGTCGTAGAGCACGATGTCGGCGTCGGAGCCCGGCGCGATGGTGCCCTTCCGGGGGTACATGCCGAACATCCGGGCCGGGGTCGCGCAGGCGATCTCGATCCAGCGGCGCCGGCTGATGTGACCGTCGACCACGGCCTGGTGGAGGAGGTCCATGCGGTTCTCCACACCCGGGAGGCCGTTGGGGATCTTGGAGAAGTCCCCGCGGCCGAGTTCCTTCTGCCCGCGGAAGCAGAACGGGCAGTGGTCGGTGGAGACCACCTGGAGGTCGTTCGTGCGCAGGCCCCGCCACAGCGCCGCCTGGTGCTCCCGGGGCCGCAGCGGGGTGGAGCAGACGTACTTGGCGCCCTGGAAGTCGGGTTCGGCGAGGTTGTCGGTGGAGAGGAAGAGGTACTGCGGGCAGGTCTCCCCGAAGACGGGCAGTCCCTTGTCCCGGGCTGCCGCGAGCTCGGCGACGGCCTCCTCCGCCGAGACGTGGACCACGTAGAGCGGGGAGCCGGCCACCCGGGCGAGCTGGATGGCCCGGTGGGTGGCCTCGGCCTCCAGCAGCACCTTGCGGACCTCGCCGTGGTGGCGGGGGTCGGTTTCGCCGCGGGCCAGGGCCTGCTCGACGAGGACGTCGATGGCGATGCCGTTCTCCGCGTGCATCATGATCAGTCCGCCGTTGGCGGCGCCGCGCTGCATGGCGCGCAGGATCTGCCCGTCGTCGCTGTAGAAGACCCCGGGGTAGGCCATGAACAGCTTGAAGGAGCTGACGCCCTCCTCGACGAGGAGGTCCATCTCCTTCAGGGTGTGCTCGTTGACGTCGGAGAGGATCATGTGGAAGCCGTAGTCGACGGCGCAGTTGCCGTCGGCCTTGGCGTACCAGGCGTCGAGTCCTTCGCGCAGGGACCGTCCGACGCTCTGGACGGCGAAGTCCACGATGGTGGTGGTGCCGCCCCAGGCGGCGGCCCGGGTCCCGGTCTCGAAGGTGTCGGAGGCGAAGGTGCCGCCGAAGGGCAGCTCCATGTGGGTGTGGACGTCGACCCCGCCGGGGATGACGTACTTCCCCGTGGCGTCGATCGTACGGTCGGCCGTCCAGCTCCCGGCAGCCGCCGAGCCGGTGGCGGCCAGGGCGGCGACCCGGCCGTCCTCGATGAGGACGTCCGCGTGGAGTTCGTCCGCGGCGGTGATGACGAGGCCGCCGCGGATCAGGGTGCGGGTGGTCACGGTTCCCCCCTCTGCTGGAGGCTGCGGGTGTTCAACCGGGTGTTCACAGGGTGCGCAGCGCCGCTTCGATGATCCCGGCGCCTTCCTCCGCCTCGGCGACGGTGAGGGAGAGCGGCGGGGCGATGCGCAGCACGCTGGTGTTGTGGCCGCCGCCCTTGCCGATGAGCAGACCGCGTTCGCGGGTCGCCTCCAGGACGGCGGCGGCCGCTTCGGGGTCGGCCTGGTCGGTGCCCGGCCGGGCGAGTTCGATGCCGGCCATCAGGCCGCGGCCGCGGACCTCGCGGACGGCGGGGATGCCCGCGCCGATGGCGCGCAGGCGTTCGAGCAGCAGGCCGCCGACGCGGCGGGCGTTCCCCTGGAGGTCGTGTTCCAGCAGGTAGCCGAGGTTGGCCAGGCCGGCCGCCATGGTGACGGGGGAACCGCCGAAGGTGGAGATGGAGTTGGCGTCGAGGCAGTTCATGATCTCGGCGCGGGCGACGACCCCGCCGATGGACATGCCGTTGCCGATGCCCTTGGCGAAGGTGAGGATGTCCGGCGGGCCGTTCTGCGCGTGGGCCTGCCAGCCCCAGAAGTGGTCGCCGGTACGGCCCCAGCCGGTCTGCACCTCGTCGCTGATCCAGAGGATGCCGTGGCGGTCGAGCACCTCGCGGAAGGCGCCGTAGAGGCCGTCGGGCGGGGAGGTGAACCCGCCGACGCCCTGGACGGGTTCGGCGATCAGGGCGGCCACTCCCCCGCGGGTCTGGCCGAGTACGTCCTCCAGGTCGGCCACGGCGGCGGCGGTGAAGGCCGCGTCGTCGAGGGCGGCGAAGGGGCCGCGGCCGCGGACGGCGCCGTGCACGTAGTACGTCTGGAGCGGGGAGAGGCTGGTCGGGGACCAGCCTCGGTTGCCGGTGATGCCGACGGTGGAGAAGGAACGGCCGTGGTAGCTGTTGCGCATCGCCAGGATCTGGTTGGAGCGGCGGTGGGCGGTGGCGAGCAACAGGGCGGTGTCGTTGGCCTCGGTGCCGGAGGTGGTGAAGAAGACCCGGGCGTCGGGGATGCCGGAGAGGGCCGCGACCCGTTCGGCGAGCTCCACCATGGGGCGGTTGAGGTAGAGGGTGGAGGAGTGGATGATGCGCCCGGCCTGGTCGGCGACGGCCTTGGTGACCTCGGGGAGGGCGTGGGCGGTCATGGTGGTGAGGATGCCGCCGAAGAAGTCGAGGTAGCGGTTGCCGTCGGCGTCCCAGACGTGTCGGCCCTCGCCGTGGGTGATCTCCAGGGGCCGCTGGTAGTACAGGGCCAGCCAGTCCGGCAGGACGGCCTGGTGGCGGGAGTGCAGGGCGGTGGCGTTGTTCGGGTGGGTCACGGCTGTACGAGCCCTCCGTAGGCGTCGGGGCGGCGGTCGCGGTAGAAGGCCCACTGGGTGCGGACCTGTTCGATGAGGTCGAAGTCCAGGTCGCGGACGAGGAGTTCCTCCTCCTTGTCGCCGGCGGTCTCACCGACGAACTGGCCGCGCGGGTCGACGAAGTAGCTGGTGCCGTAGAAGTCGTTGTCGCCGTACTCCTCGCGGCCGACGCGGTTGATGGCGGCGATGAAGTACTCGTTGGCGACGGCCGCGGCGGGCTGTTCCAGCTGCCAGAGGTGGGCGGAGAGGCCGCGGTGGGTCGCGGAGGGGTTGTAGACCAGTTGGGCACCGGCCAGGCCGAGCTGGCGCCAGCCCTCCGGGAAGTGCCGGTCGTAGCAGATGTACACGCCGACCTTGCCGACGGCGGTGTCGAAGACCGGCCAGCCGAGGTTGCCGGGGCGGAAGTAGTACTTCTCCCAGAACCCCTTGACCTGGGGGATGTGGTGCTTGCGGTACTTGCCGAGGTAGCTGCCGTCGGCGTCGATGACGGCGGCGGTGTTGTAGTAGAAGCCGGAGCTCTCCACCTCGAAGACCGGTACGACGATCACCATGCCGGTCTCGCGGGCGAGGTCCTGCATGCGGCGGACGGTGGGGCCGTCGGGGACGGGCTCCGCCCAGCGGTAGTGCTCCGGCTCCTGGACCTGGCAGAAGTAGGGCGCGTTGAAGACCTCTTGGAAGCCGATGATCTGCGCGCCCTGGGCCGCGGCCCGGCGGGCGTGCTCCTCGTGCTTGGCGATCATCGAGTCGGTGTCGCCGGTCCAGGTGGCCTGGACCAGCGCGGCGCGGACGATGTGGGCCATGAGCTGCTCCTCGCCTCTACGCACGTAGACGGTGTGCGTAGGTACGAGACCGTAAGCCTCGGCACACTTCGGGGCAAGACCACCGCGCACGGTCGGAGCAGTCGATCAAGTCCGTTCCGAGAAAGGTCGGTTGCGGTCGTTTCAGGTCATCCGCGATCGGCTTTTACGCCCGCCACGCGCAGGGCGTGGACCAGGCCGTGCCGGCAGGCGGCGGAGACCCGGCCGGCGGCGTCGAGCAGCCGCGGGGCGAGCGCGTGGGGGTCGCGGCGGGCCAGCCGGGCGGCGTCCTCGGGGCTGCGGACCCGGACGAAGGCGGAGAGCAGCATGTCGGCCTCGGCGCGGCGGCCGGCCGCGTCCAGGGCGAGGGCCGCCTCGGCGATCTCGGCGGCGGGGCGGGTGACGCCCTGGCGGAGCAGCCGGCCGCGGTCGGTGTCAAGGCCCGCCGTGCCGAGCGCGGCCGCGGCGGCGGCCAGCCGGTCGGGCGGCAGGCTCGCCGCCGCCTCCCACAGCAGCGTGGCCCAGTCCGCTCCGAGCCCGGCGCGCTCCAGCTCCCGGGCGAGCCCGGGGAGCGCCTCGGCGGGCCATGCGGCCGCCTCGCACAGCAGTACGTGCGCCTCGCCGGAACGGCCCTGCCCGCGCAGCGCGATGAGCTCCGCCACGAACTGCGGCACGGCGGGCCCCGCCCCGGAACCGTCCCCCGGCGCCGGCCCGGGCTCCCCGGCGGAAGGGGCCCCGGGCCCGGGGCGGCCCGCCGGTACGACGCTCTGCCAGTGCCCCGTCCCGGGCGCGGGGGCGGCGGACCAGGCATCCGCGGGCGCGGCAGCGGGTTGCCGTGCGGGCTCGGGGGTCTCCGCGGGAGGTGGGGCCGGCGGGGTGTCGGCCGCGGAGGGGGTCCGGTCCGCCGGGGGGCCGAAGCGGGCGCCGCGAGGGGAGGCTCCGCCCGCTAAGGCTCCGCCGAGGTCCGGCAGCACGGCCGGCCCGCCGCCCTCGGCCCCGGCGTACCGCGCCCCGCCCGTACGCCGCCCGGACCCGCGCAGCCACCGCCGCGCGGCAGCCGCCTCGGCGGGCCCTCCGGCGGCACCCGTACCGGCCGTGCCGGACGCCTGTCCCTCCGCCGGCCGTACCGGGGAGACGGGGCGGTGCGGCGCGGGGTGAGTCGTTCCCTCCGGGGCCGGGGGCCGGGCCGGCACTCCGGGCTTCCGGGGCCGGTCGGCGGCGGGTGTGGGGGCGGCCGCCGCGGGCGCGGGGCGCTGCTCCGTGACGGATGCGAGGCGGGCGGCCAGGTCCGTGCAGCGGGAGGCCGCACGGGTCAGGTCGTCCTGGGTCCAGGTCAGTTCGCGGGTGAGGAAGTCGGTCTCGGCCGGGTCGGTGGCTGCGGCGAGGCCGGCGGAGAGCGTGCGCAGGGCCGCTTCGGAGGAGGAGCGCTGGGCCGCGGCGACGGCGAGCAGGTGCCGGAGTTCCTCCGCACCGCCCGGCCGGCCGTCGTATTCGGCCGTGGCCGCCCGGCGGAGCTCCGCCGCCCACCGGCCCGCCCCGGCCGCGGCCTCGGGCCCGCGGATCGCCGCCAGGTCGTGGAGCAGCGACTCCAGCACGTCCCAGGGCACCAGCGCGGTGCCGTCCAGACAGGCCCGCATGCCCTCCGGGTCGCGGCGCAGGAACTCGCCGTACCAGCCCGAACCCGGGTCGAGACGGGTCGTCACGTCACGGATCCAGGAGGCCAGCCTGCTGATCGCCGGCGCGCCGTCGTGCGGAGTCACGGTCTCCATGACGGCATTGGACCGCACCCGTGTTACGGGCGGACTACAGGAGTCTCAAACCTTCACGGCGATCCCGGTGTGCGGGCGCTTCCCGAGCCGGACTGCGGCAGCGGGCAGGTCCAGCGCCCAGAACCGCCAGGAGTACTTGCGCGCCATCAGCTTCCGCACCCGTCGCAGCCCGCCCTCGTCCAGCAGTCGCGCCGTGGCCTCGAGTACGGGTGCGCCGGGCGCGATCCGGCCGCGCACGTCGCACGGGGTCAGCGTGACCCGCCCGTTGTTGCGGATCCGTTTGACCTTCCACGAGTCCGAACGGGTCCAGACGAACAGCTCGCCCGCGTCGTACACGGCCCACACCGGGGTGGCCACGGGGGTGCCGTCCCGGCGGAAGGTGGTGAGACTGACGTACGGGCTCCGCCCGAGCTCCTCTAGCGTCACGGTTCCGGCCATGACCGGAGCCTACGCCTTCCGGCCGGGCGGGTCACCGGCGGCCGGGGCCGTGGCCGAGGCCGGCCGCGGCCCGCCCGTCGGGGGCGGATCCGGCCGCGACGAGCAGGCCGGTCGCGAGGAGGGCACCGACGAGTGCGATTCCGAGCCGCTTGGCGGCGTTCAGTGCTGACACGCGCTCAGGTGTGCCCGTCGGCGGGGTGCCCGGATCGCCGATTGGGCCGATCGGCCGCGCACCGCGATCCGCAGGGCCCGCGGGGTCGGGCGGGCCCACGGGGTCGGGCGGGCCCACGGGGTCGGGCGGGCCCACGGGTGAGCCGGGCCACGGGTCGGGCAGGCCGCAGGGTCAGGCGGCCTGTGGGGCCGCCACCGGGGTGCACAGTCGGACCAGGTCGTCCATGGACAGCCCGAGCGCCTCCGCGACGGCGGCGACGGTGAAGAAGGCCGGGGTCGGCGCCCGGCCCGTCTCGATCTTGCGCAGGGTCTCGGCGGAGAGGCCGGCCGAGGCGGCCACCTCGACCATGCTGCGGCTGCCGCGCGCCTCCCGCAGCAGACGGCCCAGCCGCTCGCCGCGCTCGCGCTCTTCGGGGGTGAGGGGGGTCCGGACCATGCGCCCATTTTAATACCGCTCCCCCGCCCGGTGGCGATACCCCGAGCGGGATTCTTATACCGGTATAGTTATTGGCATGGTGGAGCTGAAGACCGAACGCGAGATCGATGAGATGAGGGCCGCCGGCCGGGTGGTCGCCCGCGCCCTGGCCGCCGTACGGGACGCCGCGGGTGTCGGGGTGTCCCTTCTGGACCTGGACCGGGTCGCCCGGGACGTGCTGCGCGCGGAGGGGGCGGATTCGCCCTTCCTCGGCTACCGGCCGTCGTTCGCTCCGGCGCCGTTCCCCGGGGTGATCTGCACCTCCGTCAACGACGCCATCGTGCACGGAATCCCTGACGGCTACCGGCTCCGGGACGGGGACCTGGTCAGCGTCGACTGCGGGGCGAGGCTGGACGGCTGGGTCGGTGACGCCGCCGTCAGCTTCACCGTCGGCCGGGAGCGGCCCGCCGACCGGAAACTGATCACGACCGCCGAGGCGGCCCTCGCCGCCGGCATCGAACAGGCCAGGCCCGGCAACCGGATCGGCGACATCGCGCACGCCATCGGGACGGTCTGCCGCGCCGCCGGGTACGGCGTGCCCGACGGCTTCGGCGGCCACGGCATCGGCCGCTCCATGCACGAGGACCCGGGCGTGCCCAACGAGGGCCGGCCGGGGCGCGGCATGCGGCTGCGCCCCGGCATGGTGATCGCGATCGAGCCGATGCTGATCGCCGGCGGCGGGGACGACTATCTGACGGCGGGCGACGGGTGGACGCTGCGCACGAGCGACGGCAGTCGGGCGGCCCATGCCGAGCACACGGTGGCCGTTACGCCGGATGGTCCGCGTGTCCTGACGGCTGCGTGAGCCGGGCATGGGCCCGGCATGAGCCCGGCCCGACCCCGTGTGCGGGGTCGGGGCGCGGGCACACGCTGCGCGACCGGCGCGGGCCGTCGTGCCGTGTGCCCACACGGCGGCGGCTGGGCGGTCAGCGGGTGCCGGATGGGTGGACAACCATGGCGGAGCCGCCGCCGCGGCGGGTCTTCTCGGCCGCGGCGAGCCAGCGGCCGTCCGGGAGGCGCTGGACGCCGGTCGCGGCGCCGATCTCCGGGTTGAGCCGGAAGGCGTGGCCCAGGGATTCCAGTTCGGCCCGCAGCGGGCTGTCCCACAGACCCGGTTCCAGTTCGGTGCTGGTCTGGTTGCGCTGGCTGGCGCGCGGTGCCGCGATGGCCTCGACCAGCGGCAGTCCGCGGTCCAGGTGCCCGGTGAGGGTCTGCAGCACGGTGGTGATGATGGTCGCGCCGCCCGGCGAGCCGACCGCCACCAGCGGACGGCCGTCCTGCAGGACGATGGTCGGGGACATGGAGGACCGGGGACGCTTCCCCGGGCCGGGCAGGTTCGGGTCCGGGACGCCGGGGAAGGCGGGGGCGAAGGAGAAGTCGGTCAGTTCGTTGTTGAGGAGGAAGCCGCGGCCGGGGACCGTGATCCCGCTGCCGCCCGTCGACTCGATGGTGAGGGTGTAGGAGACGACGTTGCCCCAGCGGTCCGCGACCGTGAGGTGCGTGGTGTTCTCCCCCTCGTACGTGGTCGGGGCCGCCTGCCCGCCGGTCGCGCAGGGCGCCGGGTTCCGCGGGTCGCCGGGGGCGAGCGGGCTGGTGAGCGTACGGTCGGGGCGGATCAGGCAGGCCCGGGAGTCCGCGAACCGCTGCGAGAGCAGGCCGCGGGTCGGTACGTCCTCGAAGGCCGGATCCCCCACCCAGCGGCCCCGGTCGGCGAAGGAGATCCGGGCGGCCTCGATGAAGCGGTGCAGGTACTCGGCCTCGCCGAGGCCGGAGAGGTCGGTGCCCTCCAGGATGTTCAGGGCCTCGCCGACCGTGGTGCCGCCGGAGGAGGACGGGGCCATGCTGTACACGTCCAGGCCCCGGTAGCGGATGTGCGTGGGGTCCTGACGCTTCGTCCGGTACGCCTTCAGGTCGCGCGCGGTCAGGTCGCCGGACCGGACGACGCGGGTGGCGGCCGGATCCTTGGGCGGGGTGCGGACCGTGCGGACGATGTCGTCGGCGATCGGACCCCGGTACATGGCGCCGGTGCCCTTGCGCGCGATCTCCGCGTACGTGTCGGCCAGGTCGGGGTTCTTGAAGGTGGACCCGACCACCGGCAGCGCGCCGCCGGGCAGGAAGAGCTCGCGGGTGGCGGGGAAGTCCCGGAAGCGGGCTTCGTTGGCCTGGGTCTGGGCCCGGAACGTGGCGTCCACGGTGAAGCCGTCCCGCGCCAGCTTCTCGGCCGGCTTCAGCAGCCTGTCCAGCGGACGGCTGCCCCAGGCGTCGAGGGCGGTCCGCCAGGTGGCGGGGGTGCCCGGCACGCCCACCCCGCGGCCGCTGGTCTGGCCCTCCGCGAAGGGGATGGGCACGCCGTTCTCCTGGAACAGCTCCGGGGTGGCACTGGCCGGGGCGGTCTCCCGGCCGTCGACGGTGTGCACCGTACGGGACTTCGCGTCGTAGTAGACGAAGTAGCCGCCGCCCCCGATGCCCGCCGAGTAAGGCTCGGTCACGCCGAGGGCGGCCGCGGTGGCCACGGCGGCGTCCACGGCGTTGCCGCCGGACCGCAGTACGGAGATGCCGGCGGCCGAGGCGTCGGCGTCGACGCTGGCGACGGCTCCGCCCCAGCCCACCGCCTCCGGGACCTTCGGCGGGACGGTCGCCGGGGTGGGCGGGGCGGCGGCGCCGGTGGATACCAGGGCCCCGGCGAGGGCGACGAGCGCTAACTGACGTGCGGCGGGACGACGCATGCGTTCCTCCAGTCGACGGCCCTGAAGACCTGAAGTCGGCACTTTAACTTCACCGCACCCCCCGCGTCAGGGGCGCACGGGTGCGGCTACCATCCGCCGCATGGACGAGGACGTGCGCGACATCCTGCTCGGACTGATAGCCGCCGGGCTGAGCGGTGCTTTCGGCTGGTTCACCCGGACCTACCTCTGGCGCCGTGCGCTCCGCCGCAAGCAGGCGTTCTTCGGACTGCCGGCCGGCTCCGACTGCCTGTTCGTGGTGGGCCGGCAGATGCGGGCCGCCGAGACCTCGGTGCACCGCAACGACGCGTTCGCGCTGCTGGAGCTCTCCGCGCTGATCAAGGACTGCGGGGCGAACGTCCAGATCGTCTCGCACGACGAGACCCGCCAGGGCTTCGGCGAGCGCGCCGAGTTCTGCGTCGGCGGCCCGACCTCCAACACCCGTACGGCGGCCCACCTGGCATCGATGCTGCCGGGGGTACGGATCAAGGTCGACGCCGAACGGCGCGAGGACCGGGGCACGATCCGGGTGGGCGGCGAGACCTACCGGTGGCAGGAGGGCCAGGAGGACTTCGTGCTGCTGGCCCGTCTGATGGGCGGGGAGGGCGGCCGCCCGGTCTTCCTGCTGTCCGGGCAGACGGCCGTCAGCAACCAGGCGGCGGCCCGCTACCTGGCCCGGCACCACGAGCGGCTGGCCCGGAAGTACAAGTCGGATTCCTTCTGTCTGGTGCTGAAGGTGGTCAACTCGCAGGCCTACGGGCCCGACGTGACCGAGCTGGCCGCCGAGGTCACGCGGGCTGCCGTCACACCTGCCGCACCCGAACCGGCAGCCGCGTCAGGCCGTTGATGAAGTTGGACACCAACCGCCGTGGTGGGCCGGCGAGTTCCGGCGGGGGCATGAGGGCGCGCCACTCCTCGTGGAAGACGCGCAGCTGCAGCCGGGCGAAGTGGGCGCCGAGGCAGACGTGCGGGCCGTCACCGAAGGACACGTGCGGGTTCGGCGCCCGGTCGAGGTCGAGGCGGTGCGGGTCGGCGAAGACGCGTTCGTCGTGGTTGGCGGAGGCGTGGAAGACGACCACCTTGTCGCCCGTCCGGATCCGCTGACCGGCGAGCACGGTGTCCTGGGCCGCGGTACGGCGGAAGCTGAGCACCGGCGGGTGGACGCGCAGGAGTTCGTCCACGGCGCGGGCGGGGTCGGCTTCCCCGGCGGCGAACCGCCGGTAGGCGTCCGGGGCGCCGGCCAGGGCCAGCAGGCCGCCGGGCGCGGCGCTGCGGACGGTGTCGTTGCCGGCGACGGTGAGCAGGAAGAAGAACAGCTCCAGTTCGGCGTCGTCGAGTCCGGCGTGGGCGAGCGCGGTCATCAGGTCGTCGGCGGGGTGGGCCCGCTTGTACGCGGCGAGCTCGCGGGCGTAGCCGAACATCTCGCCGAGCAGGGCGGGCGAACGCGGGTTGACGGGCCGGCCGTCCGGTCCCAGGACCGGCGGGGGCGCGTCCTCCGGGTCCTGGTAGCCGATGATCCGTACGGTCCAGTCCAGCAGCAGTCCGCGGTCGGCGGCGGGGACGCCGAGCAGGTCGGTGAGGTTGAGCAGGGCGTACTCGTCGGTGACGGTGCGGACCACGTCGGCGGTGCCGTCCTCGGTGACGTCGCGGGCGGCGGTGAGCAGCGTGCGGGCGCGGTCGCGCACCCGGGCCGCGAAGGCGTCCACGCGGGCCGGGGTGAAGGCGCGGGCGGCGAGCCGGCGGAGCCGGCCGTGGTCGGGAGGGTCCTGGTTGAGCATGGTGCGGCGCAGGAAGGGCAGGTCGGCGGGGGCGGGGTCGCGGATCTGGGTGGCGCCGAGGTGGGAGGAGTACGTGCGGTGGTCGCGCAGCACGTGGACGACGTCGGCGTGCCGGGTGACCGCCCAGAAGCCGGGGCCGGCGGGCCAGCCGAGGACCTCCGGTTCGGGCTGCCAGGCGACCGGGTGCCGGTCGCGGAGGTGGCGGTAGCGGTCGTGGGGGATGCCGTCGAGGTACAGGCGGGGGTCGAAGACGTCGGGGGCTGCGGTGTCCATGGTGGCCACGGTGGCCTCTGGCTACCTGGGGCACAAGGGAGCGCGGCCCCGCCGGGTGCACGGGGCGGGGCTTCGGGTGGGCGGGGTACGGACGCTGAGCGGGGGTGTCCCGGTGTGCCCACCCGTCCCGCCCTGCGGGACGCCTGCCCACACCGGGGGGGTGGGTACGGGCCCCTGCCCACACCGGGGGTGGGAACGAGCGACCGCCCACACCGGGGGTGGGTACGGGCCCCTGCCCACACCGGGGGTGGGAACGGGCGGCCGCCCACGGCGGGGTGGGTCAGGTGCCGATGCCGCAGGGGGTCGGGGGGAGGGAGGTGTCGGGGCCGGTCAGGATGACGGGGGTGCGGCCGCCCTGGGAGGTGGAGAAGGCGATGGTGCACACGAGCTGGCGGCGGGCGGCCTCGGTCAGGTCCGCGACCGGGTAGGCCAGGGTGGCCCGGGTGGCGCCGCCGGAGCCGCTCGGGTAGTCGATGACGGCGGGCCGCAGGCGTTCCTTCAGATCGGGGACGGTGGGCAGGTCGGAGCGGAGTCCGACCTTCTGCTCCTCCTCGGTGGGGCCGATCGCCAGCAGCCGCAGCAGGTCCGGAGCGGAGTACGGCGGGTAGTGGTGGCGCTGCACCGGGGTGATCAGGCCGGTCGGGCCGATCAGGTAGATCATCGAGCTGCGATCCCCCTCGCCGGCGACGGTGAGGGTGGCGGGGCGGCCGCTCTCGACCACTCCGGTGGGTTTCACTCCGCAGCCGGCCGCGAGCAGGGCCGGCAGCACCACTGCGGCCGCGGCGCGGAGGCGGCGGTGACGGTCGGGGTGGGGATGGCCGGGGCGGGTCATGTCCGGGCCTCCAGGGGCATGTCGACGGTGAACACGGCGCCGCCGGCCGGCCCGTTGGCGGCGCGCACGGTCCCGCCGTGCAGCCGGATGTTCTCCAGGGTGATGGCCAGGCCGAGGCCGCTGCCGGCGGACCGGGCGCGGGAGGCGTCGGCCTTGAAGAAGCGGTCGAAGATGTGCGGCAGCACTTCGGGGGCGATGCCGGGGCCGCTGTCGGCGACTTCGAGGAGCAGCCGCGCTCCGTCCCCGGAGCCGGTGGCGGCGCGGGTCTGCACGGTGACCCGGACGGGGGCCTCGCCGTGCTTGAGGGCGTTGCCGACGAGGTTGGCGAGGATCACGTCGAAGCGGCGGGGGTCGAGCCGGGCGCGGATGTCCCTCGGGAGTTCGGTCGTCACCTGCTCGGGACCCCAGCGGCGGCGCTGCAGGGTCTTGGTGACCGCTTCGGCGATGTCCACCTCGTCCAGGTTGAGTTCGGCGGCGCGGGCGTCGAACCGGGAGATCTCCATCAGGTCCTCGACGAGCACGGCGAGCTTGCCGGTCTCGGAGCTGATCAGTCTCAGGGCCTTGGCGGTGTCCGGGTCGAGGCGTTCGGCGTCCTCGTCGAGCACCTCGGTGACGGCCAGCATTCCGGCCAGCGGGGTACGCAGTTCGTGGGAGACGTCGGCGGCGAAGCGGCGGGCCCGGGCCCCGGCCTGCTGGAGTTCGTCCACGGACCGTTCCAGGGCGCGGGCGGTCTCGTTGAAGGTGCGGGCCAGCCCGGCGAGTTCGTCCGCGCCGCGGACCTCGATCCGGGTGTCGAGCCGGCCGCTGCCGATCCGCTCGGTGGCGCGCCGCATCTCGCGGACCGGGCGGAGCACGCTGCGGGCCGCGAGCAGGGCGGGGACCAGGGCGATGGCGAGGCCGGGCAGGGCACCGCTGCGGGCCGCTTCGACCATCAGGCCGACGGTGGCCTGTTCGGGGACGAGCGGCATGGTGACGTAGAAGACGAGCCGGGTGGGTTCGCGGACCCCGGTGTGCTCGAAGAACACCGGCATGCCGACGACCAGGGTCGGGGTGCCGTCCGGGCCGGTGACGCGCTGGAACACCGCGGCCGGGGCGGCCTCGGTGCGGGCCCGCAGTCCGGCGCCGATCAGGGCGGGGGCCGGTTCGCCGGTGCTGGAGGCCCGCAGTGAGCCGTACTCGCCGTACACGGCCCAGGCGTGCGGCTTGCTGCGCCTGGCGATGTCGGTGACCATCCGGTTCAGGCTGCCCTCCGTGACCGGGAGGGAGACCGGGGAACGGCTCTCGACCTGTTCCCGGAGGGTGCTGACGGCGATGTCCTGGCTCTGGGTGAGGATCGCGGTGCGGGCCTCGCGGTAGGTGAAGGCGGCTGTGGTGACCGCACTGATCGCGGCGACCAGCAGGAAGGCCGCGATCAGGCGGGTGCGCAGGCCGAGCGGCCGGATCCGGATCACCGGCGGGCACGCCTCCGGGGTGCGGCGGCCGCGGGGCGGCCGGTGGACGGGCGGGTCACAGGGGTCCGAAGCGGTAGCCGAAACCGCGCACGGTCTGGATGTAGCGGGGACCGGCGGCCGGGTCCTCGATCTTGGTGCGCAGGCGCCGGACGCAGGCGTCGACCAGCCGTGCGTCGGCGTGGTAGCTGTGCTCCCAGACGTACTCCAGCAGCTGCTGGCGGCTGAAGACCTGTTCGGGCGAGGCGGACAGGTGGAGGAGCAGTTTGAGTTCGCTGGGGGCGAGGGCGAGGCGTTCGCCGTTCTTGGCGACGGTCAGGCCGGCCCGGTCGATGGCGAGTTCGCCGTGGACCTCGGTGCCGGGCCGCCCGGCCGGGTCGGCGAGCCGGCGCAGCACGGCCTTGATCCGGGCTTCGATGACCTCGGTGCGGGCGGGTTTGACGATGTAGTCGTCGGCGCCCGCCTCCAGTCCGACGACGACGTCGAAGTCGTCGCCGCGCGCGGTCAGCATGATGATGGGGACCTGGCTGTTCTCGCGGATGCGGCGACACACCTGGACGCCGTTGATCCCGGGCAGCATCAGGTCCAGCAGCACCAGTTCGGGGCGGAACGACGCCATCAGCGCGAGGCCGGTCTCACCGGTCTCGGCGGCGCTGACGTCGTGTCCCCGGCGGCGCAGCCCGAGCCCGACCCCTTCCCGTACGGAGGGGTCGTCCTCGATCAGCAGTACGCGTGGCATCCGGTCAGTATCCCCACTGGTCGCTCCTGTTCGTCACCCGCTAACGGCCGATGCGGCGGCGCAGCGAGCCGAGCGGTCCGCTGATCTCGGTGAGACGCAGCGGCCCCGCGAGGGCGACGACGACGAGGACCAGGGCGGCGGTTCCCGCGGCGAGGGCCGGGATGTTCCCGAGGCCGTCGGCGGCCCGGGCGGCGGCCCAACCGGCCGCGGCGGCGGGCGCGCCCGCGAGCAGCAGCCGGAGGTGGGTGCGGAGGGCCGAGGTGCGGCGTTCGGTACGGGTGCCACCGCGCGGGCCGAGCCGCCGGGCGAGGGTGTACGCGGTGACGGCGCAGCCCGCCATCAGGGCCAGCGAGTACGCGCCGGCCATGCCGGTGACGGCCCAGCGGGCGGGCAGCAGCCAGTAGGCGGCGGCCGACAGCAGGGCGTTGAGGGCGGCGATGACCAGGTTCAGCAGGAACGGGGTACGGGTGTCGGAGAGGGCGTAGAAGCCCCGGGAGAGGACGTACTGGCCGGAGAAGGCGATCAGGCCGGGGGCGAACGCGGCCAGCATGCCCGCCATGACCTCGATGTCGGGGGCGCCGGTGCGCCCGTACTCGAAGACGCTGCCCATGACCCAGGGGGCGAGGGCGGCGAACAGGAAGGCGGCGGGGACCACGAAGGCCGCGCTGGTGCGCAGGGCGTGCGAGACGTCGCGGCGGACGGCGGTGAGGTCGCCGTCGGTGGCGGCGGCGCTCATCCGGGGCATCAGGGCGGTCACCAGGGAGACGGTGATGATGCCCTGGGGGACGATCCACAGCTGGTAGGCGTTGCTGTAGGCGGTGTAGCCCGCGCCGCCGGCGATGCCGGCCAGCTCTGCCTGCCGGCCGGTGGCGGTGGACAGGCGGGTCACCACCCAGTAGGCGATCTGGTTGGTGAGGACCAGCATCACCGTCCAGCCGGCGTTGCGCAGCGGGCGGGCCAGGCCGCTGCCGCGCCAGTCGAAGCGGGGCCGCCAGCGGAAGCGGGCCGCGCGCAGGGACGGGACGAGGGCGAGGGCCTGGACGACGATGCCCGCGGTGGTGCCGAGGCCGAGGAGGCGGGTTTCGGCCGCGGTCAGGCCGTCGGCCGCGTCGTGGGAGACGTAGAGGAACAGCCCGAACACGGTGATGATCACGATGTTGTTGAGGACGGGCGTCCACATCATGGCACCGAACCGGCCGCGGGCGTTGAGGACCTGTCCGAGCAGGGTGAACAGGCCGTAGAAGAGGATCTGCGGGAGGCAGTAGCGGGCCAGTGCCACGGTGGTGCTCGCGTCGGCGCCCTCGTAGGGGGTGTACGCGGCCACGATGAGAGGTGCGGCCAGCACGGCGGCGGCGGTGAGCACCAGCAGGGCGGCGGTGCAGGCGGTGAGCAACCGGTCGGTGTAGGCCCGGCCGCCGTCGGCGTGTTCCTTGGCGGCGCGGACCAGCTCGGGGACGAACACCGCGTTGAGGGCGCCGCCGATGAGCAGCATGTACAGGATGTTCGGGACGGTGTTGGCGACGGCGTAGGTGTCGCCGAGCAGTCCGGTGCCGAGGGCGGCGACGACCACGGCGGAGCGGACGAAGCCGGTGGCGCGGGAGACCACCGAGCCGGCCGCCATCAGGGCGCCGCTGCGGAGTACCGAGCTCTTCCGCTCGGGGGTCTTCCGTTCCGGTGCCGCGGCGGCGCCGTCCGGGGTCCGTGCGAGGGCGGTGCTGTCGGTCACCGGCGGGCCAGGTAGGTCTGGAACGCCTTGTACAGCGCCGTGTTGGCGTATCCCGCCATGGGGATCTCCCACTCTCCGAGGGTTTCGACGACCTGTCCGCCGGTGCCGAGCTTCCAGCGCAGCAGTCCGAACGAGCGTTCGTCGGGGTCGAGGGTGGAGGGTACCCCGCGCATGTCGTACTCGTCGGCCCCGAGGGCGTGGGCGTCGGCCATCATCCGCCACTGCAGGGCGTTGCTGGGGCGGACCTCGCGGCGGTGGTCGGCGGAGGCGCCGGTCTGGTACCAGACCCGCCGGCCGGCCACGATCATGGTGTGGGCGGCGAGGATCTCGCCCTGGTGGCGGGCCAGGTAGAGCCGCATCCGGCCGGGTGCCTCGGCGTTGAGGACCTCGTACTGCTTCTGGTAGTACGCCAGGGAGCGGCCGAGCCGGAAGCCGTCGCGCTCCTCGGTGATGCGCAAAAGCCGGTAGAACTCGGGCAGGTCGTCGGCGGTGCCCAGGACGGTCTCGACGCCGGCCTTCTCGGCCTTGCGGATGTTTCGGCGCCATTCCTGGTTCAGCCCGGACCACAGGTCGTCCAGGGTGCGGCCGGCCAGCGGGACCCGGAAGACGTGGCGGGGCTGGGCGTCGCCGTCGTCCTCGCCGCCGCAGCGGTGCCAGCCGCGGGTGCGGAGGCGGTCGGCGACGGCGGTGCCGAGCGGGTCGACCTCGCTGGCCAGGACGTCGGATATCTGCCGGCCGGGTCCGGTGCCGGACTTGGCCGCGGCGGCGTCCCAGCGGCGGTAGGCGGGGGCGGGGCCGATCCGGACCGCGAAGGCGCCGGCGGCGCGCAGGTGGCGGAGGAGCGGGGTGAGCCAGCGGTCGATGTCGGGGTCGGACCAGTCGGCGACGGGGCCTTCGGGGAGGTAGGCGAAGTATTTGCGGGTGCCGGGGAGTTGGCGGTAGAGGACGAGGCCGCCGCCCTCGGTGCCGCCGGACGGCGGTCCCCAGCCGAGCAGTTCCGAGCGCCAGTGGTCCTTCACTCCGGCCCAGGAGGGGTACTGCAGGAAGCCGGCGTGCCGCTGTCCGGTGAGGAATGCCTGGTACTCGGGTACCGACAGGGTGCGGACGACCGCCTCCTGGTCGAGCCGGGAACGGCCGGCGGGGGTGGTGAGCAGTGCGCACACGGCGGTGGTCCTTCCGGTACGGGGTGAGAGGGGGGATGTCCAGGACTCTCACAGCCGTCCATGACCGAAGTGCGCGGCGATTGTGACCGGATGATGACTGTTCTGCTGCGGTCGACGTCACAACCTGATTCCGGATTTTTTCCGCGGATTCCGGAACCTAAAGTCACCCGGGTCCGCTCTTGGTTTACGGACGTCATTCATTCGGAGGGGTTTCGTTGAGCCGCACACGCCGTACCGCACGCATTGCCGCCATCGCGGGATCCGCACTGCTGGCCGCCGCGCTGACCGCCTGCTCGGGCGGTTCCGGCGGCGGCTCGGGCAGTGGTGACGGCAAGAACGCCGAGCTGAAGCCGAAGGGGCCGATGGCGATCTCGGTGAACCTGACCGGCAGCGAGGTCAAGGCAGGCGAGCCGGTCAAGGTGACCCTGGCCGAGGGCAAGCTGACGCAGGTGAAGGTGACCGACGCCAAGGGCGGGGAACTGGTCGGGCAGATATCCGCCGACGGCAGGACCTGGACCTCCGAGCGGAACGCCTCGCCGGGCGGGCAGTACAAGGTGGAGGCCCAGAACGCCGACAGCCAGACCGCGACCGCGCAGTTCAAGACGAGCGCCGCGGACAAGGTGAACAAGGTCTCGATCTACCCGGGCAAGAACTCCACGGTGGGTGTGGCCCAGCCGGTCTCGCTGGTCTTCGACAACCCGGTGAAGAACAAGGCCGAGGTGGAGAAGCACCTGAAGGTGACCACCTCGAACAACACCGAGGGGTCCTGGGGCTGGATGACGGACTACTCGGGCAAGGACCGGGTGGACTGGCGGCCGAAGGAGTACTGGAAGTCCGGCACCGATGTGAAGGTGCAGATGGACCTCAACGGGGTGAACTCCGGTCAGGGCGGCGGCTACTTCGTCCGCGACTACAACACCGAATTCAAGATCGGCAAGGATCGCCGGCTCCTGGTGAACCTCGACACCAAGCAGATGACGGTGACCGAGGACGGCCAGACCGTCAAGACGATCCCGGTGTCGGCGGGCACGCCCGGCGGCCAGAAGGCCTCCTGGTCCGGGAAGATGGCGCTGATGTCGAAGGAGGGCACCATCAACATGAACTCCGAGACGGTGGGCCTCGGCGACGCCTACAACAAGATGGTCGACTCCTCGATGCGGGTGACCTGGTCCGGCATGTACATCCACGCCGCCCCGTGGAACGAGGGCAAGTTCGGCCGTGTCAACGCCAGTTCCGGATGCGTGGGGATGAGCAGCGGCAACGCGGCGGCCCTGTTCTCGATGGCCCAGATCGGAGACGTCGTCGAGGTCTCGGGCGGCGGCTCGAAGGGCGACGCCAAGCTCGGCAACGGGTACACCGAGTGGAACCTGTCCTGGGAGGAGTGGAAGGCCAAGAGCGCCGCCAACGGCGGCTGATTCCCCGTCGGCCGACCCTCCTTCCCGAGCCTGCGAAGGGAGGAGGGCGCTTCACATCGAGCACGACCCCGCCGGCGCACAGCTGACCTTCTCCTCGCCGCGGTCCGATCCCTCGTACCTCTCGGTCCCGCTGCGCGAGCAGTGATCTCCGGCTGCGGCCGGGACGGGGCGGCTCTCGCCGTCAGCCCTGTCCCGGTCCCGGCAGCACCGCCCCCGGATCGGCCGGGGCGACCTTGACCGCCCGGGTCTTGAGACTGCGGCGCTCCCGCTTGGCCACCCAGGTCGCGAACCAGGACAGCAACATGCACATGCCGATGTAGACGGGCGAGATGACCAGGACCACCGGGATGAACGGCAGGTCGTAGTCGAGGTTCGAGGCGATCAGCTTGCCGGCGTGCAGGAACTCCTCATAGGTGATCAGGAATCCGAGCGAGGTGTCCTTCAGCGCCACCACGAGCTGGCTGATGATGGCCGGCAGCATCGCCCGGACCGCCTGCGGCGCCAGGACGTACGTCGTCACCTGGGTCTTGCGCATGCCCAGGGCGTACGCCGCCTCCCGCTGCCCGCGGTCCACCGCGTTCACGCCGGTACGGAACACCTCGGCCAGCACCGAGCCGTTGTAGAGGGTGAGACCGGCCACCAGTGCGGGCAGCGGCTGGACCTTCAGCGCCACGAAGATGAAGAAGATCATCACCAGCACCGGCATGGCCCGGAAGAACTCCACGCACACGGTGGACAGCCAGCGCAGCGGACGGTGCACCGACAGCCTTCCGGCCGCCAGGACCGCGCCGAGCAGCAGCGACAGCACCGAGGCGTAGGCGAAGGCCTTCAGGGTGTTGCCCAGGCCCCGCAGCAGCAGCTCCTGGATCCCCTCGTAGGTGAAGGGGCTCCACTTGGCCTCGGTGAACTGGCCGGTGTCGAACAGCAGGTAGAGGATCCAGGCGGCCAGGGCCAGGAGGACCACCGTGGACAGCACCCCGTACAGGAGGTGCCGGCGCCGGGTCCTGGGTCCCGGGTGGTCGTAGAGGGCGGTGGACCGGGTGTCCCCGTGCAGGCCGAGTGCGGTCATCGGGGGACTCCGTAGCGCTTCTCCAGCACGTTGAACAGCGCGCTGATGGACAGGGTGATGATCAGGTAGCCCACTGCGATCCAGAAGAAGGTCCAGATGATGCTGTAGCCCAGTTCACTCAGGGTTTTGTAGGTGCCGAGCAGTTCGGTGACGCTGAACGCGCCCGCGATCGCCGAGTTCTTCGCGAGCGCGATCAGGGTGGACCCGATCGGCGGGATCACGGATCGGAACGCCTGCGGGAGCACCACCGTGCCCAGGGTCTGCCCGAAGGACATGCCGAGCGACCGGGCCGCCTCGCCCTGCCCGGTGGGCACGGTGTTGATGCCGGAGCGCAGGACCTCGCAGATGAAGGCGGAGGTGTAGCAGCCGAGCGCGAGGACGGCGAACACCTCGAAGGGCAGCACCAGGCCGAACCGGGGCAGGCCCAGCATGACGGCGAAGAAGAGCAGGGTGAGCGGGGTGTTGCGGAGCACGTTCACCCAGACCGTGCCGAACACCCGGAAGGAGCCGACCGGCGCGACCCGGAACGAGGCCATCAGGAAGCCGAGGACCAGGGCGAGCAGGGAGGACCAGACGGTGAGTTCGACGGTGCCGAGGAATCCCTCGGCGTAGGTGGAGAAGTTCTGGACCAGTACGTCCATGCGGGTACGGCTCCCCTCAGCTCGCCGGGTAGCGGTCGATGGGCGGCGGCTGCGGGGCCGGGTTTCCGGACAGCCCGAGGGTGGCGTCGTACGCCTTCTTCCAGTCGCCGTTCTTCTCGTGCGCGGCGAGCGCGTCGTCGAGGGCGAAGCGCAGCGCGGTGTCGTTGCGCGGCACGCCGACGCCGTAGGGCTCCTTGGAGAAGGGCTCGCCCACGACCTTGAGCTCGTCGGGCACCTTGGCCGCGTAGCCCAGGAGGATGGTGTCGTCGGTGGAGACCGCGTCGACCTGGTAGCTGAGCAGGTTGTCCACGCACACGCTGTAGGTGTCGTAGGAGACCAGCTCCGTCTCCGGGTACTCGCTCTGGAGGCGCTGGTAGGGCGTGGAGCCGGTGGCGGAGCAGACCCGCTTGCCCGCCAGGTCCTGCGGCCCCTTGATGTCCTTCTCGTCCTTGCGGACCAGCAGGGACTGGCCGGCCATGTAGTAGGGCCCGGCGAAGCCGACCTGCTTCTTGCGCTTGTCGTTGATCGTGTAGGTGCCGACGTAGTAGTCGATCTGGCCGTTCTGCAGCGCGGTCTCGCGGTTGGCGGAGGCGACGGTCCGGAACTCGATCTGCTTGTCCGGGTCGAAGCCGAGGGAGGCCGCGAGCATCCTGGCGATCTCGATGTCGAATCCGGAGTAGCGGCCGGTGGCGGGGTCCTTCTCGCCCAGGTAGGGCTGGTCCTCCTTGACTCCGATGACCAGGCGGCCGCGTTTCTTCGCCTGCTCCCAGGTGCGGGAGTCGGGCAGTCGGAAGTCGGTGGCCACCCGGTACTCGGGCAGGTCCTCCGGCTGGGGGCCCTTGACCGGGGGGCTGCCTTCCTGGCCGCAGCCGGTGGCGGTGGCGGCGGCCAGGAGGACGAGCAGCAGGGCGAGGACGGGCAGACGGGAGGCGACGGGCAGTCGGGAGACGACGGGCATACGGGTGCTGTGCATGGTGGCCGCCCGCTCAGTGCTTGAGGATCTTGGAGAGGAAGTCCCTGGCCCGCTCGCTCTCGGGAGCGGTGAAGAACTCCTCCGGGGGCCGGTCCTCGACGATCCGCCCGTCGGCCATGAAGACCACGCGGTTGGCGGCTGAGCGGGCGAAGCCCATCTCGTGGGTGACCACCAGCATGGTCATGCCGTCCCGCGCGAGCTGCTGCATGACCTCCAGTACCTCGTTGATCATCTCGGGGTCGAGGGCGGAGGTGGGCTCGTCGAAGAGCAGCGCCTTGGGGTCCATGGCGAGGGCGCGGGCGATGGCCACGCGCTGCTGCTGGCCGCCGGAGAGCTGGGCCGGGTACTTCTGGGCCTGGTCGGCGAGGCCCACCCGGGAGAGGAGCTCGCGGGAGCGCCGGTCGGCGTCGTCCTTCTTCCGCTTGCGGACCTTGACCTGGGCCAGCGAGACGTTGGCGAGCACGGTCTTGTGCGCGAAGAGGTTGAAGGACTGGAAGACCATGCCGACCTCGGCACGCAGCCCCGCGAGTTCCTTGCCCTCGTCGGGCAGCGGGCGTCCGTCCAGGGAGATGGTGCCGGACTCGACGGTCTCCAGCCGGTTGATGGTCCGGCACAAGGTGGACTTGCCGGAGCCGGAGGGGCCGATGATCACCACCACCTCCCCGCGGCCGACGGTGAGGTTGATGTCCCGCAGGACGTGGAGTTCCCCGTAGTGCTTGTTGACGTCCCGCAGCTCGATCAACGGATCGACGGCCATGCGCTGCCCACCTTGTTGGCTCTCGGCTGTGTCGAGGTCAGCGCAAGCTATCCACCCGGGGAAGGGCAGTTCACCTCGACACGCCCGAAAGAGACATAAAGCGCAAGGTAGACCGAATCATCCGGCGGGGCGGCCGACCCAAGGGGCCGCACGCGGATCGCCCCGTCCGAGGTGCGAGATCGTTCAACATCGTATGGACAGATTCTTAGGTACGCCTTACCTTACTGACTGATCGCCCGCACTGGAATCGAGGATTCCGCATGTCCAGACGCACCCACCGCACGGCCGGCCCGGTCGTGGCGCCGACCCACGAGGCCTGACCGATGAGCGCGCTCGCACCCGACCCCGTCTTCTCGTCGCCCGACGACGGGCGGTCCGCCGACCCCAAGGTCACGCCGGTGCTGGTGCTCATCGCCCTCGGCGTACTGGCCTGCGGCACCGAAGCGGTGATGTGCTGGACCGCCGGCCACCTGCACGCCGATGCCACGCTCCAGACCGTGGCCCGGTTCCTGCACGTCGCGGCCCTGATCGTCGGGTTCGGTGCGGTCCTCGCGGTGGACTGGATCGCCGTCCTGTGGCTGGCCGGCCGCCGTCGGCTGACCCACATCCTGGACGCCTCCAACGCGCTGGCGACCCCGATCTGGGTCGGACTGGCGGGCCTCACCGTCACCGGCACGCTCCTCCGGCCCGACCTGGACAACCCCCTGACCCTGGTCAAGCTGGGCCTGGTGCTGGCCGTGACCCTCAACGGGCTCTACGCGCACGGCCTCGGCCAGCGTCTGACCCCCTACCGGAACAAGGGCCTCCCGGCCGTCCCGCGCCGGCTGCTCGTCCAGTCCGGCATCGCCGCCACCGTCAGCCAGGTCGGCTGGTGGGGTTCCGCCCTGATCGGCTTCATCAACAGCCAGAGCTAGGCCGTGTCCTGCTCCCTGGACAACTCCCTGGACAGGTCGCGTGGCCCGTCCGGCACCACCGCCGGGCGGGCCACCCTGTGTTTCCGGCCCGCCGGGCCCCTGGTCTCGGCGGCCTCCGCGTAGGTCTGGCAGAGCTCCGGGGAGCCGGTCATGGCCCAGGCCACGCCCGCCTCGATCACGTTGAGTTCGCGGCCGCCGGCCAGCCGGACGAAGGGCTGGCCGCCCGGCCACACCTGCCAGGCCGCGCCCGGCACGGTGCGGACGATCACCGTGCCGAGGTAGAAGCCTGCGTCGTTGCCCAGCCAGGGCGTGTTCTCCGGATCGCGGCGCCAGCGCGGCATCAGCTGGTCCAGGGCCTCCAGTGAAGCCGGGCTCTCGTCGAGTTCCAGCCCGTCCGCCCTCGCCTGGACGCGCAGCATCTCGCACTCCGAGAAGAGTTCGCCGATCCCCTCCGGGTCCTCCGCGAGTGCCGCGGCGAGCGCCGCACCCCGCCCGGTCTCGTGCCGATTCAGTCGATTCAGCCAGTTGTCCAGGAAAGGGATGTTCATAGCCTCCAGCGTCGCATCAGACGTCGAGATCGACAACGACCGGCGCGTGGTCCGAGGCGCCCTTGCCCTTGCGCTCCTCGCGGTCGACGTAGGCGTCCTTGACGGCCTTGGCGAACGGCTCGTTGCCGTAGACCAGGTCGATGCGCATGCCCTTGTTCTTGGGGAAGCAGAGCTGGCGGTAGTCCCAGTACGTGTACGGGCGGTCGTACTTCAGCGGGCGCGGCACGATGTCCGACAGGCCCGCGCCGCGGAGCGTCTCCAGGGCGGCCCGCTCGGCCGGGGTGACGTGCGTGAGGCCCTCGAAGACCGCCGGGTCGTAGACGTCCTCGTCGGTCGGGGCCACGTTGTAGTCGCCGAGCACGGCGAACGGGCGGCTGCCCGCCGCGTCCTCGGCGACGGCCTCGGTCAGCGCGCGGAACCACTCCAGCTTGTAGCCGTAGTGGTCGTGCTCGACCTCGCGGCCGTTGGGCACGTAGACCGACCAGAGGCGGACCCCGCCGCAGGTGGCGGAGACGGCGCGCGGCTCGTCGGCGCCCTCGTAGAGCGGGCCGCCGGGCAGGCCGGTCACCACGTCCTCCAGGCCGACCCGGGAGAGCAGCGCGACGCCGTTCCACCGGCCGGTGGCGTTGACCGCGGCCTCGTAGCCCAGCTCGCGCAGCGCGTCGTACGGGAACTGCTCGGCGGAGCACTTGGTCTCCTGGATGCACAGGGCGTCCGTGCCGGAGCTCTCCAGCCAGGCCAGCAGCCGGGGCAGCCGGGCGGTGATCGAGTTGACGTTGAACGTGGCGATACGCATGCCGACCAACCTACCGCCCGGCACCGACAGTCACCCGGTGACGTTCACCGGGCGGGCGGGCACCCGGCGGCGGTCACAGCGTGGCGGTCACAGGGCGGCGGTCAGAGGGTGGTGCTCTCCCCCGCGGTCATCCGGCCGTGCGGCGCCCCGCCCAGGTTCTCCAGGGCCGTGTCGTAGATCGGGCGGGCGATGTCGGCGAGGTACGCGTCGTGGATGTCGACGGCACGGAGCGGCTTGACCTCCCGGACGTAGTCGATCACCTCCGCGACCTTGTTCCACGGCGCGTGCACCGGCAGCATCAGGGTCTCCACCGGCGTACCGGGCACGGTCAGCGCGTCCCCGGGGTGGAACAGGGAGCCCTCCACCAGGTAGCCGACGTTGGTGACGCGCGGGATGTCCGGGTGGATCACGGCGTGCAGCTCGCCGTGCACCTGGACGTCGAAGCCGGCCGCGGTGAAGGCGTCGCCGTGGCCGACGGTGTGCACCCGCCCCGGGTAGGCGGGGGCGAGCCGCTCGGCGACGCTGCGCAGGGTCCACAGTGCGGCGGCCGGGTTGGCGTCGAGGGCGGCCCGCAGCCGGCCCTCGTCGAAGTGGTCGGGGTGCTCGTGCGTGACCAGCAGGGCGTCGGCCCCGAGCCCCGCGTCGGGCTCGCTGAAGGCACCCGGGTCGATGACGAGGACCTGCCCGTCCTTCTCCAGCGCGATGCAGGAGTGCAGCTTCTTGGTGAGCTTCATGATCCCCAGGGTAGGGACTGCCGCGGCCTCACGGGGTGGCGGTCGAGACCACGTACACCCGCGGCTTCTCCGGATCGGTCAGGTCGACCGTGACGTCCTGGGTGGGCCGGGGGTTCGGCTGGTCGTGGGTGGTGCCGTACCAGTGGCGGTCCGGGGCCCAGCTCCAGCCGGCCACACCGGCGTCCCGCTCCCCCACGGACACGCCGGGGGTGAGCGCGGCCCGGCTGCTGCCGATGGCCTTGAGGAAGAAGTCCAGGTCCACCGGGTTGGTGGTGAACTGCACGTACAGCCGGCTGGTGCGCCAGTTGTTGGTCTCGTAGAAGCCCACCCCGGTGGACCAGTCCGGCACCGGCACCTCGTAGATGCTCCGCTGCACCCGGGACGGCCAGCCGGCCCGCACCTGGGTGGCGGCCACCTTGGCCTCCTTGTCGCGGCCGCTGCTGCGGCTCTGCTCGGCGGAGACCACCAGGTAGCCCGCCGGGACGCCGATCAGCAGCACGATGATGATCGCGGTGAGCCAGCGGCGCCGGACGACGTGCCGGCGGTCCTCGGCGGGCGTGCCGCCGCCGGTGACCGAGGCCTGGCGGGGCACGGCCGGCGGCGGGCCGGCCGGCGAGCCTTCGCCGACCTGGGTGCTCTGGGCGGTCGGCGGGGTGGTGGGCGGGGTCAATGCGGTTCCTGTTCCTCGGGACGCGCGGTCCGGCCGGGCCGGTCGGCGCCGAGCCGGCCCATGTAGCGTTCGTAGCGCTCGTACCGTTCGACGCGGCGGCGCTTGGCCCGCCGGAAGCGGCGGGCGACCAGCCGGGCCAGGTCGGCGGCACCGACCATACCGGCCTCGGGGCCCAGCTGGGCCTTGGCGATCCGGGCCTCCGGCCGGTAGCCCCGGCCGGTCAGATGGCGCCGGAAGGCGTCCCGGGCCGGGCCGATGAGCAGGTCGTCGGCCGCGCTGACGCCGCCGCCGATGACGAAGCACGACGGGTCGAGGGCCGCGGCGAGGTTGGCGATGCCGACGCCCAGCCACTGCCCGATGTCCTGGAGCAGCTCCACGCACATGGCGTCGCCCTCGCGGGCCAGTTCGGTGATCAGCGGTCCGGTGATCTCCAGGATGTTCCCGCCGACCCGGGCGATGATGTTGTACGCCACCGGGGAGTCGGCGGCGGCCAGCTCGCGGGCCTCGCGCACCAGGGCGTTCCCGGAGCTGTACTGCTCCCAGCAGCCCCGGTTGCCGCACGGGCAGCGGTGCCCGCCGGGCACCACCTGCATATGGCCGAACTCTCCGGCCACGCCGAACTTGCCGCGCTTGACCTGCCCGTCCTCCAGGATCGCGCCGCCGATCCCGGTCCCCAGGGTGATCATCACGAGGTGGTCCTCGCCACGGCCCGCGCCGAACCGCCACTCCGCCCAGGCGGCGGTGTTCGCGTCGTTGTCGACCATCACGGGGACGGCCAGCCGGGCCTGCAGGGCGTCGCGCAGCGGCTCGTCGCGCCAGGCCAGGTGCGGGGCGAACAGCACCCGGGAGCGGTTGGCGTCGACCCAGCCGGCCGCGCCGATGCCGACGGCGTGCACGTCGTGCCGGTCGGAGAGGTCCAGCACCAGCTCGGTGATGGTGTCCTCGACCACCTTCGGGCTCTTGGACTTGTCCGGGGTCTCGGTGCGGATCTTCTCCAGGATGGTGCCGTCGGCGTCGACCACACCCGCCATCACCTTGGTGCCGCCGATGTCGATGCCGACGGTCGGGACGCGGGGGGCGGTCAGGTGCGAGCGGCGTTCGCGGGTCCCGGCGGTCCGCAGGACGGCGCCGCGCGCCGACCCGCGGTGCGTGAAGTCGCGGTACGTGCTCATCGAGTGCTACTCGTCCCTGTCGTCATCGGCCTTGTCGGCGGCGAGGTCGGCCGTACTGCTCGATTCTGCCACCCGGGCCAGTTCGTGGCTCAGCTCCTCCAGCTCGCTGCCGCCCGCCATCTGCCGGGTGAGCTCGTCCAGGGTGATCGAGTCCCGGGTGTGCGAGCCCGCCATGACACCGCGTTTGAGCAGCACGAACCGGTCGCCGACCAGATGGGCGTGGTGCGGGTTGTGCGTGATGAGGACCACACCCAGTCCGGCGTCCCGGGCCGCCGCCACGTACTTGAGGACCACCCCGGACTGCTTCACGCCGAGTGCGGCCGTCGGCTCGTCGAGCACCAGCACCTTCGCCCCGAAGTACACGGCGCGGGCGATGGCCACGCACTGCCGTTCGCCGCCGGACAGGGTGCCGATGGGCTGGTCCACGTCCCGCAGGTCGATGCCCATGCGGAGGAGCTCGGACCGGGTGGTGCGGCGCATCAGGCCGACGTCGAGGCGGCGGAGGGGCCCGCGGCCCTTCGTCGGTTCGGAGCCGAGGAAGAAGTTGCGCCAGACCGGCATCAGGGGGACCACGGCGAGGTCCTGGTAGACGGTGGCGATGCCGCGGTCCAGGGCGGCTCGCGGGTTGGCGAGGACGGTCTCCTCCCCCTCGATCTCGAAGGTGCCGGCGTCGTGCCGGTGCAGCCCCGCGATGATCTTGATGAGGGTGGACTTGCCGGCGCCGTTGTCGCCGAGGACGCAAGTGATCTCACCGGCCGAGACCTGCAGGGACACGTCCTGGAGGGCGCGGATGCTGCCGTAGTGCTTGCTGACGCCGGTCAGCTTCACCAGGGGGGTGCCCGCCGCGGCGCCCGCCGTGGTGTCCGCGTTCGTCCGCAATGTGCTCATGCCCGTGCCTCCGCCCTCTTGCGGACCCATGCGTTGAGCAGCACGGCCAGCAGCAGCATCGCGCCGAGGAAGAACTTGAACCAGTCCGGGTTCCACTGGGCGTAGACGATGCCGTTGCTGGTCATGCCGAAGATGAAGGCGCCGACGGCCGCGCCGATCGCGGAGCCGTAGCCGCCGGTCAGCAGGCAGCCGCCGATGACGGCCGCGATGATGTACAGCAGCTCGTTGCCGACGCCCTCGCCGGACTGGACGACGTCGTACGAGAACAGGATGTGCTGCCCGGAGATCCAGGCGCACAGGGCGACGCCCATGTAGAGGCCGATCCGGGTCTTGACGACCGGGACGCCGACGGCGCGGGCCGCGTCCGCCGATCCGCCCACCGCGAAGATCCAGTTCCCGGCGCGGGTGCGCAGCAGGATCCAGGTGGCGACGGCGACCAGGGCGATCCACCAGAGGATGGTGATCTCCAGGGTGACCTCGCCGGCGGTCCACTGGGAGGCGAAGAGCGCGCGGGCGGAGGGGTAGCCCTCCATGTCGGAGATGGTCTTGGTGGAGACGGTGCCGCTGATCAGCTTGGTGAAGCCGAGGTTGAGGCCGGTGAGCATCAGGAAGGTGGCGAGGGTGATGATGAAGCTCGGCAGCTTCGTCCGGGTCAGCATGAACCCGTTGAAGAACCCGATGGCCAGGGTGACCAGGAGGGACACCCCGACGCCGACCCACACGTTGGCGGTCATCTGGTAGCTGAACATCGAGCTGACCAGGGCCGCGGTGGTGACCATGACGCCCGCCGACAGGTCGAACTCGCCGCCGATCATCAGCAGCGCCACGGGGACCGCCATGATCCCGATGGTGGAGGACGCGTAGAGGATCGTGCTGAGGCTGGAGGCCTGGAGGAAGCTGGGCGCCGCGAAGGAGAAGAAGACGAAGACGGCGGCGGCTCCGACGACGGCCCCGAGCTCGGGCCGGCCGAGCAGCCGCCGTACGAGGGACACGTGCGCGAGGCGTTCGTCGCGGGCTGCGGGGGCCGGGCCGGCCGGCGGGGCGGTGGCCGCGCTCATCGGGTGCCCCGCTTGATGAACTCCTCCAGCTCGGCGGCCTCGTCCTTGGTGACGATCTGCGGGCCGGTCAGCACCGGCCGGCCGCCGCCGAGCGTGTCGGCGTTGTAGCGGTAGAGCCAGAGCAGGTCGACGGCCTCGTAGCCCTGCAGGTAGGGCTGCTGGTCGACGGCGAAGCCGAGGTCGCCGGACTTCAGGCCGCGGGCCACGGCCTCGTTGAGGTCGAAGGTGTCCACCTCGGCCTTGCTGCCCGCGGACTGCCTGGCCTTGACGGCGGTCGCCGCGAACGGCGCACCGAGGGTGACCACGGCGTCCAGGTCGGGCTCGGCCTGGAGCTTCGCCTGGAGGGCGGCCTGGACGGAGGGCATGTTGGTGCCCTCGACATAGAGGTTCTCCATGGTGCCGGGGAAGGTCTTCTTCGCTCCGGCACAGCGCTGCTCGTGGCCCACGTTGCCCTGCTCGTGCAGCACGCAGACGGCCTTCTTGCGGCCGCGCTTGCCGAGTTCGGTGCCGACGGCCTCGCCCGCGATCTCCTCGTCCTGCCCGATGTGGGTCAGGGCCCCGTACTCCTTGGACTGGGCGGAGCCCGAGTTGACGGTGATCACCGGGATGCCGGCCTTCACGGCCTTGGCGAGCACGTCCTTGAGGGCCTCGGGCTTGGCGAGGCTGACGATGATCCCGTCGACCTTCTGGTCGATGAAGCCCTGCACGTACTGCGCCTGCTGCTGGGCCTGGTCGTCGTGGGCGTAGACGAACTTGATGTTGTCCTTCGCCGCGGCCTCCTTGGCGCCCTTCTGCACGATGTCCCAGAAGGTGTCGCCGTCTCCCGCGTGGGTGATCATCGCGAAGGTCCAGCGCGGGGTGGAGACGGCCGGACGGCCCTGCGCCGCCCTGGCCCGTTCCTCCGCGCGCTTGCCGCCGGTGCTGCTGCAGCCGGCGAGGGCGGTGGCCCCCAGTGCCGCTGCGAGCACGGCGCCCATCACGCGTCTCCCTGTCCCAACCCTGGTCACGTCCCCGTGCCGTCCCTTCGAGCCGTAAGAGCCATGGATCCCATGGATTGCATGGGTGTCATGGATGCAAAGCCGGTCATTGTGGTGCCGGCCGCCCAGTATCCGCCACAGTGGACCATGAAGGGCCATCGGGGCAGATTGACAGGCGCCGCGCACCGCGTCACGTTGAGTCCATGCGCATCGGGATCATCGGTACGGGCCGGATCGGCTCGTTCCATGCGGCCGCGCTCGGCCGGCACCCGGAGGCGGGGTCCCTGCTCCTCGCCGACGCCGATCCGGCGCGGGCGGCGAAGGTGGCCGCCCGACTGGGGGCGACCGCCGCGCCCGGTGTGGACGAGGTGTTCAACTGGGGCGTGGACGCCCTGGTCGTGGCCAGTTCCACGGCCTCGCATCCGGAGCTGGTGATCCGTGCCGTGCGGGCCGGGCTGCCGGTGTTCTGCGAGAAGCCGGTGGCTCCCGACCTGGCCGGGACCCTGGCGGTGCTCCGGGAGGTGGCGGCGGCCGGAGGGGTGCTCCAGCTGGGGTTCATGCGGCGCTTCGACGCGGGCTACCGGACGGCCCGGGAGCTGGTGCGGTCCGGGGCGCTGGGCCGGCTGCACACCGTACGGACCATGACCGCGGATCCCGCGCCGCCGCCCGCCGGGTATCTGGAGACCTCGGGGGGCCTGTACCGGGACTGCCTGGTGCACGACTTCGACATGGTGCGGTGGGTGACCGGGCAGGAGGTCACCGAGGCGTACGCGATGGGCTCGGACGCAGGTCCGCCGCAGTTCCGGGCGGCCGGTGACGTGGACACGGCCGCCTGTGTGCTCCGGCTCGACGGCGGGGCGCTGGCGGCCTGCTCCGGGACCCGGTGCAACGGCGCCGGGTACGACGTGCGGATGGAGCTTGCCGGGGAGCTGGACCAGGTCTCGTCCGGGCTGGACGACCGTACGCCGATCGCCTCGACCGAGCCTCACGGCCCGCCGCCCGCGCGCAGGCCGTGGACGGGCTTCCTGGAACGGTTCGGGCCGGCGTACGAGGCGGAGCTGGCGGCGTTCGTCCGGCTGGTCCGCGGCGAGGGGAGCAACCCCTGCGACGGCGGGCAGGGCCTGGCGGCCCTGCGGGTCGCGGAGGCGTGCGAGATCTCGCGCCGGGAGCACAGGCCGGTGCCCCTGGCCGAGGTGCCCGGCCTGTGACCTGCTGAGCGGCAGGGCCGTGGGGCGGTGTCGGCCGGCGGGACGCACACCGGTGGCGGACGGCTCCGCCTCCGTCCCGCAGCCGCCGGCGCCGTCCGGGTTCACCAGCGGACCGGGAGGCTCGTGACCCCGCGTATCAGGGTTCCGGGCAGCCAGACCGGCGGTCCTGCGTCCGGGTCCCGGGCCAGCTCGGGGAACCGCTCCAGCAGGGAGCGGATCGCGATCCGGCCCTCCATCCGGGCGAGCGGGGCGCCCAGGCAGAAGTGGATGCCGTGGCCGAAGGCCAGGTGGCCCTGGGGGGCGCGGCGGATGTCGAAGGTGTCGGGCGCGGGGAACCGCTCCGGGTCGCGGTCCGCTCCGGCCAGCGACACGATCACGGCCTGGCCCGCGTGCATGCGGACCCCCGCGAGGACGGTCTCCTCGGTGGTGAAGCGGGTGGTGGCGCTCTCCACCGGGCCGTCGTAGCGGAGCATCTCCTCCACCGCACCGTCCAGCAGCCCCCAGTCGGCCCGCAGGCCGGCGAGCTGGGCGGGGTGGTCGAGCAGGGCCCGTACGCCGTTGGAGATCAGGTTGACGGTGGTCTCGTGGCCCGCGACCAGCAGCAGGAAGGCCATGCCGATCAGCTCGTCGGGGCTGAGCCGGTCGCCCGCGTCGCGTGTCCGGATCAGCGCGCTCATCAGGTCGTCACCGGGGCTGCACCGCTTGTCCTCGATCAGCTCGGTCAGGTACGCGGACGCCTCCGCCAGCGCCCGGGAGGTGTTCTCGGGCGTGGTGGGGGCGACGATCTCGTTGGACCAGCGCCGGAACGGGTCGCGGTCGAGGTCGGGTACGCCGAGCAGCTCGCAGATCACCGTCATCGGGAGGGGGAAGGCGAGCGCCTGGATGAGGTCGGCACGGCGGTCGGCGCGGCCGGCCAGCTGCTCCAGCAGGTCGTCGGTGGTGCGCTGGACGAGGGGGCGGAGGGCCTCCACCCGGCGGGCGGTGAACCCGCGGGCGACCAGTTTGCGCAGGCGGGTGTGGCGCGGCGGGTCGGAGTCGAGCATGTGGTCGTTGGCGGGGCTGGGGACGAGTCCGTCGAAGTATCCGGTGGCCTGCCGCCAGTCCTTGGACAAGGCGGGGTGGGTGAGGGCCTGGCGGGCCTCCTCGTGGCCCACCACCAGCCAGGCCTGGCCGCCGCCCGGGAAGGTGATCCGGTGCACGGGCCCGGCCTCGCGCAGTTTCGCGTAGTACGGGTACGGATTCTCGTTGAAGTCCGGTGCGTATGCGCTGATGTCCAGGCTCGGCATGGGTCCAGTCCCTTCCCCCGTCGTTCCGGGCAGCGTAAGCGGCCGCTCAGCCGACGGGGTCGCTATCCGGACACGTGTTCACGCCGCCGCGCGGGGCGTTCACGCCGCGGCGCGGCGGCCCCAGGCGGTCCCGGCGAGCACCAGGGCGGCGCCCGCGATACCGGCCGGGCCGGGCTGCTCGCCGCCGAGCAGGATGCCGGCCACGGCCGCCCAGAGGGGTTCGGTGCCCAGGAGCAGGCTGACCCGGGAGGGGGAGGTCCGGCGGACGGCCCACGTCTGCACGAAGAAGGCGAAGAGGGTGCAGAAGACGGCGAGGAAGGCGAGCCCGGCCCATTCGGCGGGGCCGAAAGCGGCGGCCGCGGACCAGGGGCCGGCCCCGGTGCCGGGCAGGGCGGCCAGCAGCGCGAACACCAGGAAGGCCCCGCCGAGCTGAACGGTGGTCAGGGACAGCGAGTCGGCGTCCCTGACCTCCGCCATCCGGGCGGTGAGCAGCACGTTCAGGGTGCGGGCGAGGGCCGCGCAGAGGATCAGCAGGTCGCCGAGGGACGGGGCGGTGAACCCCCCGCCCTGGGTGAGCAGCACGACTCCGGCGACGGAGAGCCCCGCGGCGGCGAGGAAGGCCCCGGAGGGGCGGGTGCGCCGGACGGCTGCCTCGGCCAGCGGGGTGAAGATCATGGTCAGGCTGATGATCAGGCCGGCGTTGGTGGCCGAGGTGTGCACGACCCCGTAGGTCTCCAGCAGGAAGATCCCGCCGAGGACCAGCCCGAGGAGCGCGCCGGCCCGTACCTGGCCGGGGCGCAGGGCCCGCAGCCGCCGGCGGGCGGCGGCCAGGAGCACGGGGAGCACCACGCCGAAGCGCAGCACGAGTACGGCGATCACGGTGTTCGCGGTGGTGATGCCCTTGGCGGCGAGGTAGCTGCCGCCCCAGACGACGGCGACGAGCAGGACGGGCAGATCGGCGGACCGTGCCCGGCGGCGGTGGGGAGCGAGGGGTGGCGCGGGGGCGGCGGTGGTCATGCGGTCTCCAACCGCTTGCGGGGGGTGGAGACTTCGGCGGCTCGCACGGGGGCGCGCCCACCGTACCCGCTGCCGATCTTGCGGGTCGACGCGTTTACCCGGCCCCAGGCGCCCGCCCCTTCCCGCCACAGCCCCGCGCCGCGCGGGCGGGCGTGCCGTTCCCTTGGCCGTGGCCGGCGGGGCGGCCACGCAGCCACCGCCGTGTGGGCAGGCGTGCCGCAGGGCGATGGGGGTCCCCCCTGCTCGAGCGAATTCGAGAGCTTGGGGGAGGGTGGGCACACGGCACGACGGCCCGCGCCGGACGCGCAGCGTGTGCCCGCGCCCCGACCCCGCTCCGGGGTCGGCCCCGTCCGTGCGGAGCACTGCTCCCGGGCGGCGCCGGGGACGGCGAAGCCCCGCCCGGACCCGGGGCAGCGGCTGCGGCCGGAGCCGGCCATGGCTTCGGTGGGGCGGGAGCGAGCCTGCGGAGCGGCGTTCCGGTGTGCCCACCTCCCCCAGACTCCGTCCGGGGGGACCCCCACCCCCAAGCTCTCGAATTCGCTCGAGCAGGGGGGACCCCCATCGCCCTGCGGAACGCCTGCCCACACCTTCTGCGGAGGCGCCGCCCACACCTCGGCTGAGCCGCGCCCCAGCCAGGGCGGGGCAGAGCCCCCGGCGGGGTCAGGTGCCGACCAGGCCGAACGTGGCGCGGCCCGCGGGTCGGTAGGTGTGGATCGTCGTGCCCTTCTCCGTCGTCCGGTGCGCCACCAGCTCGCACGCCGTCGGCAGCCCCCCGGTCGGGAACAGCCGGCGCCCCGCCCCCAGGAAGACCGGGAAGACGAGCAGGTGGAACTCGTCCACCAGGTCGCGGGCGAGCAGGTACTGCGCGAGCATCCCGCTGCCGTGGACCTGGAGCTCCCCGTCGAGGGCGTCCTTGATCCGCACGACCTCGGACTGGAGCTGCCCGCCGTCGATGACGCTGGTGTGCGCCCAGTCCACGTCCGACTCCCCCAGCGTGGTGGAGGCCACGTACTTCGGCAGGGCGTTGAGCTTCGAGGCGACCGGGTCCGCGGGATCGTCGTGCTCGGGCCAGTACCCGGCGAAGATCTCGTACGTCCGCCGGCCGAGCAGGAAGGCCCCCGCCCGGTCGAAGACCTGGGTGATGAAGCCGCCGAACTCGTCGTCGAGGTAGGGGGCGACCCAGCCTCCGTATTCAAAGCCTCCGGTGGTGTCCTCCTCCGGGCCTCCGGGGGCCTGCATCACACCGTCGAGGGTCACAAAGGTGGTGAGGGTCAGTCTGCCCATGGCTCCGCGCTCCTTGGTCTCGGTCGGGTTCCGTCCCCCGTTCAGACTCCCGCTCCTGCCGGAACTCATCGCCGCGGCACGCGCGGCCACCCGGACGAATCCGGCCGATGCCGCCCCTTAGGCTGCTGTCCGTCAACCGACGGTTGACCAGTGGATCGGGGGAGACCGATGGACGGCACGGCCGAGGTGTTCCGGCCCCTGCAGGCGGACGACCCGGGCGTGGTCGGCGGCTACCGGCTCGCGGCCCGCCTCGGGGCGGGCGGCATGGGCCGCGTCTACCTGTCGCACACCCAGGGCGGCCGCCCGGTGGCCATCAAGGTGGTCCGGCCGGAACTGGCCGAGGACCCGGACTTCCGGCGGCGGTTCCGCCGCGAGGTGGAGGCGGCCCGGCGGGTGCGGGGGGCGTACACCGCCGAGCTGATCGACGCCGACACCGAGAGCCCGGTGCCCTGGCTGGCCACGCTGTACGTGCCCGGACCCTCGCTGGCGGACGCCGTGGCGCTCCGCGGACCGCTGCCCGTGGCCGCCGTGCTGTGGCTGGTCGCCGGGGTGGCCGAGGCCCTGCAGGCCGTCCACGGGGCGGGCATCGTGCACCGGGACCTGAAACCGTCGAACGTCCTGCTGGCCGCCGACGGGCCGCGGGTGATCGACTTCGGGATCTCGCTGGCCTCGGGCGTCAGTTCGCACACGGCCACGGGCGCCGCGATCGGCACACCCCAGTTCATGGCGCCCGAGCAGGCGACGGCCGGTGCGGTCACCGCCGCCACCGACGTCTTCGCACTGGGCCAGACCGCCGCGTACGCGGCGCTGGGCAAGCCGCTCTACGGCGACGGGCCCCACCTGAGCGTGCTGTTCCGGATCGTCCACGACGAGCCCGACCTGTCGGCCCTGCCGTCCTCGCTGCGGCCGCTCTTCGGCCTCTGCCTGGCCGCCGATCCGGCGGACCGGGCCACCCCGGGCGAGATCGTGGAGTGGTGCCGGAAGCATCTGGGCGGGGATCCGGACGCCGGCGGCGGCCCCGGCGTGTGGCGGGAGGTCATGGGGCCGCAGGTGGTCGTCCCCGGCCCGGTTCCGGACCCCACCCCGGTCGGCACCCTGACCGCCGGCACCCTGCCCCAGGGGCCCCCGGCGCCGACCGCGGATCGGGCAGCGCCGTCCGGCTCCGGGCCGGGCCGCTCCCGCAGGCGGCGTACCGCGGTGATCGCCGCCGTGGCGGTGGCCGCCGGGGCCCTGCTGCTGACCGGGGCGGCCCTGACGGTGCGGGACGCGGTGGACCGGTTCCGGGACCGGAGCACGGGACCGTCGCAGTCGACCGGGCAGAACGCGCAGCCGGGCGGGCAGACACCCCGGTCCGGCGGATCAACCGCGCTCCCCGGAACGGCCGGAGACGGAAAGGCCGGAGACGGAAAGGCCGGGGACGGGAAGGCCGGGGACGGGAAGGGCGGCCGGGCGCAGGCCTCCTCGCCCGCTCCGGCGCCGTCCGGGCCGCCGCGGCCCGTTCCGTACGCCGTGCAGTGGCTGGACGCGAACACCTCGGTCGGCATCAAGGAGCCCGTCGACCGCGAGGACCGCTCCGGCGACATCCGCTTCACCTGCAAGAGCGCGCACTCGGTCGGCTGCGCCCTGGAAAGCGGCACGAGCAGGTTCGCCATGCACTACCTGGAGGAGAGCGCCACCCTCGCCACCTGCCGGGCCGCCCTCGACGTCGCCGACCAGCTCGGGCAGTCACCCGAGGAGGCCCGCACCCTGCCCCTGGCCGGAGCGGCCGTCGGCAGCCAGATCTGTGTCCGGCACCCGTCGGGGGACATCGCACTGCTCGTGGTCCAGGGGAAGTCGACCGCCACGCCCGCGGCGGCCCACGTGACGGTGGAGATGTCGGTCTGGCGGGCGTCCTGAGCGGACCGGGACGCGGCCGGCCGTGACGCGACGGGGACCGGCCGGGCCGGCCTCACAGTCCCTGCGCGGCCCGGACCCGCTGGATCTGCCGGAGAACGGGCTGCTCGGCGAGGCGGGGCTGCGGCTCCGGCCCCATCCCCACCATGTCGACGATGCACACGCCGACCCGGGCCACGATGCGGTCGAAGACGTCGGCCGGCTGGTCGGAGCCTTCGTCCTGGACGGTGATCCGGATGCGGAGCGTGTCCTCGGGGAACCCCGCTGCGTCGAGGTCCTCGTACCGCACCGTCGCCTTCCTGCCGTCGGAGGCGTGCGGGGGGCACGCGGCGAGGGCCGCACGCAGCTGCCCGAAGGCCGTCGTCGCACCCGTCCCCGCATGGGACGCGAGGAAGGTCACCTGCGGGTTCCCGGGCGGAACGGATCCGAAGGTCTGTGTGACGGCCGCCTGGGCGCCCCGCTGGTTGAGCAAGGCCCACATGGTCCGGCACGGGGCCGGTCCCACTTCCGCCCCGGCGTCGCCGTCGAGCTCGGACGGGTGCATGTCGTGGACGCCGGCGCCGGGGCCCTGGACCCCGTCGGCTTCGCCCGGCTGCAGCACCAGCTGCCTCAGCCGCGCGGTGTCCGGTATTGCGCCGGCCGCTCCCCGCGTCGGCAGCGGAACCGAGGAGGAAGGCGCAGGAGGCGTACGCGCGCCCGAGGGCGTGGCGGGGGTGGGCGTCCCCACGGGGCCGTGGCCGTCGGTCGCGGATCCCGGAACGCCGGAACAGGCGGAGAGCACGAGGCAGCCGACGGCCGCGGCCACGACGGGGAGATGGCGTTTGAACATGTGAGAAGCCCCTGCCGAAGAGTGGACCAACCTGATCCGCCGCGAACTGTAGCGGTGCCCGCCGCGGCGGTCGGAACGGGCCCACACCGGTCAGGCGCGGCCCCACACCGGTCACCGCCGCGGCGGCCACGGCCGCACACCGGTCACCGCCCTCCCGCCCGCACGCGCTCCCGTGAAACGCCAGGTCGGTTTCCTGCCAGCGTGCGCCTCCACGCCCCGGTTCCATAGAACTCGTTGAACGAACAACCAATCGGCGAGGAGAAGTTCATGGACAGCAGGACCGCGGTGGTCACGGGCGGCAGCCGGGGCATCGGCGCGGCGATCGCGCTGCGACTGGCCCGGGAGGGCATGGACGTGGCGATCACCTACGCCGGGAACGAGGAGGCCGCGGGCGGGGTGGTCCGGCGGATCGAAGCGCTCGGCCGCCGGGCCCACGCCGTACGCGCCGACGCCGGCGACGCCTCCGAGGCGGCCGGCTCCGTGGAATGGGCCGCCGACACCCTGGGCGGGCTCGACGTGCTGGTCAACAACGCGGGGATCGGGGTGCTCGGCCCGATCGGCGGCCTCACCCTCGCGGACATCGACCGGGTGCTCTCCGTCAACGTCCGCGGCGCGTTCCTGGCCGCACGGGCCGCGTCGGCGCGGATGGGACAGGGCGGACGGATCGTCACCATCGGCAGCTGTATGACGCAGCGGGTGCCCGGCCCGGGCGGAACCCTGTACGCGATGAGCAAGTCGGCGCTGTCCGGCATGACCAAGGCGCTGGCCCGCGAGCTCGGTGAGCGCGGGATCACCGCGAACCTGGTGCACCCGGGGCCGGTGGACACCGACATGAACCCGGCTGACGGGCCGTTCGCCAAGGGCCAGGCGGACATGACGGCGGTGGGCCGGTTCGGCCGGCCCGAGGAGATCGCCTCGATGGTCGCCTACCTGGCGAGCGCGGAGGCGGCGTACGTGACCGGCGCCGAGTTCTCGGTGGACGGCGGCCACGCCGCCTGACTCCGGACGCCCACTCCGTCCGGCCGGGGATGCTGCCGTACGGCCGGAAAATGCCGACGGGGCGCACCGGAGCGGAATGCTCGGGTGCGCCCCACGGGCTGTCCGGGGCCGGTCGGGGACCCCAGTACGCCCCGGGGGTGTCGGCCCCCGGGGACGTCGTCACGGCAGCGTCAGCCGCCCAGCTCCTGGTTGCGGGCGGTCAGCGCGGCCGCGCCGTTCTCCGTCAGCGAGCCGTACAGGCGCAGGCGGGAGAAGCCGCCGTCCGGGTAGATGTCGATCCGGACGTGGGTGCCGACCGCCGGGGCGTCCAGCACGAAGCGGTGGTTGGTGTCGGGCTGCAGGCGGGTCCGGGGCAGGAACTCCTGCCACTCGCCCTCCTCGCCGGTCTTGACCGACAGGGAGGCCCAGCCGGCCGAGTTGCCCTTGAGGTAGGCGGTGTCGATCTCGATCGCGCGGATCTCGGACTCGGCGACCAGCTGGTAGCGGATCCAGTCGTTGCCGTTGTCACGGCGGCGGGCGGTCTCCCAGCCGTCGTCCATCTTCCGGGAGCGGCCCGGGTTGATGGTGTTGGTCGGCGGGGAGTAGAAGCGGTTCGACGCGTCCTGGACGGCGCCGCCGTTCTCCAGCGCGACCACGTCGAAGGAGCCGAGGGCCTCGAGCCACTTCGGGTCCGGGAGGACCTCGCCGTAGACGCGGAGACGGGCGATGCCGCCGTCCGGGTGCTGGTTGACGCGCAGGTGCGTGAAGCGCTGCTCGACGGTGACCTCGAAGCCGTTGGCCGCGTGGCCGCCGACCGGGGTGCGCGCGACGATGGTCGTCCACTTCACGTCGTCGCCCTGGAGCTCCTCCGGGGTCGGCGCGAGGGCGCCCTCCCAGTTGGTGGCCTCGATGGAGACGGACTGCGGCATGTTGCCGCGGAAGTGGGCGGTGTCCACGACGATGCCGCGGATCAGGCCGGGGGCGCCCAGGCGCACCAGCGCCCAGTCGTGGTCCTCGGCGGCCGGCCAGGGGTTCTCGGCGGAGACGCCGCGGCGGCGGCGGGTCTCCCAGCCGTCCATGACCTTGCCCTTGTGCCCGAAGTCCTCGGGGTCGAAGTGCGCGGCCTCGGAGATCAGCAGGTTCTCGCGCTGGGCGAAGAACTCGTCGTTGGCGGCGATGACACCGGCGCCGAGCTCACGCGCGGCGAGGTTGGCGTACTGGGTGAACGGGAACTCGGCCGAGCGGTAGTCGGCGTACGGGTCGCCGCCTCCGTACGGGTTCGCGTTGCCGGTGAAGGAAGGGATCGCCACTTTCAGTTCTGCCTTTCGAGGAGGAGGCCGGTGGGCTCGGACGGGGTGCCGTGGTCGGCGATCTGCCGCCCACGCAGCCAGGTGGACTTCACGACGCCGTGCAGGGTCCTGCCCGCGTACGCCGTGACCTGGTTGCGGTGGTGGAGCTCGGCCGGGTCCACAGTGAACGTTTCTTCAGGGGCCAGGACCGCGAAGTCGGCGTCGCGGCCGACCTCGATGGCGCCCTTCTGGGACAGGCCCGCGAGCCTGGCCGGCGCGGCGGACATCCAGCGGACGACGTCCTCGAGGGAGTGCCCGCGCTCGCGCGCCGAGGTCCAGATCGCCGGGAGGCCCAGCTGCAGGGAGGAGATGCCGCCCCACGCGGTGGAGAAGTCGTCGGTCTTCAGGTCCGCGGTGGAGGGCGAGTGGTCGGAGACGATGCAGTCGATCGTGCCGTCGGCGAGCGCGCCCCACAGGAGGTCCTGGTTGGACGCCTCGCGGATGGGCGGGCAGCACTTGAACTCGCTGGCGCCGTCGGGCACTTCCTCGGCCGTCAGGGTGAGGTAGTGCGGGCAGGACTCGACGGTGATCTGGACGCCCTCGGCCCTGGCGGCGGCGATCAGCGGCAGCGCGTCGCTGGAGGACAGGTGCAGCACGTGCACCCGGGCGCCGAGCCGCTTGGCCTGGGCGATCAGGTTCTCGATCGCGGTGTTCTCGGCGTCGCGCGGGCGGGAGGCCAGGAAGTCGGCGTACTTCGGGCCGGGCACGACGGGCGCAGAGTCGAGGTGGTGCGGGTCCTCGGCGTGGACGATCATCAGGCCGCCGAAGCCGGCGACCTCGGCGAGGGACGCGGCCAGCTGCTCCTGGTCGAGCTCGGGGAACTCGTCCACGCCGGAGGGCGACAGGAAGCACTTGAAGCCGAAGACGCCGGCGTCGTGCAGCGGGCGCAGGTCCTTGACGTTGTCCGGCAGGGCACCGCCCCAGAAGCCGACGTCGACGTGGGCCTTCGCGCGGGCCACGTCCTGCTTCACGACCAGGTTGGCGGTCGTGGTGGTGGGCGGCAGCGAGTTGAGCGGCATGTCGAGGATCGTGGTGATGCCTCCGGCCGCGGCGGCGCGGGTGGCCGTCCAGAAGCCTTCCCACTCGGTGCGGCCCGGGTCGTTCACGTGGACGTGGGTGTCGACCAGGCCGGGCAGCAGGACGTCCTCGCCGAGGTCCACGAGGCGGGCACCGGCGGGCACCTCGGCATCATGCGGCAGCACGGCCGCGATCTTCCCGGCGGCGACGGCCACCGAAGCGGCGCGCGTCCCTTCCGGGGTGATGACGCGCGTCGAGCGCAGTACCAGTTCCACAGCCACGTCGGACACCCGGAACCTCCCCATCTACTTCCACAGAGCGAAATTCAACGTTCTGTTGACGGAGTCTTCACCCCGATTCGTGACCAGTCAAGACCGCCCGGAGGGACACCCCACACGCCCGAGTCCCTCTTGGAGGTTTCCACAGAATGGAATTAAGATTTCGCTCTACAGAACGTAGCTACCACCACCGGCAGCACGGCAGGCACCGGCCCGAGGATGTCCGCCACCCGGACAAACCCCCTCTGACCGGCAAAGACGCGATCTCCCCGGGACTGTGGCCGACGGCCACCGCCGGGTAGGCTGCTTCCTTGCCTGCCAGCACCGAAAGGACCGCGCCGTGCCGACGTCCAGCGCCAGCACCACCGACGCTTCCGCCAAGACGACCGCCGCAACCGGTGGCGTCCAGTCCCTCGAGCGCGCCTTCGATCTGCTCGAACGGATGGCCGACGCCGGGGGCGAGGTCGGTCTGAGCGAGCTCTCCGCCGCCAGTGGCCTGCCCCTGCCCACCATCCACCGTCTCATGCGCACCCTGGTCGCGTGCGGCTACGTACGCCAGCAGCCCAACCGGAGGTACTCCCTCGGGCCGCGTCTGATCCGGCTCGGCGAGTCCGCGTCCCGGCTGCTCGGCACCTGGGCGCGCCCGTACCTGGCCAGGCTGGTCGAGGAGACCGGCGAGACGGCGAACATGGCACTGCTCGACGGCGACGAGATCGTGTACGTCGCGCAGGTGCCCTCCAAGCACTCCATGCGCATGTTCACCGAGGTCGGCCGCCGGGTGCTGCCGCACTCCACCGGTGTGGGCAAGGCGCTGCTGGCGCACACCCCCGCCGACGAGGTCCGCGCGCTGCTCGCCCGTACCGGCATGCCCGCCGCGACCGAGAAGACCATCACCACCCCCGAGGGCTTCCTCGACGCGCTGGAGCAGGTCCGCAAGGCCGGCTACGCGGTGGACGACAACGAGCAGGAGATAGGCGTCCGCTGCCTGGCCGTCTCGGTGCCGAACTCGCCGACCGCCGCCGCGATCTCCATCTCGGGCCCGGCGGGCCGGGTCACCGAGGCGGTGGCGGAGTCCTTCGTGCCGATCCTGCAGGGCATCGCGGCCGAGCTGTCGGTGGCCCTCGCCAACCAGAACCCGGCGTAGCTCCCGGAGCTCACGCACACGCCCGCGTACGACCCGCGTACGACCCGCGTACACACGGCACCGAAGGCCCCGTACGAGCCCCTGTGGGGGCCGTACGGGGCCTTCGGCGCGTCCGGGGCCCGGCCGCCCCTCCCCGAGCAGCCGGGCCCCGTGTCATCCGGCCGGGCCGGGCCGGAACCCCCCTGTGGTCCCTGCACCGCCCGGCTCCGGCTCCCGCTAGGCGGGCGCCGGAGCGGCGGCCGGGTCGGCGGGCCGGCTGCCCTCGGACAGCCGGCCGTCGGTCATCGTCACCGTGTGGTCGACGGCGGCCAGGTGCGACCGGTCGTGGGTGACCAGCACGGTCGCGGTGGAGCGCTCCCGGGTCAGGGTGGCCAGCAGGTCCAGCACCGCCGCGCCGCGCTCGTGGTCCAGCGCGCTGGTCGGCTCGTCGACCAGCAGCACCGACGGTTCGTTCATCAGGGCGCGGGCGATGTTGACCCGCTGCCGCTGCCCGCCGGACAACTGGTGCGGGCGCCGGTCCGCCTTGTCCGCGAGGCCGACCGCCGCCAGCAGCTCCAGCGCGCGGCGGCGCAGCTGCCGGGAGGGCCGCCGTCCGGTCAGGTGGGCCATCACCTGGAGCTGCTCGACCGCGGTCAGCGAGGCCAGCAGGTTCGGGTGCTGGAAGACGATCCCGATCCGGCCCCGGCGCAGGGCGGACTTCTCGGCGGCGGACAGCCCCGTGGTGTCCCGGCCCGCCACCACCACCCGGCCGGAGTCGGGGGTGACCAGCGTCGCGGCGACCGCCAGCAGGCTGGACTTGCCCGAGCCGGAGGGTCCGACGACCGCGGTCATGGTCCCGGCCGGCACGTCGAGGCGGACCCGGTCCAGGGCGATGAGCCGGCCGTCGCCGTCCGGATAGGTGAGCGTGACGTCGTCGACGAGCAGGGTCATCGGGCGCTCCCGAGGGCGGTCAGGGGATCGACGGCGGTGATCCGGCGGATGGACAGGGCCGCTCCGGCCGCGCCGAGAACGGTCATCACGGCGGCGGGGGCCAGCACGGTGGGGGCGTCGAGCACGAAGGGCACGTCCCCGCCGCTGATCAGCGCCCCGACGCCGGCGGCCAGCGCGGAACCGAGGCCGGTGCCGGCGACCAGCATGATCAGGGCCTGGCCGAGGGCGTCCCGCAGCAGGTACGGGGTGGACGCTCCGAGCGCCTTCAGCACGGCGACGTCGCCGCTGCGCTGGATGGTCCACACGGTGAAGAAGGCCCCGGTGACCAGGGCGGAGATGGCGAAGAGGAAGCCGCGCATCAGCTGCAGCGAACCGTTCTCCGCCTGGTAGGAGCCGATGGCGCCGAGCGCCCCGTCGACGGTCTCGGTGCGGGTGGCGGCGGCCTCGTCGCCCGCGGCCAGGTCCGTCCCGGGCTCCGCGTCGAGGGCGATCACCGTCGCCAGGGTGTCGGCGGAGGTGCCGGGGTTGGCGATGCGCTGCCAGTCGCCGAGGTCCGCCCACACCACCGGGGTGTGGCTGTAGGCGGCGGTGCCGGAGACAGCCCGGACGGTCAGCTCCAGCGAGCCGATCCCGATCGTTCCGCCGGCCCGCAGGCCGCCGAGCTCCTTCGCGGCCTTCTCGGAGAGGATCACCTCGCCCCGGGCGAGGCGGTCGGGGGCGAGACCGGCGTCCGGCTCGACGCCGAAGACGGACACGGCGGCGGTGCGTTCACCGGAGACCGCGTTGGTGGTGCGGATGCCGAGGGGGTCGGCGGACCGCACGCCGGGGCGCTTCCGCCATTCCAGCCAGGCCTTCTCCGGCACCCGCGAGTCGGTGAACGACACCTGCCGGTCCCCGGCGGGCACGGCGAAGGCCAGGTGCGTGGCGGGCAGGCCGGTGACGGCCGAGACGTTCTCCCGGGCGAGGCCGGCGGTCAGTCCCGACAGCAGGCCCACGAGCAGTGTGATCAGGACGACGACGGCGCCCATGAGGGCGAAGCGGCCCTTGGCGAAGCGTAGGTCTCTCCATGCGACGAACATGATCCCCACCCTGCTCGCGGGTGTGGCGGCGAGGCATCGCGCCACGGGAGCGATCCTCGTATCGAAGGGACCGTGCGGACATCAAACTTTTGGTTGACCGGGGCCGCCGGGGGTCGTTCTAGGCTGTTCGGGTCATGTCTGTGCTTTCGCCCGCCCTCCCTCCCCCGGCTCGTGCGCTGACCCCGGTCTCCCGGGTGCTGCGCCTGTGCCTGCACGCGCTGCTGTCCGGACTGCTCGCGCTGGCCTGCGCGAGGGCCCTGGCCGACCGGTCCCCCTGGGCCGGCTGGGCGGTCACCGCGGCCGTGCTGCTGGCCGCCGTCTACGCGGCCGGCGTACGGACCCCTGCCGTACGCCGCTCCCCGCGCGCCGCCGCGCTCTGGCTGGCCGCTCTCGGCGCGGCCTGGCTCGCCCTGCTGGCGGTCTCCCCCGACGGGCTGTGGATCGCCTTCCCGCTGTACTTCCTCCAGCTGCACCTGCTGCCGCTGCGCTGGGGCGTGGCCGCGGTCGGGGCAACGGCCGCCGCGGCCATCGGCGGCTTCCTCGCGCACAGTACGGCGGGCGCGGTCACGCCGGGCGCCTTCCTGGGGCCGCTGCTGGGCGGGGCGGTGGCGATCGCCACGGTCCTCGGCTACCAGGCGCTGTACCGGGAGAGCGAGCGGCGGCGCGAGCTGATCGACGAGCTCATCGCCACCCGGGCCGAGCTGGCCGCGGCGGAACGCGGGGCCGGGATCATGGCGGAGCGGGAACGGCTGGCCCGGGAGATCCACGACACCCTCGCCCAGGGCCTGTCGTCCATCCAGCTGCTGCTGCGGGCGGCCGAACGGTCGCTCTCCGAGGGCACCGCCGACCCGGCCGCGTCGACGGCACCGGCCGTGGTGGACGCGTCGGCGACGTCGGCTGCCCCGGCTGCGTCGACGGCGCCGGCTACCGCGACCGCGCCTGCTACGTCGACTGCCCCGGCCGAGCACGCGGCCGGGCCCGCCGCGGCGCTGGCGCACATCGCGCGGGCCCGCGAAGCCGCCCAGGAGAACCTCGCCGAGGCCCGGCGGTTCGTCCGCGCACTCACCCCGCCCGACCTCGCGCACGGTTCGCTGGCGGCCGCGCTGGAGCGCCTGTGCTCGGCCGCGCCGGGGCTCCGGGCCCGGTTCTCGGTGAGCGGCGGCCCGGTGCCGCTGCCCACGCCGTACGAGGTGGCCATGCTGCGGATCGCCCAGTCGGCGCTGGCCAACGTGGTGCGGCACGCGGGGGCGGGACGCGCCGAGATCACCCTGACCTTCATGGACTCCTCCGTGGCCCTGGACGTCGTCGACGACGGCCGGGGCTTCGACCCCGGCTCGGCGGCGGCCTCCGACGGGGGCGGTTTCGGGCTGCCGGCCATGCGGTCCCGGGCCGAGTCGCTGGGCGGCACCTTCACCGTGGAGTCCGCCCCCGGCCAGGGCACCGCCGTGGCCGTCACCCTGCCGCTGCCAGTGGAGGCATCCCGATGACCGACCGGCCCGACCAGCCCGACCGCCCGATCCGGCTGCTGCTCGCCGACGACCACCCGGTGGTACGGGCCGGGCTGCGCGCCGTACTGGACACCGAGCCCGGCTTCGCCGTGGTGGCCGAGGCCGCGACCGCCGAGCGTGCGGTGGAACTGGCCGCGTCGGCGGAGGCGGCCGTGGACGTGGTGCTGATGGACCTGCAGTTCGGCGCGGGCATGCACGGCTCGGAGGCGACCGCGGCGATCACCGCCCGGCTGGGCGCCCCCCGGGTCCTCGTCCTGACCACGTACGACACGGACGCGGACATCCTGGCGGCGGTGGAGGCGGGCGCCTCGGGCTATCTGCTCAAGGACGCCCCGCCGGAGGAGCTGGCGGCGGCCGTTCGGACCGCCGCCGCCGGGCAGTCGGCGCTGGCCCCGGCGGTGGCGCTGCGGCTGATGGACCGGATGCGGACGCCGGCGGAGGCCCTGACCAAGCGGGAGCTGGAGGTGCTCCAGCTGGTCGCGGACGGGCTGTCGAACCAGCAGATCTCGAAGCGGCTCTTCCTGAGCCAGGCCACGGTCAAGTCCCACCTGGTGCACATCTACGCGAAGCTGGGCGTGGACTCCCGCACGGCAGCGGTCGCCGCAGCCGGAGCCCGCCGCCTGATCCGCACCCCGTAGGCCCCGCCGAGGCCTGCGCGCCGCCTCCCCCGCCGGTGTGGGCGCGGCTCCGCCAAAGGCGTGGGCGGCGCCCCCGCCGAGGTGTGGGCGGCGCCTCCGCCGAGGTGTGGGCGGCGCCCCCGCCGAGGTGTGGGCGGCGCCTCCGCCGAGGTGTGGGCAGGCGGCTCCGCGAAAGGTGTGGGCAGGCGTTCCGCAGGGCGGAACGGGTGGGCACACCGGAACGCCGCCCCGCAGGCAACGCTCCCGCCCCACCGAAGCCATGGCCGGCCCCGGCCGCAGCCGCTGCCCCCAGGCCTGGGCGGGGCTCCGCCGGACCCGGCACCGCCGGGAGCGGAGCTCCGCCCGGACGGGGTCCGACCCGTCTGCGGGGTCGGGGCGCAGGCACACGCTGCGCGAACCGGCGCGGGCCGGTGTGCCGTGTGCCCACCCGTGCCGCCCTGCGGCACGCCTGCCCACACGGCGGTGGCTGCGCGGCCGCCCGCCCACCACGGCGGTGCGGTACGGCCGCCCCGGCCAGAGCAACGGCCGGCACCACACGGCCGCGGGAAACGGCCGCGCGCCGCTGAGGCCGGTCAGGCCACCCAGTACGGACGGTCCACCGACGGCGGGAGCGGCACCCCGTCGTGGAAGGCCGCCGCGAGGCGCCGGACCGCCTCGTCCAGCTGCCCGGCCGGCAGGGTGTACGGGATGCGCAGGCGGTGCTCGAAGGTGCCCGGGTCCACCCCGAAGCGGGCACCCCGGCCGATGTGGACCCCGGCGGCTGCCGCCCGTTCGGCCAGGGCCGAGCTGACCGGCTCACCGAGGTCCACCCAGAGCGAGAGACCGCCCGGGGGCAGGGTCCAGGACCATTCCGGGGTGTGCCGCGCCAGCGCCTCGACCAGCGCCGCCCGCTGTCCGCGGAGCAGGTCCAGGCGGGCCGGCATACCGGCTTCCAGGCCTTCCAGCAGCGGGATCGCGACCAGCTGGTCCAGCACCGAGCCGGTCATGTCCGCGGCCACCCGGACCGAGGTCAGCTCGGCGATCAGCTTCGCGGTGGCGCGGACCCAGCCGACCCGCAGCCCGCCCCAGTGGGTCTTGCTCAGCGAGCCGATGGTGATCACGTGGTCGGCGCCGCCGCGCGGGGCGAGCGAGGCCAGCGGGGGCGGCGCCGGCACGTCCAGGGCGATCTCGGCGATGGTCTCGTCGACCACCAGCAGGCTGCCGGCCCTGCGGGTCGCGGCGAGCAGCCGCAGCCGCTGCTCCCCGGGCATCAGCGCGCCGGTGGGGTTCTGGAAGTCGGGGATGACGTACGTGAGCCGGGGCGCTGTCTGGCGGAGCGTGGACTCGGCGACCTCCATGTCCCAGCCGGTGTCCGAGACCGCGATGGAGGCGGTGCGCAGCCGGGCGAGCCGTACGGCGTCCAGGGCGTTGGCGTAGGTCGGGTTCTCGGTGACCACCCGGTCGCCGGCCCGGCAGAGCAGCGAGATGACCAGGGCGAGGGCCTGCTGGGCGCCCGCGGTGACCAGGATCTGGTCGGGGCGGGTCGGCAGGCCCCGCGCGGTGAACCGGTCGGCGACGGCCGCGCGCAGGTCGGGCAGTCCGAACGGGTGGTAGCCGGGCAGTGCGGCGGCCGCGGGCAGCCGGGGCGCGGCCCAGGTCAGGGCCTCCGTCAGGCTGCCTCCGGGGGCGCCCATGGCGGCGATGGCCAGGTCGATGCCCTCTTCGTGGTCGCCGCCGGTGCCGAGCAGCATGTGGGCGCCGACGGGCCGGTGCCCTTCGGGGAGTTCGGTCCAGGTGCCGGAGCCGCGCCGGCTGCGGGCGTAGCCGCTCTCCCGCAGCAGGTCGTAGGCGCCGGTGACGGTGGCACGGCTGGCGCCGAGCGCCTCGGCGAGCTCGCGTTCCGCGGGCAGCCGCACGTGCAGGGCGACGCGGCCGTCGAGGAGCAGGGTGCGGACGGCGTCCGCGAGGGTGCGGTAGCCGGGGCGGGCCCGGACCTCCGCGGGCAGCATCGCGGCCAGTTGCCGGCTGCCGATGGTTCTGTCCGCCGTCTGGACCACTCGCCCGTTTGCCATGCCAACCTCCCCCGATTGGCTCTGCCTGCCAGGCCAATCGGGGTCCAGACTCGCTGTATTGGCCCCCGATCGGCAAGGAGTTTCAGGTATGTACGACATCCTCACGGATCGCGACGAACGCGCTCTTCTGCTCGCCGCGGAGAACCGGATCGCCGAGCCGGTCCGGATCGGGGCCGCGCTGGCCGCCGTACGGGGCCTGTTCCGGCGGCGGCCACGACATGGGCGGGACGGGCGAGAATCGCTGACATGTCAGCCGAACCACTCACCTCAGCCACCCCAGCCGGCCGGGGCGCATCCGGCGGCCCTCTGATCGCGGGGCTGCTGCTCGCCGCCGGGGGCGGTCGCCGGCTCGGCGGCCGCCCCAAGGCGCTGCTCCCCTACCGCGGCCGGCCGCTCGTCGAGAACGCCGTCCGGGTGCTGCGCGAGGCGGGCTGCGGCCCGGTCCACGTGGTCCTCGGCGCCTCGGCCGCCGAGGTGCGCGAACGGGCCGACCTCTCCGGCTGCGTGGTGCTGGACAATCCGGACTGGGCGGAGGGCATGGGGTCCTCGCTCCGGGTCGGCCTCGCCTCGCTGGCCGGTACGGGCGCCTCGGCGGCGCTGGTCTCGCTGGTGGACCAGCCGGGCATCGGGCCGGCCGCGGTGGCCCGGGTGCGGGCCGGGTACCGCACCCCCGCGAGCCTGGTCGCGGCGGCGTACGACGGCGAGCGCGGGCACCCTGTGCTGTTCGGCGCGGACCGCTGGCCGGACATCGTGGCCACGGCGACCGGGGACAAAGGTGCGCGTGTCCACCTGACAGCGCACGCCGCGGAGCTCACTCTGGTGGAGTGCGCGGATGTGGCGGAGCCCTACGACATCGACGTGCCGGCGGACCTGGCACGCCTCGACGAGGTGTGAGCCGCAGCACGTCCGGCGGTGCGGCCGCGCACCGCCGGACGGCCTCGGAACGACTCCACCGCAGGTCCGGGGGTGCAGGGTGTGATCGGTGTGGCACTGAGCGCCATGAGCGCCCACATTTCTGTCGACTCAGAGAATCTCGACATCAACAAACCATTGAACTTCCACCATGAGGAAATTACTATCCACTGGTCAGAAGCGCCCTGAACCAAACAGACGGCGCCCGCGACCGTTTTTGGAACTCTCCACACTCGACGGCACTCCGTGCCGTCCCGCGCGCGAGCATTCCCCGCGGCCGCCAGGCACCGCCGCTGCAAGGAGTGACAGATATGTCCGCACCAGCGCCGTCATCGCTGGCCATCGTCGATGCCGAACCCCTGCCCCGACAGGACGAAGTCCTCACGGAAGCGGCGCTGGCCTTCGTGGCCGAGCTCCACCGGCGGTTCGCCCCCCGACGGGCCGAACTGCTCGCCCGGCGCGCCGAGCGCCGCGCCGAGATCGCCCGCACCTCCACGCTCGACTTCCTCCCGGAGACCGCACAGATCCGCGAGGGTGACTGGAAGGTCGCGCCGGCCCCGGCCGCGCTGAACGACCGCCGTGTGGAGATCACCGGCCCGACCGACCGCAAGATGACCATCAACGCCCTGAACTCGGGCGCGAAGGTCTGGCTCGCCGACTTCGAGGACGCCTCCGCCCCCACCTGGGAGAACGTGGTCCTCGGCCAGGTCAACCTGATCGACGCCTACGAGCGGCGGATCGACTTCACCGACGCGCGCACGGGCAAGTCCTACGCCCTGAAGCCCGCCCAGGAGCTCGCGACCGTCGTGATGCGGCCCCGCGGCTGGCACCTGGAGGAGCGCCACATCCAGTTCGAGGGCGCCCCGGCCTCCGGCTCGCTGGTGGACTTCGGCCTCTACTTCTTCCACAACGCGCAGCGCCTGATCGACCTCGGCAAGGGCCCGTACTTCTACCTGCCGAAGACCGAGTCGTACCTGGAGGCCCGCCTCTGGAACGACATCTTCGTCTTCGCCCAGGACTACGTCGGCATCCCGCAGGGCACCGTCCGCGCGACGGTCCTGATCGAGACCATCACGGCCGCGTACGAGATGGAGGAGATCCTCTTCGAGCTGCGCGACCACGCCGCCGGCCTGAACGCGGGCCGCTGGGACTACCTCTTCTCCATCGTCAAGAACTTCCGTGACGGCGGCGAGAAGTTCGTCCTGCCGGACCGCAACGCGGTGACGATGACCGCCCCGTTCATGCGGGCGTACACCGAACTCCTGGTCCGCACCTGCCACAAGCGCGGCGCCCACGCCATCGGCGGCATGGCGGCCTTCATCCCGTCCCGCAAGGACCCCGAGGTCAACAAGGTCGCCTTCGAGAAGGTCAAGGCCGACAAGGACCGCGAGGCGGGCGACGGCTTCGACGGCTCCTGGGTCGCCCACCCGGACCTGGTGCCGATCGCGATGGCCTCCTTCGACGCGGTCCTCGGCGAGAAGCCGAACCAGAAGGACCGGCTCCGCGAGGACGTCTCGGTGGCCCCGGGCGAACTGATCGCGATCGACTCGCTGGACGCCAAGCCCACCTACGACGGCCTGCGCAACGCCGTCCAGGTCGGCATCCGCTACATCGAGGCGTGGCTGCGCGGCCTGGGGGCCGTGGCCATCTTCAACCTGATGGAGGACGCGGCCACCGCCGAGATCTCCCGCTCCCAGATCTGGCAGTGGATCAACGCGGGCGTCGTCTTCGAGAACGGCGAGACGGCCACCGCGGACCTCACCCGCAAGGTCGCGGCCGAGGAACTGGCCGCCATCCGCGCCGAGGTCGGCGATGAGGCCTTCGCGGCCGGCAAGTGGCAGCAGGCCCACGACCTCCTCCTCCAGGTCTCCCTGGACGCGGACTACGCGGACTTCCTGACCCTCCCGGCGTACGAGCGACTGGTCGCCAACTGATCCTCTTCGGCTGACTCGCACAGCGGTCGAAGTCGACAGCCGCCGCCCCCGGTGCCCACGGCACCGGGGGCGGCGGCGTTTCCCGCACACCGGCCGCTGTGGGGCGGGACGCCTCCAAGGGCAGGGGCGCGAGGGGCGCACACGGCACGGCAGGATGTGCGCCCGTGCTCCCGCAGCGCGCGGACCTCATGGCCGGGCGGTCCGCCCTGCTCGCCGAGGCATCCGCCGCCGGCCCTCGTCCTGGCCATCGCCTTCTTCCTGCCCCTGACGGTCGCGCTGATCGGCCACCTCGCGGGCCGGGTCGCCGACCGCCTGCGCAGACGAACCGCCCCGGCCTGGCGGGACGCCGCGGAGGCGTTCGCCCGGTGGCGGGACGCCCTGGAGGACCTCGTCCTGACCGAGGTCGAAGAGCGGCTCGGCGACGTCCTGAACTGAGTGCCCACGGCTACGCCGGACCCCGCGCCGAACGACCGGTCGGTCGTTACTCACTCGTAACCTGACGCTACCTAGCGGTAACAACTCGGCGCGTGCCACATTCTGGCCAGCCACCGGCCGGCGGTACCCCCACTCACCAAGCCACGCAGCGGAGTTGTTCCTGTCTTCGGCGTGGCCGAACGCAGGAGTTCCGCAGTGACCGGATTCCGCAATGCGAACAAGGGCCGGCCGACAGCCCGTCGGGGACGACGACTGGCCGGCGCCATGCTGACCCTCCCGCTGGCTCTCACGGGTGTGCTGACCGCGGGCGCCGGGACGGCTGCGGCCGGCCCCGGGCAGGGTCCCACCGCCGTCGTTTCCATGGGCGACAGCTACATATCCGGCGAGGCCGGCCGCTGGAAGGGCAACAGCCTCACCAACTCCGGCAACCGGAACGGCACCGACCGCGCCTGGCTCAGCGGATCGTCGTACGACCCGTCGAAGGTATACGGGACCACGGCCGCGAACGGCTGCCACCGCTCGGACTCCTCCGAGGTGCGCAGCGCCGGACCGATCGCCGAGGTGGCCGTGAACCTGGCCTGCTCCGGTGCCGTCACGGACAACGTGTTCCGGTCCGTCAGCGGCGGGCTGTCCTTCAAGGGCGAGGCCCCGCAGGCCGACCAGCTGGCCGCGGTGGCCGCGACCCACGACGTCCGCGTGATCACGCTCTCCGTCGGCGGCAACGACCTCGGCTTCGCGGACATCATCGAGAACTGCGCCTACGACTTCGTGCTGTGGAACTCCTACTGCCACGACGACCAGCAGTACGCGGTGGACCAGAAGATCGACGGGGTGATGACCAAGGTCGGCAAGTCGGTGGACGAGATCCGGGCCGTGATGCGGGCCGCCGGGTACGCCGATTCCGCCTACCGGATCGTGCTGCAGTCCTACCCGTCCCCGATCCCGCGCGGTGCGGAGAACCGGTACCCGCAGAGCGACTGGAGCCGTTACAACACCGGCGGCTGCCCCTTCTGGAACCGGGACTCCGACTGGGCGCGGGACTCCCTGGTGCCGCAGATGGCGAACCGGCTCAAGACGGTCGCGACGGCCAAGGGGGTGCAGTTCCTGGACCTGCGGGACATGCTCCAGGGCCGCGAGGTGTGCGCCAAGTCGAGCAAGCAGGTGAGCTCCACCGTGCCGGCCTCCGCCGGCACCAGCGAATGGGCGCGCTGGATCGACAACAACGAGACGCAGGGTCCGGTCCAGGAGTCCATGCACCCCAACCACTACGGCCAGCTGGCCCTGGGCCGCTGCCTGGCCCTGGCCGTGGGACAGCCGGCCGGGTCCGCCTCGTCCTGCAGGAACACCGCGAGCCAGGACCACACCGGGATGTACCTGACCCCGGCGCCGTAGCCCCGCCGCCGTGCCGGCGGCGAAATTCGCTGGGGGTACCGCCCCGCGGGCTGCCATGCTCACCGGCATGGCAGCCCGCAGGATCAAACCAAGCCTCTACATCTCCGTCGACATCGAGGCCGACGGCCCCATTCCCGGCCCCTACTCGATGATCAGCATCGGCGCGGCGGTCGCCGGCCGTCAGGACGCGGACGGCTACGCCCCCGCGGACCCGGAGCAGCACACCTTCTACCGCGAACTCCGCCCGATCAGCGAGGACTTCGTCCCGGAGGCACTCGCCGTCAGCGGCCTGGACCGTGACCGGCTGCTCGCCGAGGGCGCTGCGCCGGAGACCGCCATGCGGGAGTTCACGGCCTGGGTCCGACAGGTCTCGGACGGCACCGGCCAGCCGGTGATGTGCGGCTACCCGGCCGCCTACGACTGGACCTTCGTCTACTGGTACCTGATCCGCTTCACCGGCGAAAGCCCCTTCGGGCACTCCGGCTGCCTGGACATGAAGACCCTCTACGCCACCAAGGCCGGACTGCCGCTCCGCGCGGTCAACAAGGGCACCATGCCCCGCGACCTGCTCTCCCGCCGCCGGCACACGCACCACGCCCTGGACGACGCGCTGGAACAGGCCGACCTGCTCAACAACATCATGACCACGGCCCGCCTCACCCCCTGAGCCATGCCGGGCCCGGTCGGGGGTTGCCCACCCACCTCCCGGCACCGCACCACGAGCGGAGCGAGTAGTGGGGCGGGTAGCGGAGCACGCTCCGACCCGGCCGCTTCCCGCGAAGCGGGCGGGGTGGGGTGGGGGTCGCCGAGGCTTCGCCTGGACGGCGTCAGGGAGGTGCCCGGGGGCTGCCCGTCAGTCCCAGTGTCTTTCCGTGCCGGCCGCCGGCGTCAAGGGCGCGACGTTGTCGCGTCGCCTCCGGCGATGGCCCTTCGGGCCACCCTTGACCCCGACGTCCGTCCCGGAACGACAAGGACTGTCGGGCGGCCCCCGGGGGAATGGCATGGAGGGACCCAAGGCCGGCCTGGCTGTGACGTTGGCGGGCACGAGCGGCGGCCCTGCTCGGCCAGCCGCCCATTCGGGCGGACGCAGAGTCACAGTCGATCAGATCCCAGCACACCAGCTCGGCCCACGCGCACCAGATCGCTACGCGCTCCTGTCTCTCAGCGGATGCAGCCCGCCAGGGGCCGGACATAGACCGCCATCGATCGCTACGCGCTTCTGCCGGGCGGCGGGTGCGGGCTGCCGGGGGTTGGGAAGAAGCCGCCCACGCTCGGTACGCGCGCTTCTGCCGGGATGATGACCGGCTGGTCGCCCAGTGCCGGGGCCTTCCGGCACGACAACGCGCGGAGGCATGCACGTAGTACGGGCGGACAGGCGGCATCCCGGCCGCCGGTGGCAGGCGAAGAGGCCACCGGCTGATGCCATCCGCCAGATCGGACAGCTGACGGCCCGCCTGTCGGGCCTTCCGGTCCCGGAAGTCGACCCAATGGAACTGAGAATCCGACAGGCGACCCTCCCACCGCCACCACCTCCCCAGCCGCTCCAAAATCACCCAGTTTGCACATTTGAGGGAGGGGCTGGAGGGCATCCCCTCGCGATCCCGGATCCTCACTTCCATCCTGCCGATCCCCGCACCCATCAAAGGACTTCGGAGGACGTCGGAGGACATCGGAGCACTGATGGCGATCCACGCCCCGCCCACGGCGGACCGCATCCGCCGTCCGGCAGGAGCGCGTAGCGATCGTTGGCGTCATCCACCCAGCCCCCGGCAGTCCGCGCCCGCCGTCCGGCAGGAGCGCGTAGCGATCGTGGGCGGTCTATGTCCGGCCCCGGCGGCCCGCATCCGCCGAGAAATGAGAAGCGCGTAGCGATCTGGTGCGCGTGGGCCGAGCTGGATGACGTAGATCTGATCGACTTCGATTCCGCGTCCGCCCGGATGGGCGGCTGGCC
>NZ_JBICVY010000001.1:619097-788493 GCF_043199475.1 Streptomyces sp. NPDC048603 | reverse complement strand
ACACCCAGATGGCCGACCAGCTCGACCACGCCATCGAACAGAACGGCAAGGGCGACCTCGGCCGCCTCCTCACCGGCAACGACACCTGGACCGTCCGACCTCCGCGGCGGACACCGGGGGCGTGGTGATCGAGCGGCTCCTGCCGGCTTCCGTCTCCGTGTGCGAGGCATACGCCGATGCGCCGGACCACCGGCTCTTCCCCGAGGAACGTGCCGTCGTCCGCCGCGCGGTGCCGCGCCGGGTCGCCGAGTTCGCGACCGGCCGGCACTGTGCGCGCCGGGCGCTGGCCCGGCTGGGCATCGCTCCGGTGCCGATCCCGCGAGGGGCGGCCGGCGCGCCCGTCTGGCCCGAGGGCGTCCTCGGGTCCATCACGCACTGCACCGGCTACCGGGCCGCGGTGGTGGTGCCGATGGCGTACGCGGACGGCATCGGCATCGATGCGGAGCCCGACGCAGAGCTTCCCGACGGGATGCTGCGGGCCATCGCAGGGGCCGCCGAACTCGGCAGGATCGCCGCGCTGACCGGCCGGCGCCCCCGAGTCGGCTGGGGCAGGGTGCTGTTCAGCGCCAAGGAGAGCGTCTACAAGGCGGTGGCCGCCCCGCGTCCCGGGCTGCGGGACACCGCCGTCCGCTGCGAGATGGACTTCAAGGACGTGGACGTCGATTTCGGCGCGGGCGACGGAGGGTTCACGGCCCGGGTCCCGCATGCTTGCGGACTCCCCGGACCGCCGGGCCCCCGAGAGGTCCAAGGGCGCTGGACGGCCGCCCACGGCCTGGTGCTGACCTCGGTGTTCGTCCCGCCGGCCGAGGGCCGGGCAACGGGGTCCGCGTCGCAGCAACATCACAGCGAATTCATCTTGCCTTTCGACTCCGTCGGGGCAGCCTTTGCCGCCGCGCCGGGAGAAGTAAATTCACGCGCCCGCTGATTTCCATGTGCCGCGCGTGTTCAGAAGAGTGCGCAATCGGATTTCCGGCACCGCAGCGCCGCGGGGCCGGCCCGGGCGGCTCTGTTTCCGGAATGTATGGGAGGAGTGGCCCGGTGAAAATGACGACGCATCGCCTGCCCCTGTCCGCGGCCCAGCACGAGATCTGGATCGCCCATCGCATCGGGGCCGGGGCCGGGGCCGAGGCCGCGCGCCAGAACTGCGGAGGATACGTAGAGCTCGAGGGTCCGGTCGACGGGGACCTGCTGGGCGAGGCGGTTCGCCGGACTCTGGAGGAGACCGAGGCACTGCGGGTCCGGTTCGGGACCGACGAGGCGGACCGTCCGTGGCAGACACCCGTCCCCGTCGACGAGCTCCCCGGGCTCATCACGGCGGACTTCGGCGCCGAGCCCGACCCGCGCCGGGCCGCCGAAAGCTGGATGGCGGCCGACCTGGCCGAACCCGTGGACCCGGCCACGGCCCCCCTGCACACGATCGCCCTCCTGCACCTGGAGCCCGGACGGTCGCTCTTCTGGTTCCGCTACCACCACATCGTCCTCGACGGATACGGGCAGGCCCTGTTCTGGCGGCGTCTCGCCGAGACCTACACCGCCCTGGCCGCCGGCTCCACCCCCGGTCCGCGTACGTTCGGCTCCCTTGCCGAAGTGCTCGCGGAGGAGGAGGCATACCGTTCGGGCCCCGTGCACGCCGCGGACGCCGAGCACTGGTCCGGCCTGACCTCCGCCTGGCCCGACCCCGTCGGCCTCTCCGGCCGGGCTGCCACGGACCCCCGTACCGCGTACACCGCGGCAGCCGGCACCGCCCGGCAGGAGACCATCGGATCCACCCGCCTCCGGGCACCCCGGCCGCTGACCGGCGTCGGCCGGTTCGCCGGTGAACAGGGCACCCACTGGTCGGCCGTGGTCGTCGCGGCGACCGCCGCATACCTCCGTCGGACCGCCCGCCAGGACGACATCGTCCTCGACCTGCCGGTCCGGGCCCGGACGACCAGGACCGCCCTCACCACACCGGCCATGCTGGCGAACGTCCTGCCGCTGCGCCTCACCGTGACGCCGGGGACCACCTTCCGCGAGATCGTGGACCGGGCATCCGGCGCCCTCCGCGAACTCCTGGACCACCAGCGGTACCGGGGCGAGGAGATCCACCGGCGGATCCGCCGGGACCGGCACGACGCCGGGCCCGCGCCCGTCCGGGTCAACGCCGTCACCTTCGCCGGGCGGCTCCGCTTCGGCACTGCCGACGGCACCATCCACCAGCTCTCCACCGGACCCGTGCCCGACCTGGCCCTGGACTTCTTCGGCGAAGCCGACGGGTCCGAGATCCGGGTGACCTTCGACCCCAACCCCGGCCTCCACGAGCCCGCCGCCCTCCGGGCCCACCGGGACCGGTTCGCAGTGTTCCTCGACCGGCTGCTCGCAGCGCCGGACCGGCCCGTGGGGGAGGTCGCGCTGCTCACCGACGGGGACACCGCGCTCATGCGCTCCTTCGGCGAGGAGGCCGTACGCCACTACGACCTGAGCCGGCCGCTGCACCGGCTCGTCACCGCACAGGCCGAACGCACCCCGGACGCCGTCGCGGCCGAGACCGCCGAAGCCTCCCTCACCTACCGTGTCCTGGTCGACCGGGCCGGCGTCCTGGCCGGCCGGCTGCGCGACGCAGGCGTGCGCACCGGGGACATCGTGGGGGTGTACGAGGAGCGCTCCCTCGACCTGGTCGTCGATCTGCTCGCCGTTCTGCTGGCGGGCGCCGCCTACCTGCCGCTGGACCCGGAACTGCCCTCCGCACGGCTGGCCTTCCAGATCCGCGACTCCGGGGCCCGCACGGTGCTGTGCCGCGCCGCGCTGAGGCCGGAGGCTGACGGCCTGGGCGTCCCGCTGACCCTGACCGACGGCGCCCCGGACGAGCCGGCCGGCCCCGCCGGGTCGGCCCCCGACGACCGGCCCTGCGGCCCGGACGACACCGCGTACGTCATCTACACCTCCGGCTCCACCGGCCGCCCCAAGGGCGTGGAGGTGCCCCACCGCGGCATCGTGAACCGGCTCCTGTGGATGCAGGAGGAATACAGCCTCGGCGCGGACGACGTAGTGCTCCAGAAGACCCCGTTCACCTTCGACGTCTCCGTCTGGGAGTTCTTCTGGCCGCTGATCACCGGCGCCCGGCTGCACGTACTGGCCCCGGGCGCCCACCGGGACCCGCGCGCGATCGCGGAGACCGTCCGTTCCCGGTCCGTCACGACGGTGCACTTCGTGCCGTCCATGCTCGACCTGTTCCTGGCCGAGCCCACCGCCGCGCCGCTGCCCTCCCTGCGGCGCGTGTTCAGCAGCGGCGAGGCGTTACGGCCGGAGACCGTGAACCGGTTCCTCCGGGTGCATCGCCCCGGCGGACGGGGCCCGGAACTGTACAACCTGTACGGCCCCACCGAGGCCTCGGTCGACGTCACCCACTGGCGCTGCGGCACGGACGGCCCCGGGGAACCCGTCCCGATCGGCCGCGCCGTGGCCAACACCACCCTGCACGTCCTCGACCCCGAAGGAAGACCGCTGCCGCCGGGCCTCGAGGGCGAGCTGTACATCGGCGGGGTCCAGGTGGCCAAGGGGTACCTCGGCCGCCCGGAACTCACCGCCGCGAGCTTCCTGGCGGACCGCTCCGGTCCCGGCCGGCTCTACCGCACCGGCGACCTCGCCGTACTCCGCCCCGACGGCGTCGTCCTGTACCGAGGGCGCCTCGACCACCAGGTCAAGGTCAACGGGTTCCGCATCGAACCCGGCGAGATCGAGAGCGTGCTGCTCGCCCACCCCGGCGTCGAGCAGGCCGTGGTGACCGCGCCCGACGACGAGGACGGCCGGCCGCGGCTGGTCGCCCACCTGGTGGCGGCCGTCCACCCGGCGCCCGATGCCCTGCTCACCTGGCTCCGCGACCGTCTCCCGGCCCAGATGATGCCCAGCCGGTTCGTGTTCCTCGACGCGCTGCCGCTGCTCCCCAACGGCAAGCTCGACCGCAAGGCCCTCCCGCCGACGGACCAGGACGCGGTACCGCCGGAACGCCCCGGCACACCCGCGCCCGCGGTCGGGCCCTCCACTCCCGTGGAAGCGGTCCTGCACGAGGTCTGGAGCAGCGTGCTGGACGTCACCGGCTTCGGTGTGAATGAGTCGTTCTTCGCGCTGGGCGGCGACTCGATGCACGCCATCCGGGTACGGACCCGCGCCGAGAGCCGGGGCTGGACCTTCGACGTGGCCGACCTGTTCCGCGGCCCGACGGTCCGCGAACTGGCCGCACGTACCAGGGCGGTGACGGCGGACGGCAGGCCGGACGCCCCCACCGACCCCCGCCGCCGGCCGTTCGGCCTGCTCGGCGAGGCGGACCGGGCTCTGCTCCCGGCAGGTCTGGACGACGCCTATCCCCTCAGCGCCATGCAGGCAGGCATGCTCTACCACGCTGCCTACGCCGAGGACTCCTCCGTCTACCGCGTGGTGACCAGCGTGCGGGTGGCCGCCCGGTACGACCCGGACGCCCTGCGCCACGCCGTCGACGACATGACGCACCGTCATCCCGCCCTGCGCTGCTCCTTCGACCTCTCGCGCTTCTCGGAGCCGCTCCAACTGGTGCACAGCCGGGTCACCGTCCCGGTCGAATCCGGAGAAGACCTGCGGGGCATGGACGAGGAGGAACGGCTGCGCCTCATCGGGGCATGGGTCGAGGCCGCGAAATCCACCCGCTTCGACCTGGCCGAGGCCCCCCTGCTGAAGTTCGCCGTCCACCTCTGCGAAGCGGACTCCTTCGAACTCTCGGTGGTCGAGCACCACGTGGTCCTCGACGGCTGGAGCGACATGCGGATGCTGGAGGAGGTCGTCGAGCACTACGCGGCCCGGCTGGCCGGCACTGTACGCCGGCTTCCCCCGGTTGCTTCCCTCCACCGGGACTTTGTGGCCGCCGAGCGGGACGCCCTCGCGGACCCTGCCGCCCGCGACCACTGGACAGGGCTGCTGCGCGGCGCCGAGCCCACGGTCCTGGCGCCCGCCGCCCCGGTGGACGGCCCGCCCGGGGCGGCGGCCGTACCGGTGGTCCACCGTTACGACGTCCCGGTCGCCGCCGACACCGCCGCCCGCCTGCGCACCGCGGCCCGCGCCGCGGGCCTGCCGCTGAAATCCCTGCTGGTGGCGGCACACGCAGCGGTGCTGCGCCTGGTCGGCGGCCGCGACGAGATCCTCACCGGAGTCGTCGCGAACGGCCGCCTGGAGGAACCGGGGGGCGACGACACCATCGGTGTCTTCCTCAACACCCTCCCGCTCCGCCTGGACCTGGGCACCGGCAGCCTCACGGACATTGCCCGGCAGGCCTTCGCCCACGAGCAGGCGGCGGCTCCGCACAGGCGGTACCCGATCGCCCAGATCCTCCGCGACACCGGCGAGACCGCCGAACTCTCCAGCTACGTCAACTACATGGACTTCGGGCGGACCCCGGGCGGTGCCGCGGACACCCTGATGACCGTCACGGCCGGGGTCGCCGAGACGAACTACCCCCTCGCGGTGAACTTCCTGGTCGACCCCGGGGAACGCCGGCTCCGGCTGTGGCTGGACTGCGACCTCGCCGTCCTGCCCGAGGAGTTCTGCTCCCGCCTCACCGGCTACTACGAGCGCGCCCTCCGAGCCGTCGCGGAGAACGCCGACGCCCCCGCCGCCACCATGGATCTGCTGGACCCGGCCGAACACGCACGGCTGGCCCGCGCCCACGGCGCCACCACCGCGTTCGAGCGGGACGCCACCGTCCACGGACTGTTCGAGCGCCGGGCCGCCCTGACCCCGGAGGCCACCGCCCTGGTACACCGCGACATGGAACTGACCTACGGCGACCTCGACCGGCGCGCCAACCGGCTCGCCCACCACCTGCGCGGCCTCGGCATCGGCAGCGGCGACCTCGTCGGCGTGAGCGTCCGGCGCGGCCCCGACCTGGTCATCTCGCTGCTGGCCGTACTGAAGACCGGCGCCGCCTACGTCCCGATGGACCCCTCTTTCCCCCGGGGCCGGCTGGAGCACATGGCCGCCGACGCAGGGCTGGCCTGCCTGGTGCGCGGACCCGGAGCGACCGAGGCCATCAAGGCCCTGCACACCGTCGATCTGGCGCGCGACGCAGGGGCCGTGGCCGGCCGGCCCGGCTCGGCCCCGCCGACCGCCGCATCCGCCACGGACCGGGCGTACGTCATCTACACGTCCGGGTCCACCGGGAAACCGAAGGGGACCGCCGTCCGGCACCGCAACGCGGTGAACTTCTTCACCGGCATGGACGAACGGGTCGGATGCGGTCCGGCGGACACCGTGCTCGCCGTCACCAGTGTCTCCTTCGACATCTCGGTGCTCGAACTGCTCTGGCCGCTCACCCGCGGCGCCAAGGTGGTGATCGCCGGCGAGCGGATCACCGGCAACCTGGTGCCGCCGGTCCGTGCCACCGGACGGCCGCTCGGCTTCAGCCTGTTCTTCTTCGCCGCCTCTGCCGGAACGGCAGCCCAGGACGGCTACCGCCTGGTGGTGGAGGCCGCGAAGTTCGCCGACCGGCACGGCTTCGAAGCGGTGTGGACCCCCGAGCGGCACTTCCACGCCTTCGGCGGTCTCTACCCCAACCCGTCCCTGATGTCCGCCGCCCTGGCGACCGTCACCGACCGGATCGCGCTGCGCTGCGGCAGCGTGGTCGCCCCCCTGCACGACACGATCCGCATCGCGGAGGAGTGGTCGGTCGTCGACAACCTGTCTGCCGGGCGGGTGGGACTGGCCTTCGCGTCGGGCTGGAACTCCAACGACTTCGTGCTGCGCCCCCAGAACTTCCCCCGCCGCAAGGAACTCATGGCGGAACAGCTCGAGGAGTTCCGGCGGCTGTGGCGCGGGGAACCCGTGCGTCGGACCGGAGGCAGTGGCGAGGACGTCGAGGTCAGGGTGTTCCCGGCGCCGGTCCAGGACGAGCCGCCCGTCTGGCTGACTTCGGTCGGCTCGGCCGAGACGTTCGAGCGGGCCGGGGCTTCCGGCGTGAACATCCTGACCCACCTGCTGGGCCAGACCCCCGCGGGCCTCGCGGTGAAGGTCGAGGCGTACCGCAAGGCGAGGGAGGCTGCCGGCCACGCCGGCCGCGGCCACGTGACCGTCATGGTCCACACCTTCATGTCCGAGGACACCGAGGACGCCCGGACCCGGGCCCGCGGGCCCTTCGCCGACTACCTGCGCAGTTCCACCGAACTGTGGCGGACCCTGTTCCGGAGCACTGGCCGCGACCTGCCGGAGATGGGCGCCGCGGAGCAGATCGACGCGGTCGTCGACCTGGCCGTCGACCGGTACTTCGAGACCTCCGGACTCTTCGGGTCCCCCGACACCTGCGCCGGGCCGGTACGCGAGCTGGCCGAGGCCGGTGTGGACGAGATCGCCTGCCTGGTGGACTTCGGACTCCCGCCCGACGATGTCCTTGCCGGTCTCACCTGGGTGGACCGGCTGCGGGACGCCCACGAGGCCGAGGTCGCCGACAGCCGGCATTCCCTCGCCGAGCTGTGCGTCCGGCACGGTGTCACCCTGCTCCAGGGCACCCCGTCACTGCTGTCCGCGGTGGCCACCGAGCCGGAGGCGCTCGACGCGTTGAAGGGGCTGCGGGTGCTTCTGGTCGGAGGCGAGGCCTTCCCGTCCGGGCTGGCCGGGCGGCTGCTGGCCGCGCTGCCCGGCGTACGCGTCCTCAACATGTACGGCCCCACCGAGACGACGATCTGGTCCACGACCCACGAGCTCGACCCCGTGCGGGACGCAACGGCCACATCGATCCCGATCGGCCGCCCGATCGCCAACACCCTCATCCGGGTGCTGGACCCGCACGGCAGGCCCGCCCCGGCCGGAGTCCCCGGAGAGCTGTGGATCGGCGGGGAGGCAGTGGCCGAGGGATACGTCGGCCGCCCGGAGCAGACGGCCGAGCGGTTCGTGCCGGCGCAGGACGGGACCTCCGGCCGGTACTACCGGACCGGTGACCGGGTCCGGCTGCTGGGTGACGGCGGCCTGCAGTTCCTCGGGCGGGTCGACCGCCAGGTCAAGATCCGCGGCCACCGGATCGAGCCCGACGAGGTGGAGAGCGTCCTGTCCCGCCACGAAGGGGTGGACTCCGTCGCCGTCACGGCCGTCGACGGACCGCACGGCACGGAACTTGTGGCGTACGTCGCCCCCCGCGGGCCCGCTTCCTTCGGCACGGCGCAGCGGGACCACGTCCGCCACTGGGGCGAGGTCTGGGACAACGCCTACACGGAAGGTGCCGCCCCGGAAGGCGCACACGGCCCGGACGGGGCGCTGGAGGGCGCCGAGTTCGTCGGCTGGCTCAGCAGCCATACGGGGGAACCCGTGCCCGCCGCCGAGATGCGCGAGTGGCTGGGCCATACCGTCGCCCGCATCAGGGCCCTCCGCCCCGAGGCGGTGGCCGACATCGGGGTGGGCGTGGGACTGGTGCTGCGCTCGCTCGCCGCAGAGGTGACCGAATACCACGGCGTCGACCTCGCGCCCGCCGCGCTGGACGCCGCCGCGCGCTGCCTCGGCGGGCCCCTGCCCGGCCACGTCCGGCTCGCCCAGGCCGGACCGGAATACCTTGCCGGGCTGGCCGACGACAGCCTGGACACAGTCGTCCTCAACTCGGTCGTCCAGTACTTCCCCGGCCCCGACTACCTTCGCCAGGTCATCGGAGAGGCCCTCCGGGTGGTCCGCCCCGGCGGCTCCGTGTTCCTCGGCGACATCCGCTCCCTGGAGATGCTCACCGAGTTCCAGACCTCGGTCCAACTCCACCGCGGCGGCCTGCTGCAGACGGCCGCCGAGATCCGGCACGGCGTTGTCCGCCGCCTGCACGAGGAACGCGAGCTGTGCCTGTCCCCCGGATTCTTCCGCGGGTTCGCGGACGGGAGCGACGGCGTCGCAGAGGTCCGCATCGAGCTCAAACGCGGGCGCCACGACAACGAGCTGACGGTCTTCCGGTACGACGTGACGCTCGTCGCCGGGCCGGCCCCCGAGGACGGCGCGCAACCCCCGGCGACCCCCTGGTCCGGGACCGGCGGACCGGACGGCCTGCGGCGCCTCCTGCAGAGGGAGCCGGGACCCCTGGTCGTCACGGGCATCCCCAACAGGCGTCTCGCACGGCCCGCGGCCGCCGTCGGGGCCATTGCCTCCCTGGCCGACGAGGAGACCGCCTGGGACCTGGACCGGCTGCTGTGGGAGGTCGACGAAGGCGCCGCGGTGCACCCCGAGGACCTGTACGCATGGGCCGACGCCGCAGGCCGCTCCCTGCGGGCCCTCGTACCCGCCGACGGCCGGCTCGATGCCTTCGACGCCGTGTTCGGTCCGGCTCCGGCCCCGGCCACCACCCCCGACGAGGAGACCGAGGACGCCGTATGAGGACCGACCCGCACCTGGCCAACGACCCGCTGTCTGCCTCCTGGACCGCGGAGCTGCGCTCCGCGCTGCGCGTCCACGCCCGCCGGCACCTGCCCGAGGCCATGGTTCCCGCCCACTTCGTCGTCCTCCCCGCCCTCCCCAGGCTGCCCAACGGCAAGGTGGACCGGGGAAACCTGCCGGCGTTCAAGGACACGGGCGACGCCGGGACCCCCGGCGCCGGCTTCGTCGCGCCCCGGGACCCGCTGGAGGCGCGGATCGCCGGGATCTGGCAGGACCTGCTCGGAGTGGCGAACGTCGACGTCGAGACGGGCTTCTTCGATCTGGGCGGCGACTCGCTGACCGTGCTGCAGATGGCCGCACAGGTCCGGGACGCCTTCGGGGTCCGGCTGGACCTGCGGCGCCTCTTCGAGGACCCGACGGTCTCCCGGCTCGCCGCACTGATCGGCAACGGGGCCGCCCCGGACGCAGGACCCGGCGCGGGTTCCGGCACCGCCTCCGCCGCGGCTCCCGGTCCGGGGCCCCGGACCTCCGGCGACACCAATCCGCGGGGAGTGGCCGGTGACCGGATGGCCGCGGACGCCGCCCTTCCGGCAGACATCCGCCCCGGTCCGGACACCAGGCCGCCGGTCCGGGGCGGCGCGTACCGGAGCGTGCTGCTCACCGGTGGCACCGGCTACACCGGGGCGTTCCTGCTGCGCGAGCTGCTCGAGCGGTCCCGGGCGACCCTGCACGTCCTCGTCCGGGCCACAGGGCCGGAGGAAGCACTGGAGCGGGTGCTGGCGAACCTGGAGGAGTACGGCCTGCTGCGCCCGGGCGACCGGGAGCGGCTGCGGGGGGTGCCCGGCGACACCGGGCGTCCGTACCTGGGCATGGGCCGCGAGGACTACCACCGGCTGGCCGCCGAGGTCGAGATGATCGTCCACAACGCGGCGGTCTCCAGCTGGGTGGTGCCCTACTCGAAGATCAAACCGGTCAACGTCCTCGGTGCGCAGGAGGTGCTGCGGCTGGCCTGCCGGACCCGCGTGAAGGCCGTCCACTTCGTCTCCACCACCGGCGTCTACCCCGGACTCCCGGGCACCCGGTGCTGGGCAGAGGCCCCCCTGACCGGCACGGACGGGGTCGTCGGCGGGTACCGGCAGTCCAAGTGGGTCGCCGACAGCCTCATGCTGCAGGCCCGTGAACGCGGAGTCCCCGCCCACGTCTACCGGCTGGGGGCGGTGACCGGTGCCCGGGACACCGGGGCCTGCTCCGAGGACACCTTCATCAACCACCTCGTCAAAGGCTGCGTCCAGCTCGGCGCGTACCTCGACTTCGACCTGCAGCTGGAGCTGGTTCCGGTCGACTACTGCGCCGCGGCCATCGCGCACGTGGCGGTCTCCGGTGGCAGCGAGCACGCCGTCTTCAACGTCCCCGGCGCGCACGCCGTCCGGATGAACGACGTGTTCGAGCTGGTGTCCGCCTACGGCTACCGGCTTCGCCGCCTGCCCTACCGGGAGTGGTACCGGGAGCTGTCGGACGCCGTCGAACGCGGCGAGGAGAACGAACTCGCCGTATATCTGCCCCTGTTCGGACCCGAGGCGCCCGCGGCGGAGATCGGCCGCCTCGACAGCCGCCCCGTCTTCGACACCACACACCTGACGTCGGCGCTCGACGGCAGCGGCATCTCCTGCCCGCCGGTCGGCAGGCAACTGTTCGACACCTACCTGGACTACTTCGTCTCGACCGGCTTCCTGCCGCCGCCCGCCGATCCCCGACGCTGACCCACGGAGCCGCAGCATGAACAGGCCTGCCCTTCCCGACTTCCCCATGCCCCGCAGCAACCCCCTGGACCCGCCGCCCGCGTACGCCGAGCTCGGCGCCCGTCAGCCGGTGTTCCGGGTCCGGACCCGGCGCGGCGAGCCCGTATGGGTGGTGACCCGGCACGAGGACGCCCGCACCGTGCTCACCGACCCCCGGTTCAGCTCGGACCCGAAGACGCCCGGATACCCTTCCTACATCTCCGGCGACACACCGCTGCCGCCCGGCTTCTTCCTGAACCAGGACGCCCCCGACCACACCCGGCTGCGCCGGCTGGTGACCCGGGAGTTCCTCGCCCCCCGGATGGAGGCCAAACGGCCCCGGATGCGGGCCGTCCTGGACGGCCTGCTGGACACCCTGGCCGCCCGCGGGAACTCCGCCGACCTCGTCCGCGACCTCGCCTTCCCGATGGCCGCGACGGTGATGTGCGAACTGCTCGACGTGCCCCCTGCGGAATCCGGGACCTTCATCACCCTGACCGACGTCATCCTGGACCGCTCCAGTACTCCCGAACAGGCCGCAACGGCCGCCGCCGAACTGATGGGCTATTTCGACCGGGTGGTCACCGCGCGGGAGAAGATGCCGACCGACGACATGCTCGGGCGGCTCGTCGCCCACGAGGAGGAGGGCCGGCTCAGCCACGACGAGTTCGTCGGACTGGCCGCGCTCCTGCTGCTCTCCGGCTACGACACCATGGCCCAGATGATCGGCCTCGGCACGGTCACCCTGCTGGAACACCCCGCACAGCTGGCCGCGCTCACGGCGGATGCGGCGCTGTGGCCGCAGGCCGTCGAGGAGCTGCTGCGCTACCTGTCGATCAACCATGCCGGGCTGCCGCGGGCCGCCACTGCCGACCTGACCCTCGGCGACACCCGGATCCGGGCCGGGGACGGCGTACTGGTCATGATCAACGCGGCGAACCGGGACGCCTCGGTCTTCTCCGACCCGGACGCCTTCGATATCCACCGCACCGACCCGCAGGCCCACATCGCGTTCGGCCACGGCTTCCACAAGTGCATCGGGCTGACCCTGGCGCGGGTGGAACTCAGCACCGTCTTCAGCGGCTTGTTCGACCGGTTTCCAGGGCTGCGCGTCGACCGCCCCGTGTCCGAACTCCCGTTCCGCCACGACATGGTGCTCTACGGCCTGCGCGAACTCCCCGTCAGCTGGTGACCGGACGGGCGTCCGCTCCCGGGCCGACGCCCGTTCGCCGCCGGCTCCTGCCCACGACCCGAACGCCCCCTTCCCGAAGGACACACCATGGCGGCTGACACTGTCTTCCTCCTGCCCGGCCAGGGCGGATACACCCCCGGGGTGCTCACCGATGCGATCGGCGAGCACCCGGCGCTCCCCGGGATCCTCGCCGAAATCGACCGCGTGGCCCGCGAGTTCGGCCACCAGGGAGTCTCCGGCCTGCTGACCGACCGCTTCGCGTCCCCGGCCTCCGAACTCGCCGGATCGGACCCGTTGGCGCTCCAGCTCGCCGTCTTCGCTGCCGGCGTGGCCGGCCACCGCCTCGCCGAGGACCGCTACGGCCCGGCCGGCGTGCTCGTCGGCCACAGCATGGGGGAGATCGCCGCGCTCACCGTGGCGGGCGCCTTCGGCCTCGCCGACGGCGCCCGGCTGGTCTGCCACCGTGCGGAAGCCCTGGCCGCGCACGCACCGGTCCCCGGAGCCATGGTGGCGCTCGAACTGCCCGCGGCGCGGGCCGCGCACCTCGTGGGTGCCGTCGCCGACCCGGACTTGACGGTCGCCGTATACAATGCGCCTCGGCAGACGGTGGTGTCCGGCCCCCGCCCGTCGGTGGACGCCGTCGCCCGGCTCACGCGGCAACTCGGTTGCCAGGCGACGCTGCTGACTGCTCCCCATGCTTTTCACAGTCCCGGTCTGCGACTGGCGGCGGACGCATTTGCGCAGGCCGCTGCCGGAATCCGCTCGCTGCCCCTGCGGGCCGTGGTCCATTCGCCGGTCGCCCGCCGCAGGCTCACCGACGCCGACGACATCAAGGGGCTGCTGGTACGGCAGCTCACTGCGCCGGTGGACTTCCTCGACGCGGTGCGCACGCTGCACGCCGAGGGCGCCGACCGCTTCGTTGAGTGCGGGCGGGCCGGACTGGCCCGGCTGGTGCGTCGTACGGTCCCCGGCGACGTGACGGTGACCGGGCTCGACGGTACGGGGTGGCCGGGCACCGGGGAGGAACCGGGACCGCGCCCGGCGGCGCAGGAGCCGGAGCCGGTACCCGTTCCTGCTCCTGAGCCGATGGCCTCCGTGTCCGGCCCGGCTCCGACAGCGCCGGCCCTGCCAGTGCCCCCCATTGCAGTCGCCGCGGTCCCGGCCGTCACCCAGCCGCCGTCGCGGAGCGACATCCTGAGCGAGCTGCAGGAGCTGTACGCGTCGACGCTCGGATATCCCGTCGAGGTGGTGACCGGCGACGCGGACCTGGAAGCGGACCTGGGCATCGATTCGCTCAAGCGTGCCGAAATGCTCGGCAAGGTCACCGCACACTTCGGTCTGGACCCAGCGGGGGCGGACGGCCGCTTCATCGCCGAGCCGACCCTGGGAGGGCTGGCCGCCCTCATCGTCGCCGTACTGTCCTCGACCCGCTGAACCGCCCCGGGAGCCGTCATGTCGATCGACCCGATGGGCCGCACGGTCCTGGTGACCGGAGCCGGCCCGGCCCCGGTGGTGAGCCGGTACCTCGCCGGGCGGCCCGGCCTGCGCCTGCTGCCCGAGTCAGGGGCGGGGGCAGGCGCTGACCTGCCCGACGGCCCCACCCCCGACGTCCTGGTCCATGTCGTCGGCGACGGCCTCCGTGTCGGCATCGGTGTCGGCGCAGGCGAGGACGAGAGCCTTCCGTGGCCCGCGGCAGCCGTATTCCTCGTCGGCGGCCCGGAGCAGGACGCCGACGCGTTCGACCGGGCCGTGCGCGACACCGCGGCGCGCAGCTCCGGTGCCGTGGTCTGCGGCTTCCGGCTCGGGCCGGGCACGGAGGACGAGGCGGCTGCGGCTGCCCTCGCCGGCGTACTCGGGGCGCTCCTGGAGGTCGGTGACACCTCGTGGCCGGTCGGCCGGACCATCGCCCTCACCGGCGCGCCGGCCCCTCTTCCCGATCCGGTTGCCGTCCCTGAAACCGTTCCCGCCCCTGAAACCGTTCCCGCCCCCGAAACCGTTCCCGCCCCCGGTCCTCTCCGTACCGCCTTGCCCTCCGCCGTGGTGTCCGCCCGGGGCGAGGAGGCGGTCGTGGTGGTCGGCATGGGCCTGGCCGTGCCCGGAGCCTCCACGCTGGAGGAGTTCTGGGATCTGCTGCGCTGCGGCGGGCCGGGGTTCACCGAACCGGGGGACCGTCTGGACCTCGGCACGCTGTGGGCCGCCGACCCCGCGGCTCCCGACAAGACCTACTCGAGGGTGTCCGGCTTCATGACCGGCTTCAGGCCGCACCCCCGGCTCCAGGCGGAGATCGACGCGGGAGTGTTCACCGAGGACGAGTTCACCGCCCGGTGGCTGCGGCACTCCCTGTTCGCCGCGACCGAGAAGGTCGCCATCCGGGAGGAGGACCGGGCCCTGTTCGCGGTCGGTCTCACCCCCGACGGCAGCCAGCACCTCGAACAGACCCTGCTCGCCACGGGGGTGCGCAGGCTCCTCGCGGAGCGCGGCACCCCGGTCCCCACGGCCCTGGACGCGCTGTACCCGCTCGCCGCCGACCGGCCCGACCGGGTACTGCCGTACCGGATCGCCCGCGACGCCGCCCGGGGACTGCCCCGGAGGACCGAGATCGTCGTCCTCGACACCGCCTGCTCGTCCTCGCTCTACACGATCGACACCGGCGTCACGGCGCTCCGGGCGGGGGAGGTCGACGTGGCGCTGTGCGGTGGGGCGTTCGCCCTCACGGCGCAGAACCTCGTCCTCTTCGCCAAGCTCCGGGGCCTGTCCCGCTCCGGCCGGGTCCGTTCGCTGGACCGGGCGGCGGACGGGGCGCTGTTCGCCGACGGCGCGGCGCTGCTCGCCCTGAAGACCCACGCCCGGGCGCTGGCGGACGGCGATCCCGTTCTGGGATTCGTCGCGGGTTTCGGTGGCTCGTCCGACGGCCGGGGCAAGGCGGTCTACGCCCCGAACGCCGACGGCCAGCACATCGCCCTGAACCGGGCCTGGCGGGCAGCGGGCGTCGAACCGTCCGACGTCGACTGGGTGGTGGCCCACGCCACCGGCACCCCGGCCGGTGACCGTACGGAGATGTCCGCGCTCTCACGCAATGCGCGGCCCGACCACACCTGGACCCTCACCTCGAACAAGTCCCTGATCGGTCACTCGGGCTGGGCGGCCGGGGCGGTCTCCGTCATCCACGCCCTGCTCGCCCTGCGTCATGAACTCATCCCCGGTCAACGCCAGTTCGATCGGCTTCCCGAGGGAGCGGGGGACCGGGTACGGGTCCCGGGCAGCGACCTGGCCTGGCCCGCGAGCACCCACCGCCGCCGTATCGCGGGGGTGTCCGCCATGGGGTTCGGCGGCACCAACGGGCACCTGCTGGTGACCGACCGGGAGCGACCGGCCGAATCCGCGGCCGCCCTGCCGGCCCCGGCCACCGTCCCGGATCCCGTCGTGATCGTTGCCCACGCGGTCCACCTGCCCGGTGACCCGCCGGCCGCAGTCGTGGACCGGTGGCTCGGGGGCGGGCCGGCCCCGTGGCCGGTCGGCTTCGGCGACGACTATCCGCTGCCTTCGCCCGCTGCGGCCCGGCTCGCACCCTCGGCGATCGCCGCCATGGACCGCAGCCAGCTGATGGCGCTTCGCTGCGCCGACCTGCTGGCGGGGGAGTGGACCCGGGACGCGGAGCTCAGGAACCGCACGGGTGTCTTCGTCGGACACACCGGCGCCACCCGGAACGCCGTCGGTTACGGCCTGCGGCTGCACCTGAACGACGTGACGTCCAAGCTGACCGGACCGGCCGGGATCGCCCCGGAGGTCCTCGGCGACGCGGTGCGGTCCCTGACCCGGCCGGTCAACGAGGACGCCTACCCCGGGCTGATGCCCAATGTGATCGCCGCCCGGGTCGTCCAGCACCTCGACCTGCACGGCCCGAACATGACCCTGGACGCGGGCCGGGACTCGACGGCCGCGGCCCTGCTCGCTGCCCTGCGCCGGCTTCGCACCGGCGAACTCGACCTGGCCGTCGTCCTCGGCGTCAGCGCACACTCCGACCCGCTCTCCGCGCCCCTTGCCGGGGACGGCGACCTTGCCCGAACGGCCGAAGCGGCCGTCGGCTTCCTGCTGACCAGACGGAGCACCGCCCGGGAGCGCGGCCTGACCGTGCTCGGCGAACTCGAGCGGGCCGCAGAGGGGGCGGAAGGGGCGGCCCCGCTGCCCGCGGTCCACCAGGACGGCCGTGACCACCTCGGCGCCCATGGCGCCGTGGCCCTGCTGCGGGCGCTGCGCGCCGGAGTCCCGACCGTTCTCCAGCCGGTCGAGGACCGGCACACGCCCGCTCTGCGGGTCACCCCGGACGTCACGGTCCCCGGCCCGTCCGTCGTTCCGTCCCCCGCCTCGCCCCTTGCGGACGAGCCCACCGGGCCGGAGAGCCGCGACCTGCACAGTGATCGCGACCTGCACAGTGATCGGGACCTGCACAGTGATCGGGACCTGCACCGGGACCTGGACCCGGACCGTGGCCCGGACCCCGATCTCTCCCACCTGGCCCGGCACACGCTGGTCCTCCGCGAGGTTCCCGCAGAGACCGTCCGCAGCGCACTCCCCGCCGTCCCGGACGGCTGCCTCGTCCTCACCGACGATCCGTCGCTGCTGGCAGACGTGCCGCTCCCGGCGGACTGCCTGGTCGTCGCGCCCCGTGTGGCGACGACCGTCGCAGGTCCCCTTCGGACACCGGTCCACCGCATCGACGCCGAGGACCTGCCGGACCTGCTCACGGGGGCCGCGCTGCCGCAGGTCCGTCACGTCCGCGTCCTGGTGGCAGCACCGGAACCTGCCGACCCGGGCTGCCCCGTCGGCCCCTCCGGCCCGGGTCCTGGCTTCGAGAGGATGCTCGCCCTGCACGACCTCGCCTTCGAGGCAGCACGGTGTTGCCTCCCCGGCCTCACCGCGTCCGGTTCGTACGCGGTGCTTGCCCTCGGCGCAATCGACGGAACGGTGCCCCGCCCCCACACAGGCCTGTTCAACGGGCTGGTCCGCAGCCTGGTCCGGGAGGTCCCGCACTGCCTGGGCTTCGCCGTGGTGACCGACGAGGTCACACTCGCAGGGGCGCTGCCGCTCCTCGCCGCGGAGTCCGCTTCCCGGCGCCGCATCCCGGTGGCCTACCACAGCCGCGGCGTACGGCACGAGCTGCTGCTCCTCCCGGTCGGCCCGCCCGAGCCGGGTGGCGGCCGTGCGCTGCCCGACCGCCCCGTGGTCCTCGCCACCGGAGGCGCCCGCGGCCTGACCGCACACCTGCTGCGGGAACTCACGGAACTGACGGAGCCCCATTCGGTGTGGCTGCTCGGCAGCGGTCCGGTCCCCGAAGCAGCGGACGGACCGCTTCCACCACGTGCCGAGGCCCTGCGCGCGATGCTGCGCAGCCACCCCGGCGAGGGCATACCCGCCCTCAACCGGCGGTACGACCACGCGCTCCGGGACAGGGAACGCGGGCGCGTCCTACGGGAGCTCCAGGAACGCTGCGGCGCCGACCGAGTGCACTACCGGCAGTGCGACGTACGGGACGAGGCGGCGGTGCGCCGCGTCGTCGACGAGATCCTCGCGGCCGAAGGCCGGGTCGACGTCCTGGTGCACGGGGCCGGCCTCAGCCGTTCCGCTGGCCTGGCCGGGAAGAAGCTCGCCGACTTCCGCGCCGTGCGTGACGTGAAGGTCCGCGGGCGTGCCCACCTCCGCGCCGCGTTCGCCGACCGTCCGCCCCTCCTGTGGTGCGACGTCAGCTCCGTATCCGCGTTCATCGGCCTGCCGGGCGAGCCCGACTACGGGGGCGCCAACGAGTACCTGCTGCTCTCCGCCGCCCATGCCCGTGCCCGTGGGGGAGAGGACACCTGTGCTCCGGCCTCCGGGCTGTGGGTGGAGTCCGGCATGGCGGCAGCCGACACCCCGGCCGGCGCCTACCTCGCGCGGCGAGCCGAGATCAGCCGCCTCACCGACGTCCAGGGCCGTGCCTTCTTCCGGGCCGAACTCAGCGGTCGCGGCGGGCCCGGTCTGGGCAGCACCTGGATCGGCGACGACGACTGGGCGACGCTGCAGCGCACCGCGCCCGGCTTCAGGGACCTGTGCGCCGAGACCGCCCGCCGGTCGCCGGAACCGCCGGCGGCCGCTGCCCTGGCCCGGCGCACCGCTTTCCTCGACCCGGCCGCCGCCACCGGCGTGCTGCGCGACGACGCCGCCGAGTGGACCGTGGCCGTGGACCTCACCCGGCACCCGTACGTACGCGACCACCTGGTGGACGGAAGGCCCACTCTGCCCGGCACCTTCATCCTGGAGATCGGTGCGGAGGCCGCGATCGCGCTGGCCCCCGGCCTCGTCCCGGTCCGCATCACCGACGTGGTGCTGTCGCGTTTCATCCGCGCGGCCGAGCACCGCTGGCCCCGCACCCTCAAGGTCACCGCGCGGCGCGCCGGGAACCGCGTCACCGTGCGGGTCAGTGCCCCTGCAATCGGACCGGTGCCGGAGCGCGAGCACACCCGGATGGTGGTGCACCTGGCCGTCGCCGTATCACCGCCACCGTGGACCGGGCCGGTGCCCGCCGCCGGTGCGGAGGCCCCCAACACCTATGAACTGCCCGGTACGAGCGTGGAGCTGAGCGGTGTTTTCCGGGCCCTGCGCAACCCCCGACAGCTGGCCGACGGAGGGATCGCCGACCTGCGGCCGTCCCTCCCGCCCGGTGGGATCCACGACTCGTTCGTCTTGCCCGCCCTCGCCCTCGACTGCCTGCTCCGCACCTGTGTGCTGGACGGGAGCCGTCCGGGACCGGTGCCGGTCCTCGTGCCCACCGCCATCGCCTCGGTGGACCTGCACACCCAGGCCAACGACGTCGAGCTGGCCACCGCCCACCCCACCGGCCTGAAACTGCTCCACCGGACGGCCCCAGGGCCGGGTGAGGATGGCTTTGCCCTGGTCACCCCCGGCGGCCGGGCCCTCATCGAGGTCCGGGGGCTGGCCGGTGCCGTCAAAGGCCGGTACGACCCGGACACCCGGACATGGGAAGGCACCGGCGCCACCGTTGCCGGTCCCTCGCCTGACCGCCACACCCACCACCGCCCCACGTGCGCTCCTCACGAGCGCCGTCCACGAGGAGGACACCGTGCCGGCCGAGCTTGACGCAGGACCCGAGGCCCGACCCGGGCCTGACGGACCGGCCCGCGCCCCGGGCCACGACCCACGGGCCCGCACCTGGACCCTGGTCCTGGCCTGCGTGGCGATGTTCATGCTCATGCTCGACGTGACCGTCGTGAACGTTGCCCTGCCGAGTCTGCGCGGCTCCCTCGGCGCCCGGTTCTCCGACCTGCAATGGGTCATCGACAGCTACACCCTGACCCTCGCCGCCTTCCTGCTCACCGGCGGAACCCTCGCCGACCGCCTGGGCCGCAAGCGGGTCTTCCAGGCCGGGCTGCTGCTGTTCACCCTTGCCTCCCTGGCCGCCGGACTCGCGCCGGACCTGGCCGTCCTGAACGCCGCCCGCGCGGTGCAGGGTGCGGGCGCCGCCGTCCTGTTCTCCGTCGGACCGGCCCTGATCGGCCAGGAGTTCCACGGTGCCGACCGGGGCAAGGCGTTCGGTCTCTTCGGCGGCGTCGCCGGGCTGGCCCTCGCCCTCGGCCCGCTCGCCGGCGGCCTGCTCGTCGACGGCCTCGGCTGGCGCTGGATCTTCCTGCTGAATGTCCCGCTCGGCCTCGCCGCCCTCGTGCTCGGCGGCCGCAGGCTCCGTGAGTCCCGGGCTCCCGGCAGCCACGGGATCGACTGGGCCGGCACCGTCTCCTTCGCCCTCGGACTCACCCTGATCGTGCTGGGCTTCCTGCGCGGCGAACCGGCGGGCTGGACCAGCCCCGGGATCCTGGCCGCCTTCGCCGGCGGTACCGCGCTGCTCGTGGTGTTCGTCCTGGTCGAACGGGCGGCCGGGCCGCGGGCCATGTTCGACCTGTCCCTGCTGCGGATCCCCACCTTCGCGGGGGTCTGCGTGGCCACGCTGCTGTCCAACGCCACCAGTCTGGCGGCGGTGTTCCTGCAGATCGCCTACGTGCAGAACGTGCTCGGGTTCACCGCCTGGGAGACCGGCCTGCGGTTCATGCCGATGATGATCACGCTGTTCCTGGTCGCCGCCGTCACCGGCGGCCTCCTCACCGCGGTCCCGCCCGGCGTGCTGATCGGCAGCTCCATCGCGCTGATCGCCGCGGGCATGGGACTTGTCACCCTGGTGGAGCCCGGCAGTGCGTGGACGGCCATGCTGCCCTCCATGATCGTCACCGGTGTCGGCATGGGCCTGTTCAATCCGCCCCGGGCCGCCGTCACCATCGGGGTGGCGGCCCCCGACCGCGCCGGAATGACCTCGGGCATGGGCGAGACCTTCCAGCAGGTGGGCGTGGCCGTCGGCATTGCCGGCTTCGGGGCGCTCTTCCACCACCGGGTCCTCGACGCCTTCCACTCTTCCGGTGCCGCCGCCGCCCTCGGGCCGGCGGCCGCTGAGGAGACCGGCTCCGCGGTCGCCACCGGCGGTGTCACCGCGCTTCCAGCCGACCTCCCCCCGGCCCTGCTCGACGAGGTCACCGCGGCCGCCCGCACGGCGTTCGTGGATGCGCTCAGCGAGGTCATGGTGGTGTGCGCCGTGGTCGCCGCGCTCGGTGCCGTCATCGGCATCGTCCTGATCCGCCGCCGGGACCTGCACGCCAGTGCGCAGACCGCTGCCGAGGTCCCGGCTGCGCAGGGTGTCCGTCCGGCCGGTGCCGAGGGGTGAACCGCATGCCGCCCGCCGACGCCGCAGGTCCCCCGCCGCAGCACGCGGCGAGGACCGTCCGGGGCCGGCCGCCGGACAGCAGTGCCCTGCTGTTCCCCAGGCCGGTGCCGGTGCCTTCGCTGCGCCTGTTCCTGCTCCACCACGCGGGCGGCTCCCACATGCTCTACCACGGCTGGGAGCGGTACTTCCCGGCCGACTGGGAGGTGTGTCCGGTGGACGCCCCCGGCCGTGGCAGGCTGGCGGGCCTGGCCCCGCTGGACGACAGCGGGGCGCTCGCGGATTTCCTGGTGGAGCAGATCCGGCCGTGGACCGACCGGCCGTTCGCCTTGTTCGGCCACAGCATGGGCGGACTCCTCGCGTACGAGGTGACCCGCCGGCTCGCAGCCGACGGCGGGCCGGCCCCTCTGTGGCTGGGAGTGTCGGCGTGCGGGGCGCCCGGCACCTGCGGGGGCCGCCCGCCCCGCCACCGGCTCACCGACGGGGAACTGAGGGACTGGCTGCGCGCGGCCGGGGCGACACCCGCCGTGGTCCTGGACGACGATTCCCTCTGGCGGACGTTCGGCCCCCTGTTCCGCCACGACTTCGCCGTGGTGGACACCTGGCGGGCACGCACGGACGAACCCCCGCTCGGTGTTCCGGTCTCCGTGTACGGCGGCCGGGCCGACGCGCTCGTCGGCCGCGGTCGGCTCACTGCCTGGGCCACCCGCACCGAGCACTACCTCGGCCTCAACCTCCACGACGGGGACCACTTCTACCTCACCGCCCGCCCCCGCGAGGTGGCGCGGCAGACCCTGGCCGCGGTCGCGGCGGCCCGGCGTCTGGTTCCGTCCCCGGCTCGGCCCGTTCCCCCGATAAGGATGAACACATGAACCTCGTCGCGTTCTCCGGAAGCCTCCGGTCCGCCTCACTCAACACCGGCGTGGTCCGCACCGTCGCGGAACTGGGACCCGCCCTCGGCGTCACCACGACCGTCTACCCGGATCTGGGCCGACTGCCCTACTTCGACCAGGACCGCGAGAGCAGCGGCCCGCCCGTCGAAGTCCTGGAGTTCCGTGCCCTGCTGGCCGGGGCCGACGCGGTGCTGATCTCCTCCCCGGAGTACGCCCACGGCACCTCCGGCGTCCTGAAGAACGCCCTGGAATGGGTGGTCGGCGGAGGCGAACTGGTCGACAAGCCGCTCGCGGTGGTGACGGCCTCACCGTCCATGACCGGCGGTGACCGCGCGCAGGCATGGCTGAGCGAAACCCTGGCCGTGATGGGCGCCCGGGTCATTCCGGAGAGCCTGCCCATCCCACTGGCCAGCGCCAAGATCAAGGACGGCCGGGTCACCGATCCCGTTACCCTGGACGCCCTGCGCGGAGTCGTCGAGGCCCTCCGGAAATCAGCTGCAGAAACCGGCACCGTCCCCTGGACCTGACCGCGCCCGCCGCCACACCGCAGGGCGCGGCGGCGCCCTGCGAACCGGACACCGGCGCCCTCTGCGGTGGCGGCGGCTCCGCTCCGGGCCGCTTCAACCGCACCGCGCTGGAGGAGTGGGCCTACCTGCGGCCCTACACCTCCAACGACGAGCGGACAGCAACCCTGGCAGACGTCCTCCACACCTGCAACCACCACCGCTGCCACACCGCACTGGGCGGAAACCCGCCCATCAGCCGTTGAACAATGCTGCGAGTCAATACACCTAGCGCTTGCCGATCTCGGACAGTGGCAGCCCGCCCCCCGCCAGCACCGCCCTCGAGAACACCCCCGCCAGTTCGGTCAGCCGGCGTGTTCCTTCGATCCCGAGCGCGCTGTAGGGCAGCAGGTCCAGCCGGTCGGTGTCGGCTTCGACCGCCCGCCGCAGCTCCACCCCCGCGGGGGTGAGTTCACCCGCCCCGTCGAGCAGCCCCCGGTCGCGCAGCCGGTCCTGGGCACCCGCCCAGTCCGCTGCGCTCCAGCCTCGGTGCCGCATCAGGAACGAGGGCTTCCAGTGCGTGCCGGTGGCGCTGTGCGTCACCAGCGCCTCCAGTCCCACCAGGCCGGCCGAGGAGAGCACCCCGACGTGCGCGTCCCCGCGGTGCTCACGCAGCAGCGTGGCCGCGTGCCAGAACGCGAGGTGCGGCGCGGCCGGGACGGGCAGGTCGGCGTTGGCGGAGTACAGCGGCCGGCCGGGCCGCTCGCACGCCTCGGCCGCGCGCAGCGCCAGCCGCGCGGCCTGCGCCAGCTCGTCGGAGACCACGCCCTCCGCGCCCAGCAGCCGTACCAGCACGGCGTCGACGATGCGCAGCCGGGTCCTCAACACCACCTGAGGCGAGGCGATCTGCCATGCCCTGGGGATGTGCCGAGCCACCAGTTCCGGGTGGTAGCCGTAGAAGGTGGCGCTCACCACCCCCGGCCCCGTCTCCCCGAACGGAGCCGCCCGCCCCGCCAGGTAGGCCATGGGTCCGCGCTCCAGCCCCAGTTCCGCGTAGAAGCCGTCGTGCTCGGGCGCGAAGTAGTAGGCCGCGTGCACCGGATGGTGGGCGTTGTGACAGCGTCGTACGTCCGAGGCGCGCAGCATGGTCATGCCCCCACGGTACGACCTCGGCCCGCCCGTACCCCAGGGGGCCAACGTCGGCTCACCAAAACGGCGTTGGGTGAATCAGATGGATGCGCAAGGGCTCCTGCCCCGTACGGGGCAGGAGCCCTTGCGCGGCTCCACGGGCTGACCGCTTCCGCTGCCGGCTGTTGCGAGAGGCCCGGAGGACTCCGGCAGGTCACTCGGCCGGCAGACGCGGCGTACGCGGCGGCGCCGTGTATCGGATGCAGGTCCTTTCGAAGGCCGCGGCGAGGGCCGGCGGGGTGTTGTCGTCGTAGGCGCGGCCCGCGAAGGTCAGGCCGACGGGCATGCCGGTGTCCGCCATGGCGCCCATCGGCACGGTCACCGTCGGGACGCCGAGGTGGCGGGGCACCAGGTTGCCGTTCGCGACCCGGCGTCGTTGCGCCGGCCGAGGTCGGCGGACGCCACGGAGACGTCCTGTGGCAGCAGAGCTCGCCCTGCAGCGGCTGATCGAGCGGGTCGTGGGCCTCGACGAGGCGGCAGCGCCGGGATGACGATGATCGATCCGCTCAACGGCTGAGTCCACGGCGGACGAGGCCGGGGCGGCGGGCGTGGCGTCGGGATTTGTACGGGTTGTCGGGTGATGATGGCACGGTGCGACTTGATCACGTGTCCTATGCGGTGGCCCGCGACAGCTTCGTCTCGACCGTCCAGTGGATCGGATCGGCCCTCGGCGCCGGGTTCGTCGACGGGGGCGTGCACCCGCGATTCGGCACCCGCAATTTCATTCTCCCGCTGAGCGGCGGCACCTACGTCGAGGTCGTCACCACACTCGACCACCCCGCCGCCGACCGCGCACCCTTCGGCCAGGCGGTCGCGCGCCGCGCCGCCGAGGGCGGAGGCTGGCTCGGTTGGGTGGTCTCCGTCGACGACATCGCCCCGGTCGAGGCCCGCCTCGGTCGCACCTCGGCCGAGGGTCACCGTGTCCGCCCGGACGGGTTCGACCTGAGATGGAAGCAGATCGGCCTGCTGGAACTGCTGGAGGACCCGCAGCTGCCCTACTTCCTCCAGTGGCTGGTTCCCATGGAGGAGCGCCCGAGCGCCGATCCGCGCACCTCCACCACCATCCAGGGGGTCTCCATCGCCGGCGACGCCGCCTCCATCGCCGAATTCCTCGGCGAACCGGCCGACCACCCCCTCGACCAGATCGACGTCACCTGGGTCGAGGACGAGGAACCGGGCCTGGTCTCGGTCGAGTTCGCCACCGCCCACGGCCCTGTCACGATCTGACCAGGGCCCGACTGCCCCGCGGGAGCAGCGAACGGACCATCGCCTGGCTCCACGACTTCCGCCGCCTCCGTATCTGCTGGGAACGACGCGACGACATCCACGAAGAGTGTCCTCTTTCTTCGGGTGGCCGGAGTCGCCCTCGAACGAGTCGGCGCGGTCGCGGACCTCGCAATTGCTCAGGGCCTGCGCGGTCTCGGCCGGGTTGCCGACGGCCACCAGGACCGCGGCGGCCGGCACGCCGAATGCCACGAGCGCTGCCTGGGCGCGCCTTGCAGTACGCACTTGGTCGGGAGGAATCGGGGCGCGAGCTTGCGGACGGCCGCCGCGAGGCCCGCGAACGCGACGATCGCGGTCATCTGCCCGATCTTGACGCAGGCCGTGTCGTGGGCATGGCGCCGACCTCGATGGTTGTCCCGGGATCGCCTGTCTGGCCCGATCCCAGACCGCGTACCTTATTGCACATAGATTGCAACTGCTTTATATGTGTGAAAGGGGCTGTCGTGGGCTCTGCTGTGGTGCTCGGCATCGAGTCGTCGTGCGACGAGACGGGGGCCGGGATCGTCTCCGGAGGGCGTCTCCTGGCGCATGTGGTGGCGTCGAGCATGGACGAGCACGCGCGGTTCGGCGGGGTGGTGCCGGAGATCGCCGCCCGCGCCCACCTGCACGCCTTCAACCCCGTCGTACAGGAGGCCCTGGACCAGGCGGGGCTGCGGCCGGCGGACATCGATGCCGTGGCCGTGACCACCGGGCCGGGCCTGTCGGGTGCGCTGCAGGTGGGGCTCGCCGGTGCGAAGACCCTGGCCTACGCGGCGGGGGTACCGCTGTACGGCGTGCACCACCTCGCCGGGCACGTCGCCGCCGACACCCTGGAACACGGGCCGCTCCCGAACCCGTGCATGGTGCTGATCGTCTCCGGCGGCCACACCTCGCTGCTGTTCGTACGGGACCTCGTGCGCGACCCGATCCTGCACCTCGGGGACACCGTGGACGACGCCGCGGGGGAGTGCTTCGACAAGGCGGCCCGGGTCTTCGGCCTGCCGTACCCGGGCGGCCCCGCGATCGACCGGGCGGCCCGCGGGGGCAACGGCTGCGCGGTGGCGTTCCCGCGCCCCCTCACCCGTCCGGGTGACGCCCCGTACGCCTTCTCCTTCTCCGGCCTGAAGACCGCCGCCGCCCGCTGGGCCGAGCAGCACCGCATCCGCGGCGAGGAGATCCCCCTCGCCGACGGCGCCGCGTCCCTCCAGGAGGCCGTCGCCGACGTACTCACGCGCAAGGCGCTGGCCGCCTGCAAGGAGTACGACGTGCGGACCCTCGTCGTGGTCGGTGGGGTGGCCGCGAACTCGCGGGTGCGGGCCCTGGCCGAGGAACGCTGCGCCGCCGCCGGCGTCGAGCTGCGCGTGCCGCCCATGACCCTGTGCACCGACAACGGGGCGATGATCGCCGCTGTCGGCGACCTCCTGGTGCGGGCGGGTTCGGAGCCCGCTCAGTTGGACATCTCCATCGATCCGTCGGCCCCGCTGGAGTACGCGGCCCTGCACCCCGTCGCCCGCACCGTCGCGAGAGTCGCATGACAGGGGTGGCGGTCCGCCGGGTGTCTTCCACCGGTACCTCGGCTGGGTGCAAGCCGCATCCTGCGGGATGACGCCGGCACGCCCGGCGGCAGACCGCCTGGCCGGCACCCTGGCGGGACTGCCCCGTCTCGTGGGCAGCCGTTGACCCGTTGCGCGGGGAGGGCGTGGTCGAATGCCAGGTCCTCCCCGCGGCGGCGCGAAATGGGCTGACCGCTTCCGCTGCCGGCGGTCGCGATCGGCGCGGAGGCCTTCGTCAGGTCACTGCGCCGGCAGGCGCGGGGTGCGCTGCGGCTCGGTACGGCGGCTGCCGGTCTTCTCGAAGGCGGCGGCGAGGGTCAGCAGGACGTTGTCGTCGTAGGCGCGGCCCGCGAAGGTCAGCCCGACGGGCATGCCGGTGTCCGCCATGGCGCCCATCGGCACGGTCACCGTCGGGATGCCGAGGTGGCGGGGCACCAGGTTGCCGTTCGCGACCCAGACGCCGTTGCGCCATCCGAGGTCGGCGGACGCCACGGAGACGTCCATGTCGGCGGGCCCGACGTCGGCGACCGCGGGGAAGACCACCGTGTCCAGCCCCAGTCCGTCCATCCACAGCTCCAGGTCGACCCGGCGCGTTTCCTCGAGCCCGCGCAGCCCCTCTTCGAGGTGCGGCATGTCGGTGAGGGACGCGTACGGGCGCTCGCGCACGAAGCGCGGGTAGTCGCCGATCGTGTCGTCGAAACCGTCGTAGCGGTCAGGCAGTTCGCCGTCCTGCTTGGGCCAGATGCGGGCACCGTCGACCTCGGTCAGGGTGGAGAGCGCCGGGTCGCCGTTGGCGCGCAGGAAATCGTCCCAGGCCCAGGCGGACAGGTCCTCGATCTCGAAGGTGAGGTACTCGCGGCTGACCAGCCCGCGGGTGAGCAGCGAGGGCGCCCCGGGGCGGTCGGACTCGTAGTTGGACACAACGGGGAAGTCGACCTCGACCACCTCGGCGCCGGCAGCCTCCAGGTCGCGGCGCGCGGCTTCCCACAGTGCGATCACCGAGGGGCGTGTCTCGATGCGCTGCCCGGTCTGGCCTCCGATGCCTCCGTCGGGGTTCGTTCCTGCGGCGGAGTCGGCGTTGATGTACATCCGGGGCACGCCGACGCGCTTTCCGGCGAGCGCGCCGGAGGCGGCCGCGGCGTCGGCGGGTGCGAGGGCCGGGTAGGAGGCGGGGCGTACCTGGGACGGGGCGGGCAGCGCCACCCACGGCTGGGCGCGCCACAGGTCCCCGCGCGTGTGCGGGTCGTCGGCGACGATGACGTCGAGCAGTTCGAGCAGGTCGGCCATGGTGCGGGTGTGCGGGACGACGACGTCCATGGTCGGCACGAGCGGCCAGTTGCCGCGGACCGAGATCACGCCGCGGCTGGGGGTGTAGGCGCACAGCGCGTTGTTCGAGGCGGGGGCGCGGCCCGAGGACCAGGTCTCCTCGCCGAGGCCGAACGCGCCGAAGGAGGCCGCCGTCGCCGTGCCGGAGCCGTTGGAGGAGCCGGAGCCGTAGGCGCTGGTGAGCCAGTCGGCGCTGTACGGGCTTTCCGCGCGGCCGTACACGCCGCGCTGCATGCCGCCGTTCGCCATCGGCGGCATGTTGGTCAGGCCGATGAGGACGGCGCCGCCCGCGCGCAGCCGTTCGATGGCGAAGGCGTCGCGCTGGGCGACGAGGTGTTCGAACGCCGGGGAGCCGGACGCGGCCGTCAGCCCCTCGGCGAGGTAGCTGTCCTTCGCGGTGTACGGGATGCCGTCCAGCGGGCCGAGGGTCTCGCCGCGTGCGCGGCGGGCGTCGGAGGCCTCCGCTTCCGCGCGGGCGCGGGGGTTCATCACGACCATCGCGTTCAGAGCGGTGGCCGTGCCGGGCCGGTCGTACGCGTCGATCCGCGCGAGGTAGGCGTCGAGCAGGCCGACCGCGGTCGTCTCGCCCTTCTCCAGCGCCGTGCGCAGGTCGGCGATACAGGTCTCCACGACATCGAATCCGCGCGTCATGTGGGTGTCTCCTGGGTGGTGAGTAGGACAGGGCGGGCCGCCGGCCGTCGGGGCGACCACGTACAGCCGGCCGTCACACTCCCCATCGCACTGACTAGATTTTCAGTCTAGATTAGAAGTCTAGATTCTCGGAACCTAGACTTGGGACCCGGATTTCCGGAACCGAAGGTGAGCTCATGCCGACGTCAGAGACCGGGTCGGGGCTGCCCGACCGCCTCCTCCCGCCGGAAGGCGTGACCGGGTCGGCGGACGCCGGGGCCGGCGCCGCCTCCCGGTCCGCGGTCCGGACCCCGGTCGACAGGAAGCGTCAGCCCAGCGGGGACGAGGCGAGAGCGCGGGCGATGCGGGCCGCCATCAGCGTCATCGCCGAGAAGGGCACCGCGGCCCTGCGGATGTCGGACATAGCCGCGCGGGCGGGCATGAGCACCGGGCACATCCTCTACCACTTCGGCAAGAAGGACCGGCTCCTGCTCGAAGTCCTCGCATGGAGCCAAGCGGACCTCTGGACCCGGTTCCAGCAGGCCGCCGACCAGGCCGCATCTCCTGCCGAGAAGCTGGACCTGTTCGTCCGCTTCTACCTGCCCCGCCACCAGGGTGACGAACGCTACGCGCTGTGGACGCAGGTACTGGCCCAGCGCCACGACGAAGCGGGCCGTCACATCCTCACCGCACTGCTGGACGGCTGGGACGAGCGACTGGAAGCCATCCTCCGTGAGGGCCGGGACCTGGGACACTTCGCCGAAGTGGACCTTCCCGAGTTCACCATCCGGGCCGTGGCCATGCTGAGCGGTCTCTCCGAAGACGTGATGTTCGGACGGGCTCGTTGGCAGGACACCTCCGCGCACGAGTTCGCCCTGTCCGCCCTCGAACGCGAACTGCGTCCGACCGGTCAGCCCTGATCGGCGCTGACGGGGTACGGCACGAAGGTGCTGCTGTTTTCGTCCACCGCGAGTGTGCGGCCCAGCGGCGGTACCGCGCGCTGCGGGCAGTCGAGGCGTTCGCAGAGGCGGCAGCCCATCCCGATGGGGGTGGCGGCGGAGGCGTTGTCGAGGTCGAGGCCGTCGGAGTAGACGAGGCGGGAGGCGTGGCGGATCTCGCAGCCCAGGCCGATGGCGAAGGTCTTGCCGGGTTCGCCCCAGCCGCCCCGGTGGCGGGTGATCGCGCGGGCGGTCCACAAATACCGCTGCCCGTCGGGCATGGCGGCGATCTGGACGTGGATGCGGCCGGGCGCGGCGAAGGCCTCGTAGACGTTCCACAGCGGGCAGGTGCCGCCCGCGCGGGAGAAGTGGAACCCGGTGGCGGACTGCCGTTTCGACATGTTCCCGGCCCGGTCCACGCGCACGAACGAGAAGGGCACGCCCCGCAGCCTCGGCCGCTGGAGGGTGCTCAGCCGGTGGCAGACGGTCTCGTAGCCGAGGCCGAAGTGGTCGGTGAGTCGCTCGATGTCGTAGCGGAACTCCGTCGCGGCCGTGTGGAAGGCGCGGTACGGGAGGATCAGCGCGGCGGCGAAGTAGTTCGCGATGCCGATCCTCGCCAGCGCGTGTGCAGGGGAGCCGGGCTCGAAGTCCTCGGCTGCCAGCCGGTCCAGCTCGTCCCCGTACTCGAGCAGAGCGAGCTGGGTGGCCATCCGGAACGCCTGCTGGCCGGGTCTCAGGCGCCCGGACAGGTGCAGGACCCGGGCCCGGCCGTCGAACCGGTGCAGCTCCGCGGAGCCGGTGGCGAGCCGGATCCCGTGGGTGTCGGTGAGCCGGTTCGAGAGGACGCGCACGACCTCGCCGGGACGGATGCCGATCTCGTGGGCGAAGTCCTCGGCGGCGAGGTCGGTGTCGTGGAGGTAGTTCTGGCGCCGGTAGAAGAACTCGCGGATCTCCTCGTGCGCCGAGCGTGGCGCTCCGGGCCCGCCCTCCCGGGCGTCGCGTCCGTCCGTGGTCTCCGCGAGCCGCTCGGTCAGGAGCTGGCCGCGACGGCCCAGGTCGAGCAGCAAGGTGGCGACGGCGGGCATCCGGGTGGCCAGCTCCGCCAGGTCGGAGGGAGAGACGCGGGCGTCGGCGACCTCGTTCGCGAGGGCCTCGCGCAGGTCGGCGACGAGCCGGCTGGTGTCGCGTTCGGAGAAGAACCCGGGGTCGACGCCGAAGGCCTCGGTCAGCCGGAGCAGCACCGGGACCGTGAGCGGCCGCGAGTCGTGCTCCATCTGGTTGAGATAGCTGGGGGAGATGCCCAGGACCCGGGCCAGCTCGGCCTGGCTCATCCGGCGCTCCTCGCGCAGCCGGCGCAACCGCGCCCCCGCGTACGTCTTGCCCACCCGCGCTCCTCCGCCTCGCCCGGGCTTCAGAGTACGCATGATTCCACCGATGCCAACCTTCGCAACCTTGGCAGAATCGCCGCGGAAGATTCGCAGAGATTGGCAGCCGTCACCCATTGATGGCACTGAGTGCCGCTGTCAGAGTCTGTCGTGCGGCCCGCCGGACCCCCGGCGGCCGAGGTGGGCAGTCGGGGCACGATTTATGCCCTGATATCGGAGATCCCGACGGCTCGAACTCGGTCGTCCGGCAGCATTGCTCAGTTCCGCCCCAGGGTGGTGCCGGCGGCCGCGACCCCCCTCAAGGCACAGAGTGCCAATCGCTTGTCGCGATGGACGAGTGTGTTGGCAGGTCAAGCGACTCATGGAGACGGTGACGGTCATGGCAGAAGCGAAGACGACCACGGCGGCGGTCCGGCAGCTGGCAGAGCGGTGGGCGACGGATCCCCGGTGGGCGGGCATCGAACGCACCTACTCGGCCGCGGACGTGGTCCGGCTCTCCGGCAGCGTGCGCGAGGAGCACACCCTGGCCCGGCGCGGCGCCGAGCGGCTGTGGCGGCAGCTCCACGACCTGGACTACGTCCACGCGCTGGGCGCGCTGACCGGCGGCCAGGCCGTCCAGCAGGTCCGGGCCGGCCTCCAGGCGATCTACCTGTCCGGCTGGCAGGTGGCAGCCGACGCCAACCAGGCCGGTCACACCTACCCCGACCAGTCCCTCTACCCGGTCAACTCCGTTCCCCAAGTGGTCCGTCGGATCAACAACGCGCTGCTGCGCGCCGACCAGATCGCCACCGCCGAGGACGCCGGGGACGCCACGGACTGGCTGGCGCCGATCGTCGCGGACGCCGAGGCCGGCTTCGGCGGCCCGCTGAACGCCTTCGAGCTGACGAAGGCGATGATCGCGGCGGGCGCGGCGGGCATCCACTACGAGGACCAGCTGGCATCGGAGAAGAAGTGCGGCCACCTCGGCGGCAAGGTCCTCGTCCCGACCTCGCAGCACGTCCGCACCCTCAACGCCGCCCGCCTCGCGGCCGACATCGCGGACACCCCGACCCTGATCATCGCCCGTACGGACGCCCTCGTCGCGAACCTGCTGACCAGCGACGTCGACGAGCGCGACGCGCAGTTCACCACGGGTGAGCGCACGGCCGAAGGCTTCTACCGCGTCCGGAACGGCATGGCGCCGGTCATCGCCCGCGGCCTCGCCTACGCCCCGTACGCCGACCTCATCTGGGTGGAGACGGGCACCCCGGACCTCGCCCAGGCCCGCGAGTTCGCCGAGGCCGTCCACGCGCGGTACCCGGACCGGATGCTGGCCTACAACTGCTCCCCGTCCTTCAACTGGAAGGCCGCCCTGGACGACGACCAGATCGCCAAGTTCCAGCGCGAACTCGGCGCCATGGGCTACAAGTTCCAGTTCATCACGCTCGCCGGCTTCCACTCCCTCAACCACGGCATGTTCGACCTGGCCCGCGGCTACGCCGAACACGGCATGACCGCCTACGTCGACCTCCAGGAAAGGGAGTTCGCGGCCCAGGAGCACGGCTTCACGGCGGTCAGGCACCAGCGCGAGGTCGGCACCGGCTACTTCGACCTGGTCTCCACCGCCGTCAACCCGGCCTCCTCCACCACGGCGCTCACCGGCTCCACCGAGGAAGAGCAGTTCCACTGAGCCCGGCGGGCCAGGCCGGCCCCGCACGCCGCTCGGCCGAACGGGGCGGGTGGTCCTCCTCTGCCCCGCCCCCGTTCCCCTTCCAGCCCAGGAGTGCCCCGATGACCACCAGTGCCCCTGCCCGCGCCGTGCGCGTCCTCGCGGCCCCGGGTGACCGCCACGACGAGATCCTCACCCCCGCCGCGCTGGAATTCCTCGCCCGGCTCACCGGAGCCTTCGGCGACCGTCGCCAGGAGCTGCTCAAGGAGCGCCGCCGGCAGGCCATCCGCCTGGCCTCCGGCTCTCCCCTCGGCTTCCCCGTCGTCACGGCCGCCGTCCGGGACGACCGGACCTGGCGTGTGGCCCCGCCGGCCCCCGGCCTGGAAGACCGCCGGGTGGAGATCACCGGACCACCCGAGCGCCGCATGGCCGTCAACGCCCTCAACTCCGGTGCGAAGGTGTGGATGGCGGACTTCGAGGACGCCACCGCACCCACCTGGGACAACGTCGTCGGCGGCCAGCTGACCCTCCTCGACGCGTGTCGGCGAAGGATCGACTTCACCACGCCCGAGGGCAAGGAGTACCGACTCGCCGAGAACCCGGCCACCATCATGGTCCGACCCCGGGGCTGGCACCTCCTGGAAGAGCACCTGGAGGTCGACGGCCGGCCCGTGCCCGCGCCGCTGGTCGACTTCGGGCTCTACTTCTTCCACTGCGCCCAGCGCCAGATCGACGCCGGGTACGGCCCGTACTTCTACCTCCCCAAGCTGGAGAACCGCTACGAGGCGCGGCTGTGGAACGACGTCTTCGTCCTCGCCCAGGACCTCCTCGGCATCCCCCGCGGCACCGTCCGCGCCACCGTCCTCATCGAGACGATCACGGCGGCCTTCGAGATGGACGAGATCCTCCACGAGCTGCGGGACCACTCCGCCGGCCTCAACGCGGGCCGCTGGGACTACCTCTTCAGCCTGATCAAGACCTTCGGCCACCGCACCGACTTCCTGCTGCCCGACCGCGCCAAGGTCACCATGACCGCGCCCTTCATGCGGGCCTACACCGAACTGCTCGTCCGCACGTGCCACAGGCGCGGCGCCCACGCCATCGGCGGCATGGCCGCCCACCTCCCCGGCAAGGACCCCGAGGCCGCCGACCCGGTCCTCGCGAAGGTGCGCCTCGACAAGGAACGCGAGGCGGAGGATGGCTTCGACGGCTCCTGGGTGGCCCACCCGGGCCTGGTCCCCGTCTGCCGCGAGGTGTTCGACGGCGTACTCGGCGAGCGCCCGCACCAACTCGACCGCACCCGCGAGGACGTACAGGTGGAAGCACAGCACCTGCTCTCGGTCCGGCGGATCAGCGGCCCGCCCACCGAACACGGGGTCCGCACCAACATCGCCGTCGCACTCCGGTACTTCGACGCATGGCTGCGCGGCCAGGGCGCAGTGGCCCTCCACGGACTGATGGAGGACGCCGCCACCGCCGAGATCGCCCGGGTCCAGATCTGGCAGTGGCTGCGCCACCGGGTCCTCGACCGCGACACGGTGCTCCGCATGCTCGACGAGGAGCTCGCCTCCCTCGGCGCCGAGTACCCCTGGGCGGCCCTCGACGAGGCGAGGGAGCTCTTCGGGCGCACCGCGCTCGTCGGTGAACTCCCGCTCTTCTTCACCCCCGACGCCTACACCCGTCACCTCGTGCGCATCCCGCAGGTGCGGTCATGAAGGCCGGTATCCGCACGGTGGGTGTGGTCGGCGGAGACCGGATGGGCGCCGGGATCGCCGCGGTGTGCGCCCGCGCCGGACTCGACACCGTCGTCTGCGAGGCCGGCGCCACCGCGGCCCGGGCCGCGCGCGAACGCGTCGCGGTCCCTCTGCACCCCACCCCCGCTGCCCTCGCGGATGGTGCGGGCGGGACTGCTCGGCCGAAGACAGGCCGCGGGTTCCTCACCTACGACCGGGACTGCTGAGGGACCCGGTGCCGCCGCCGGGCTGAGGGTCCCGACGGCGCGTGGTGGAAGGGGGTACGGCGGAGTGGTGTCCGCCGTACCCCCGCCGCGTTGGCCGCGGTGCCACCCGGCCGGCGCAGACCGGGCGCCAGGTCTTGAGCCGTGCGGGTGGCATCGGCGCACGGAACCCGTCCGCCGTCGTGGTGGCGGCGAACCCTTCGCAGGACCTCGGACACCCTGGCCGGGGCACCGATGAAGGAGTGACATGCGCAACCCCACCGTGACCGCGGCATCCGCGGTCGTTCTGGCCGCCCTGTGCGCGGCGCCCTCGCTCGCCGCAGCCGATGACACCCCGCCGAAGACCCTGCCCGCGGTGGACCACAAGGGCAGCCTGGGCGCGATCGGTCTGACCGCCGACCAGCGCCTGGTCGAGTTCGACGTGAACCAGCCGTCCAAGACCTGGTCGCTGGGCACGGTCGCCGGTCTTTCCGGTGACACCAGGCTCGTCGGCATCGACTTCCGTGTCCAGGACGGGAAGCTGTACGGCGTCGGCGACGGGGGCGGCGTCTACACCCTGGACACCGCGAACGCGCAGGCCGTGAAGGTGTCCCAGCTGACCGTCGCGCCGGCCGGAACCGCGTTCGGTGTGGACTTCAACCCCGCCGCGAACCGCCTGCGGGTCATCTCCGACACCGGCCAGAACCTGCGCCACAACATCGACGACGCGGCCGCTCCCCTGACCACCACGGTTGACGGCGCCCTCACCAACCCCACCGCCCCGCCCTCGACCGCTCTGGGCGTCACCGGTGCCGCCTACACCAACAACGACCTGGACACCGCCACCGCGACCACCCTGTTCGACCTCGACACGGTGGCCGACCGGATCGCCCTGCAGTCCCCGGCCAACGCCGGCACTCTCGCCCCCACCGGCAGCCTCGGCGTGAACGCCGACCTGGACGCCGGATTCGACATCTACCATGACCCGGCCGCCGGTACGAACCATGGCTTCGCCGCCATCGGCACGGCGGGCTCCTACCGCCTCTACTCGGTCGACGTACTCACCGGCAAGGCCACCGACAAGGGCGCCTTCCCGAAGAAGTCCCAGGTCACCGACCTCGCCCTGCCCCTGAACCAGAAGTAGCCGCGGTCCGGGAGCCGGTGGGGCGGCCCTCTCGGTGGGCCGCCCCACGGGGTGGGTGGTGACTAGCAGGAGGGCTTGCTGCCGTGGTTGGAGCCCTTCTTGCGGCGGGCGCGAAGATGGTCAGGGCGAGCTGGGGCTGGGCGTACGCGGCCAGATGGGAGTAACGCCGCACGCTCTGCGGGTCGTTCCGCTGGAAAAGAACCCGTCGTGTCGTACCGGCCGGGTCCCGGCCGCATCCCCTCCGGTCGCCCGCGGCGCCTCGCGTGTCGCGGTGGAGACGCCAGGGTGCGGTGGTCGGCAGTCCGGGTCACACGCCAAGAAATGGGTATGAAACGGGAGGGAACCGATCTCACTCGGAGGACCGGCCCATGACACAGGCGACCGCCCACGCATATGAGGCCCACACGGATCCCGGTTGCGCCGGCCTGTCAGACGTCACTGCCGCGGTGCCCTCGGAGGACCGCGTGAAGGAACTGCTGACCGAGCCGCTCAAGGCGAGCACCGCTGACGCACGAATCCTTTCGAAGACCCTGTTCGAGCGCCTGCATGCCTTGGAGGAAGGCACACCGGAGTATTCGTACGTCCGCAACACCCTGGTCGAGCTGAACCTCAGCCTGGTCAAATACGCTGCCCGCCGGTTCCGGGGCCGCAGCGAGCCGCTCGAGGACATCGTCCAGGTCGGCACCGTCGGCCTGATCAAGGCCATCAACCGGTACGACGTGACCCGGGGCGTGGAGTTCGTCTCCTTCGCGCTGCCCACCATCACCGGCGAGATCAAGCGCTATTTCCGTGACACCAGCTGGGCTGTCAGCGTGCCGCGGCACCTTCAGGAGCTGCGGCTGAGCCTGGCCAGGGTTTCCGATGAGCTGGAGCAACTCCTCGGTCGTGCACCGACGGACGCAGAGCTGGCAGCCCGCCTCGGGGTGAGTGCGGAGGAGTTGGCCGAGGGGAAGCAGGCCGCGGCCGCGTACTCCTGGCGCTCGCTTGACGCGCCCGTGCAGGACGACGCCGACCTGATCACGGTTTCCGCCCGGCGTTCGATGGGTGAGGAAGAGCCCGCATACGACCGCATCGAGTGCTTGGAGGCACTCAAGCCGCTCGTCGCCGAACTGTCGGAGCGGGACAGGGAGATACTCTCGCTGCGCTTCGGCGCGGAGCTGACCCAGTCGGAGATCGGCGAGCGGCTCGGCATCTCGCAGATGCACGTGTCACGGCTGCTCGGCCGGATGCTCGCGGCACTCAATGACGGCCTTCTGGCCGAACACGCCGGGACGGGGGAGGAGCCGGCACCTCCGCCCAGACGGTCTTGCCGAAGCCGGCCGGGAGCGAGCCCCAGCTCCGGGTCAACGTCTCCAGAACGACGAGTCCATGGCCTCCGGGGAGTGCGGGGTCGCCGCGCCGATGGGGTCGCGGTGGCTCGGGGTTCCCGTCGGTGACCTCGATGCGCAGCCGGTCGGGGGCACAGTGCAGGACCAGCTCGCTGGGACCGCCTCCGTGCAGGCAGGCGTTGGTCACCACCTCGGAGACCAACAGGAGCACGTCCTCGGCGACCGCCCAGCGCTGCTCGTCGAGGCCCTCCGCCTCATCGGGCGGGATCCACTGCCAGTCCGAGAGTGCCTGACGGGTGAAGTCGCGGCACCGGGTGACCACTCCTGACATGTTGTTCAGGGGCAGCCGCCGTGTCAGCCCGGATGGCTCGGAGGAAGCGCCGGCCCCGTCGCCGGTCATGGCCGTCCTCTGATCCCGCCTGTCGGGCGGTCGGCGTTCTCCCGGAGGGCCGTGGCCATGTCCGGGTGGATGGTGAAGACCTCGTCGGCACCGGTGATTTCGAGCATGCGGGCCACCGGCCGCGTCGGCGCCGCCAGTTCCACCGTGCCTCCGATCTCCTGAGCCTCGAGTCGGGCGCGCAGCAGCATGTTCAGGCCCGTCGAGTCGCAGAAGCGCAGCCCGCCACAATCGACGACCAGCCGTGGTGGTCCGGGGCGCTCCAGCGCGGCGGCCAGGGCCTCGTGCAACGGGTGGGCGGTGTCATGGTCGAGCTCGCCCGAGAGGACGAGGATCACGACCCCGTCCTGCTGTCGTACCTCGAGCCCGAAGCGCTGACCGTCACGCGCCGCCGGATGCGGCTGTCCGGGGGGTGCCGGAGGTTCCGGCGACGACGCCGATCCAGGTGTTGATGTCACGGGAACCTCCGTCCTGCCCGCACCGCAGTGGCGGTTCGCGGAGTACTGCTTGATGAGCCGAAGGAACGCCACGCCGTCACCGCGGCCCCGTCCCACAAGGTGCGCCTACCCGGCCTCAGGGGCGATACGCGTGTTTTCGCACCGGCCTGCCCGAAGGCCGGAGGGTGCTGATGGCAGCCGGAGCGTGCCGGGCCCCGAGCGCTCGGTAGCCGTGACGAGCGGCTGAGGATCCGGCGCGGCCCTGCGCCCTCGCTGCGTGGCATGCTCAACGTATGGAGGATGAGGCAGTGCGTTCTGCCGCCGGCGCCTCTCCGGAGGTGCTGGCCCTGGCGAAGGTGGTCGCCAGGCTGCGGGCCGAGGTCGAGGACCTGGAGTCCGGTGCCGCAATGGCGGCCGTCCTCGAACGGGCCAAGGGCGTGGTCATGGCCCAGGAGGGCGTGCCCGAGGACGGGGCGTACGAACTTCTCCAGGAGCGTGCCGAGCGCCACCGGTGCTCGCTGATGGAGGAATGCTGGTTCACCCTGGCCGGCAGCGGCCGCCCGGGGGCCTCGACAGCGGTCGGGGAGCTCTACGGAACCCCCTCGGGTACGGCCGCACAGTCGCTCCGCGCCGGCCCGTACCCTGCTTCCGGTCAGTACGACCCCAGCAGGCGCGCGGGCCTGGCCCGGCTGGCCGAAGACCTGGCGGACACGCGCGCTCCGGGCGAGGTGGCGGAGCTGCTGCGAGCGGTTCTGAGCGATGCCGAGCACGTGGCCGCCGTCCTGATCTACACCCGCGGGGCAGAGGGGAGCCTGGACCTGGTCGGCCACGCCGGCATCGACCGGTCGCTGGCCGAGCAGTGGAGCCACGTACCGCCGCTCGGAGGGATCGCGGCGCTGGAGGCGCTCGCCGAGGAGCGGGCCGTGTGGCTGGAGGACCTGGCGCATGATGCGGACCGCTACCAGCTGATCGGGGACCCTCCGGGACAGTGGCCCACCCGGGCGTGGATTCCGGTGCCCTCGGACCATCCCGCGACCACGGTGGTGGGGTTCTTCCGGACCCTCCCGGGCCCCTTCGGCGGTGGCACCCGAAGCCTCCTGCGCCGGGTGGTCAGGATGTGCGGTGGGGCCTTGCTTCCGCCACGCGATGCGGTGCAGCCGGAGACGACGGACGAGAGCGAGGCCGTCGCCGCGATCCAGCGTGTTCTCGATGCCCTGCCGTGCCCGGCCGTCCTCCTCACCCCCTTGCGCTCGGAGGACGGCACGGTGGAGGACTTCCGGATCGACGCGGCGGCAGCGGAGTCCGTCGATGTGGCGGGACGTCGGGGCAAGGAACTGGTGGGCCGCAGGATCCTCGAAACGTATCCCACGGTGGCCGGTGGCGAGCTGTGGGACGGATACCTGGACACCCTGATGACAGGGACGCTCTACGAAGGATCTCCCTTCACCTACGAGGAGACCCTCGCGGGGGTTCCGCGCAAGTCCGTCTACTCGGTCCGGGCGTCGCGCCTCGGGGACCGGCTGGTGGTGTCCTGGACCCGCCACGACACGAGCCGGCGCGAGGCCCGCAGACTGGCGGACGTGCAGCGCCTGTGCAACCTCGGCTGGGCCACCTGGGAACTTCTGACCGACGCGAGTACCTGGTCGGATCAGGTCTATACCATCTTCGGTCGCGATCCCTCACTGGGGCCCATGACCCTGGAAGAGCTGTCCGGTCACCTCGTACCGGATGATCTGCCGCGGTTCGGCGCTGCCGTCCAGCGGCTGCTCACCGACGGGGAGGCCATGGACCAGCCGTTCTGCATCACCACCACGCGGGGAATACGGCATCTGCGGATCGTCGCCGAGGCCGAGTCGGACTCCGACGGCACACCCGTCGAGGTGCACGGTTTCATTCAGGACCTCACGGCCCAGCGCGGCATCGAGACCGCCCTGCGGGACAGCGAACGCGCGAACCTCATCCAGCGGGGCATGCTCAAGGCCGAACGTGCCCTCGCCGCCCGGCTCCAGGAGACCCTGCTGCCCATCCCGGAACAGTCCCTGGAACTGGCCGGCCTGTGCGTCGACGTCGCGTACCTGCCCGCCGAAACGGGGACGAGCGTGGGTGGCGACTGGTACAGCGCCATTCAGCTGCCTGACGGCTGTGCCCTCTTCGTGGTCGGAGACGTGGCCGGCCATGGGCTGGCAGCCGTCGGGACGATGGCCCAACTCCGTTTCACCACCAAGGGCATGGCCGTGACGGGTTCCAAACTGCCCGCAGTCCTGAGCCGCCTCAACTCACTGCTGCTCCATACCGCGACGGACACCAGCGGGGCCACCGCGACGATGGTCATGGCGCGCTACCGTCCCGACGGCCGGCAGTTGAGTTGGGTCCGGGCCGGGCACCTGCCGCCCCTGCTGATCCGCGGCGGCGAGGCGCACTTCGTCTCCCAGCCCGAGGGCTGCCTCCTCGGAGCGTCCTTCGACGCGGTGTACGGCGAGGCCGTCCTCGACCTCCTGCCCGGCGACCACCTCCTTCTCTACACCGACGGCCTGGTGGAGGAACCCGGCGAGGACATCGAGGACGGCCTCACCCGGTTCGCCGCGGCAGCCCTTCGGCTCGTACGAGAGGGACGCGACGAGACCCTCGGCCGCACCCTCGCGGCCGCCCGGCCGCGCCTCCGGGACGACATCTGCGTCCTGGACATCCATGTGCCCGCAGAATCGTGAAGGTGTGTCCCCGGTACGCCGGCGAATCCCCGGGTGAAAGGCCCTCCGGGGTGGGCTACGGGGCGGAGCCGAGGTGGTACACGGCGAATGCCTGCCCGATCACGGGCATGGCGACATTGCGTACCGGGATGCCGCCCGCGGTCCTGCCGTGCTCGGTCCCCAGGTGGGCGTGACCGTGGACCGCGAGGTCGGCGCCCGCCTCGTCCATGGCCTCTGCCAGCAGGTAGCTGCCGAGGAACGGATAGATCTCCGGTGGCTCCCCGGCGAGGGTGTCGGGCACCGGGGCGTAGTGGGTGAGTGCGATCCGCAGCGTGCTTCCGGACGAGGACAAGGACCGCAGGGCGTCGCCGAGGCTGTCGGCACGGGCCCTCGTGTAGCGGATGAACGCCTTCATCTCCGGCTCGCCGAACTCGCTTGCGCTGCGCCCGGCGAAGCCCCCGCCGAAGCCCTTGGTGCCGGCCACACCCACGCGCGTTCCGTCCAGGTCGAGAACCACTCCCTCGCCTTCCAGGACGCACACCCCCGCTGTGCGCAGTTCCCGGGTGACGGCTTCCTGCTGGTCGCTCTGGTAGTCGTGGTTGCCCAGCACGGCGACCACGGGCACCGGCAACCCGGCCACCTCATGGGCGACCACCCGTCCTTCCTCGGGGGTGCCGTGCCTGGTCAGGTCGCCGGCCAGGACCAGCAGGTCTGCGCAGCCGCCCAGTGTGTCGAAGGCGGGGCGCAGGCGTCCGGCGCTGTCGGGTCCGAGGTGGATGTCACCGACGGCCGCCACGCGGATCATGAGAGCTCCTCGATGTGGTCGGGCGGTCGCGAGCGGTACAGCGTGAGGTCCTCGTACCAGTCCAGCCCTGCCAGTTCTTCGCCGGCCAGGTGCAGGACGAGCGCCCGCGCCTCCTCGTCGGCCACGGCGCCCCGCACGACCGCCCGCGTTCCGTGGGTTTCGATGTGTACGCCGAGTTCGGCGGCCTCCTCGAGGGCGAGCCGGTCCCGCAGGCGGGCGATGCGGTAGTCGAGGATGCCCTCGGGGCCCATGGTGTTCATGTCGGTGCGGCCTTCTGGCGTGTCCGGTGGATGACGTGCAGCCTGTCCAGCAGGTAGAGGAAGGCGTCGGCCAGCGGGGAGTCCCGATGGCTGCGGTCCAGCCGCTGCCAGTCGATCTGCTCCCGCAGCATCCGGGCCATGGGCAGCAGGTCGCCGAAGTCGCAGTAGTGCTCGCACAGCGCGGCCAGCCGGCTGTCCATGAGGTCGGTGGGGGACAGGACCGGCATCCGTACCGAATCGACGGCCAGGATGTCCGCCCGCTCCAGGAGTTCGGTACTCACCGGGCGCCGGGCCAGCTCGAAGATCAGGTCGATCTCCTCGCCGCCCGACCGGCCCTTGACGAGCCAGTCCTCCGCCGCGCGCCGCATCGGGATGCCGCCGCTTTCCAGCGCTTCGACGGCGGCGTCCGCGTCCTCGGGGCGTACGCAGAAGTCCGTGTCGTGCTGGAACATGGCGGGCAGGCCGTGGGCGAAGGCGGCAACGCTACCGGCCAGGGCGAACGGCAGCCCCGACCCTTTCAACAGCCCCGCCACCTGTTTGGTGGTCTCCAGAATCGCCTGGGTGTGGTCCTTGGGCAGCGAATCCTCGTCCGGCTCAGCGGGTACCGGAGGGCTGGTCAGGGAATGTCCGCCGGCCCGGTCGGTGCGGGGGGTGGGGCGGGCCATGGTGTCACCAGTAATGGGCCCGTCCGCCCACCCCACGTCCTGCGGCACCCAGGAGCAACAACACGAGGCCGATGACCAGGAGGACGATTCCGATCGTCCACAGGATCGAGATCCCGGTCACGAACCCGATGATCAGCAGAATGACTCCGAGGGCGATCATGAGTGCCTCCTGGTGTCTCGAAAGGCTATGACAGGCGCCTACCACCAATTGCCGTTCTCATGCCTCGCGGGCGACCTGCTGTTGAGCGGCGATCGGGGAAGGCGCCGAGCGGGCGAACACAGCGGAACGCGGGCCCGTCGTCCGGCCCGCGTTCCGCTGCGCTGCCGTTCAGGTGCTCAGGAGACGGTTGAAGAAGGAGCGGTACTGCTGGAGAGCCACGCGGAGGTCCTCGGTGGCGTCGCGAGCGGCGGACATCGCGGAACCGGTGTCCGCAGTCTCCGTATGTCCGGCCGTGTCGCCGGTCGTGTCGTCGGCGGAACCGGCTTCTGTCGCGCCAGACCTTTCCTTGTCGGCCCTTTCCTCGCCGGCCTGTTCGCCTTCGTACCGCTGGTTCTCCCCGGTTGCCTCGCCGGGGTAGACCGCCGGGGCTTCCTCGTCCTGCTCAGCCCGGCCGCCCGAGGGTCCGGCAAGGTCTTCGGTGGTCAGTCCACCGGTCCGGTCAATACGACGACGGAGGGGATGATGATGGCAAGCAAGTTTCCGGTCGGCATCGTGCTCCTCCACGTGCGAGTCTCGATGCTGCGACGCGCCCCTGACCTGACAATCCGTCGCCGAACGCGGGCCCTTTCCGAGGCAGGCCCGCGTTCGGACTTCCGATGACTTTGGGGGGACGGTCACGAGGAGTCGTGGTGACTTTTTCCGTCGCTACTTCTTGTCACGCAGGGAATCGTCGATCCCGCGGGCGCGGTCCGTGGCCTCGCCCATCGTCTCCCGCGCCTTGCCCTTGACCTGATCCATCTTGCCCTCGGTCCGCAGCCGGTCGTTGCCGGTGACCTTGCCGGCGGTCTCCTTGCCCTTGCCCTTGAGCTGTTCCAGCTTGCCCTTGGCCTTCTCGGTCATGGTGGTCTCCCTACTTGGACCTTCTCGTCCTGCATAGGACTGATTCGTCCATTCGTAACGCGCCTGCCCCGCGGTCCCGCGCCTACACCTGAAACAGTGGGATGAAGGCGCTGCTGTTCTCGTCGACGGCGAGGGTTCTGGCGGTGGCTGCCGGGCCGCCGGCTCGGGCTTCCTGATCACGGCCGGCCGACGAGGCGGTAGCCGACTCCCGGGGTCGTGGTGATGACCGCCGGGTCGCCGAGTTTGCGACGGAGGCGGCCGATGGTGACCGCGACGGTATTGGTGAAGGGATCGGCGTGCTCGTCCCAGACCTGTTCGAGCAGCTCCTCCGCGCTCCGGAAGGCCGGGCTCGCGTCCATCAGGGCTTCGAGCAGGGAGAACTCCTTCACCGACAGGTCCAGTTGCCGTCCGTCACGGACGGCCGTACGGCTGAGCGGATCGAGTTCGATCCCGGCAGCCCGCAGCACGCGGGCCCGCGCGGCCGGCCGGCGGCGGGCCAGGGAGCGGATGCGCAGGACGAGTTCGGGGAAGTGGAAGGGCTTGGCCAGGTAGTCGTCGGCGCCCAGGAGCAGCCCGCCGACCCGGTCGCCGGGAGCGTCGGCCGCGGTCAGCATCAGCACCATGACCCGGTCCTCCCGTGAGGTGATCATCCGGCAGAGGGTGTCGCCGTGGATGCCCGGCAGGTCGCGGTCGAGGACCACCACGTCGTACGCGGTGGCGTCGAGTTTCGCCGCGGCATCCAGCCCGTCGTGGGCGGCGTCCACGGCCATGCCCTGGTCGCGCAGCCCCTCGACCAGGATGTCGGCGAGGGCCCGCGCGTCCTCGACCACCAGCACCCTCATACCGCCGCCCCCTCTGCGTCGGTCCGGTCGGACCGGTCGGGCCGGTCGCACCCGTCGGACAGGTCGGACCCGTCGACCTGGTCGGCCCCGGGCAGGGTGACGGTGACCCGCAGGCCGCCCTCGGGCCGGGCGGCCAGCCCCAGCGTGCCGCCGTGCGCTTCGGCGATGGCCGCGACGATGGACAGGCCGAGCCCGGATCCGCGGCCCCGGCCGGTCCGGTCCGCGCCCAGCCGCCGGAACGGCTGCGCCAGCTCCGCGACCTGCCCCGGGTCGAGCACCGGCCCGCCGGTCTCGACGGTCAGCCGCACCGAATCGCCGCCCGCCCGGACGGAGACGCCGAGCCAGCCGCCGGATTCGTTGTGCGTGATCGCGTTGTCGACCAGGTTGTCGACCAGGCGGCGCAGCAGGCTCCCACTGGCCCACACCCGCGCGCGGCCGTGCGTATCCGTACGGTGCACGGTGAGGTCCTTCGCCGCGATGTCGGAGGCCCGCGCGCCCAGGGAAGCCGACAGGAGCTCCTCCAGCGGGACGCGCGCGGCATCGGTGAAGTCGCCGTGCCTGCTGCGGGCGAGCACCAGGAAGCCCTCCAGCAGACGGTCGACCTGATCGAGCTCACCGCGCATCCGGCCCGCCAGGGTCAGCGTCTGCTCGGGCACGGGACCTGGCTTGGCGACGGCCACGTCCACGGCGGCACGCATGGTGGCCAGCGGGGTGCGCAGTTCGTGGGAGGCGTTGGCGACGAAGCGGCGCTGGGCGGCGAAGGCCCCCTCCAGCCGCTCCAGCAGCCCGTCGATGGTGTCGGCGAGGTCCTTCACCTCGTCGCCGGGGCCGGGAACGGCGAGCCGCTCGTGCAGGTTGTCGGCGGAGATACGGCGGGTGGCCTCGGTCATCGTCCGCAGCGGGCGCAGCACCCGCCCGGCGACGAACCAGCCCAGTGCCAGCGACACCACCGCCATGACGGCCAGGGCGACGGCCGATCCCAGCAGGATCCGCGCGGACTGGGCATCCTGTACGCGCGTCAGCTGCCGCTCCAGCTCCTCGATACGGGCCCGGTCCCGCGCGGGTGCCGGGGGCTGTCCGGGGAGGGTGCCCGTACCCGGCACGGCACTGGCGACCCTGCTGCCCGCGCTCACTGCGGCGGCGATCAGGAGCAGGACGGTGCCGGAGAGCAGGAACAGGCCGGCGTACAAGGCCGTGAAGCGTGCCCGCACGGTGCCGCGCGGACGGGAACGAACCCATCGCATCGTCCTGGTCCTCCTTCCGTGCCCGGCCCCGGTCCGGACCCGGCCCCAGGTTATGCGGCGGGACCTAACAGCGGCATGACAGCGCCCGTTCGGCCGGTGTCATGGACCGCGCCGCAGGGTGGGGGCCATGAACGAGGAGACGAGGGCGACCATCGAGGTCGTCGGCCTGCACAAACGCTTCGGACCGCACGTGGCGCTGGACGGGATGGCCTTCACCGTCCGGCCGGGGCAGGTGACCGGCTTCGTCGGTCCCAACGGCGCCGGGAAGTCCACCACGATGCGGGTGATCCTGGGCCTGGACGCACCCGACGCCGGCCGGGCGCTGGTCGGCGGGCGGCCGTACCGGGAGCTGCGCCATCCGCTGAAGCACCTGGGCGCTCTGCTCGACGCCTCGGCGCTGCAGCCGAGCCGCACCGCCCGCGACCACCTGCTGTGGCTGGCCCACTCCCAGGGCCTGCCGGCCCGGCGGGTGGAGGCCGTCATCGAACAGACCGGACTGGGCCCGGCCGCCCGGCGGAAGGCCGGCGGCTTCTCCCTGGGCATGCGGCAGCGGCTCGGGATCGCGGCGGCGCTGCTCGGCGATCCGCCGGTGCTGATGCTGGACGAGCCGTTCAACGGGCTGGACCCGGACGGCATCGTGTGGATGCGCGGCTTCCTCGCCTCGCTGGCCCGGCAGGGCCGCGCGGTGCTGGTCTCCACCCATCTGATGGGCGAGCTCCAGGACACCGCCGGCCATCTGGTGGTGGTCGGCAGGGGGAAGGTCGTCGCGGACACCGGCGTGCGCGAGCTGCTGGCGGCCGCCTCCGGCGACCGGGTCACCGTACGGACGACGGCGCGCATGCGGGCCACCTCCGTACTGGAGGCCGCCGGCGCCACGGTGCGGGCGGTGGAAGACGGCACGCTCACCGTTTCCGGGCTGGCCGACGAAGGGATCGTGGCCGCGCTCACCGCGGGCGCGGTGCCGTTCTCCCAGGTGTCGGCGCATCGCGCGACACTGGAGGAGGCCTACTGGGAACTGACCCGGGACGCCGTGGAGTACCGCGGGGTGCCGGCCGGGGAGACGGCGTGAAGGCCGCGGCCGGCTTCGCCCGGCTGCTGCACGCGGAGTGGACCAAGTTCCGTACGGTACGCGGGTGGGTGCTGGGCATGGCCGCCGCGGCCCTGGCGACGGTGCTGGTCGGGCTCCTGGGGACGGCGGCCCCGGCGCCGCCCGGCCAGGGCGCCGCCTCCGCCTTCCCGCGGGGACCCGGCGGCGAGGCCGTCAACGACAGCTTCTACTTCGTCCACCGGACCCTGGAGGGCGACGGCAGCATCACGGTTCCGGTGACGGCCCTCACCGGGGTGATCGACACCGGCCCCGGGAAGACGGCCGACGGCCTGCCGCCCTGGGCGAAGGCCGGGATCATCGTCAAGGCGAGCCTGGAGCAGGGGTCTTCGTACGCGGCGGTGATGGTGACCGGCGGCCACGGGGTGCGGATGCAGTACGACTACACCCACGACGTATCCGGGGTCCCCGGGGCGGTGTCGCAGGGGTCACCGCGCTGGCTGCGCCTGGTCCGGGCGGGCTCCACCCTCACCGGCTACGCGTCGGTGGACGGCGAGGCCTGGAGCCGGGTCGGTGCCGCGGACCTGGCCGGGCTGCCGGCGGCCGTACAGGCGGGGCTGTTCGTGACGACCCCTCAGGCCAAGGACGAGACCTCGGGCCGCGCGGGCTTCGGCCCCGCCGTGGCCACCGGTACCTTCGGCAAACCCGACCTCCGGGGCGGCTGGTCCGCCGGGCGCTGGACCGGCATGCAGGTCGGCGAGGACGCGGGTACCTCCGGCAGCTACACGAACACGACGAAGGGCGGATTCACCGAGTCCCGGTCCGGGTCGGGGTCGGGGTCGGGGTCCGGGTCGGGGTCCGGTTCCCAGCCGGCGTCCGGGAACGCGGCCGCGCTCACGGTCACGGGGGCCGGCGACATCGCCCCGGTGGTGGGCGGACCCGCCATGGGCAACGCCTACGCCCCGGAGAACTTCCTCGTCGGCGCGTTCGCCGGGCTGATCGTGGTGATCGCCCTCGGCACGCTGTTCGTCACCGCCGAGTACCGGCGCGGACTCATCCGCACCACCCTGGCCGCCCACCCAGGGCGCGGCCGGGTGCTAGCCGCCAAGGCCGCGGTGGTCGGGTCCGTCGCCTTCGCCGCCGGCCTCCTCGCCGCCACCGTCACGATCCCGCTCGGTGAACGGGGCGCGCGGAGCCGGGACTTCAGGGTCTTCCCGGTCTCCACCGCCACGGAGCTGCGCCTCGTGGTGGGTACCGCCCTGCTGTTCGCCGTCACCGCCGTGCTCGCGCTCGGCGTCGGTGCCCTGCTGCGGCGCAGTGCGGCGGCGGTCGCCCTGGTCGTCGCGGCGCTCGTACTGCCCTACCTGCTCGCCACCTCCGCCGTCCTGCCGGCGGGTGCCTCGGAATGGCTGCTGCGGGTGACTCCGGCCGCCGGATTCGCCGTCCAGCAGACGCTGCCCCGGTACGCGCAGGTCGTGAGCGTCTACGAGCCCGCGACCGGCTACCACCCGTTGCCGCCGTGGGCCGGGCTCGGAGTGCTCTGCGGATATGCCGCGCTCGCCTGCGGCCTGGCGCTCGTACGACTCCGGCGGAGGGACGCATGAGGTACGTGCTGCACGCCGAGTGGACGAAACTGCGCACCGCCGGAGGAACGGGCCCGCTGCTGCTCCTCGCGATCGCCCTGACCGTGGCGCTGGGCGCCGGCACCTCCCGGGCGGTGATCTGCCCCGACGCGGGGTGCGGTGAGGACGGCGTACGGATCGCCCTCACCGGTGTCACGCTCGGCCAGGCGGTGGTCGCCATCGCCGCCGTACTGGTGGTCAGCGGGGAGTACGGCACGGGCATGATCCGCACCACCCTCACGGCGGTGCCGCACCGGATCTCCGTGTTCGCCGCGAAGGCCGCCGTCCTCGCCGCGGTGGTGCTGGCCGCCGGTACGGTGGCCGTCCTCGGGTCGCTGCTCGCCGGGCGGTTCATCCTGCCCGGCAACGGCTTCACTCCGGCCCACGGCTACCCGCCGCTGTCCCTCGCGGACGGTGCGACCCTGCGGGCCGCCACGGGATCCGTCCTCTACCTCGCCCTGGTCGCCCTCCTCGCCTTCGGCATCGCGACGGCCGTCCGGGAGGCCGCGACCGCCATCGGCGGCGTCCTCGGGCTGCTCTACCTCTTCCCGGTCGTCGCACACGTGGTGGGCGACCCGGAGTGGCAGCGCCGCCTCGCGCAGATCGCGCCGATGACCGCAGGTCTCGCCGTCCAGGCCACCACCGGCCTGGACCGGCTCGCCATCGGACCCTGGGCCGGACTGGGCGTCCTCGCCGCATGGTCCGCGGCGGCCCTGCTCGCCGGCGGACTGGCGCTGCGCCTGCGCGACGCGTGAGCCCGGAGCCCGCCGACCGCACCTCCGCCGGGGCGTCACCCCGGAGCTGGCCGGAGGTGCCGGCCTACGCACTGTCGAAGCGGTGGCGGGCGGCCTCGATGGCGGCGAGGTGGCGGTGGGTCCAGTCACACATGCCGTCGACCGTGGCCCGCAGGGCCCGGCCCGGCTCCGTGAGGGTGTACTCGACACGCGGCGGCACGGTGGGGTGCACGGTCCGTTCGAGCAGTCCGTTGCGCTCCAGCAGGCGCAGGTTCTGCGTGAGCATCTTGTGGCTGATGCCCTCGACCTCGTTGCGCAGTTCGGTGAAGCGCAGGGTGCGGTCACCCACGGCCTCGATGATCAGGAGCGCCCATTTGTTGGCGATGTCCGAGAAGATCTCGCGCGCCAGCGAGTCCGCCCGTGTCACATCGGCCTCGTCCTTGGGCGAGCCCGGGCCCGAGCCCTTGAGCTGCTTGGTCACCATGAGGTTCCCCAGTCACCGAAAAGTGCGTTCTTCCAGTCAAGCGCTCACTCTCCTACGGTTTCTGAGTAACCACAAGAGAGCACGAGGAGCAGGACATGGCTGTCACCCTGGTGAACCCCGACGGGCTGCCCACCGTCGACGCCTACCGGCAGGTCGCGATCGCCACCGGTTCGAGGACCGTCTACATCGCCGGACAGGTCGCGGTCGACGCCCACGGTGCCGCCGTCGGCGAGGGCGATCTGGCCGCTCAGGTCGAGCAGTGCTACCTCAACGTCGCCACCGCACTGGCCGGGGTGGGCGGGTCGTTCGACGACGTGGCGAAGCTGACCGTCCACGTCGTCGACTGGACACCCGACAAGATGACCCTGCTCATGGACGGGGTCGCCCGGGCGGCCGCGAAGCTGGGCGCCACCCCGGTGCCGCCGGCCACCCTGCTCGGTGTGGCGGCCCTGGACGTGCCCGGGCATCTGGTCGAGATCGAGGCCACGGCCGTCCTCGACTGACGGGTGCCGCCCCGGTGCCGCCCCGGTGCCGGGGCGGCACCCACGGCGCTCCCGCCAGCACGTGACCCGGATCACATCCGGTTCCTGTCAGGAATCGGGGAGCTGTTCCGCTCAAGTCGCCGGAAGCAGGCGGACAGACAGGAGCAGCTCATGAAGCACCGCATCGTCATCCTCGGCGCCGGCTATGCCGGGGCCTACGCGGCCGGGACCCTGGCCCGCCGGCTGTCCCCGGCGGACACCGAGATCACCGTGGTCAACGCCGAGCCGGACTTCGTCCAGCGGCTGCGGCTGCACCAGCTCGCGGCCGGCCAGGTCGTCGAGGCCCCCAGGCTCGCCGACGTGTTCGCGGGCACGGAGATCCGGCTGCGGCCGGCGCGTGTCACCGCCGTCGACCCCGAGCGCCGGGTCGTCGCGGTGGCCGACGCCGACGGCGGCGGCGAGCTCGGCTACGACACGCTGATCTACGCGCTCGGCAGCCATGCCGCCGACCGCGGCGTCCCCGGCGTGGCCGAACACGCGTTCGACGTCACCGGACGGCCCTCGGCGCTTCGTCTGCGTGAGCGCCTGGACAGCCTGGACAGCCGGGACGGTCTGGCCGCGCGGGGCGAAGGCGCCACGGTGCTGGTCGTCGGCGACGGGCTGACCGGCATCGAGACCGCCACCGAGATCGCCGAGTCCCGGCCCGGCCTGTCCGTGACGCTGGTCGCCCGGGGTGAGTTGGCCGCCGGGCTGTCCGCCGGAGCCCGCGGCCACCTCCGCCGGGCCTGCGACCGGCTGGGCATCACCGTCCTGGAGCGCACCGAAGTCGAAGCCGTCGAAGCGGCGCGGGTGCTGTGCGCCGACGGCGCCGCCCTGGCGTCCGACGCGACGGTGTGGACGGCCGGGTTCGAGGTCAGCCCGATCGCCGCCGCCGGCGGGCTGGAGGTCGCCGAGGACGGCCGGATCGTCGTGGACCGCCTCATGCGGTCGGTCTCGCATCCCGACGTCTACGCCGTCGGCGACAGCGCCTACGTCATCGGCGACAACGGCCGGCCGCTTCCGATGTCCTGCGCTTCGGCCGGCTACACCGGTATGCAGGCCACGGCCGCGATCGTGGGACGCCTGACCGGCCGCAAGATCCCGAACACCAAGCTGGAGTACATCGGCAACCACATCAGCCTCGGGCGGCGGGACGGGATCCTGCAGATGGTCGACGGCGAAGGCCGGGCGAAGCCGAAGCACATGGGCGGCCGGAAGGCCGCGCGGATCAAGGCGGGCATCCTCAGGATGTCGCTGTGGACCACCTCGCACCCGACCTTCGGCCTGCCCAGGCGCCGGCGGCGGCTGGCCGCCGCACCGGCCGCCGCGCCCACTGCCGCGCCGGCAACTCCTTTCGCGCAGCCGCCTGTTGCCTAAGGTGATCCACATGGACGGCACCATCACTGATCGCTTCGACACCAGTCGCTTCGAGGCCGGCCGGAACCGGCTGGCCTCGCTGGCCTACCGGCTGCTCGGCTCCGCCGCCGACGCCCAGGACGCCGTGCAGGACGCGTTCCTGCACTGGCAGGCCGCCGACCGGCAGCGGATCGAGGTGCCGGAGGCGTGGCTGACCAAGGTCGTCACCAACCTGTGCCTGGACCGGCTCCGCTCGGCACGGGCCCGCCGCGAACGCGCCGCCGGCGCCTGGCTGCCGGAACCGCTCCTCGACGGCGACCCCATGCTCGGCCCGGCCGACACGTTCGAGCAGCGCGAATCGGTCTCCCTGGCCGTGCTGACCCTCATGGAGCGCCTGTCACCAATGGAACGGGCCGTCTACGTCCTGCGCGAAGCGTTCTCCTACGGCCACGCCGAGATCGCCGGGATCCTCGACATCACCGAGTCCGCCAGCCAGCAGCACCTCCACAGGGCCCGGGGCCGCATCACCGCCGCGCGCCGCCGCGGCGGCGGTGAGGTCGACCCGGCAGCCGCCCGCAGGGTCGTCGAGGAGTTCCTCGCCGCGGCCTCCTCCGGCCGCACCGAACGGCTGGTGGCGCTGCTCACGGACGACGCGATCGCCATCTCCGACGGCGCCGGCCTGGCCAGGAAGCTGCTGCAGTACGACACTCCGCAGCGCATCGCCGCCATCGCACGGGCCGGCTTCAAACCCACGGACGCCAAGCGGCGCCTCGCCGGCGGCACGCCCGCAGTCCACTACGCGGTCGTCAACGGCGCCCCCGCCATCCTCTTCGTGCTCGGCGACCGCGTCGTAGGCGCCGTGACGTTCGACGTCGCCGACGGCAGGATCGCGACCGTGCGCGGCATCGCCGCCCCTGCCCGCCTCGGCCGCATCACCGAGGCGTGGCGGCGGCACGAACCGGACGCGCCGCTCATCGACCAGTGGTGACCCGGCATGCCGGCGGTCCGCGTCCGGGACGGCGCAGCATGCGGCCGCGGCGCCGTCTCCGCCGCCGGCTCGCAGGCCGGCCCGATCGGAACGACGTAAGGAATCCGTCATCGGGCCGCTGTGGATGCCGGGCCGTTCGGGAGGGTTGAATCGGAACGGAACACAGACGTACGGATGAAGGGTTGTCGTGGTGTCGGGGAACGTGAACAAGCGGAGGTCGGTGCTCGCCGCGGCGCTGGTGGCGGCGGTGGTGCTGGTGGGCGCCGGGCTGTACTGGTTCCAGCCGTGGAAAATCTGGACGGACCAGAAGGTCAGCGAAGCCCTGCCCACCGTGGCCGCCCCGCCGGCGGGGCCCGCTTCCTCGCCGTCGGCGGCCGCGGGCCCCCGCACCGTGGCCGAGGGCGGGCTGATCAGCCACGAGCACACCACCACGGGCAAGGCCAGGATCGTCGAGCTGCCCGACGGCTCGCGCACGCTCCGGCTGGAGAACCTGGACACCAGCAACGGGCCCGACCTGCGGGTCTGGCTGACCGACGCACCGGTGAAGGAGGGCGTGGCGGGCTGGCGGGTGTTCGACGACGGGAAGCACGTCAGCCTCGGCAAGCTCAAGGGCAACAAGGGCGACCAGAACTACCCGATCCCCGCGGACGTCCGGCTGGCCGACTACACGAGCGTGACGATCTGGTGCGACCGCTTCGACGTCTCCTTCGGAGCCGCGGAACTCGGCCGCGCCTGACGCGCGGCCACACGCTGGAGACCTCCGTCATCGGGTCCCGGCACATCCTGCCGGTAGATGTCGGGGATGCCGTCGGCGTCGGCGTCGGTGTCGGCGTCGGCGGGTTCCGCCTCGTACAGACGACGGTACGTCCGGTTGCGGCGGCGGAGCAGGACCGCGGCGAGCAGGGCCGCGGTCAGGGAGCCGGTCAGGACGGCTGCCTTGACGTGTTCGCCGGCCTCCTGTCCGGGGAAGGCCAGCTCGCCGGCCAGGAGGGAGACGGTGAACCCGATCCCGGCGAGGAGGGCGAGACCGAGGACGTCGGCCCAGGAGAGGTCGGGGTTGAGGCGGGCCCGGGTGTAGCGGGCGGCCAGGTAGGTGCCGAGGAACACGCCCAGGACCTTGCCCGCGACCAGCCCGACGACCACTCCCAGAGGCTCGGGGCTGGTGAAGACCTTGCCCAGGGCGGCGGCGGAGACCGAGACGCCGGCGGCGAACAGGGCGAAGAGGGGAACGGCCACGCCCGCGGAGAAGGGGTGGAGCAGGTGGGAGGTGCGGGCGCCGGGGGAGGCGTCCTCGCCCTTGTCGGTGGTGGTGCGCAGGATCAGGCCCATGGCGACGCCGGCGACGGTGGCGTGGATGCCGCTCGTGTACGTCAGCGCCCAGATCGCGACGCCGAGGGGGACGTACCACCACCAGCCGCGCACCCGGAACCGCTGGAGCGCGTAGAACACGGCCAGGCCGGCGAAGGCCCCGCCGAGCGCCGGGAAGTCGAGGTCGCCGGTGAAGAAGACCGCGATGACGAGGATGGCGCCGAGGTCGTCGACGACGGCGAGGGTGAGCAGGAAGGCGCGCAGCGCGGCCGGCAGGTGGGTGGAGATGACCGCGAGGACGGCGAGGGCGAAGGCGATGTCGGTGGCCATCGGCACGGCCCAGCCGTCGAGGCTGCCGGCCCCTGCCGTGGCGGTGAGGGCGTAGAGGGCGGCGGGGACGGCCATGCCGCAGACGGCGGCGACGACCGGCAGGGCGGCCGTGGCCGGGGTGCGGAGCTCGCCGACGACGAGCTCGCGCTTGAGCTCGATACCCGCGACCAGGAAGAACACGGCCAGTAGTCCGTCGGCGGTCCAGTGCCCGACCGAGAGGTCCAGGCCGAGCGCGGGTATGCCGAAGTGGAAGTCGCGTATCCGCTCGTAGGCCGCGCTCCAGGGGCTGTTCGCCCAGACGAGCGCGATGACGGCGGCGGCCAGGAGGACCAGGCCGCCGATGGTCTCGGTGCGCAGGGCGTCGGCGACGGCACGGCGCTCGGGCCGGGGCAGCAGCCCGAGGAACGGGGATCGCTGTGGCGGCGGAGCGGCGGTCATGGCGGAGGAACCTCCGGGGCGTCGGCTGACAGCGGGCACACGGCCCCAAGGACGCCGACCAGACTTCCCGGCACACCCCGCGCCCGCTCGTCGGTGACATGAGCGCATTGACGCGTTCCTAACACCGTATCGGGAGGGCGGGGGTGTCGCCAGGTGGGCTGTGACGTGCGGGAACAAGGGCAACGGGCCCGTGGGCGGCGAGGCCGGCGTCATGGCCGGCACGGCGCGGGCGGCCGGTGACGACCCCGGCGACGGGCGGGTCGCCGACGGCATGGACCCGGCCGCGCAGGCCACCGTGCGCCGGTCACGGACGGGGGCGGAGCCGGCCCGCGCCGAGTACCTCGCCGGGCGCTGCGACGCCGGCCTGCGTCACTGCGTCGAGGCGTCCCGCGCCACGGTCGCGAGCGGGCGGCCGGACCTGCTCGCCGAGGTGGCCCCGGTGCTCCAGGGCGTCACCTTCCGGCACGTGCAGGCGGCCATCACCGGATGCGCCGGCCGGATCGGCGCGGGCCGGGGCGGCCGGGCGGCAGAGGCGTGGGGACGTGCTCATGGCCGCGAGGCCCGCTTCGCCGCGGCTCGGGCCGTCCGCGCCGGCGCTGCCGCCGTACGGCCGACGTCCGTGTTTCGTAAGGGGTCGATGTCCGCTATGTCCGGCAGAAATTCCTACGGTGGCAGCTGTGACCGCAGATACCGTGGACGTCGTCCTTCCCTGTCTGAACGAGGCCGAGGCACTGCCCTGGGTGCTCGCCCGTATCCCCTCCGGCTGGCGGGCCCTGGTCGTGGACAACGGGTCCACCGACGGGTCCGCCGACATCGCCCGCTCCCTCGGAGCCACCGTCGTACCGGAATCCCGGCGCGGCTTCGGGGCCGCCTGCCACGCCGGACTCATGGCCGCCGACGCCGAGTACGTCTGCTTCTGCGACTGCGACGCCTCGCTCGACCCCGGACTGCTGGCCGGATTCGTCCGGACCGTCGCCGCCGGGGAGGCCGACCTCGTACTGGGGCGCCGCCGGCCGCGGGGGCCGGGCGCCTGGCCGGCGCACGCCCGCGCCGGGAACCTGGCCCTGTCCCTGATGCTCCGCCGCCGCACCGGCCTGCGCCTGCACGACCTCGGCCCGCTGAGGGCCATGCGCCGCGAGGCACTCCTGCGCCTGGAGCTGACCGACCGGCGTTCCGGTTACCCGCTCCAGATGGTCGTCCGGGCCTCGGACGCCGGCTGGCGGCTCCGGGAGGAGGACGTGCCGTATCTGCCGCGGACCGGGAAATCCAAGGTCACCGGCACCTGGCGGGGCACCTGGCAGGCGGTCCGAGACATGCGCGCGGTGCTCGCCGAGCCTCCGCACACCGCGGTCCCGGGAGGCGCGCGGTGACCACCCTGCTCGTGATCGCCAAGCAGCCGGTGCCCGGCCGGGTCAAGACCCGCCTCACCCCGCCGTTCACCCCCGAGGAGGCGGCGACGCTGGCCGAGGCCGCGCTCGCCGACACCCTGGAGGCCGCGGCGGCCACCCCCGCCGACCGCCACGTGCTGGTCCTGGACGGCGCCCCGGGCCCGTGGCTGCCGCCCGGCTTCGAGGTCGTGCCCCAGTCCGGCGGGGGCCTCGACGAGCGGCTCGCGGTGGCGTTCGCCGCCTGCCCCGGCCCCGCACTGCTGATCGGCATGGACACCCCGCAGGTCACCCCGGAACTCCTGGCGCCCGCACTGGTCTTCGACAGCAGAGACGCCTGGTTCGGTCCCGCCGCGGACGGCGGCTTCTGGGCCCTGGGCCTGGCGGAGCCGGACCCCGCCCTGCTGCTCGGCGTCCCCATGTCCGTACCCGAGACCGGGGAGGTGCAGTACGAGCGGCTGCGCGCGGCCGGGCTGCGCACCGGGCTGCTGCCCCGCCTGCGGGACGTGGACACCGGAGCGGACGCGGCCGCGGTCGCCGCCCTGGCACCGGCCGGACGGTTCGCGACGCGCTACCGGGAACTCACCGCCGACCTGCGGGTGGCACGATGACCGCCCCCACGACCCCCCGGCCGCGCAGTGCCGCGCCCTCCCCGGCATGGTGCGCGGACCCGTACGCCCTGGCCCTGCGCACCGGTCGGGGCCCCCTCTTCCTGCACCGGACGGACGGCTGGCTGCTGCCCCTGGACGTCCATCGCTGGTGCGCCGGAACCGACGCCGCCGACGAGAGCGTACTGGCCCGCTGCCGCGGCGCCGTCCTCGACATCGGCTGCGGTCCAGGCCGGCTCGTGGCGGCGCTGGCCGAACGGGGCGGGCGCGCCCTCGGCATCGACGTGACCCCGGCCGCCGTGACCCAGACCGTGCGCCGCGGCGGAACGGCCCTGTGCCGCTCCGTGTTCGACCCCCTGCCCGGCGAACGCCGCTGGGACACGGCCCTGCTGATGGACGGCAACATCGGCATCGGCGGCGACCCCACGGCCCTCCTGGAGCGCATCGCGGGCCTGCTGGCCCCCGGCGGCCGCCTGCTCGCCGAGGCCGCCCCGGTCGAGGTGGACGAGCGGTGCGAGGTACGCCTCGACGACGGCCGCGGCCCCCTCGGCACCCCCTTCCCGTGGGCCCGGGTCGGCCGCCGGGCCCTGCTGCGCCACGCCGGGGCCACCGGCTGGCGGACCGCCCGCAGCTGGACGGTGGCCGGACGGCACTTCGCCGAACTCGTCCCCGGGACACCGCGCCGCGACGCACCCGCCGGGACCCCCTCCTCTCCCGGAGCCGCGCCGTGACCCGACCGCCCGCCACCACCCCCCGGTCCACCGCCCCTCGCCCGACCACCCCCCGGGCCACCGCCGTCACCGCCGCCCTCCTCACCGCCCTGGCCGCGGCGCTCGTCCTCACCGTGCGCAAGGACGGCTACTTCACCGACCCGGCAGGCCTGTCCTGGCTCTACGCCGCGTGCTGGGTCCTGTTCGCGGCGGCCGCCCGGTCCCTGCACCGGGCACCCGCCCGGCACGTCACGGCCCTCGTCCTGGCCGGCGGCATCGCGGTGGCCGCGACCGGCCTGGCCGCTCCGCCCCACACCAGCACCGACTCCTTCCGCTACGCCTGGGACGGCCGCGTGCAGGCGGCGGGCATCTCCCCCTACGACCACGCCCCGGCCGACGCCGCGCTCCTGCCGTACCGCGACAGCTGGCTGTTCCCCACGGGACCGGTGTGCGGCGAACCGGAGCTCGCGCCGGTGTCCGAAGGCGTCTGCACCCGGATCAACCGCCCCGGCGTCCACACGGTCTACCCCCCGGCCGGCGAACTGTACTTCCTCCTCGTCCACGCCCTGTCACCCGACGGAGTCCGCCACAAGGCCCTGCAGACCGGCGGCGCCGTCCTCGCCGTCGCCACCACCCTGGTGCTCCTGCGGATCCTCCGCCGGCGCGGGGACCCGCGCACCGCCGCGTACTGGGCCTGGTGCCCGGCCGTCGCCGTCGAAGCCGTCAACAACGCCCACGCCGACGTCCTCGCCGTCCTGCTGTCCGTGGCCGCCCTGGGCCTGACGGTCCGCCACCGGGTCTGGGGCGGTGCCCTGCTCGGCCTGGCCACCGCCGTCAAACTCCTCCCGGCGGTCCTCCTGCCCGGAGCCCTGTCCGGTGTACGCCGCGTCCGCGACGCCGCGGCCGTCCTGCTGCCCGCCGCCGCGGTCCTCACCGCCCTCTACCTGCCGTACGTCCTCCTCTCCCAGTCCTCGGTCCTCGGCTACCTCGGCGGCTACGCCGACGAAGAGGGCTACCAGGACGCCTCCTCCGGCAACCGCTACGCCCTCGTGCGCCTGCTGCTCCCCGACTCCTGGGCCCTGCCCGCCGTGATCGCCGGCATGCTCGCGGTCAGCCTGTACGTGATCCTGCGGGGAGACCCGGAGCGCCCGTGGAGCGGTGCCCTCCTGGTCACCGGAACCGCCTTCCTCCTGACCACGCCCGGCTACTCCTGGTACGCCCTCCTGCTGATCGGCCTCGTCGCCCTCGACGGCCGCTGGGAATGGCTGGGCGTCGCGCTCGCCGGCGCCGCCGCCTACATGACCGTCCGCGCGGTCGCCGACGCCGGCACGGTCATGTACGGCGTCGCCGCTCTGGCCGTCGTATGCGGCTGGGCGCTCCGGAGGCGATCCGGGAGGCACCTCTCCGACCGGCGGTCGGCCATGTTCTCTTCGGCGGGGGAGGCCCGGTGAGCCCTGAGATGCGGAATCCGGAAAGGAGCCCCGTGGACGCGAACGGCGGCGGTACGACCGCACCCGGTGACCCCGCGCGGGCGGGAGCGGAACCCGGCGGCGGCCGCCGGCCGCTGCCCGCCCGGCTGCGATCGGGCCTGGCCTCCGGACGGTCGGCCGGTCCGCCGCGGGGGCCGTCGCGCCCGGAGTTCTGGCGCAGCCCGCTGCGCGGCCCGTGGCTGACCGCGGTGCTCGGGATCGTCCTGCTCTTCGGCATCACGGTCCTCTTCGTGACGGGCCTGCTGTCGTACGCCGCCTACGAACCGGACCTCGCGGCGGTCAACGACCAGACCCCGGACAAGGGATGGCTCGGCTTCTACCTCTTCTCCTGGCCGACGTCCCCGGACTGGCTCTACCGCGTCACCCAGGGCGTGCACGTCACCCTCGGCATCGTGCTCGTGCCCGTTCTCCTGGCGAAGCTGTGGTCGGTGATCCCCAAGCTCTTCGCGTGGCCCCCGGTGCGGTCGGCCGCCCAGGCCGTGGAGCGGGTCTCCCTGCTCCTGCTGGTGGGCGGTGCCGGGTTCGAGTTCGTCACCGGCATCCTCAACGTGCAGCTCCACTACATCTTCCCGGGCTCCTTCTACACGCTCCACCTCTACGGGGCCTGGGTGTTCATCGGCGCTTTCGTGGTCCATGTGGTCTTCCGGCTCGGGCGCGCCGTGCGGACCCTGCGGGCGGGGCCGCGGCAGCCGGACCCGGACAGCGAGGAGGCGGCCGGCCTGGTCTCGCCCCGCCCGTCCGCTCCCACGATCTCCCGGCGGGGCGCGCTGGGAATGGTCGGGCTGGGTTCGCTGGCGCTGTTCGTGGTGACCGCCGGGCAGAGCGTGGGCGGCTGGTTCCGGCGGACGGCACTGCTGGCGCCGCACGGCCAGGACCCGGGTACCGGCCCGAACGGGTTCCAGATCAACAAGACCGCCGCCTCCGTCGGCATCCGGCCCAGCGACATCGGGCCGGCCTGGCGCCTGACCGTACGGGGTGCGGGCCGCCAGATCGACCTCACCTACGACCGGCTGATGGGCATGCCGCAACACGAGGCACTGCTGCCCATCGCCTGCGTGGAGGGCTGGTCGACCCCCGACCAGCACTGGAGCGGAGTCCGCCTCACCGACCTCGCCGCCCTCGTCGGCCTGGGCACGCACACCCCGCAGGTCCTGGTCGAATCGGTCCAGCGGGGCGGTTCCTTCAGCTCGGTCGTCCTGAGCGACCGTCAGGCCCGGGACGCGCGCTCGCTGCTGGCGGTACGGGTCAACGGGGCCGTCCTCTCCCGCGACCACGGCTACCCGGCCCGGGTCATCGTTCCCGGCGCCCCCGGGGTCCACAACACCAAATGGGTCACCCGCCTCACCTTCGGGGAGCCCGCGTGAGGACACCCACCGCGAACGCCGTCAGGAACGCCGTCGCGAACGCCGTCACGAAGGCAGCCTTCCGGCGCCGCTACGGCGCCTCCCCGCTCCACCTGCTCCTCGTCCTCGCCTCCTTCGCCCTGGCCTGCTACGCCGGTGTGCGCATGCTCCGGGGGGACACCGTCGGCGTGGCCGTGTGGTTCGTCGGGGCGGCGCTCCTGCACGACCTGGTCCTGCTGCCGCTGTACGCGGTCACCGACCGGGCGGCCCAGAAGCTGTTCGGACAGCCTTCGGGGAGGGGGGAGGGCAAGCCGCGGACCGGGGTCAACCACATCCGGGTACCCGCGTTCGTGTCCGGCGTCCTGCTGCTGGTGTACTGGCCGCTGATCCTCCGCCGGGTCGGCCACTACACGAGCTACACCGGTCTGCCGGCCGACGTCTTCCTCGGGCGGTGGCTGCTGATCACCGCCTGCCTGTTCGCGGCCTCGGCGGCCGTCCTCGCCGTACGGCTCTGGAACGGCGGCCGGGACGCGCGGAAGCAGCGCGCCCGGGCCCGTGCGCAGGCCCGGGCACGGGCCCGGGCCCGCAGGGCCGGCAGATGAGGCCCGTTTCACCGGCGCCGGCCTGCTCGTCCTCCTGGTACGGCCACGCCGCAGCGCCGGGTTCGGATGAACCACCGAAGGACGGCCCCGGCAGGGGTGCGGAATCCGGTGGACCGTCCGATGCGCACACCGGTGGCGTCACGGTTGACTGCTGTCGGCTCTCTCCTGTTCCCGTGCTCCGCACGTGGTCGTCACCCGTCGGCGCGGGCGGGTGAGGGCTGCGGGAGCACGTGATCGTGCGCCTTCGCCGGCAGCGCGGCAGGAAGAGGAACGGCACGATGGCGGTACCCGACCGGATGGACGAGCGGCTGCGCGTCCTGAGGCTGCTGGAGGCGCAGCGCATGGCCCAGACCGTGTTCGCCGAAGCGGCGTTGGGAGGAGCGGTCGTACCGGGCCGCACGGAGTGCGAGGCGGGCGACCGGATCCGGGACGTGGCGCGGAAGGTCTTCGGCTCCGTCGCGGGCAGGCCGGGGCGCATCGTCCGCTCGGGTCCGCACACCGTGCTTCCGTCCGGGGAAGAGCCGCCGGACCGGGTGATCGGCGTCGACGACCTCGTCGTGGTGGATCTCGGCCCGCTCCTGGCCTGGCACGAGACGGACTTCGCGCGCACCCTCGTCCTCGGCGAGGACGAGGGACGGCATCAGCTCGTCGAGGACCTGGCCAGGGTGGGAGCGGCGGCCCGTGAGGCGTTCCTCGGCGAGGAGCGCATCACCGGCAGGCAACTGCACTCCGCGATACAGGCCCTGGCCGCCGGGGCGGGCCGGACGCTGGGCACGTGGCAGGCCGGCCGGATCTGCGGGCAGGCCCCGGCCGCCGGCGCCTCCGGAACGAAGCCCGATTCCTTCATCGGCCCGGACAACCACCGGCCGCTGCGCCGTACGGACGGCGAGGGCCGACAGGCCCACTGGATCCTGGAGATCCGCCTGGTCGACGACGGCCGCGGTTTCGGCGGCTCCTTCAAGCAGCTCCTCGACCTGGTCTGACCCCGGGCGGCACGGCCCGGCTCAGCGTGGTCGGATTGCCGATGAGGGCCTTTCCTCTCTAGCGTGTCGCCCATGCAGCACTACACCGTGGGTCAGGCGGCACGCCTGCTCGGCGTCAGCCCGGACACCGCCCGCCGCTGGGCCGACGCGGGCAAGGTGCCCACCTTCAGGGAGGGACCCGAAGGATCGGGGCGCCGGCTCATCGACGGGCGTGACCTCGCGGCGTTCGCCGTCGACCTGGCCCAGCGGACGCAGGACGACGGCGAGCTGATCCAGAGCTCCGTCCGGAACTCGTTCCCGGGCATCATCACCGCCGTCAAGCTCGGTGACGTCGCGGCCCAGGTGGAGATCCAGGCGGGGCCGCACCGCCTGGTGTCCCTGCTGACCCGTGAAGCGGTCGAGGAGATGGGCCTGGAAGTCGGAATGCGGGCCACCGCCCGGGTGAAGTCGACGAACGTCCACATCGACCGGGGCTGACCGGCCACCGGCCGGGCGGGGGCCCGGCGGTCCCGCGTCCGCCGGTCATGACCGGGTGCGGGACAGGTGCGCGGGCGGTACGGACGCCCGGCGGTGCCTGATGTTGACGGCCGATGCCCGGGCCACTGCCACGGGGCTGAGGAAGCGCAGCGGGCTGATCAGGCGGGACGCGAACAGATACATGTGCCGCGCCACCGCTTCGTCGCGCGCCGCCGCCGAGAACATGAGCCGCTCCAGGGGGTTGAACGAGCGGGCCGTGGCGAAGTCGGCGGCCAGGTACTGGTAGCCGCGCAGCCGGCGCCGGTGCCTGCGCGCGTACACCGCGAGCGACCTGTCGAGGTCGCCCCGGCCGGCCGTCGCCGGGGCGACCGCCTCCGCGAGCCACTGGGCGGACTGCAGGGCCCACCCGCATCCCACTCCCCACAGGGGATCGCCGGTCAGGGCGGCGTCGCCGATGAGAGCGAGGCCCGGGGCGGTCGGCCTGCGGGTGAGGAGCGGGTAGTCGACAGCTCCGATGATCTTCGAGACGCGCTCGGCCGAGTCGATGGGCGGCGCCTCCGGCAGGGCGCGGACGAACGAGAGGAAGCTGCCCTCCAGGTCCTCACGGAAGGCCGGCAGCCGCTTCTTGTCCGGGAGCACCGCGAGGACCGTCACCCCGTCGTCGTTCGGGAACGCGTAGGCCATGTCGGGTTCGAGGAACCAGGTCTGGCCGATCCCGCCGTGCAGCGGAAGACCGCGGAAGTGCGCGAGATAGCCGAACCGCGCGTTCTCGTGCAGCCGGGTGGGCACCCCGGCGGACTTCGCGACGGCCGAGTCCTTGCCGTCGGCGCCGACCACCAGGCGGGCCCGGATCTCGCGTTCGCCCTGCGGCGTCGACGCGCGCACCCCCAGGGTCCGCCCGGCTTCCCGGACCAGACCGGTCACGCGGTGGCCGGGGAGCAGGTCGACGCCGGGCGTCTCCGCCGCCCGGGCCCTGATCAGCGGATCGAGGACGCTGCGCCGGATGTTGTACGCGTAGGGCAGCTCCGGGCCCGCCGGCGCGGCCCTCGGCTCGATCCATCCCCACCGGGTGTACCAGCGGGCCTCGTTGCGGACGGCTCCCGCCTTCTCCAGGGCCGGGACGAGGCCGAGTTCGTCCAGTACCGGGTAGGCGTTGGCGGTGATGGAGTGGGTGCACAGCACCTTGTACGCCCCGGGGTCCGAGCGGCGTTCCAGCAGGGCGACGCGGGCACCGCGTCGGGCGAGCAGGACCGCCGCGGCGCTGCCGGCGAGGCCGGCTCCGCTGATGACCACGTCGTAGTCGTGTCCCGTGCTCTCAGGCCTGGTCATACGCTGATCGCTCCCTTCGGGGTGCGGTGCCGTTCGGGGGGAGTGGTGCCGTGCGGTGCCATTCCTGTCAGGCACATGACCAATTGTAGGGAAGGTGCATGGTGGTGGAGAGCTCCGTGCGCGATCACTCGAAGGCCGGCCGCGGTGGCCCGGGGCACCCGTCCGGGGTCAGGCCCGCAGGTAGGCGAGGACGGCGAGGACCCTGCGGTGGGTGCTGTCCGCCGGAGGCAGGTCCAGCTTGGTGAGGATGTTGCCGATGTGCTTGCCGATCGCTGCTTCGGACACCACCAGCTCCCTGGCGATCGCCCCGTTGGACCTGCCCTCGGCGATCAGCGCCAGTACCTCCCGTTCGCGCGGGGTGAGCCGCTCCAGCGGATCGCGGCGGCGTCGCAGCAACTGGCGCACCACCTCGGGGTCGACCACCGTCCCGCCGTCCGCCACCTTGTGCAGAGCCTCCACGAACTCCTCGACCTGGCCGACCCGGTCCTTGAGCAGATAGCCGACGCCCGATCCGTCACCGGAGTCCAGGAGTTCGGCGGCGTACGTCCGTTGCACGTACTGACTGAGGACCAGGACCGGGAGCGCGGGGCGGCTCTCGCGCAACCGCACGGCCGCGTGCAGCCCCTCGTCCTGGAATCCGGGTGGCATGCGTACGTCGGTCACCACGATGTCGGGGACGTGTTCCTCGACCGCGGCGATCAGTGCCCGCGCGTCCCCGACGGCCGACACCACCTCGTGGCCGCAGCGGCCGAGCAGGCCGATGAGCCCCTCCCGCAGCAGCACGCTGTCTTCGGCCAGCACTACGCGGAGCGATCGGCCGCCTTGGTCAACTGGCAAGGGAACTCCACACGCAACAGAGTCGGTCCACCCGGCGGACTGGTCAGCGCAAGTCTGCCATCCAGGACCGACACCCGGTCCGCGAGCCCGGTGAGTCCGCTGCCCGCCGACGCGTCCGCGCCGCCGCGGCCGTCGTCGCGCACCTCCAGGAACAGGCGTCCGTCGTGGTGCCCGCCGCTCACCCGCGCGCGGTCCGCCCCGCTGTGCTTGGCCACGTTGGCCAGCGCCTCGCAGACCACGAAGTACGCCGCGGACTCGACCGCACGGGCCGGCCGGCCCGGCAGCTCCAGATCGACGTCGACGGGGACCCCGCAGCGGTCGGCGGCGTCGGCGACCGCTGCCTGCAGGCCGTGGTCGTCAAGGACCTTGGGGTGGATGCCGTGGATGAGCTCGCGCAGTTCCGCGAGTACCTTGCCCGCCTCCGCGTGGGCCCTGGTGAGCCGGTCGGCCAGCGGGCCGGGCGGGGCATCGAGTCGGGCCAGCCCCAGCGTCATCGCCAGGCCCACGAGGCGCTGTTGGGCGCCGTCGTGCAGATCGCGCTCGATACGGCGCCGTTCCGCCTCGAAGGCATCCACCAACCGGGCCCGGGAACGGGACAGTTCGACCACCCTGGCGGCGAGCTCGCCCTCGCCGGAGGCGAGCAGCAGCCGGGCCAGCCCGGCGCGGGCACCCGCCGTGGCAGCCAGCAGGTACGCACCCAGGCCCATCAGGAGCAGGCCCAGTACGGCGACGCCGAAGGCGGTCGGCCAGGTGGTGACCGTCCACTGCTTGAGCACCTTCGCCTCCTGGCCGTCGCCGGCCGTGACCATCAGCAGCGGGGTGGCGGCCATGGACAGCGGGAAGAGCAGCGCGACCGTGATCGCCAGGACCTCCACCGGCCACAGCAGCCCGGCGACCAGCAGGGCGTGACCGAGCTCCCGCCAGGTCGCCCGCTCGCGCAGCCGGGTCCTCAGCCAGGCCCGCAGTCCCGGCGCGGCCGGCACCCGGTGCCCGCCGGACACCGGCTCGCGGTCGACCAGGCGCAGCCGCTGCCGCTCCACCCAGGCCACCGGGATCCCGCCGAGGGCGGCCACGACGAGCAGGGGCAACCCCACCAGGACGAGGGCGAGCGCACCGCAGACCACCGCCACCGTCACGACCCCCACCAGGACGGCGGCACCGGTCACGGCGCCCGTGCACAGGTACGCGGCGGAGCGCCAGGGCCAGGCCGACAGCAGGAAGCCCGGCCGGGACATGGCCTGCCACACATTCCGAGGGTGCATGGGCACGACCGTAGACGGACCCCGCCGGACGGAGCCATCGGGCCGGATCCCGTATCGGGGGTATGCCTGGCCCCACCCCGGGTCTCGGCCTGGTCGTACTGCGTCACAGGGGGCTTCCGCGGTTTCGTGGAGGCACCGATGAGAAGCGGCAACCACCAGTGGGGGACACATGACCGACGACGCGATCCGATTGGGCTCCGTCACCCGGAGGTACGGCAGGGGCGGCGCGTGCGTCACAGCCCTCGACGGGGTGTCGCTCGCCTTCCCGAGGGGCACCTTCACCGCCGTGATGGGCCCGTCCGGGTCCGGGAAATCGACCCTGCTCCAGTGCGCCGCCGGCCTGGACCGGCCCACGTCGGGCTCGGTCAGCATGGGCGGCACGGAGCTGACCGGACTCAGCGAGACCGGGCTGACCCTGCTGCGCCGCGAACGCATCGGCTTCGTCTTCCAGGCCTTCAACCTGCTGCCCTCGCTGACGGCCGAGCAGAACGTGGCCCTGCCGCTGAGACTGGCCGGCCGCCGACCGAAGAAGGCACAGGTGCGCGAGGTGCTGCGGCAGGTCGGGCTCGGCGACCGGGCGCGGCACCGGCCGGCGGAGATGTCCGGCGGCCAGCAGCAGCGGGTCGCCCTCGCCCGCGCCCTGATCACCCGGCCCGAAGTGCTGTTCGGCGACGAGCCGACCGGCGCGCTCGACTCGCAGACCGGCCGTCAGGTACTGGCCCTGCTGCGCGGCATGGCCGACCGGGACGGCCAGACGATCATCATGGTCACCCACGACCCCGTCGCGGCCTCCTACGCCGACCGCGTCGTCTTCCTCGTCGACGGCCGTGTCCACGGCGAGCTGACCGGCGCCGCCGCCGAGGACATCGCGGCACGCATGACCACGCTGGAGGCGGCGCCGTGCTGAGCACCACCCTGCGCACCCTGCGCACCCGCTGGGTCACCTTCGCCGGCAGTTTCGTCGCCCTCTCGCTGGGCGTGGCGCTGATCGCCGTCATGGGGCTGGCCCTGGCCTCCTCGCTGGACGCACCCCACCGCGGGCCGGAGCGGTTCGCCGCGGCGCCCGTCGTGGTCAAGGGCCAGGACACCCTCGACGCGGCCACCCCGATCGGCGTCCGCACCCGGAAGCTCGCGCAGCCGCGTGCGGTGCCCGACGCCGTGGTCGCGAAGCTGCGCGCCCTCGGGACCGTCGTCCAGGACCGGTCGTTCGCCGTGCGGGCCGAGGGCGGGCCCGCCGGTCTGGTGGGCCACCCCTGGTCCACCGCGGCCTACGCGCCGTACGAGCTCGACGCGGGACGCGCGCCCGAGGCCGCGGACGAGGTCGTCGTCAGCGGCGACTGGGCCCGTCCGGGCGCCACGGTGCCGACCGGCGGCGGCACCGTACGGGTCGTCGGCACCGTGGCCGGCCTGGGCTTCGAGAACGCCGTGTTCTACACCGACACCCGCGCCGCCGAACTGTCCCCCCGCAGCCTCCAGCTCGTGGTCGGCGCCGACCCGGCGGCCGTGCGCGAGGCGGTGCGCGGCAGCGAGGGCGTCCGGGTCCTCACCGGGGACGCGCGCCGCTACGCCGACCCCGACCCCGACCGGGACGGCGAGGCACTCACCGCGATGAACGCCATGTTCGGCACGGCCGGCGGCGTCACCGGGTTCGTGTCGGTGTTCGTGGTGGCCTCGACCTTCGCGTTCGCGGTGACCCAGCGGCGCCGTGAGCTGGGGCTGCTGCGCACCGCCGGGGCCACCCCGGGGCAGATCCGCCGCATGCTCGTCCTCGAGGCCCTCGTGGTCGGCGTGCTCGCCTCGGCCGCCGGCTGTGTGCTCGGTTCCCACGGGGCTCCGAAGCTCGCCGAGTGGGCGGTCGACGAGGGACTCGCGCCCCGCTGGTTCACCATCGGCGACTACGCCTGGCCCTACCACATGGCCTTCTGGACCGGCCTGTTCGTGGCCTTGTGCGGGGTGCTGGCCGCGACCTGGCGGGCGGGACGCACCAACCCCACCGAGGCGTTGCGCGAGGCGTCGGCGGACACGCGGGCGATGACACGGGGCCGCCTGCTCGCCGGCACGGCCCTGCTGATCACCGCCGCGGTGACACTGGCCCTGGCCCTGGCGGCCAACCCGGGCGACCTGCTGCAGCGCAAGACCTATGTGAGCCGGCCCATGCTGCTGATCACCGCGGTCGCGCTGCTCGCGCCGGTGCTGGTGCGGCCACTGGCCCGGCTGATCGCCTGGCTGCCGGCCCGACTGCCCGGCGCGGGCGGGATGCTGGTGCGGGAGAACGCCGCCGCGGGGGTGCGCCGCACCGCGGCCGTCGCGGCGCCCGTACTGGTCACGGTCGCACTGGCGGGCTCGCTGCTCGGCGCCACCGCCACTCTCAACGGGGCGAAGGCCACCGAGGTGCGCGAGCGGACCGCCGCCGACTTCGTGGCCACTCCGGAGGGCGATGCCGGATTTGACGGGGCGACGCTGAAGCGGCTTCGGGCCGTGTCCGGTGCCGAGGTCTTCGCGAGCTCGTCGAGCGCCGTGTACGTCCTGGAGGACGGCGTGGCGCTCATCAGGTCCGATGCCAGGGCCGTCGAGCCGGAACAGCTCGCGGCGACCACGCACCTCCCGCTCGCCGCGGGGAAGGTGAGCGACCTGGACGACGACTCGGTCATCGTCAACGAGGAGTGGGAGAAGCACACCGTGGGTGAGCGGGTGGACGTGTGGCTCGGGGACGGCACCAGGAAGTCCCTGAGGATCGCCGCGGTCATGACCACCGGCACCGGTGACAACGGCGTCTACCTCACCCCGCGCAACGCCCCCGCGGCCCCCGTCGACCGGGTCGACGTACGCCTCGTGGCCGGTGCCGACCCGGCCACCGTGGCCGCCGGCCTGCGCCGGGTCGTACGGGCGTCGGGCGGGGAGGTCCTCACCGGCGACGCCTGGGTGCGGGCGACGCACCCCCAGAGCGACCGGACGACCCGGACGGGCTTCCTCCTGGTCCTCGGGATCGCCCTCCTCTACACCGGCATCTCGCTGGCCAACACGATGGTCATGGCGACCTCCGACCGGGTCCGCGAACTGGCCGTGCTGCGGCTGGCCGGTGCCACCAGGTGGCAGGTCCTGCGGCTGGTGGGCGCCGAGGCACTGATGGTGGTCGGCGTCGGCGGACTGCTGGGAGCGCTGGTCGCCGGGCTCAACCTGGCGGGCATGTGGTGCGCACTGGGCCTGCTCTCGGTGCGGGCGTCCATCGAGATCCCGTGGGCGGCGCTCGCGGCGGTCACGGCCGCCTGCGTGGTGCTCGCCGTGGTCTCGGCGGTCGTTCCGGCCGGCCTCTCCCTGCGCCGTGGGGCGGTGCACCTCGCGGGCGTACGTGAATGATCTAGGGTGAAGGAGGCGTGCCGGGAAGCCTGGTCGGCGAGGAGCGGCCCCCTGTCGTGTGCGGGGCCGCGCGGACGAGGGGAGCGGCCATGGGGGATCGACCGATACGGAAGAACGCCGTCCGGTGGGGTGCAGGGCTCTGGGCGGTGGGGGTCCTGGCCACGGTGACCTGCCTCCCCTGGGCCGTGCGGCCCCGGCTGCCGGAGCGGCTGGCGACCCACTGGGGCGGTGGTTCCGGTGGTCCTGACGACTCGATGCCCTTCTGGGCCGCGGCGTTCCTGCCCGGGCTGATCTGGGCCGTACTCGTGCTGGTGGTCCTGCTGGTGCGGTGGCGCGCCGGAGCGGGCGCGAGCGTGCGGTCGAGGGCGGGCGCCGCCGCCGCTCTGCTGTCCGGCGGGGTCTTCCTCGCCGGTGCGCAGGCGTGCGTGGTCCTGGCCAACCTGGACCACGCGGACTGGCGCGAGGCGGATTCGCCGACGGTGTGGGCCGTGGCGGCCGGCCTCTCGGCGGCACTGGCCGGACTGGCCGGGTGGCTGGGCGTGGCCCGCGGCAGGGCCCGTTGAGCCGTCCGGCCGCGGGCGTCGCCGTTCAGGCGGGGAGGGCCAGCAGGAGCAGGGGGGCCGTGGTGGGCTGCGGGGATCCGCCGGCGGGTTCGACGCTGAGGCCGACCGCGCTGGCGTCGGCGGGGTCGCCGTGGAGCAGGACGGAGCCGTCCTGGCCGATGAATCCGGCCGGGCGCATGGTGCCGTCGTGGTCCAGCCACAGCTGGTACGTCGTGCCCGGGGACGGCGCGGGCAGCCCGGCGGCGGTGAAGACCGCCCTGTTCTGCCGGTCGGAGGCGACGACCGTGGTGAAGGCTCCGTTGCCGGCCCGGCCGTGGACGGTACGGGCGTCCGGGGCCGCCAGGACGCTGCTGACCTCGTCGAGGCGCTGCTCGCTCTGCCGGGCACGCTGTTCCAGCTGCTGCTGCTCCTGGTTCTGCCAGGCCGCCAGACCCGCGAACGACGCGGCGGCGGCCACGCTCGCGGCCAGCGCGAGCGGGCCGGCCTTGCGCCGGAGCCGGTCGCGGAAGGCCACCGGGGAGGCGCCTTCGGGAAGCAGCGGCGGAAGCTGGCGCACACCGTCGACGGCGTCCATCGTCCGCTGCTTCATCGATGCGGGCGGGGCCTGGGCGGCGGCCGTGGCCAGACGCGCGGCGGTGGCACGGAAGTCCGCCGCGTCCTGCCGGCACGCCTCGCACACGGCCAGGTGCGCGGCGAACGCCTCCCGCTCGCCGGGATCCAGCGCATCGAGCGCGTACGCGGCAGCGAGGACGTGGACATCGGACGCGTGGTGTTTCACGTGGTCACCCCCATGCAGTCGCGAAGCCGGATCAGCCCGTCGCGCATGCGTGTCTTGATGGTGGGAAGCGGCGTGCGAAGTGCTTCGGCGACTTCACGGTAGGTCAGGCCCCCGTAGTAGGCCAGGGTCACCGCCTGGCGCTGCAGTTCGGTCAGGCCGCGCAGGCAGCGGCGTACCTGCTCGCTCTCCAGACGGCTCTCGACCTGTTCGGCTACCTGGTCGAACGCCGTCTGGTGCGCGCGGGCGGCCTGCGCCTGCTCGCGGTCCGCGGAGGCCTGTGCGGAGCGGACCCGGTCCACCGCCCTGCGGTGGGCGATGGTCGCCGCCCACGCACTCACGGTGCCGGACTCGCGCCGGTAGCGTGCGGCCTGCCGCCACAGGTCGATCATGACCTCCTGGGCGACTTCCTCCGACTGGGACCGGTCGCGGACGACTTTGACCACGATTCCGAAGACCATCGGCGCGAGTGCGTCGTAGAGGGTGGAGAACGCCTCTTTGTCGCCGCCCGCGACCTTGTGCATGACGTCGGTGAGGTCGGTGAGGTCGTCGGGGCCGGTGTGACCGGCAGGGCCGGTGGGGCCGGTGTGACCGCCTGCGCCGAACGGGAGCGGTTGGTTCACCGGCCCGGCTCCGGCAGTGGCGACCGGACGGAGATGCGGCCGTGTACGGGTCCGGGGCCGGGCGGTCGGGGGCGTGTTGTCCATCGCATGGCGGTCCTTGTCCTCGGGGTGTGTCCCACCCGTGCTTCGTAGCGGACGTGCCCGCGGATGGGGGGACATGCGCGTCGCCGGGACATCCGTTTGTCACCCGTTCGAGGGAATGGCGGCGGGGAGGCCGTGCTCGCCGGGCCAGGTGATCACCGCGATGACCTGTTTGCCGTCGGGCGAGGGGCTGACGAACAGATCCGCCCCGAGGGCGCGGATGATCTCCAGCCCCCGTCCCCGGGTGGCGAGGACGTCGCTGCCGCCGGGCTGCCGGGGCAGCGTGTGGGAGGCATCGCTGACCGCGATGCCCGCCCGGCCCGGCTCCACGCGGAGCGTGAGCGCGTAGGGCGGCCTGGCGTGCTGGACGGCGTTGGCGGTCAGCTCCGAGACGATGACGAGGATGTCCTGGGCGGTGCCGTACGGGCAGTCCGCGGGGTGGGCGGCGAGCGTCCGCGCGGCGACCCGGCGGGCTTCCGGGGCGGCCTGCGGCCCCGGGGCGAGGAAGTGGTGCACCGTCGCCGGCCGCGTGGACGGTGCGGTTGCGGTGTGCATGGCAGTTCCCGGTGGTGAAGGGGTCCCGCGGATCAGGGCGGGGCCGGGGGAGGGGAAGGGGAGGGGACGGGGAGGAACGGGAAGGGAGGGAAGGGGTTCCGGAGCCGTGGCCCCCGAACCCCTTCTGTGGCGACCCGGGCGGCGCTACCACCTGTGGTGGCAGTTCCAGTGCCCGGGAACCCAGTGGTTCACCTGGTGGCCGGGCACCCAGTGCTGCTTCCAGTGGCCCTGGCCCCACCGGCCGTCGTGCCAGGTGCCGTGATGCCACCGGTTCTCCCAGTGGCCCTTGACCCACCTCTCGGCCCAGTGGCCCTTGACCCAGGTGCACCGGTCATGGCGGTTGTGGCGGTCCCAGCGGTCATGGCGGTCCCAGCGGTCGTGACGGTGGTCCCGGTCGCTCGTGAGCGTCGAGTTCGCCGTTGCCGGTGCCGCCGGTGCGGCGTTCGCCGTACCGGACAGGCCCAGCAGCGCGGCACCGGCCAGAAGTCCGGCCGACGCGGCTCCGGCTGCCAGGCGTCGTACCTGCGGGGATGCGGTCATCGCACTCACCTCCTTCCATCGAGCGGTCCGTCTGCTCGGCCCCCGCGGAATCGGGAGCTTCACCATGGATTCGTGACGAACAGGGCGAAGGATTGCCGGAAGTTCACCCGTTCGGGGGACGAACCAATCCGCCGCCCGGGTGCCGCCGAATGCCCGGTGTGAGCAGCTTCAGCTTCAGCTTCGGCTTCCGTGACAACGCCCTCCGCGCCGCACGCGGTGGATCGGCCGGTCTTCTGGCCGCGTTCACCGCGCTGGCCGTGGCCGAGCTGGTCGCCGGACTGGTACGGCCGGCGGCCGGCCCGGTGACGGTGGTCGGCGGTGCGGTCATCGACCGCACTCCGGCCGGGGTGAAGGACTTCGCGATCCGCACGTTCGGCGAGAACGACAAGGCGGTCCTCCAGGCCGGCATCCTCGCCCTGCTGGCTCTGTTCGCCCTCGCGCTGGGGCTTCTGGCGCTGCGTCACCGCCGTGCCGGGGCGGCCGGAGTGCTGCTGTTCGGGATCGTCGGCGCGGCCGCGGCCGTGAGCAGGCCCGACTCCGGCGGCCTCGCCGACGTACTTCCCTCGTGGGCCGGTGCCGCGGCGGGTGCTCTCGCGCTGTACGTCCTCGCAGGCCGGGCGGGCCGGGCGGGCCGAGCCACCCCGGCCGGCCCGCCGCCGGGCGACGGGGACACCGCGGCCGGCTGGAGCCGGCGGGGTTTCCTCACCGCTGCCGCCGTGACCGCCGCGGCCGCCACCGGAGCCGGGGCACTCGGCCGGGCGCTGACCGGCCGGCGCGGCCGGGCCGCCGTGGCCTCCCGCAACGGCCTCACTCTGCCCGCCCCGGCCTCGCCCGCTCCGGCGGTTCCGGCCGGAGCGCAGCTGAAGGTTCCCGGGATCAGCGCGTTCACGACCCCCAACCGGGACTTCTACCGCGTCGACACCGCCCTCGTCGTCCCCCGGGTCGACGCCGCCTCCTGGCGGCTGCGGATCCACGGCGCGGGCGTCGACCGCCCCCGCGTCTTCACCTTCGCCCAGCTCCTGGCCCGCCCGCTGATCGAACGCGACATCACCCTGACCTGCGTCTCGAACGAGGTGGGCGGCCCCTACCTCGGCACCGCCCGCTGGCTCGGCGCCCCGCTCGCCCGGCTCCTGGCCGAATGCGGGGTCGAACCCCCTTCCAGGGGCGGCCGGGCCGATCAGCTGGTGGCCCGTTCCGTGGACGGCATGACGCTGGGCTCACCGGTCGAGGACGTCATGGACGGCCGGGACTCCATGCTCGCGGTCGGCATGAACGGCGAGCCGCTCCCCTTCGACCACGGCTTCCCCGTCCGCATGCTCGTCCCGGGCCTGTACGGCTACGTCTCCGCCTGCAAGTGGATCACGGACATCGAGCTCACCACCTTCGACGCCTACGACCCCTACTGGGTCCGGCGCCGGTGGGCGAAGCGGGCGCCGGTCAAGACCCAGGCGCGGATCGACACCCCCAGGCCGTTCGCCCGCCCCGCCGCCGGCCCGGTCACGGTCGCCGGGGTCGCCTGGGCCCAGGGGCGCGGCATCACGCGCGTGGAGGTCCGCATCGACGACGGGCCCTGGCGCGACGCCGACCTGGCGGCCCGGGCCACCCCCGACACCTGGCGCCAGTGGTCCTTCCCGTGGCGGGCCACACCCGGCGGGCACACCGTCACCGTCCGCGCCACCGACGGCACCGGCCGGGTGCAGACCGAGGAACGCACCCGCACCGTGCCCGACGGGGCGAGCGGCAGGCACAGCGTCTTCGTCACCGTCGCCGCCCCCTGAGACCACCGGACCGGCCTCGTCCGGAGGCGAGGTCCGGAAGCCCCCCGAGATCCGGGGACCGTCCCCCAGCCAAGGAGAAACGATCATGAACATCCAGCAGATCCGCCGTACCGGAATCGCCGTGGCCGCAGCCGTCCTGCTGCCCTTCTCGCTGGCCGCCTGCTCCGACGCCTCCGACGCCTCCGACGCCTCCGGCGACACCAGGGCCGCCGCCACCCCGGCCGCCGGAGAACCCGCCCAGAGCGAGCCGATGACGGCGGACGGCACGGCGGCGGACGACAAGCCGTTCGGCCCGGCCTGTGCCGGTGTCCCGGAGGAAGGCGCCGGATCCTTCGACGGGATGGCCAAGGACCCGGTCGCCACCGCCGCCTCCAACAACCCGGCCCTGTCCACCCTGGTCGCCGCGGTCAAGCAGGCCGGCCTGGTCGACACCCTCAACAACGCCAAGGACATCACCGTCTTCGCCCCGACCGACGACGCCTTCGCGAAGATCCCGAAGGCCGACCTCGACAAGGTCCTCGCCGACAAGGAGATGCTGACCAAGATCCTCACCTACCACGTCGCCGGCCAGAGGCTGACGCCGAAGCAGCTGGAGAACGGCTCCTTCGAGACGCTCCAGAAGGGCACCGTCACCACGGAGGGGTCCGGTGATTCCTACCGGGTCAACGACACGGCCGGCGTGGTCTGCGGCAACGTCAGGACCGCCAACGCCAACGTGTACATCATCGACACCGTCCTGATGCCGAAGTAGCAACGGCGGGGGGCCCGCACAGGGCCTCCCCGCCGGGCGCGGCGGCACCTCCCGGACCGGTCAGCGGCGGGTGCCCAGGGCCAGACCGACCAGGACGCCGGCCAGGAGCGCCCAGACCAGCCCCGGCCCCGCGGCCTGCCGCCAGCCCACCACCCCGAGCAGCAGCGCGGTGATCCCCGCGGCGGTCAGGGCCCCGGGATCCCTGAGGAACCGCCACTGCCCGCGCGCACTGCCAGGTTGCCGCAGCTCGGCGACGGCGGTACGGATCGTGAGGGCCGCCAGGACGACGGCGGCACTCACCACGGCGGCAGCGGTGGCAGCGTCCATCGGTGGCCTCCTCGGCCTTGCCCGCGCGTGACGGTCTTCGCCCCGTACAGGCGACGGTACATCCGGTCGCGGCGGCACGGCAGGTCCGCGCCGCCGCGGCGGGTCCGCGGCCGCACGGGTGCCGATGACGGAACCCTTACGGCCCGGTGCGGGAACGGTCCGGGCCGGCCCGGACTCCGTAGCGTGCCGGGCATGCGAGTTCTCGTCACAGGAGGAGCCGGGTTCATCGGCTCGCACGTGGTCGCCGCGCTGGCGGCCGAAGGACACGAGCCGGTGGTGCTGGACGCCCTGCTCCCGGCCGCCCACCCCGTCGAACCCGATCCCCCGGACGCCGGGTTCCTCCGGGGCGACGTACGGGACGCGGAGGCGGTCCGCGCCGCCCTGCGCGGGGTGGACGCCGTCTGCCACCAGGCGGCCATGGTGGGTCTGGGGAAGGACTTCGCGGACGCGCCCGCCTACGTGGCCTGCAACGACCTGGGGACCGCGGTCCTGCTGGCCACGATGGCCGAGGCCGGGGTACGCCTGCTGGTGCAGGCGGGGTCGATGGTGGTGTACGGCGAGGGCCGGTACGAGTGCCCCGAGCACGGGGTGGTCCGCCCGGGCCCGCGGGCGGCGGCGGACCTCGACGCGGGCCGCTTCGAGCCGCGCTGCCCGCGCTGCGGGGCCGAGCCGGCCCCCGGGCTGGTGGCGGAGGACGCCCCGGTGGATCCGCGGAACGTCTACGCGACGACCAAGCTGGCGCAGGAGCACCTGGCCGCCGCCTGGGCCCGGTCCACCGGGGGGACGGCCGTATCGCTGCGGTACCACAACGTGTACGGGCCGGGGATGCCCCGGGACACCCCGTACGCGGGGGTGGCGTCGTACTTCCGGTCGGCACTGGCCAGGGGCGAGGCGCCCCGGGTGTTCGAGGACGGAGCGCAGCGGCGCGACTTCGTCCACGTACGGGACGTGGCCGGGGCGAACACGGCCGTGCTGGCGGGTCTCGACGGCCTGCCGGCAGGCGGGCACACCGCCTACAACGTGGGCAGCGGGGACCCGCACACGGTCGGGGAGATGGCCTGGGCCCTCGCCGGGGCGCACGGGGGGCCGGAGCCGGTGGTGACGGGGGAGTACCGGCTGGGCGACGTCCGGCACATCACGGCGGACTCGTCCCGGCTGCGCCGTGAGCTGGGCTGGCGTCCTCGGGTGGCCTTCGCCGAGGGCATGACCGAGTTCGCCCGGGCGGAACAGCGGGCCTCCGCCCGGGTCGGGTAGTCCTCCGCCAGGGTCGGGTAGTCCTCCGCCAGGGTCGGGTGGTCCTCCGCCCGCGTCGGGTGGTCCTCGGCGCGGGCCCCGTCAGGCGTGCGCGGCGGCGAGGGGCAGCGTCACCTCGAACCGGCAGCCGCCGGGCACGTTGTGGACGGCCGCGTGCCCGGCGTGGGCCTCGACGATGCCGCGTACGATCGCCAGCCCGAGTCCGGCGCCCGCCGGGGGAGTCCGGGCCGGGCTGCCCCGCCAGCCGGTGTCGAAGACCTTCGCCAGGTCTTCCTCGGGGATGCCGCCGCAGCCGTCGGTGACGGACAGTACGGCGCTGTCCCCGTGCCGGTCCACGGCCACGGTGACGGTGCCGTCGGCCGGGGTGTGGCGGATGGCGTTGACCAGGAGGTTGGCCAGCACCCGGGTCATCTCCTTGCCGTCCACCTCGACGGGCACGTGCGCCAGGGCGCCGCCGAGCAGCCGCACCCCGCGTTCGCGGGCCAGCGGGTCGGCGCCGAGGAGGGCGTCTCCCGCCAGGTCCTGGAGGGAGACCCGGCTGGTGGCGAGCTCAAGGGCGCCGGCGTGGATGCGGGACAGCTCGAAGAGGTCGCCGACCATGGTGCCGAGGCGTTCGACCTCGGTGCGGATCTGCCGGTGGTAGCGGCCGGGGTCGGCCGCGACCCCGTCCTCCAGGGCCTCGGCCATGGCCCGGATCCCGGCGAGCGGGGTGCGCAGGTCGTGGGAGATCCATGCCACGAGCTCGCGGCGGGAGGTCTCCAGGGCGCGTTCGCGCTCCCGGGAGGCGGCGAGCCTGGCGCTGGTCGCGGCGAGTTCGCGGGTGACGTCCGCCAGTTCCGCGGTGGCCCGGGCGGACGGCGCGGCGAAGCCGCCGCCCTCGCCGAACTCCCGGGCGGCCCGGGCGAGGTCCCGGCTCCGGGCGACCACCCACCGGCCGAGCAGGAGCGCGGTGGCCAGGGAGACCACGGCGGCCATGGCGACGACGAGCGTGACGACGGTCAGGTCGTGCGGGGAGAGGAACATGGCCCAGGCCACGGCGAGGGTGCCGGCGAGCATGGCGGTGACCGTGACCGCGGCGACGACCGTCAGGGAGACGGTCACCGAGCGATGCCGGACCAGGCGCAGGGCGACCGCGCCCAGCACTCCCGCGCCGGCGGCGCCCGCGAGGGCGAACAGGGCGATCAGCAGGACGTCGTTCACGGCCGGGCCTCCCCGCCCGCGGGTTCGAAGCGGTAACCGACGCCCCAGACGGTCTGGACGATCCGCGGGGTGGCCGGGTCGTCCTCGATCTTCGACCGCAGCCGGCGGACGTGGACGGTGACGGTGGACAGGTCGCCGAAGTCCCAGCCCCACACCTCCCGCATCAGCTCCTCGCGGCTGTGGACCCGTCCGGGGCGGGTGAGGAAGTGGGTGAGCAGGTCGAACTCCCGCAGGGTGAGAGCCAGTTCCCTGCCGTCCTTGGTGGCGCGCCGGGTCTCCGGATCCACCTGGATGCCGGCCGCGCCGAGCACCGGCCGACCGTCCGCCGAGGCCGCGGCTGCCGTACGGCTGCGCCGCAGGACGGATTCCACCCGGAGGACCAGTTCCCGGGGGCTGAAGGGCTTGGTGACGTAGTCGTCCGCGCCCAGTTCCAGGCCCGCGATCCGGTCGTCCTCGTCCCCGCGCGCCGTCAGCATGATCACCGGTACGAGCCGCTCGGCGCGCAGCCGGCGGCACACCTCCAGCCCGTCGATGCCGGGGAGCATCAGGTCCAGGACGACCAGGTCAGGGGCGTTGCGGGCGGCGGCCTCGAGCGCGGCGGGCCCGTCGGCGGCCCGGTCGACGGTGTGACCGGCCCGGTGCAGGTAGCCGGTGACGACCTCGGCGACGGTCGGGTCGTCGTCGACGACGAGGACCCGGGCGGGCTGGGATGACGTACTCATGGGGTCAAGCCTCGCAGCACCCGGCGTGCGCCGTCCCGGCCGGACCCGCCCCGTACGGCAGACGTCCGTGTTCCGTAAGGAGTCGGCGTCCTGCCGTGGCGGTCCCGGCATGCCGAAGGGGTGCCCCGCGCATGTGCGTTCACACGTGCGCGGGACACCCCTGCCGACCGGTGAGGGGGTCAGACCCCCTCGGTCTCGAAGGTGCGCAGCAGATCGGCGGCCACGCTCACGGCGATGGTGGCCGGTTCCTTGCCGGTGATCTCGGCCAGCCCGATCGGGGTCTTGATCCGGTTGATGGTGGCCTCGTCGTGACCGCCCTCGGTGGCCAGGCGCTTCTTGAACCGCACCCACTTGGCCGCCGAACCGATCAGCCCGATCGAGCCGAGATGGTCGGTGCGCAGGGCGGCGTCGCAGAGCGCGGCGTCCTCGGCGTGATCATGGGTCATGATCAGGACGTGCGTGCCGCGCGGCAGCTGCTCCAGCACCTCCTCCGGCAGCAGCGGCGTGTGGTGCGCGTGCACCTGCGCCACCGCGTCGTCCAGCACCTCGAGCCGCTCCTTGGCGAGCATGTCCGAGCGGGTGTCGATCAGGTGCAGATCGAGGTCCTGACGTGCCAGGATGCGCGCCAGCTCCAGTCCGACGTGACCGACGCCGAAGATCGCCACCGCACGTACCACCGGCAGCGGTTCGAGCAGCACCTGGACCGCGCCGCCGCAGCACTGCACACCGTGCTGGTTGACCACCTTGTCGTTCAGGGCGAAGTCGATCAGCTCGGGCTCGGACTTGGACGCGGCGATCATCTCCCGGGCCCGGTCGATCGCGACGGCCTCGACGTTGCCGCCACCGATCGAGCCCCATGTAGCGGTTTCCCCCACGACGAGCTTCGCGCCGGCGTCGCGCGGGGCGTGGCCGCGCACGGTCGCGACGGTCACGAGTACGCCGGTCTCCCGGCGCGCCCGCAACCGCGCGACCGCGGCAACCCACGTCATGTCAGGCACCGCTCAGCACTTCGGTGCGGACGGCACCGTTGGCGCCGTTGCCGTTGACGTGACCGTTGGCGGACACCCCGTTGACAGCGGTGCCGTTCACGGCGGCAGCGTCCTCGGAGCCCTCGCCCTTGCGGGCTTCCTGGATCGCCCAGTAGACGCTCTCCGGCGTGGCGGGCGCGCCCAGCTCGACGCTGACGCCGGCCGGACCGAACTCCGCGGCGGCCTGACGCAGCGCCTCGCGCACGCAGAACGCCAGCATCAGCGGAGGCTCACCGACGGCCTTGGAGCCGTAGACGGCACCCTCTTCGTGGGCGTTCTCCATGAGCGAGACGTTGAACTCCGCCGGCATCTCCGAGAAGCTCGGCAGCTTGTACGTGCTCGCCGCCTGGGTCAGCAGCCGGCCGCGGTTCGGACCCTCGCTGACGTCCCAGCGCATGTCCTCCAGCGTCAGCCAGCCCGCGCCCTGCACGAAGCCGCCCTCGACCTGACCGATGTCGATCATCGGGGAGAGGCTGTCGCCGACGTCGTGGACGATGTCCACCCGGCGGATCTGGTACTTGCCGGTGAAGCCGTCGACCTCGACCTCGGCCGCCGCGGCGCCGTAGGAGAAGTACTTGAACGGCGAACCCCGGAAGGTCTTCGCGTCCCAGTGCAGACCCTGGGTCCGGTAGAAGCCGGCCGCCGACAGCTGGACCCGCTGGAAGTACGCGGTACGGACCAGGTCGTCCCAGGCCAGTTCCTTGTCGCTGCCCAGGGTGCGCGCGACGCCCTCGACGATGCGGACGTCCTCGGCGTTCGAACCCAGCTGGCTGGCGGCCACCTGCAGGAGCCGCGTACGCAGCTGCTCACAGGCGTTCTTGACCGCGCCACCGTTGAGGTCGGCACCGGAGCTGGCGGCGGTCGCGGAGGTGTTGGGCACCTTGTCGGTCCGCGTCGGGGCCAGCCGGACCTTGCTCAGCGGGATGCCCAGCGTGGTCGCGGCCACCTGCAGCATCTTGGTGTGCAGGCCCTGGCCCATCTCGGTGCCGCCGTGCGTGATCAGGACGGAGCCGTCCTTGTAGATCAGCACCAGCGCGCCGGCCTGGTTGAAGGCGGTGAGGTTGAAGGAGATGCCGAACTTGATGCCGGTGATCGCCAGCGACCGCTTGGTGTGCGGGTGCGCGGCGTTGAACGCGGCGATCTCGCGCTTGCGGTCGGCGATGCCGCCCTTCTCCTCGACCTGCTCCCAGACCTTGGAGATCCGCTCGGCCTGGGTGACCGGCTGGCCGTACGGCGTGTGCTGGCCCAGACCCGGCTGGTAGAAGTTGCGCTTCCGCAGCTCCATCGCGTCCAGGCCGAGCTTCGGCGCCACGCGGCCGAGGATGTCCTCCATCACGAGCATGCCCTGGGGGCCGCCGAAGCCACGGAAGGCCGTGTTGGAGACCTTGTTGGTCTTGGCGATGAGACCGGCGACGCGCGCGTTGGGAATCCAGTACGTGTTGTCGATGTGACACAGCGCACGGGCGCACACGGGCTCGGACAGGTCCAGGCTCCAGCCGCCGTCCGCGACCAGGGTGGCGTCCAGGGCCTGGATGCGGCCGTCGGCGTCGAAGCCGATCTTCCACTTGGCGTGGAAGCCGTGCCGCTTGCCCGACATGGTCAGGTCCTGGGTCCGGTTCAGGCGGAGGCGGACCGGCCGGCCGGTGAGCTTGGCACCGAGCGCCGCGATGGCCGCGAAGCCGTGCGGCTGCATCTCCTTGCCGCCGAAGCCGCCGCCCATCCGCAGGCACTGCACGGTGACCTCGTGGCTGTGCAGCCCGAGGACGTGCGCGACGATCTCCTGGGTCTCGGAGGGGTGCTGGGTGCTGCTCTGGATGAAGAGCTGCTCGTTCTCGTCGACGTAGGCCAGAGCGGCGTGCGTCTCCAGGTAGAAGTGCTCCTGGTCGGCGAACTGGAACTCACCCTCGAACACGTGCGTCGAGTCGGCGAAGCCGGCGTCGATGTCGCCGGTCTCCATCACGGGCCGGGCGCCGTGGAAGCTCTCGGCCGCGATCGCTTCCTTGAGCGTCATGATCGAGGGCTCTTCGTCGATCTCCACCTCGACGGCCGCCGCACCGAGGCGGGCCGCCTCCAGCGTGTCGCCGAGCACCCACGCCACCGAGTGGCCGTGGTACATGACCACGTCGGGGAAGAGCGGCTCGTCGTGCTTGATACCGGCGTCGTTGACGCCGGGCACGTCGGCGGCGGTCAGCACGCGGACCACACCGGGCACCGCGAGCGCGGGCTCGGTGTTCAGCTTGGTGACGCGGCCGCGGGTCTTCATGACCTGGACCGGGTACGCGTGCAGCGTGTCCTTGGTGCGGTACACCAGGTCGTCGGTGTACAGCGCGGTGCCGGTGACGTGCAGGTAAGCACTCTCATGCGGCATCGAGACGCCGACAACCGGCTTCTCGGGACGTTCGGACAGATGGCTCATGACGACACCGCCTCGGTGGTTTCGGCGTGCAGCTTCAGCAGGCTCTGGCCGAGCATCGCGGATCGGTACGCGGAGCTGGCACGGTGGTCGCTCATCGGGGTGCCCTCGGCCTCCAGGAGCCGGGACGCGGCCTCGGCGGTCTCGGCCGTCCACGGCTGACCCTCCAGGGCCGCCTCGACGGCGGTGGCGCGGAGCGGGGTGGCGGCCACGCCGCCCAGGCCGATGCGCGCCTTGCGGACGATGCCGTCCTGGATGTCGAGCGCGAAGGCGACGGCGACGCTGGAGATGTCGTCGAAGCGCCGCTTGGCGATCTTGTGGAAGGCCACGGTCGTCGACAGCGGCAGCGGGATGCGCACGGCGCGGATCAGCTCGCCGGGACGGCGAACGGTCTGCCGGTAGCCGGTGAAGTACTCCGCCAGCGGGACCACGCGCTCACCCTCGGTGTCGGCGAGCACCAGCGACGCCTCCAGCGCGAGGAGGACCGGCGGGCTGTCACCGATCGGGGAGCCGGTACCGAGGTTGCCGCCGAGGGTGCCGCTGTTGCGGATCAGCCGGGAGGCGAACTGCGGGAACAGCTCGGCCAGCAGCGGAACGCTGCCGTCGAGACGGCGCTCGATCTCGGTGAGCGTGACCGCCGCGCCGATCTCGATGTAGTCGGACTCGACGCGCAGCTCGCGGAGCTCGGGCAGGCGGTCGATGGCGACCACGAGCTTCTCGCGGCGCGAGCGGATGTTCACCTCGACGCCGTAGTCCGTGGAGCCCGCGACCACCACCGCGTCGGGACGCTCGCGCAGCAGCTCCAGCGTCTCGGCCAGGGTGCTCTTCCGCAGGAAGGTGGCCTCGTCCTGGACGTACTCGGTCCGGGCCGGCTCCGGCGGGGCCTGCTCGCGGCGCTGCGCCAGCGGGTCCTCGTCGGTCGGCTCACCGACGGCGTACGCGGCATCGCGGATCGGGCGGTAGCCCGTGCAGCGGCACAGGTTGCCGCTGAGCGAGTGCAGGTCGAAGCCGTTCGGACCGTGCTCGTGGTCGCCGTCCTCGGAGTGCGCGGAGTGCTCGGCACCCTCGGCGTTCCCGGCGGTCTCGTCGGAGTTCTTCTGCCCACAGCGACCGGGCCGGTAGTACTCGGCCGCCATGCTGCAGATGAACCCCGGCGTACAGTAACCGCACTGCGAGCCGCCACGGACCGCCATCTCTTCCTGCACCGGGTGCAGGGTGGCGCGGGTGCCGGGCTCGCCGGGCGTGGCGAGGCCCTCGGAGGTGATGACCTCCTGGCCGTCCAGTGCCGCGACCGGGACCAGGCAGGCGTTTACCGCCACCCAGTCGGTGGGCTTGTCCACGCCGGGACGGGCCACCAGGACCGAGCAGGCGCCGCACTCACCCTCGGCGCAGCCTTCCTTGCTGCCGGTGAGGCCACGGTCACGCAGGAAGTCCAGCGTGGTGGTGTGGGCCGCAGCCGGAGCGATCGGGGTTTCTTTCCCGTTGACGGTGATGCGTGCCGCTACCATGACGGACCTTCGTTCCGGAGCGTGATCAGTCGATTCATCATGTTTGCCAATTTTCAGGCAGCTTTCTGTGTTCAGACGCGCCACGAGACAGGAGTGGGCGCAGAGCGGCACGCGACATCAACGTGCCAGAGGGTGATGACGGGAAACCCGGAATGTGCCGCAGACGGGCACATCAGAAACGGCGTATTCAGCAGCCGTGTGCGATACGACCCGAGGCCCAGACGGTGTTCTGGGCGAGGCGAGCCTGGTCAGAGCTGGTGTACATCTGCCGGTCGCCTCCTTCGGTGGGTATGGATCGCTGTCTACGCAAAGTAATGGCCTGGGCCAGAGCGGTCAAGTGGTTGACCTGGGTATCTCGCGCACCGATCGAAAGCCGGGGGAGCCGAAGGCTGTGCAGGCGGGGCACGGACTCTTTGCAGGGGACAATCTTCGCAAACTTCTGCCCGCTACGCCAGGGGGCGGGGGCGAATGGGCGTCACGGAGCGTGAGGCCGGTCGTCTCCTCCGTCACCCGGCACAGGCCGTCGGCGGGGCCTCGCGGACCGGTCAGCGCACTCCGCCCCGCGGGCAACGCCCGTTCCGGCGGGCCGCGTTCGGCCCGTGCGCCTTCGCGCGCGGGCCTGCCTGGTCGAACGCGGGCCTGCCTGGTCGATCCGACAGGGACGGGCCGCTCGGAGTGGCCGGTTTTCGTACGCGCAACCAGTCGTTCGCCACTGCACTCCGTTGGTTCACTGTCAACCGCCCGGGGCCGGGCGCCGAGGCAAGCGGCCCGGGCCGACACCCGTGACCGCACCCGTCCTGCCGAGCGGCATCCGGTTCCCGGGCACATCACCGACCGGCAGTGACCTGTGAGAGGTGGGCCGACGTGCCGCCCCGGAGGAGGCAGGTCGCGCGGTCGGGTCCCGGTCGCCCGGCTTGGTGTCCACCTCGGTGGCGCAGCCCCGCGGGAACGCCTCCGGGGAGTCGGCGAACCGGCTTGATCTGACCCGGGCTCAGGCCCGGGCTGATGCGCCGCCAGAGGTCCTTGCCGGCCCGGCCGTACGGGAAGTCCGCCGACGGTGGGCCCTCCTCTTCGCGGACGTCGCCGAGGACCCGGGCGGAGACCTCGCGGGCCCGGCCGTCGCCGGACCTGCAGGCCGCGGACGGAGGTCGCGCGCCGGCTGCTGGAGGCGGTTCCGGGGAGGCTCCCCGGTCGATGAGCACCGGACCCCCGCGTGCCGACTACCGAGAACGGCACGCAGGGGTCACCTGTCGGATGCCCCGGAGCGGGGAGAGCCACTCCGCCGCCCGGGGCCGGTGTGGTTCAAGTCAATCAAGAACCGCCCCGGCCGGGCGACTGGATACGGACACGGAATCGGATCCCTGCGCCCGCTGTGACTCTGGTCAATCATCCAATGGCTAGATTGACTGAAACAGCTGGCATTTGCAAGGTGGGTCGCCGATTTTGGTGCGCTTGTGCGGTCAGAGGGTGACGAGGGTGATCTCGGTGGCCTTCGCGCTGCACCACACCGGGGTGCCGTCGGCGATCGCCGGCTCGGCGGCCGGTGACGTCGGCGTGCAGGGCCCAGCGGCCGGCCGGGGCGGGGAAGGCGTGCGCGTCCGGCTCGGGGGCGCCGGCGAGCGGGTCCTCGGCGGGCGTCGCGTAGTGCGCCTCGCGTACGGAACGGCCGGCGGTCCACCGCCGACTCGGTGCGGACGAGGATCCCGGCCGGCGGGATCAGCAGGAACGCGACCGCCAGGACGGCGGGCACGGCCAGGAGGAGCGGCGGCCGGGGCCGGGCGGTACGGCGTGTCATCGGGGTGGGCGGGAGGCGTCGGGAGGGGCGGGAGGATTCGGACGGGACGGCGGACCGGTCAGGGCGCCTGGAACCCCGCGTCCTGGAGGATCTTCTGCGCCTCGGGGGTGGAGAGCCAGTCGACGAAGGCGTCCGCGGCGGCGGCGTTCTTCGTCGCCTTCAGCGTCGCGGCGGGGTAGGAGGCGATGGCGTTCTGGTCGTCCGGGATGTCGACTCCGTCCACCTTCCCCTTGGCCGCGGCCACGTCCGTCTTGTAGACGAGTCCGGCGTCGGCCTCGCCCAGTTCGACCTTGGACAGCACGGCCCGCACGTTCGGCTCCTCCGAGACCGGGTTGACGGTGATCCCCTGCTTGTCGAGGACCTCCTGGCTGTAGCGGCCGGCGGGCACCTCGGGAGCGGCCAGGACCACCTTCAGGTGGGGATCGGAGAGGTCCTTCAGGGAATCGATCTTGTGGGGGTTGCCCGGTGCGGTGGCGATGACCAGCCGGTTCTTGGCGATCACCGTGGGCTCGCCGGTCTCCGCCCTCACGCCGTCCATGGTGGCGGTGTCCGCGGTGACCAGGGCGTCGGCCGGGGCGCCCTGCTTGACCTGGGCGGCCAGTTCCTGCGATCCGGCGAAGGAGAAGTTCACCTTCGTGCCCGGGTGGGCCTTCTCGTACGCGGCACCCGCCGTCTTGAAGACGTCGGTCAGGGAGGCGGCGGCGAGCACGGTCAGGTTCGCGGCGGGCACCTGGCCGGACCCGGTCGCCGAGGGCGTGGCGGAGGTGGATCCGCCGTCCCCGCCGCCGCAGGCGGCCAGGACGGGAACGAGGAGGGCACCGAGGAGGAGGGCGGAGGCCCGGCGCGGCCGGGCGGTGGGGGGAGAAATCATGGCAGGAAATGTTCTCCGGTCCGGCTGGTCGGACGCTGCGCAAATGCGGTTCGTATTTGGTGCAGGTCATACCGTATTTGCTGTCACTCAAGCACCTGGGATCCGGCATCTGCAATTCGGGACAACAGGCTGGCGGCAGGCGCCCCGCTCGCCCGATCTGGTCGAAAGTTCCAGGTCGGATGGCTGTTTGTCCCGAAAAACCGAGGACCTCGGACCATGCTCGAATACGCCAGTGGGTTGCGCCCATTTGGTTGGTGAATGAGAAACCGGCGCGCCGTGCGCGATTTTTGATCGATCGGCATCTGGCACGCCGGCCACCTGGTCGGCGAGTTCCCGCACGAGACCAACGACGGCGCCAGGGCCGAGTCCTACATCACCCCCGACAACGACACCCCGCTGCGCCGCACCGACCGGGCCGGGCGGGCCTGCCACTGGATCCTCGAACTCCACCTGGCCGACCGCTCCCGCGGCTTCGGCGGCTTCTACGAGCAACTCCTCGACCTCGCCTGACGGCGCGTCGCGCACCCTTCCCGCCCCGGGCGGGCGGGCGACCTCCTCGTCCGTTCCGGCGGGCGCGGCCTGATCGGCCCGCCGGGCCTTGTGAACAGGACCGTTACGGCAGGGCAGGGAGGAGGCCGGGAAGGTGATCGGGCTGCGGGAGCGGCTGGGCGGCGGGCTTCCGCTGTTGGGGTGAGGAACAAACGATCCCGCATGGATGAGGGGTTCTGGCGGCCCGGCTCCGGCGGGAGCATGCCGCTGACCGGCGAGACCGCCGGACCAGTCCCCCCGGGTGCGCTGCCCGCATGCCATGCGGCAGGCGCCGCCCGCATCGCAGGAAGAGGTCCACCGTGGGTTTGACGGCAGCGACGATCGAAGCCGAGCTGGTGGCGGCGAGCAAGGTCGGTGATCCGAAGGCCGACACGCTCGTGTCGGACCTGATCGACAACAAGGAGATCGACGGGGTCAACGCCCTGTTCCGCACCATCGGCACCCTCAAGCCCGGGATGGACATGTCCGGACTGCCCGTCAGGCTGGCCGAGTTCCTCAAGGAGGCGGCGGCTCCGCCGCCGGACTGGTCCGAGGCGGACGTCAAGGCCGCCGAGAGCTTCTTCGCCCACCACCACGGCGAGGTGTCCATGCTCCAGGGCACCGTCGGCCTGATCGGCACCTACCTCTCCCCGACGGGCGCGTTCACCCTGCGTTCCACCGGTCGGCTCGGCGGCGTGGAAGGCCCCGGCCGGAGGCTGTCGCAGTCCTCCCGGCTGTTCGTCGACATGGGCGACAAGAACGCCATGCGGGACGGCAGCCTGGCCGCGAACGTCACCAAGGTCCGACTGGTCCACGCCTCGGTGCGCCAGCTCCACAAGAAGAGCGGCGAATGGGACTACGCCAAGTGGGGTGAGCCGGTCTCCCAGAAGTACACCACCGGCGCGGCCTGCGTGTTCTCCGCCCAGATCCTCCAGGCCATGGGGCGCCTGGGCATCGAGGTCAGCAAGGACGACGCCAAGGGCTTCATGTGTTCCTGGCACTACGTCAACCACTACCTCGGCACGCCCGGCAAGTGGCTGCTGCCCAAGGACCCCGACCTCGTCACGGAGGTGTGGCAGAAGGTACGCGACAAGGAGTGGTCGAAGACCGACGACGGGGTCTTCATGACCAAGCAGGCCATCGACTTCTACAAGAAGTTCTACCCGCCGGGCGCCCACGACGCCTTCGTCGCGATGGTCCGCCACGCGCTGAGCGACAAGTACGCCGACATGGCCGGACTGCCCAAGAGCGTCCTCGACATCGCCGCCGGACCCCTGTCCGCCGGACACGGCGTGGCGAGCGGTCTCGGCGGCGGGCTGCTCGGCGGCACCGCGAAGAAGGCGACCGGCGTCAACCCCTACAAGGAGGTTCTGGGCACGGCGTCCAAGGCCTTCAACGAGGTGCAGAAGTTCGCCCTGACCCACGACCAGGACGACCAGCCCCAGATGCACCAGGAACTCCACGACAACCGCTGACGGCGGTCGGCGGGCGGCGGACGGCCGGTCCGAGGCGGGCTGATCCAGGGTGATTCACGGCAAACCGTTTGCGGTGAGCGGTTGTTGACCTTCCGTGAACAGACCGAGGGAACAGTCATGAGCACTCCGCCGACCGTCCGCCCTACCGTCGGCCCGGGCGTCGTACCCGTCTGGACCGTGGGTGAACTCACCGTCCACCGCATCGACGAAACCTTCCTTCCGCCCACCGCCGGCCGTGTCGTCTCCCACGGGAGCGTCTACCGGCTCGTGCCCGTCCCGGCCGGCGCGCCCCGGCCGGCCGAGGGCGACTCCGGCCAGGACGAGGGCCAGCCCGCACAGCTGCCGGACGGTCAGCACCTCGCCGGCGACCACCGTCCCGAGCAGGACGCCCGTCACCGGGTTGAGCAGGCCGATCAGGCCGACGGTCCCCGCGGGCAGGTGTCGTAGCCCGGCGAACCAGGCGGCGAAGGCCAGCGCGGAGGCGACCAGGGAGACGTAGCAGAACGCCAGCAGCACCGAGGGCGAGACCTGTGGGGGAGAGCCCTCCACCGCCGCGGCGACCGGGAGGACGAACAGGCCCCCGGCGGTGAGCTGCCAGGCGGTCGAGGCGAGCACATCGGCTTCGGCGCTCCACCGCTTGGCCAGGACGTGGCCGGTGGACGAGACCAGCACGGCGGCGCCCGAGGCGAGGATCCCGGGCGTGCTCAGTCCGCGCGCCCCCGTGAACAGCATCAGGCAGACCCCGGCCAGCCCGACCGTGGCGCCCGCCACGCGCGCCACGGTGGGCCGCTCGGACAGCAGGGGCCAGGCGAGGACCATCATCGTCAGCGGGGACACGGCCATGACGGTCGAGGCGACGCTCGTCGGAAGCAGCAGGGAGGCGGCGTAGACCAGAACGAAGAACGCGCTCACGTTGAGCAGCCCGAGCACCGCAGACCGCCCCCACCACACCCCGCGCGGCCGCTGCCTGCACAGGGCCAGCAGGACGAGGCCGGCGGGCAGCGCCCGCAGGGCGGCCCCGTACAGCGGACGGTCCGGCGGCAGGAACTCGTGCGTGACGTAGTAGTTGGCGCCCCAGGCCACCGGCGCGACCGCGGTCAGGGCCACCCAGCGCATATTGCCTTCCATGGAAGGCAATCTGTCGAGCGGGGAGCCGTCACAAGCGCCGCACCGGCCGCAACCGTCACAGCCCTCGGACCGTGTGGCCCGCATCCAGGCCGACTGGCGCCGTGTACGGCCCGACGTCGACGTCTCCCCGCAGGGAGTGATCGGACGGCTGCACCGTCTGGGCGACCGGATCGGCGCGGAACTCCGCCTCGTCTACGACCGCTACGGCCTCGGCGAAGGCGAGTTCGACGTCCTGTGCGCCCTGCGCCGCGCCGGTGAGCCCTGCGAACGGGCACCCGGCGAGCTCGCCGCGCACACCATGGTGACCACCGGCGCGATGACGAAGCGGGTGGACCGCCTGGAGCGCGCCGGACTCGTCACCCGGCGCCGGTCCGACGACGACCAGCGCGGCCGGATCGTCGCCCTCACCACAGCGGGGCGCGAACTCGTCGACCGGGCGTTCGCCGACCACATGCGCAACGAACGCCGCCTGCTGGACCTGCTGACGCCCGCCGAGGCCGCGGCACTGGAAACGCTGCTCACGGCCTGGCTCGTCCGGCTGGAGGACTGAACCGGCGGGGCCGGGCAGCCTCGGGCGCCCTCCGGCCGGGCGTCCTCCGGCCGGGCGGCTCCGGCCGGGAGGCACCCGGGGGCCAGACGATCTCGACGGGCAGCCCGGCCGTGCGCGCCGCGGCCACGGTGTCGGCCGTTCCGCCCCGGCCGCCCGGCAGACCGTCCCACACGGCCACCAGGAGCTGCGCACGAGCGAGCAGTACGCGGTTGGCGGCCGCGTAGGCCGCCGTCGACGCCTGCCGGTACGGCATGACCTTGACGGCGGAGGCGGCACCGCACAGCAGGTCGAACTCCCCTGCGTAGTGCGGTGCCACCATGCGGGCCCGGTAGTCGGCCGACGGCAGCACCACCTCCAGCCGGCCCCCGGCGGCGAGAACGGCGGCGGCGAACAGCGCGTCCGCGCCCTCCGCGAGACAGGAGAGCCCGACGAGTGCGTCGGCGGGGTAGCGGGCGAGTACGGAATCCACGGCCTGCCGGATGGGGGCCAGGCTTCCGGCACTGATCCGCACATGACCGGTCACCGCCACCGTCGCCATGTCCCGCCCCCGCCCCCGCTGCCGGCCCGCAGCGCCCGCCCCGGGCGCTGTCCAGTTGTAACAGGTGCCCCGCCCTGCCGGGGCCGGGCGATGAACGAGGGCCCCCTCGGATACGACGTCTCCCTGAAGGGCGCCCGCTGCCGCCGGCCCGTGGTCAGCCGGTCGAGTCCCACGCGGTGGTCAGGCCGTCGAGCCAGGCGGGGGGCAGTTCGGCGGCGTCCCACTCCGCCCGCAGGGGCGACGGCTCCGCGAGGAGGCGCTCCAGCACGGCGATGCTGGTGGGGGAGTGGAGCAGGGAGTAGCGGCCGTGGATCGCGGTCGGGCTGCCGGGACCGTACTCCGCGTACAGCCGTTCCAGGTGTGCGCGGTGGGACGAGGCGAACCGCGTCAGCCGTCCCGCGTACGCGGCCCGCTCCCGGGCGCCCATGGTGCCGAGCACGGCGTGGAGCACCTGCTCGGAGACCTCGGGATCGAGGTCGGAGAGCGCGGTGAACGAGAGGTGAAGGGGGGTCACCGCCACCTTGGCCCGTTCCACCTCCATCCTCCCGACGGGAGGACGGGCTTCGGCGGGCTCGCCGGGAGCGTCGGCGCCGACCGCGTCCCGCAGCGCCCGTCCGGCGATGTCGCCGAGCCCGTCGGCGGCGGCCCGGGCGCCGTCGAGCCAGCCGGCCGCGTAGAGCTCGCCCTTGTCCCGCGGGGCGTGCTCCTCGCGCCCGCTGATCTCCTCGTGCGCCCCGGCGAGCGCGCCGGCCTCGACCAGCTTGATCAGTTCCTCCGCGTCGCCGGAGTAGACCCCCGCCCGGGCGAGGAGCTGGACGAGGGTCGTCTTCGCGTTGAGGACGCTGACAGCGTCCAGCTGCTGCAGGTCTTCGCCGGCGGCGGGCATGGGTTCCTCCTCGGTGACGGGGGCGCCGGGAGCGAGCCTACGCAGCCCGGCCCGTGCCTCCGACACCCGCACCGGTTCACGATGGGGGGTGTTCGTGTCCGGCCGGTGAACTCCGGGCGGTTCAGGGTGCCGCGGGCCCCGGGGGCGGCTGGGCCTGCCGTCTGAGTTCCAGCCAGACGGCGAGCCTGACGTCGGGCGCGTCGAGGTCGAGGCCGAACAGCTCCCGGGCCCGCCGCAGCCGGTGCCGGAGGGTGTTCGGGTGGACCCGCAGCCGGTCGGCGGCCGTGGCGACGTCGCCCAGTTCGTCCAGCCAGGCGGTGACCGAGGCCGCGTAGCGGGTGCCGTGAGCGGCGTCGTGGGCGACCAGCTCGCCGACCCCGGACAGCCGCAGCCACGGGTCGCGTTCCAGCTCGTCGCCCAGCCGGTCGAGCAGGATCCGGTGGCGGACCTCGGCGACCGTGGCGGGCGGTGCCCCGGCCGGCGAGTCCGCCGTCGCCCGCAGGATCGCCTCGGCCTCCCTGCGCAGGGCCGCCGGAGCCGCCGCGTCGCGGCCGGGTCCCGTCAGGGCCGCCCTGATCCCGGGCGAGACCGCGCGGCGTACGACCGTCAGGGCGGCCTCGGCGAACCGCCTGCCGTCGCCCTCCTCCGCCGGGTGCGGAAGCAGGGCGAACACCACTCCGCCGGTGGCCGCGACGGTGACGTCCGGGCGGTGCGCCGCCCCGTACCGGACCAGTTCGGCCTCCGCGTGTTCCAGCACGGTCGCCAGGGCGGCGGCCCCCGCCGGAAGACCCTCCCGTCCCGCGCCCGTACCGGCCGGCGGCGCGAAACCGAGCAGCCGGAACGGGAGCCCCGTACGGACCCCGAGGAGAGAGAGGGCCCCCTCCGGCGTTGGTCCCGCGCCCAGCAGCGCGAGGAAGGCGTCCCGGCGCAGCCGCCGCTCGGCCTCCGGCAGGTTCAGCAGCCGCAGCAGGTGCGGGGCGACGAGCCGGGCCGTCTCCGCGAGGGCGGCGACGCCCTCGTCGGAGATGCCGGTTTCCGGTTCGATCACCCACAGGGTGCCCAGCGGCAGGGTCCCGGCGCGTACGGCCACCGCGGCCCGCGGCAGCTCCTCGCCGATCGCGGGGAACCTCACCACGGCCGGCGAGGCCAGCACCTGCCGGTACTGCCGGTGCTGAACGGGCAGCTCCGGATGGTCCTCGGTACGGCGCTGGAGGATGCCCCGCTCCCGGGGTGCGTCGATGCGGACACCGGGGACGGTCGAGTACGCGACCACCCGCCTGGCCAGGTCCTCCAGCACGGCGGCACCCCCGACCACCGCCGCCAGGTGGTCGGCGAGGGCGTAGAGCTCTCCTCCCGCCGGCATCGCGCCGAACGCGGCGGCCGCGCCGGAACCGGTGAGGGCACAGCTCAGTACGGCGTCGATGTTCCGCCACGGCAGATCGTCCTCGGCGGCGAGCACCGCGACACCGTGCCGGTCGGCCTCGCGCAGGAACGGGCCGAGGTCCTGCCCGCGGCGCTTGACCACGACGGCGGTGCAGCCGTGCGCCGCGGCCCGGCCCGGCAGCGAGAGCGCTCGGGGGTCCGACGGCTCGGCACCGACCAGGAGAAGGAGCCCGCCGGGAGCCACCGGCATCCGGTCCCCGGCGTCGTGGATCACCGTGCCCCGCACCGGCACGCCGAGTCCGGCCGGAGCGGTGAGCAGGCGGACGCCCGCGGGCCCGGCACCGTCCAGTACGCCGCCCAGGGTGGCGGACTCCTCCGCGGCGAACCCCTCGGGCGTCGTTGTGAGATCGGACAATGCAAGCCCCGTTTCGTCGGCCGATCGGCAGCGGCGCTCTCCTGGAAGCCTTGCCAGGATAACGAGGCGAACCCCCCGCCGAACCGAAGGGAAGCGCGGTCCATGCCCGTCGGCGAACCTGCCGTCACCAGCCGGAACGAACGGACCGGACCCTTCCGGATCGGCTCCGGCCTGGGTCGGAGGGGCTGCCCCGCGCGGGGTGGAGGCAGCTCGGCGAGGCCGCCGAAGAGGGCGGCCCGCCGGCCATCGCCGGTGGCGGGGCCGTACCCGCAGCCGGTTCCGGGCCTGCCGGTGGGTCCCGGAGCGCCATTGTCCGAACAGCCAAGCGGTGCTCGTCCGCGGGGACGGAGCCCTCGCGATCCCCGTGGCCGGCACCTGCTGCCCGTTCCCGGCGGGCGATCGCGAGGCCGCGCCGGCCACCGGTCGTGTCCCGCCGGGACGGCCGGGCCCGTGCCGCGGCCGGCGGGAGACGGGGGAGGCGTACCCGGACGTGCCGGGCGGCGGCACCCGTGACCTCCGCCCGCGCGCCCGGCCCTTCCCGCAGGCCCGTCCCGGCCCCCCGCCCGCAGCCCCTGCCGCCGTCCCGCAGATCAGCCCCCACCCCGCATCCCCGACCGGAGCCGCCGCCATGCCGACCTCGCCCACCACTCCCGCCACCCCCGCCACGTCCCGCGCGGCCGTCATGTCCGTGGCCGTCACCCCCGCGGGTGCCGCCTCCCCGGGTGTCACCTCCGCGACCGGTGATGCCGTGCGCGCCGCCGAGGCCCGCAGCGCCCGCAACTACCACCCGCTGCCCGTGGTCATCGCCTCCGCGGAAGGAGCCTGGACCACCGATATCGACGGGAGGCGTCACCTGGACCTGCTCGCGGGGTACTCGGCCCTCAACTTCGGCCACGGTCACCCCCGGCTGATCGCCGCGGCCAAGACGCAGCTCGACCGGGTCACCCTCACCTCGCGCGCCTTCCACCACGACCGGTTCGCCGACTTCTGCACCGAACTGGCCGACCTGTGCGGGATGGAGACCGTACTGCCGATGAACACGGGCGCGGAAGCCGTGGAGACCGCGGTCAAGGTCGCTCGCAAGTGGGGCTACCGGGTCAAGGGCGTCGCGCCGGGCGCCGCCCGTATCGTCGTGGCCGCCGGGAACTTCCACGGCCGCACCACCACCGTGGTGTCCTTCTCCTCCGACCCCGGGGCCAGGGACGGCTTCGGCCCCTTCACCCCCGGCTTCGACACCGTCCCCTTCGGGGACGCTGATGCCCTCGAGGCGGCCCTCACCGACGACACCGTCGCCGTCCTGCTCGAACCGGTGCAGGGCGAGGCCGGCGTATGTGTCCCGCCCGCCGGCTACCTGGCCCGCGTACGCGAGACCACCGCCCGCCGCAACGTCCTGCTGATCGCCGACGAGATCCAGTCCGGTCTCGGCCGCACCGGCCGTACCTTCGCCTGCGAACACGAACAGGTCACCCCGGACGTGTACCTGCTGGGCAAGGCCCTCGGCGGGGGTGTCGTCCCGGTCTCCGCCGTGGTCTCCTCGCGCGAGGTGCTCGGTGTCCTGCGCCCCGGCCAGCACGGCTCCACCTTCGGCGGCAATCCGCTCGCCTGCGCCGTCGCCCTCGAAGTCATCGCCATGCTGCGCACCGGCGAGTTCCAGCAGCGCGCCGCGGAGCTCGGAACCCGGCTGCACGCCCGCCTGCACGAGATGACCGCGGCCGGGCTGGTGGAGGCGAGCCGCGGCCGCGGCCTGTGGGCCGGCGTCGACGTCGCCGACCGCCACGGGGGCGGCGGCGCCGTCGCGCGGCGGATGCTGGAGCGTGGCGTCCTGGTGAAGGACACCCACGGATCCACGATCCGGCTGGCCCCGCCCCTGGTCATCACGGAGCAGGACCTGGAATGGGGCCTCGACCGCCTCGCCGAGGTCCTGGCCCGGCCCGCCTGACCGGGATCAAACGGAATTAACCGGGATCAGACGGACCAGCGCTCGCGCATGGTCGCGATCTCACCCTTCGGGTTGAGCGTGATCTCGTAGACGTTGCCGTAGCAGGCGTAGGGCTGCTTCACCACGCCGTAGTCGTTGCGCAGACAGCCGTCGATGTGCTTCGACAGCTCCTCCCGGGTCACCTTCTTGTGCTGACCCGGGCCCAGGGCGAGCTCGCCCTTGACGTCCGCCGGGAGCCTGTAGCCCTTCGGCTCGCCCTCGCCGAAATAGATCCAGTCGTTCGGCGTGCATTTCGGCTTGGCGTCGAACGCCTCAACGGCGCCGATGTCGCGGTGCAGGCCCACCTCGATGATCTTCAGGCCGGCCGGGAGCTTCGGCGGCGCGCCGCAGTCCTCCTCGGCGTGGCCGGCGTCATCGGTGCCGCCGGTCCCGGCGCCCTTCGAAGGCTTCGCCGCCTGCGAAGGCCGTGCCGACTCCGAGGGCGAGGGCGAGGGTGAGGGCGAGGGCGCGGAGCTCGCCGACGGGGTGGCGGCCGGCGCGGTACCGCCGGCCTTGCCGTTCTCCGGACCGCAGGCGGTCAAACCGCCGCCGAGCGCGAGAACGGCCGCGAGCATGCCGAAGACGTGCTGGTTGGAGCGCATGTGAGGGTTCCCCCGAACAAAGAAGTTGTCGCGATCATGATCGATCGAGGCAGTGTTCTATTACGAGGGAGGGGGGAAGATCCAACTCTCAACGATCTTCCCGCGTGTCGAGCCTTCCGGGAGGTGGGGGCCGGCCGCCGGAACGGCAGTGACACCTGAGGGCGCCACAGCGCTGTAGGACATGAGGCACCCCCACACGTACCGCCGATCCCACCAGAGGCCATCCCCCCATGCACCCACCTCCCGGCGTCCAGGACGACGACACGATGGAGCTCTTCCCCGTGGGTGCGGTCGCACCGGACGGGGTGCCGGGCCCGGTGGCGGAGCCGTCACCCGCGGCCCGTCCCGTCTTCGTGGACCGGTCCGGACGCAGACAGCGGCGGGTGCGCAGAGGGATGTACCTGCTGAGCGTGCCGGCCGTCGCCTACGTCGCCCTGCTCGTCAGCACCCTGCTCGGCGGCCCTTCCGTCGACGCCCCCTTCCTCCCGTCCGCCCAGGCGCCCCGCAGCGCCGACCCGAGCCGCTCCCCGGCCGGCCCCGTCCCCTCCGCCGGGAGCACGGGGAGCGGCGGCTCGCGCCCCGCCCCGACCGCCACCCGGAAGACCGCCCCCGCGTCCGCCGGCACGGCCCCCGCCGTGGGTCCGGCTACGGCCACCCCCACCACCCGCCCGGGACCGACCAAGACCGGCACGGGAACCGAAACCGCCAAGCCGACGCCGGGCAGCGGACGCGGGCGCGGCACCGCCCCGCCCGGCCAGGGCGGCGGCAAGCCGACCAGCCACCCCTGACGGGCGGGCGGGACGGATCCCCCACCGGCCTCCTCCCCACCGCAGCGCCGACCACCCCCACAGCAGGCACGAACAGGAACCGCATCACTTGTCGAGGAATCCCCGCCGTCGCGCCCGAGGCAGGCACACCACCGTCCGTGACGTCCCGGTGCGCACGCACTGGATGCTGCTGACCACCCTCGTGCTCACCCTCGCCGCCGCGCTGCTCCTGCAGGGCTACACCCAGCACCTGTTCGACAGCACCCCCGACGCCGCACCCCGCGATCGCGGGACGGCCGCCTCCGTACCCGCTGCGATCGGCTCCGGCGGCCCGGTGATCGACGGTGCGTCCGGCCGCACCACCGCTCCGGCCGACCGCACGATCTCGCTGACCTTCGACGACGGCCCCGACCCGGTGTGGACGCCGAAGGTCCTCGACGTGCTGCGGCGCCACGGGGTGCACGCCACCTTCTTCACCGTCGGCACCCGGGTCGCGGAGAATCCCGGGCTCGCCCGCCGGATCGTCGACGAAGGCCACCAGATAGGCCTGCACAGCTTCACGCACACCGACCTCGGCTCCGCCTCCCCCTGGCGCCGGACCTTCGAGCTGCGGCAGAGCCAGCTGGTCGTCGCCGGTGCCACCGGACTGACCACTCCGCTGATGCGGCCCCCGTACTCCTCCACGAACGAGGCGCTCACCGACGCCGACTGGGAGGCCGCCGTCCAGGCCGGGCAGGACGGATACCTGACCGTCCTCACCACCCTGGACAGTGAGGACTGGCGGCGCCCCGGGGCGGAGCGGATCGTCGCCAACGCCACCCCCGAGGGCACGGCCGGCCAGATCGTGCTGATGCACGACGCCGGCGGCGACCGGGCCCAGACGGTGGCCGCACTGGAGCAGCTGCTGCCGCGGCTGAAGGCGGCGGGCTGGCGCTTCACCACCGTCGGAGACGCGGTCGCGCTCCCCGGGGCGGTACGTCCGGCCACCACCGCGCACGAGTGGCAGGGCTCGGCCCTGATCACCGCGATGCGCACCAGTGACTGGGTCCTGGAGGGTCTGTCCTGGCTGCTCTGGGCCGCGGGGGCGATCAGCGCGCTGCGCGCGGTCGCCGTGTTCGTCGCCGCGCGGCGCCACGTGCGGAAGCGCCGGAAGCCGTGGGGTCCGCCGGTGACCGAGCCGGTGAGCGTGATCGTGCCGGCGTACAACGAGAGCGCGGGCATCGAGGCGGCCGTCCGCTCCCTGCTGGCCTCCGACCATCAGGTCGAGGTCATCGTCGTCGACGACGGATCGACCGACGGCACCGCCGACATCGTCGAGGCCCTGCGGCTGCCGGGCCTGCGGGTCATCCGGCAGCAGAACGCCGGGAAGCCCGCCGCCCTCAACACCGGCATCGCCGCTGCCTCCTGCAACCTCCTCGTCATGGTCGACGGCGACACCGTCTTCGAGCCGGACGCCGTACGCATGATCGTCCAGCCCTTCGCCGACCCCCGGGTGGGCGCGGTGTCGGGCAACGCCAAGGTGGTCAACCGGGGCGGTCTGCTCGGACGCTGGCAGCACATCGAGTACGTGGTCGGCTTCAACCTCGACCGCCGCCTGTTCGACCTCGCCGAGTGCATGCCCACCGTTCCGGGAGCCGTGGGCGCCTTCCGCCGCGAGGCGCTGGTGCGGGTGGGCGGTGTCAGCGACATCACCCTCGCCGAGGACACCGACCTCACGATGGCCCTGTGCCGGGACGGCTGGCGGGTCGTGTACGAGGAGCGGGCCAAGGCCTGGACCGAGGCGCCCGCCTCGCTGGGCGCCCTGTGGAAGCAGCGCTACCGCTGGTGCTACGGCACGCTCCAGGCCATGTGGAAGCACCGCGGCGCCCTCGTGCAGCGCGGGCAGGCGGGCAAGCTGGGCCGGCGCGGGCTGGTCTACCTGCTGATGTTCCAGGTCCTGCTGCCGCTGCTCGCACCGGTGGTGGACGTCTTCGCCCTGTACGGCCTGGTGTTCCTCGACCCGGTCCGCATCGTGGGCCTGTGGACGGCGTTCCTGCTCCTGCAGGTGCTGATGGGCCTGTACGCCTTCCGGCTCGACGGCGAGCGGCCGGGGCCCCTGTGGAGCCTGCCGCTCCAGCAGTTCGTGTACCGCCAGCTGATGTACCTGGTCGTGATCCAGTCGGTGTTCACGGCGGTCGCCGGTTCCCGGCTGCGCTGGCAGCGGATGGAGCGCTACGGCAGCCTCCAGGTCCCGGTCGCCGGGCCCGAGGCGGACAACGGTCACAGTCACGGCCACCGTCCTGCCCCGGACTTCGGCAGCGGCCACCACCCTGCCCCGGACTTCGGTTACGACCCCGCTCCGGCTCCGGGCTTCGGATACGACCCCGCTCCCGTTCCGGGCTTCGGATACGATCCCGGTCCCGCTCCGGGCTTCGGACACGCGCCCGCACCCGCACCGGCACCCGCTGCGGATCACGGCCGGCCGTACGAGGACCCGCACCCGCCCGCCTTCCCGCCGCCGCAGAACCACATCTGGCCCTCGGAGGGACCGGTGCAGGGGGGCCACGGCGGATACCACTGAGGAGACCGCTGACGAGACCGCTGAGGACACCGCGACGACGGGCTGACGGCCTCCGGGGCCGTCAAGGTGCTCGGGTCAGTCGGCGAAGGAACCGTGCCGGCCCGCGCCGGCGGAGAAGCGCGCGGCGCCGGAGAGGGTTTCGCCGGCCGAGAGCGGGACCATGCCGTGCCGGAGTTCGGCGGCCAGGGCCTCGGGCTCCGGCAGGCCGTGCTGCTCCCGTACGGACAGACGGTCGTGACGCAGGCAGAGCTGCGGGAACGCGGCGATCTCGCGGGCCAGTTCCTCCGCTGCGTACCGGGCCCGCCCGGGCGGTACGAGGCGGTTGGCGAGCCCGATGGCGTGGGCCTCGGCGGCCGGGACCGGACGGCCGGTCAGGATCAGGTCCATGGCGCGGCTCTCGCCGATCAGCCGGGGGAGCCGGACCGTGCCGCCGTCGATCAGCGGTACCCCCCAGCGGCGGCAGAACACCCCGAAGACCGCGTCCTCCTCCATCACCCGCAGGTCGCACCACAGGGCCAGTTCCAGTCCGCCGGCCACGGCGTGGCCGGCGACGGCGGCGATGACCGGTTTGGTCAGGCGCAGCCGGGTCGGCCCCATCGGACCGTCGCCGCCGGGTTCGACGCGGTTCCCGCGCCCGGTGCCGACGGCCTTGAGGTCGGCGCCCGCGCAGAAGGTGCCGCCCTCGCCCCACAGCACCGCCACCGAAGCCCCGTCGTCCGCCTCGAACGCCCTGAAGGCGTCCGCCAGTTGCCGGGCCGTGGGCCCGTCGACGGCATTGCGGGCAGCGGGCCGCGACAGCACCACGGTCGTCACGGGCCCGGCCCGCTCGACGCGGACGGAGGGGGCGGCGGGGGCGGTGTCCACCGGTGTCGCCGGGGTGACGGTCATGGCGGCATTCTCACGCGGCCGCGCTCCCGTGACCAGACCGGTGGTTCAGCACCAGGGCACCAGGGTGTAGTTGTGGACCCAGCGGGCCGACACCCAGCCGGAGCGTCCGTGCACCCGGTACCAGAGGTTGTTGCCCTCCACCCACTGGCCGTTGGCCTGGCAGGACAGCCGGACCTCCTTCCACGGGTCCAGGGTGCCGACGACCCGGGCGGACGTGTTCGCGTGGGCGCGGACCTTCACCCCGGCGGAGCTGACGACCAGGCCGTTCGCCCATGTCGTCGCCGTCGCGCTCCCGGCGAAGACGACCGCCGACACGGTGGCCGCCGCGCCCGCTACCACGATCCTCCTGAACCCGCCCACCAGCGTCTCCCATCCCACGACCGACGGGCCGCGGGAAAGCGGCACCGGGGAACGACCCTGCGCCACCGCCCGCCGCAGCGGCCGTCCGGCACACCGCCCGTTCCCCCGATCGGCCTACGCCGGATGCCGCCGGGGCGCCGCGCTCAGCCGGTGGCGGCCGGGGTCAGCAGCACGAAGTCGGCGTTCGCCGGGTCCAGGCAGACGGCCAGCCGGCCGACGCCCTCCGCGTCCTCCGGGCCCATCTGGACGGAGCCGCCGTTCTCCCTGACCCTGGCGACCGCCGCGTCGCAGTCGGCCACGGCGAAGACCGGGTGCCAGTACGGCCGGCCGCCCGTCAGGGTGAGGTGCTCCGCCGACATCTCCATCAGGCCGCCGTGCATGCGCTCCTCGGAGAGCCCCGCCGGGGTGATGAGCGTGTAGGTGCCGCCGCCGCCCGGCAGCGTCATGTCGCCGAACCGCCAGCCGAAGACACCGCCGTAGAACTCCCTGGCGGCCGCTGCGTCGCTCGTCATCAGCTCCGTCCAGGACAGCGAGCCCGGGTCGTCGACCAGCTCGACCCCCTGGTTCGTCCCCGGCTGCCAGACGGCGAACTGGCCGCCCAGAGGGTCGCTGTACTGGGCCATCCGGCCCCATTCGTCGAGGTCCGTCGGCGGCACCCGCACCGTGCCGCCGGCCTGTTCGACCGCCCGGGTCGTGGCATCGGCGTCGGCGACCGAGTAGTAGATCATCCAGGCCGAGCGCGCGCCCTCCTCGGTCAGTTTGCCGAGGCCGGCGACGATCTTGCCGTCCTTCCGGAACATCCCGCCTTCCATGTCCTCCCCGTCGCCCATGGACTCGTAGTCCCAGCCGAGGACGGCACCGTAGAAGGCCGCGGCTGCCGGGACGTCCGGCGCACCGAGGTCGATCCAGCAGGGGGAGCCGGGGACGAAGTCGGTGGTGATCATGGGGCGTCCTTTCGCAGACCTCGTGTGCCTTCAGCCTGGCACGGGGCACTGCCACGCGCCCCTCGGCCGCACGACGGGGGAGCGGGGACGATCGCCCGCCGCGGCGGTTCCGGGGGAGGGGTGGAATCCCGCGGCGGGCGATCGCCGGCCGGTGAGGGGCTCAGGGGGTGCCCGGCTCCAGGTTGTAGTTCACGCGGAAGGTGTTGGACGGGTCGTGCACGGCCTTGAGCCGTACCAGGCGCGCGTGGTCATCGGCGTCGTACGCCGAACGCACCTGCTCCGGACCGGCGTTCTCGCCGCTGCCCATGAAGTTCAGGAACCGCCCGAGCGTGCGCGGTGCCAGGCCGTCGAAGAGCGCCCGGTGCACCGGCCGGACCTTCTCGGGGGTGAACGGCCCCACTAGCGGCGAGAGCACGAAGAGCATGTACTGAGCGTCGCGGTGCCCGACCGCGTTCGGGGAGCCCTTGCGGTACGCGAGTGCCCCGCCGAGGTGGCGCAGTTCCACGATGCACGGGACCGGTGCGCCGGGACCCGCCGTGTCGAGGACCGTCCGTACGTCGGACGCGGTCAGCCCGCTCAGCATGGCGTCGTCCGAGGCGAACGCGACGGGCTCCTTCCGGTCGTGGTGGATGGAGCCGCTCGCCGTGTACGGCATCTCCGCGACCGTGTCCAGCAGCCGGGGGGCGACCGCGCGGAGCGGAGCGATCAGGGCCTCGCCCTCCTCGGCGCCGCCGGTGTGGGCGATCCGGACGTGGGCGACGTACCGGCCGCGCAGCGGCTCCGGGAGGGCGGGCGCGTCCGGTACCGGCATCAGGGCGAGGGAGGAGTTCATGGTGTCGGGGACGGTGGCGGTCCACCGGCGCCAGGCGTCGAGGACGTCCGCGGCGTGCGGGGCGTCGAAGTAGAGGCCGCCGCCGTAGAGGCGGCTCTGCGGCACGAGGGCCATGTCGAGCGCGGTGACGATGCCGAAGTTGTCCCGGCCGCCCAGGAGGGCCCAGAAGAGGTCGGGGTCGCTGTCGGGGGTGACCTGCCGGATCCGGGCGTCGGCGGTGACCACTTCGAGGGCCCGCACGTGGTCGGCGGCGTACCCGTGCGTGCGCCCGAGGAGGGGCAGCCCGCCGCCGAGTACGTAGGAGACGGCGCCGACGTGCGGTGCCGAGCCGCTGAGCGGGGCCAGGCCGTGCCGTGCCGCCTCGGCGGTCACCTGCTCCCAGCGCACTCCGGCCTCCAGCCGGACGGTGCGGGCCGGGGCGTCGACGCGTAATCCGTCCATGCGGCGGGTGGAGACCAGCACACCGCCGTCCATCGCGACGGACAGGCCGTGGCCGGTCGCCTGGACGGCGACGGGCAGGCCCCGGACGGTGGCGAACTCCACCGCCGCGGCCACGTCCCGGGCCGAGGCCGCTCCCACGATCACGTCCGGCCGGTGCACCAGCGCACGCTGGAAGCCCGCCCGCTCCTCCTCGAAACCCTCCTGCCCGGGCAGCAGGACCACGCCCTGGACCCGCGGCACCAGCGATGCGAACTCACTCATGCGAACCCTTCCCTCGGAGGCGGGCCGATGCCCCGCCTGCACCCAGTAGATGCCGTCGGAGGGGCCCGTGGGCGGGGTCCGAAAGGAAACTGTGCCTGTCTTTACGCGCGGGGCGGGCGCGGGGGGCGCGTCAGCGGGACGCGCCGAAGACCTGGGTCCAGTAGTTGTTCGGCTGGGCGAGGCCGACGCCGATCTCCTTGAAGGAGCAGTTGAGGATGTTCTGGCGGTGGCCCGGGCTGTTCATCCAGCCGTTCATGACCTGCTGGGGCGTGCCGTAGCCGTAGGCGACGTTTTCGCCGTAGGTGCTCCACCGGTAGCCGGTGCGGGTGATGCGGGTGCCGGGGTCGGAGCCGTCGGAGCCGGTGTGCGACATGTTCCGGTGGGAGGCCATGTCCTTGCTGTGGTTCTGGGCGGCCGTCGTGAGCTTCGCGTTCACGGTGAGGGCCCGGCAACCGGCCTTGGCGCGCTCCTTGTTGACCAGAGAGACGACCTCGGCGAGGGGGCCGGAGACGGGCGCGGTCGGCTTGGTGGCGGTCGGCGTCGGCTTCGCGGTGGGCTTCTTCGTCGGCTTCGGCGCGGTCGTCGTGGCCGGCTTCGTCCGGGTGGGGCTCGGGGTCTTCGTGACCGGCGTCCGGGAGCGGTCGGCGTGCCCGCTGCCGCTGCCGCTGCCGCCGCCGTGGACCTGGCCGGCGGTGGCGGTCGGGGTGGACCGGACGGCGACGGGGACGGACCGCTGCTCCGGTTGGCTCTGGCTCGCGCGTTTTCCGGAACCGGACTCCCCCGAGTCCAGACACGCCATCGCGGCCGTGGGGACGCCCACGATCCCCACCGCGAGGGCGGCTATCGATATTTTCCTGTAATGCGTGCTCTTGCGGTGCTTCTTCATGCGGGACCTCACTCGGTGTTCGCGAAGCTCCCTGCGCCTGGGCTTCCGGGGCGCAGGGCGGGCGGCCATTCTTAGAAGCCGGGCAACGGCGTCGCAAGTCACCTCCACCGCCCCCGGAAAACTTGTTGAAACCGAGCTTGAAATGCGGAGACGGACATGCAGCCCGCTTTCCGGGCCGCGCCCGGAACGAGGCTGACGGCTCGTCAAAAACCGCTCTGAGGTGCCCGGATGCTGAGACGTGCCGCGAAGGGCGGGGTGCCCATTCCGGCGAACAGGGGGAATGTCGAGGTCAAACCAGACAAATCTCGATATTGCGCCGCCGCGGCGTCGGCCCGGGTCCGATGATTCGCGCAATCCCCGCGTGACGCTTGTCACGGATTCCCGGGGGAACCGTGAAGCGGAATCATCCGCCGGCCACTGCCGCCGTATTCCGCCGCCGCGCACCCGGGCCCGCCCCCGTGCTGCATGAGTACGGGTACTCACGCGGCACGGGGGCGCGTACGCCGCCGGGGGCGCGGAGCCGGGGAGCCGGGCGGGCAGGACGTGAGTACGCGCGCCGATGTCCGGCGGGGCCGGGCCCGCGAGCATGAGGGACGACGCGGCCCACCCCTTCGAGAGGACCCTCATGCTCGGACGCATCGCCGCGGCAGCCGTACCTGTGCTCGGCCGCCTCGGCGTCTCCCGCGACGCATCGTTCCGGCACGAGCCCGGCACGGTGTTCGTCGCCAACCACACCTCCCTCGCCGACCCCGGCCCGGTGTTGGCCGCCCTGCACCGCGAGGGAATCCGGGTCACCGTCATGGCCACCGCCGGCCTGTGGCGCGTCCCGGTCCTGCGCGGCCTGCTGGAACGGGGCGGCCACATCCCCGTCCACCGGGGCTCCGCCCATGCGGCCGGGGCCCTGGACGCCGCGGCCCGGGTCCTCGCGGCCGGCGGCGACGTCCTCATCTACGGCGAGGGCCGGCTCCCGCTGCGCCTGGACGCCGCCGAAGCCCCGCCGGAGGAGTTCCGTACCGGCCCGGCACGCCTCGCGGCCCGTACCGGGGCACGGGTCGTGCCCGTCGGGCAGGCGGGCGCGCGGCGCATCTCCTCCGGGAGCGGCGCGAAGCAGGTGGCGGGGTTCCTGACCGCACCGGTCCGGCAGCCGCGCCTCCACGTCCACCTCGGCGCCCCGCTCGACCTGCCCGCCGACATCGGTGCCGCGACCGCGGCGGCGCACCGCGGTGTCACCGCCGCCTGGCGGACCGCGGCCCGACGGCTGGGCGAACCGGCCGCCTTCGCGGGCTGATCCGCCGCGCGCAGGGTTCCGCGGTGCGCGGCGGGGACACCCGGAGACGATCGGAGACGATCGGCTGCGGGACCCTCAGCGGAGGCGCAGCAGGCGCGTGCCGACGGACGGTTCGGCCAGGTCCCGCCGGAGCGTCACAGGCACGGTCTTCGCGCCCGTGCCGGACCCCACCTTGAGCGTGCCGACCTCGGTGCCCGCCACGGCCTTCCGAGGGAGCCCGCCGGCCCCGGTCGTCAGCTCCAGCCGGACCTGCTGGCCGGGCAGCCCGACGACCTCGCAGTCCCGGGCGGCCACGACCTCGGTCCGGCCGCCCAGCCCGTCGTCCAGGTAGGCCACGACCTGCCCCTTGCGCACCGCCGGGGCCTTGGTCAGTCCTCCGCGCACCGCCGTGATGACCTTCTGGCTGTTGGCCTTCACCAGAGCGAGGCTGTTGAGGGCGTCCGGGTCCGGCGGCGGCGCGTGCTGGTCCATGAGCGCCCCGATGACCAGCGCGGTGTCGTCCCCGACGGTCTTGTACGCGGCCCACAGCAGGGTGCCGCCCGCCGCCGAACTCGACCCCGTCTTGATGCCGCGGACGCTCAGACCGGGAGCCACAAGCAGGTCGTTGTTGTTGGTGATCGGCTTGGGCAGCCCGGGGATCTTCGCGCTGGGCATCGCGACGATGGCGCGGAACGCCTCGTTCTGCATGACCGCCTCGCCCAGCTTCAGCTGGTCGGCGGCGGTGCTGACGGTCTTGGCGTCCAGTCCGCTGGGGTCGGTGTACACGGTGTCCGCCATGCCCAGTTCCCTGGCGGCCGCGTTCATCTTCGCCACGAAGGCGGCCTCGGAGTCGCTCCCGGTGTCCCAGCGCGCCAGCAGCCGGGCGATGTTGTTGCCCGAAGGGATCATGAGCATCTTGAGCATGTCCTGCTGGCTGAAGCTCGTTCCGGCCTTCAGGCCGGTGATCCGCGACTCGCTCTCGGAGGTGCCGTCGGCCACCGCTTTGGCGTCGACCTCGATGCGCGGGCCGGGCTCGTTCTTCTTGAGCGGGTGGTCCTTGAGGATGACGTAGGCGGTCATCACCTTCGCGACGCTGGCGGTGGGGACGGGCTTCTGCTCGCCGAAGGCGGCCGCGTCGCCGGACCCGACGATCCGTACGGCGCCGTGGCCCTTCTCCGGCCAGGGCACGGTGACGCTCCCGGCCACGGTGTGCGCGGTGACCGTGGCGGACATCGTGACGGCGGGCAGGGGGCGGAGCAGCTGGGCGCCCGCGGCCAGGCCGACGAGCAGCAGCAGCGGCGGGGCCCAGATCTTCACCCGCCGCGCGGCCTTCCGCGGCAGGGTCGGCGGCGCGGGAGGGGTGTTGGTCAGCTGAGCCAACAGGTCGAGCGGCGCGGCCGGCCCGGCGGCGCCCTCCTCCATCGGCCGGCCCGGCACGGGCCACTGCCCCTGCGCCTGCGCCTGTGCGGGGGTGTGGCTCGGTGCCTGCCCCTGCGCCTGTGCGGGGGTGTGGCTCGGGGCCTGCCCCTGAGTCCGTGCGGGGCCGTGGGTCGGTCCTTGCACCTGCCCGGGGCTCTGGCTCGGTCCCTGTGCCTGCCCCTGCCCGGGGCTCCGGCGCGGCCTCTCTCTCTGCCCCTGTGCCTGGTCGCGTCCCGGTCCCGGTGCTTGTCCCTGTTCCTGTGTCCGTGCCTGCTCGTGGAGGCGCCTCGGGTCCGGTGCCGGCTGCTGCCGCTCTCCGGGCCGCGGCTCCTGTTCCCGCTCCTGGTTCTGGACCTGGTTCTGGGCCTGGCTCTGGTTGCGGCCAGGCTGCTGTCGGTCCTTCGAGCCGGGCGTGGGCTGCTGCCGCGGTTCCGGTCCTGCCTCCTGCTTCCGGTCCTGCTCCACCTCCGGTTCCTGCTTCGCCGCCGGCTCCGTACGGGGCTCCGCCGCGTGCTCCGTGGTGGGCCTCGACGGCTCGTCCGCCGACTCCGGCTCGGGCGTCCGCTCTTGCGCCCGCTCGTGCGCCGGTTCCGGAGACGGCACCGTGTCGGGTTCGGAACCCCGCTCGTCCTCCGCCCCGGTCCTCCGGTCGCCCTCCGGTACGTGCGGCAGGTCGGATGCCGGCCGCTGCTCCGCCTCGGGCTCCGCCTCGGGCTCCGCCTCGGGCCCCGGTCCGGGCGCCGGTCCGGGCTCCGCCTCAGGCTCGGAGGCGGGTCCGTCGGCGCCCGGCGGGTCGGCTGCCTCACCACCCTCCTCGCCCCGGGTGCCCGCCCCGCCCTTCGCGGCCGTACCGTCTGCCGACTTCTCCCCGGCCGCCGCGCCGCCTCGTTCCCGTCCCGGTTCCCCGTCATCGGCGGCGCCGGCGTCGGACTCGTCCGCGTCGACCTCGGTGCCGGGCCGAGCGGCCCGTTCGGCACCGGCTTCCGGATCGGCGTCGTCGGCCCGCCCCCCGCGGCCCCCCTCGTCCTGGCCTTCGTCCAGGGCCTCCGCCGCCGGAGCCCCGGCGGCGGACGGGATCGCCGTGATCTCCGTCGGCTGGTCCGCGTCCCGCCGGGCGTCCGCCTCGGCGCCGTCGGTCTGCTTCCCCGATGTCGTCGTCATCTGCCGTGCCGCTCTGCTCGTTCCGTGTCCGTCTGGTGGACCGGCGCCCCTGCGAGGCGCCGCTGACCGTCCAGATCACTTCCGGTCCGTCGGGGTTTCGTTCGACCGGGTTCTGTAACCATTCGGTCATTTTCCGGGCCCGGACCGCCCTCGTCGGCCGTCCCGTTCCGGCGGCTCGGGTGCGGCACTCTCCCCCCAATGGGGTGATTGACCGCATTTCAGGTGTGTGTATAGGTGCCCAGGGCATCTGATGCAAGGCGAACGGAACCCCCAGCGCAACGAGGTGGCCCCATGACCGAAGCCGTGGCCTTCCCGCAGGACCGCACCTGCCCGTACCACCCGCCCGCCGGCTACCGGAAGTTCCGGGACGATCGCCCGCTCACCCGGACCACGCTCTTCGACGGCCGTCCCGTCTGGCTGGTGACCGGACACCCGGAGGCCAGGGCGCTCCTCTCCGACGGACGGCTGTCGACGAACGTGGAGAACGAGGGGTTCCCGATCCCGACCGCCCTGTTCCGCGACGTGCCCCGGCGCCGTACACCCCTCCTCGGGCTCGACGACCCCGAGCACAACGTCCAGCGCCGCATGCTGATCCCCGCCTTCTCGGTCAAGCGGGCCACCGCGATGCGCCCGCGGATCCAGGGGACCGTCGACCGGCTCATCGACGGCATGCTCGCCCGTGGCGACCGCGCCGAACTCGTCAGCGCCTTCGCGCTCCCGGTGCCGTCGAGCGTCATCTGCGAGCTGCTCGGCGTCCCCTACGCCGACCACGAGTACTTCGAGGAGCAGTCCCGGCGGCTGCTGCGCGGGCCGCGGGCCGCCGACGTGGAGGACGCCCGCGAGAGCCTCCTCGCCTACCTGCGCGAACTGATCAGGGCCAAGCGCGTGCGACCCGGCGGCGGCCTGCTCGACGAACTGGCCGCCGAACACCTCGCCGCGGGGCGGCTGGACGTCGACGAGCTGGCCGAGCTGGGCCTCATCCTGCTCGTCGCCGGCTACGAGACCACCGCGAACATGATCTCCCTCGGTGTCTTCACGCTGCTCCACCATCCGGAACAGCTGGCGCAGCTCCGTGCCGCCCCGGAGCTGCTCCCGGCAGCCGTGGAGGAGCTGATGCGTTTCCTGTCGATCGCCGACGGCATGCTCCGGGTCGCCGTGGCGGACATCGAGGTGGCCGGCACCGTCATCCGCAAGGACGACGGCGTCGTCTTCCCCACCTCCCTCATCAACCGCGACGACACCGTCTACGCCGACCCCGACACCCTCGACTGGCACCGTTCGGCCCGCCACCACGTGGCCTTCGGCTTCGGCATCCACCAGTGCCTGGGGCAGAACCTGGCCCGCGCCGAGCTGGAGATCGCCCTCGGCACCCTGCTGCGCCGCCTCCCCGGACTGCGCCTCGCCGTTCCCGCCGAGCGGATCCCGTTCAAGCCGGGCGACACTATCCAGGGCATGATCGAACTGCCGGTGGCCTGGTGACCGCCGCGAGGCCCGCAGGGCCCGCCGGCGGCCGTGTGCACATCGAGATCGACACCGGCCGCTGCATCGGGTCCGGCCAGTGCGCCAGGACCGCCCCCGGGGTGTTCACCCAGGACGACGACGGCCTGAGCACCCTGCTCCCGGGCGCATCCGCCACCGCCGACACCGCCTCGGTCCGGGAGGCGGCCCGCGCGTGCCCGGTGGGCGCCATCGCCGTCGGGGCGGCCCGCACCTGACCCCGCGTACCGCAGGGCACCTCACCCGCATGTGCCACGTCCTGCCGTGCTCTGGACAGGCGATCCGCTCCTCCGGAAGATGGCGGGTACGCGCGAGCCATGCAGGGGGAGGGCACGTGAGACCGGACGACACGGGGGATCCCGAGAACCGGCGGCCGTGGGAGCGCGCACGGGCGAGCGGGAACCAGGGGCGCGCCGGAGGCGGCGGTCCGGGCCGGCCCTGGGGGCCGGGGCATCCTCCGGTACCACCCGGGGCGCAGTTGCCCGAGCCGGTCCGGCAGTTGCGCGTTCTGATGATGGTGCTGGGCGGCGTGCAGGCCGTACTCGGGCTCGCTCTCGTGACCAACAGCGTCGCCGTCGCCACGTCGATCTGGGGTGAGGCCGACGCATCGACGCCGTGCTGTCAGACGCCGGGTGAGGCACACGCCGGGCAAGTGGTCTTCGCAGGGATCCTCGTGCTGGCGGTGGCCGCTTGGGGCATCGTCACCGCCCTCAAGTTCCCGACCCGCCACCCGGGCCTGCGCACTTCGGCCTTCGGCCTTCGCCTACGGCTGGACCGCCCTTCCCTTCACCGTGGTGTTCTTCCAGGTGATGCCCATACTCGGGGTGGTGTGGCTGGTGCCCGCGATCCTGGCCCTCGTGCGGCCGAACCAGCCGGAGAGCCGCGCCTGGTTCGTCGGTCATCCGGGATCATGAAACATGCTCCCGGATGACTGGCACATCACCCAAGACGTCGACGACCCGCTCGCGCCGCGGGCAAGGGGGATCACGAGCAAGTCGTCCGCTGGTGCCGTGAGTTCTGCGTCAGCGTCGGGGAGCAGTCCTCCATCGACCTGATCGACTCCGGCCGCTGGGCCGACTCACGCTTCGGCGACCGGCACTTCACGTTCTGGGCCACCCCGGACGGCACCCCCGTCTCCATGGCGGCCACGACCCCGGTCGTCGGCGGCATGGTCAGGGTCGACCCCGTCCACACCCCCGCCCACCTCAGGGGCCGCGGGTATGCGGGCGCAGTGACGGCCGAGGTGAGCAGGGCCGCGCCTGCCGCGGGTGCGACGGACGTCGTCCTGTTCACGGACCCGGCCAACGCCACCAGCAACGCCCTGTACCGGCGCCTCGGTTACGTCCACCTCGCCGACTTCGCGGGGTACCGGTTCTCCTGTGGCGCACCGGACGCCGGGTGAGACGCGGTCAGTTCCGGTGGTCGGCGTGGTCGGCGTGGTTGGCGTGGTCGGCGTGAGCGGCGTGAGCGGCGTGAACGGTGTGGTCGGCGTGATCCGTGCGGACCGCGCGGGCCAGGAAGTGGCCGGGGGCGTCCTCGTAGGCGTCCAGCCGCCAGCCCGTGGTCTCCAGCGCGGGGCGGAGGTTGTGCTCGGCGATGAGGTCGTCGGGGTCCAGGGGGCGGCTGTGCCGGGCGGCGCGTTCGGCGCGCCCGGAGGGGTGGAAGAGCAGCAGGACCCCGCCCGGGGCGGAGACGCGGGCCCATTCGAGGAGAGCGGTGTGCGGGTGGGGGAGGTGGTCGAGTAGACCCGCCGAGAAGATGCCGTGCACGGACGCGGCGGGCAGCGGGAGCCGGGTGCAGTCCGCGGCCAGCAGCCCGCCGTGACGGGTCCGGCCGTGCCGGGCGGCGGCCGTCAGCATGGCCGGGGTGACGTCGATGCCGAGGACCCGGCCCGCCGGGCCCACCTGGGAGCGGAGCGCGGGCATGGCCCGGCCGGTGCCGCAGCCGAGGTCCAGCGCGAGCCCCCCGGGCACCGTCCGCATGCGTGCGACGGCAGCCTCGTAGGCCGGGGTCTGGTAGGCGAACCGCTCCTCCCAGGCGTCGGCCCGGCGGGTGAAGAAGGCCCGGGTGGTGGTGTGCTCGGCGCGGGCGGTGACCAGTGCCGCGAACCGGCCCAGGATCTCCTCGCCCCAGGGACCGAGGACGGGTCCGGCCGGCGAACCGTGCCCGGCGCTGCCGCCTTCCCCCGTGCCCCCTGTCGCAGCCGCTTCCTCCTGCGGCAGGAAGCGTACGCCCCATGCGCTGACGCCGATCCGGAAAGCCTGCTCCGGGTAGCCCTCGCAGGAGGCCAGCACCACCGTGTCGGCGGGCAGTTCCAGGGGGTCGGGGGCAGGCCGCAGGCCCGGGGAAGGGAGGGAAGCCCCGCCGAAGACCGGGTCGCTGCAGGCCGCCGGAGTGAGCTCCACCGTCCCGCCGGCGGGCCCGGCGGCGTACGTGCGGGTGGCCGTGCCGGTGCCGTCCGCCAGCAGACGGGTGCCGGATCCCAGGGCCAGCAGGGGCACCTCCGCGGCGAGGGCCTCGCGTACGAGGGCCGGGTCGGGGACGCCCGCGGCCACGTCGCCCGTCCGGGGGACGGACCCCCCGCCGCCCAGGATGACCACGCCCTCCACGCCGCTCAGATCGGCGGACGGATCCTCGCCGTCCCCCAGCCGGACCGTCCGTGTTGCCAGACCTGCCGAGGCGAGCACCCGGTGCACGGTGGGCGGGGCCTCCGCAGAAGCGTGCTGTACGACGACGACCGCCATCCCTCACTCCTCACATTCGAGTCTGCTTGGCCATTTCAGATGGCATCTACGCAAGCATGTGCTCATGAGGGGTGCATATGCCAGACCGTCTCCGTCCGTGGGACGGATGGGGTTGGCTGTGGCTTCCGCCGAGCCTGGCGGCGGCGGGATGGAGGTTTCGCAGAACCTTCCGTCAGAGGGTGGCAGATGACATTTGTTCGATATCTTTCTCCGTGCATTTGCCAGCCGGGACGGATGATCGGCTGCGCAGACACGGCTGAGCCCGACGGGTCCGGCCGATCCCGCCGAAGCCGTCCCGCCCTCGGAGAGGAGTCCCGTCGTGAACCCTCGCGCATCGCTGCCCGCGGTGGCGGCAGCAGCGGTCCTGGTGCTCGCCGGCTGCGGCGACAGCGACAGCCCCGACAAAACGGCCGCCTCGCCGGCGAAGTCCGCGCCCGCCGCGGCGACGGGCTCCCCGGGCGCGGCCGGCCCCGCCCCCGCGCTGAAGCCCGGCGAGGTACGGGTCGCCGGTCAGGTGGACAAGCCGTACACCGTGACCCTGGCCTCGCTGCGCGGCCTGCCGCAGAAGTCGGTGGAGGTGGAGTACACCAGCGCCAAGGGGCAGCAGAAGCACACCTACCAGGGCGTCCTGCTGCACGACGTCCTCAAGGACGCGCAGCCGCGCTTCGACGCGTCGAAGAAGAACGGCCAGTTGCGCGGGGTCGTCGCCGCGACCGGCGGGGGCGACTACCGGGCGGTGTTCGCCTGGGCGGAGCTGGACCCCGGCTTCGCCAAGTCGCAGATCCTGCTGGCCGTTTCCGAGGACGGCAAGCCCTTCGACGACGCGGCCGGTCCGCGCCTGGTGGTCCCGCAGGACACCCGTGGAGGCCGCTACGTCTCCGAGCTGAACCAGCTGTGGGTCGGCACCGTGGACGCCTCGGTCGACGGCGCCGCCGGGGCCAGCGGTGCCGCAGGCTGACCGGGAGGCGGCCGGGGACCACCCGGCCGCCGGCGCGGGGGAGGCCGGGCGCGCAGGATCCGCCGCCTGCGGCGGCTTCTCCCGGCGGCGGATGCTGTTCGGCGCGGGTGGCGCCGCGGCGCTCGCCGCGGGAGGCGCCGCCACGGCAGCGGCCCTCCGCGACGGCGGCGACCGGGCCGCCGCCCCCGACCCCGTCGTCCCCTTCCACGGCCCGCACCAGGCGGGGATCCTGACGCCCCGGCAGCAGCACGTCCGGCTGGCCGCGTTCGACCTGGGGACCCGTACCGACCGGGGCCGCGCGGCGGCCCTCCTGATCCGCTGGACGACCGCCGCCGGGCACCTCACCCGCGGTGAGGCCCTGCCCCCCGAGCTCGAACCCCCGGGCTCCCGGGCCGCCGAGACGGGGGTCCTGGCCGGTTCCGGCCCCGCTCGCCTCACCCTCACCTTCGGTCTAGGTCACGCCTTCTTCGACCGCACCGGCCTGACCGCCGCCCGCCCCGAGGCCCTCGCCGCGCTGCCCGCCTTCCCCGAGGACCGGCTCGACCCCGCACGGGGCGACGGGGACCTGCTGGTGCAGATCGGCGCCGACGACCCGTTCGTCACCGCGCACGTCCTGCGCACCCTGCAGCGCCTGGCCCGCGGCGAGGCCGCCCTCCGGTGGACCATGACCGGGTTCACGGCCGCCGACGGCCGCCGCAACCTGATGGGCCAGGTCGACGGCACGAACAACCCCGACGCCCGCCGGGCCCTGCTGTCCGGCCCCGGCGTGCCGGCCTGGCTCGCCGGCGGCTCGTACGTGGTCATCCGGCGCATCCGCATGCTCCTCGACCACTGGGACACCCTGCCGCCCACCCACCGCGAACAGGCGCTGGGCCGCCGGACGGCCGACGGCGCCCCGCTGACCGGCGGTACCGAGCACACCCCCGTGGACCTGGCGGCCGTCCGCCCCGACGGTGTCCCGGTGATCGCCACCAACGCGCACATCCGGCTCGCCGCCCCCGCCTCCAACAACGGCGCCACCCTGGTCCGCCGCAGCTGGTCGTACCACGACGGACCACGAGCCGACGGCACCCCGGACGCCGGACTGCTGTTCACGGCCTGGCAGCCGGACCCGCGCACCGGCTTCGTCCCGGTCCAGCACCGGCTCTCCCGCGGCGACGCCCTCTCCCGCTACCTGGTGCACGAGGCGTCCGCGCTGTTCGCCGTCCCCGGCGGAATCAGCCCGGGCGGCTATGTCGCCCAGGCGCTCCTGGAGGGCTGACCCCGCCGCGCGGCCGGCGTGCTCACACCCGTGGAGCGCCGCCCGTGAGCGAGCCGGAGCGCAACGGCAACCCGCCCGGCGGCCCCCGGAAACGCCGCGGGCCGAGAGTCGTCCCCATGTCTTCCGCGACCGTCACGGCCTCCGCGCCGACCGCCCCCGCACCGCACGGCGCACCCCCCGCCGCACTGCTCTCCGCACCGCCGTCCCCGGCCGTGTCCTGGGCCCGCGCGCGGGTGCTGGCCCACGGCGCGGCCCGGCCGGTGCCCGCCCTGACGGTCCCGCTCCGCGCCGCCGCCGGGCTCACCCTCGCCGAGGACCTGCGCGCCCCGCAACCGCTGCCGTCGTTCGACACGGCGGCCATGGACGGGTACGCCGTTGCCGCCGGCCAGGGGCCCTGGCGGGTCCGCGGGGCCGTCCGCGCGGGCGCGGTGTGGAACGGCGTACTCGGGGCGGGGGAGTGCGTGGAGATCTCCACCGGTGCGCCGGTGCCCGCCGGGGCGTGCGCCGTGCTGCCGCTGGAGTCGGCGGAGGCCGGCGGCGGCCGGGTGTCGGGTCCCGTGCCGCCTCCGGGCCGGCACATCCGCCGGACCGGTGAGGACGCCCCGGCCGGCAGCCGTCTCGCGCCGGCGGGCGCCCGCACCGGCCCGGCGCTGCTCGGGCTGGCCGCCTCCTGCGGCCATGACACCCTCGCCGTCCGGCCCCGCCCGAGGATCGGTGTGCTGGTCACGGGCGACGAGCTCGATCAGGCCGGCCCGCCGGGCCCCGGGCGGGTGCGTGACGCCCTCGGACCGCTCCTGCCGCCGCTGGCCGCCGCCCTCGGAGGGCAGAGCGGCCCGCTGCTCCACATCGCCGACCGGCCGCACGGGCGGCTGGCCGGGGCCCTGCACACGATGCGCGAGGTCGACGCCGTCGTGGTCACCGGCTCCACGTCCGTCGGCGTCACGGACCAGTTGCGGCGGGCGCTCCACGACGCCGGGGCCCGGATGGTCGTCGACACGGTCGCCTGCCGCCCCGGGCACCCGATGCTGCTGGCCGGACTCCCGGGCGGACGCTGGGTGGTGGGACTGCCCGGGAACCCCTACGCCGCCCTGGTCGCCGCCCACACCCTGCTCGGCCCGCTGATCGCCGGCCTGTCGGGCCGCGCCCTCGACCCCCTGCCGCAGGTCCCCGTCCGGGGACGGGTGCGGTCCGCGCCCGGCAGGACGCGGCTGGTGCCCGTCGTGTGGGAGGGCGCCGGTGCCAGGGCCGCCGACGGACACGGCGCGGCCTTCCTCCGCGGGGCCGCCGTGGGGGACGCGCTCGCGGCCCTCCCGCCCGGCTGGGCCGAGGGCGACCCGGCACCGCTGGTCCTGCTGCCCGGCGCCCCGTGACGGGTCTACGGGGTCGCGCGTACGAGCACGAGCGAACCCTCGTACGCCGTCCTGCGGCGCAGGTGACCGTACTCCGCGTCCCACGCCCCGGTCTCCAGGTCGTGGCGCAGGCTCTTGTCGAAGCGCTCGCGCGCGTGGTCGTCGACGAAGCTCCACGCCGAACAGGCCTGCCGGGCCGCCGGGTCGAGCAGCATCTCGGGGCGGCCGAAGTAGGCCTCGTTGAACCCGTCGGTGCAGTGCAGCGGGATCGGCACGGTCTGCACGGAGCCGGTCCCGCCGAGTGAGGCCGCCAGCTCCTCGACGGTCGGGTAGCGGCGCGCCTCGGTGTCGAGGACCTCGGGCGCGTAGCGGTACAGCCAGAAGTCCCGCACCAGCGCGGGATCGCAGGTGAGGATGACGACCGGCCCGCGGGTCACCCGGCGCATCTCCTGCAGCCCCGCCCGCACGTCGGACCACTGGTGGACGCTGAACAGCGTCATCGCCGCGTCGAAGGCGCCGTCCTCGAACGGCAGGTCCTCGGCGACCGCGTCGATCGCGCGGGCCAGCCGGTCCGGGCGCTGGTCGCGCATCGCCCGCGAGGGCTCGACGGCCGTGACCGTGCGCGCCGCGTTCTCGTACGATCCGCTGCCGGCACCGACGTTGAGCACGGTCTGCGCGTCGCCCAGGGCGTCGGCGATGAACCGGGCGATCTGCTCGTCCGGCCGGCGGTAGGAGGAGTATCCGGCGCCGATCGCGCCGTAGTCGACGTCGCCGGCACTGCCGTCCTGCGTGCGTGTGTCCATGGGTCTTGCCTCGCCTCGTGTACGGGAACGGGGGAAGGGGTCGCGCGCGCCCACCGGTGGTGCCGGTCGGCCGGGCACGGGAGAGACGCTTCGGGGGATGGGGGAAGGGGAGGGCTAGGGCCTGTCGTCAAACTCGCGTCTGCCCCGCGGCGCCTGGCACGCACTCTCGCCGCACCGGGCGAGAGCACGAGTACGTCCAGTACGCGGGCTCCCGCCCGGCCCGCCGAGAGCACGCACCAGACGCCGTGGGGCCGCCCTCCGGGCGACGACGCGAGTTTGACGACAGGCCCTAGGACCAGAGCAGGAGCCGTTCCCAGCCGGCGCCGGTCCGCTCGTAGCGCAGCCGGGTGTGGACGCGGTTCCGGGCCGCCTGCCAGAACTCCACCTCCGCGGGAGCGAGGGTGTAGAGCGTCCAGGCGGAGTCGACGAGTGACGGCTGTCGCTCGATCAGCGCCAGGGACTTCTCCAGGGCCTGGTCGCGTTCGGCGGTGTCGGCCAGGTACTGGCTCTGGCGGGCCAGCAGGGCCTCGGCGCGGGCGGTGGCCGACCGGCTGAGGAAGTCGGCGGCGCTGTCCTCGGTGGATCCGGGCGTCACGGGCCCGCGCAGGCGTACCTGGCGGCCGTGCTCGGGCCAGTAGAAGGTGAGCGCGGCGCGCGGATGGACGGCCAACTGGTGTCCCTTGGGGCTGAATCCGTGCCCGGCGAACTGCCAGCCGGAGCCGTCCACCCCCTTGAGGATCAGCACCCGGGCGTCCGGGTCGCCGGCCTCGTCCACCGTGGACAGGGTCATCGCGTGCGGGTCGCGCAGACCGTCCGCCACTGCGTCGGACAGCCAGGACAGGAACAGGCGCACGGGGTCGGCCGGCGCGTGTTCGGGGAGGAACTCCGGAAGAGGCCCCGCGAACACCTCGATGTTCCGCAGCCACCCGCGGACGGTGCTGCCGTGCTCTCCGTCGCCCACCTGTCGCCTCCTTCACCGGACACCATCTCACTCATCCTGCATCTGCCGGTGATTTTCGACAATGGCACCGCAAATGCTTGTCCCATAAGCCAAACAATCTGGTGGATGCGCGAACGGATTTGGAGCTGTCGACGAGGTGACGGGATCCGCCCCGGCGTCCGGAATCCGGATCCGACCGACCTCATCGCGAACGTGAGGGCGCGGTGTGGGAGTTCGGGAGCCGCCGTGTGCGAGGTGAAGGCGCTGCGGGGGCCTGTGCAAGAAACCTTGTCGAACAGGCCCCACACCGGGGTTCGTTCTTGATTTGCTCCTGTCAATCGGAAGAGGGTTGTTCCGCACGCTTGACGCCCCACACGTCAGCCGGAGGAGAACTCACTTCATGTCAACTCACAGGCGCACCAACCGACTTCGCTATGCGTCCGTCACCGCGGGAGCCGCCACGGCCGTGGCCGCGGCCCTGTTCGCGGTCCCCCTCGCAGGCGCCGCGACCCCCGCCGAGGGCACTGTCCACGGACTCGGAGCACCGGGCGCGGTCGACGGAAGCTTCGTCGTCATACTCGACGCATCCGCGAACAAGGAGAACCTGGCGAAGAAGTACGGAGGCAAGCTGGAGCGCGCCTACGGCTCCGCCGTCAACGGCTTCTCCGCCTCCGGGCTGACCGAGAAGGAGGCCAGGCAGCTCGCCGCGGACCCCGCGGTCGGCACGGTCGTCCAGAACAAACGATTCACCATCAACGAGACGCAGGAGAACCCGCCCTCCTGGGGGCTGGACCGGATCGACCAGACCGAAACGGCAGGTGACCGCAAGTACACCTACCCGGACGGCGGCGGCGAAGGAGTGACCGCCTACGTCATCGACACGGGCGTCAGGATCTCGCACGAGGACTTCGGCGGACGGGCTGCCCACGGCTTCGACGCGGTGGACAACGACGACAGCGCCGACGACGGCAACGGGCACGGCACCCATGTGGCGGGCACCATCGCCGGCACCGCCCACGGCGTCGCCAAGAAGGCCAAGGTCGTCGCCGTACGGGTGCTGGACGACAACGGGTCCGGCACCACCGAGCAGGTCGTGGCGGGCATCGACTGGGTGACGGAGCACCACTCGGGCCCGTCCGTGGCGAACATGAGCCTGGGCGGCGGGGTCGACGAGGCGCTGGACGCGGCGGTCAAGCGGGCCATCGACTCGGGGGTCACCTTCGCGGTGGCCGCCGGCAACGAGTCCCGCGACGCCGGCCAGGGCTCTCCCGCCCGCGTCCCGGAGGCCGTCACGGTCGCCTCCAGCACCGAGGGCGACGAGCAGTCGGACTTCTCGAACTTCGGCTCGGTGGTGGACCTGTACGCCCCCGGGTCGGAGATCACCTCCGCCTGGAACGACAGCGACACGGGCACCAAGACCATCTCCGGCACCTCGATGGCGACTCCGCACGTCGCGGGTGCCGCGGCCGTCTACCTGGCGGCTCACCCCTCCGCCACGCCGGCGGAGACCGCCGCCGCGCTGACCGGGGCCGCCACCGAAGGAGCCGTCAAGAACCCGTCCGCGGGCACCGCGAACAAGCTGCTGAAGGTGGCGCCGTAACGGCGGACAGCCCTGCACCCCTCACCGGGCGGCACGGTTCACCCGCCCCCCGCCCGTCCCTCCGGGGGCGGGCGGGGGGCGCGCCCGGTTCCGGAGGATGCCTCCGATACCGAACGGCCGTCAGCGCTGGCGGCCCGGCCGCCCGCTTGCGAGGCTGGGCACCATGGACGCGGACTCCTCTTCGTGGGCCTGGGGACGACCGCAGACCTCCCCCTTCGCCCACCCCCAGGGCTTGCGCGGACGCCTCGCCGGACGGTTCATGCTGTGGACCAACCAGCAGGACGAGGTGCTCGACGCCCTGAACGTCCAGCCGGGCGACCGCGTGCTGGAGGTGGGATACGGCCCGGGCGGGCTGCTGGGACTGCTGGCCTGCTCGACGGCGGCCGCCGCCGTGCTGGGGGTGGACCCCTCACCCACGATGCGCTCCGCCGCGGCCAGGGCCAACCGTGCCGCAGTCCGCTCCGGCCGGATCACCCTGGGACTGGGCACGGCCGAACACACCGGACTCGCCGACCGGAGCGTGGACCGCATCGCCTCGGTGAACAACGTCGGCCTGTGGCCCGACCTCGAAGCGGGAGTGCGGGAGCTGCACCGGGTGCTGCGCCCCGGCGGCACCGTGCTGATCGCCTGGCACGGTGGCTCGTCCCCCCGGCGCCTCGAACGCCGGCTGCGCCTGCCACAGGACCGACTGGCACGCATCGAGGGCGCCTTGCGCCACCGTTTCACCGACGTGACGCGTCGCGAGCTGTCGAGACTGGACGTCTTCACGGCCGTGCGATGAGCCCGGCGCCGGTGCTCCGCCCCTGACGGGCCCTCGGACGCAGCACCGGCGCCGGTGGCGGGTTCAGCAGATGCGGGGCAGTTGCTCCCCGACCGGCAGGTCCACGACACGGGTGCCGCCGAGGGCCGTCCGCGCGACCACCATGCCGGGATGGTCCCGGACCGCCTCGCCGATCACCGCCGCACCCCGGCCCAGCGGGTGCGCGCGCATCGCGTCGAGGACCGCGTCGGCGTGTTCGCGGGGCACGAACGCGACGAGCTTGCCCTCGTTCGCGACGTACATCGGGTCCAGGCCGAGGATCGCACAGGCGTTGGCGACGGCCGGCGGAACCGGCACAGCGGTCTCCCGGATCACCACGCCGGTGCCCGAAGCGGCCGCGATCTCGTTGAGGGCGGCAGCCAGCCCGCCCCGTGTGGGGTCGCGCAGCACGTGCAGGTCGGGGGTGACGGCGAGCATCGAGGCGACGAGCCCGCCGAGGGCCGCGCAGTCGCTCGCCACGTCCACCCCGAACTCCAGCCCCTCCCGGACACTCATGATGGCGACCCCGTGCAGGCCGATGTCACCGCTCACGATGACCACGTCACCGGGGACCACCCGCTGCGGGCGCAGGTCCACACCCGCCGGGATCAGCCCGATCCCCGCCGTGTTGAGGTAGATCCCGTCGCCGTGGCCCGCCTCCACCACCTTGGTGTCACCGGTCGCCACCTCCACGCCGGCGGCCCGCGCGGCGGCCCCCAGTGCCCCGGCCACCCGGGCCACTTCCGCGACCTCCACCCCCTCCTCCAGGATGAACCCGCAGGACAGGTAGGCGGCCTGGGCCCCGCACATGGCCAGGTCGTTGACCGTGCCGTTGACGGCCAGGTCGCCGATGCTGCCGCCGGGGAAGAACAGCGGCCGGACCACGTAGGAGTCCGTGGAGAAGGCCAGGCGGGCCCCGCCCAGGGTGACCTGGGCCCCGTCGCCCATACCGGCGAGTGCCTCGCCCCCGTAGGCGGGGGCGAAGACGTGCCGGACCAGCTCGGCGGAGAGGGCGCCGCCCCCGCCGTGACCCATCACCACCCGCGGGTGGTCGCGCAGCGGGGCCGGACAGGTCCAGCCCGTCACATCCAGGGGCGCGGTCCCTGTGGTTCCCGCGGTCCCTGTGGTTCCCGCGGAACCTGTGGTTCCTGCGGTCCTTGCGGTCCCTGTGGTCTCAGGCAACGGGGCTCGTCTCCAGCGTCGTCGGGCCGGCCGAGGCCGGGATGTCGGCGGTCCGTGCCGGGGCCGGGTCCAGCCGCCGGTACAGGTAGTACGCGGCGCACGCGCCCTCGCTCGACACCATCGTGGCGCCGAGCGGGGTGCGCGGGGTGCAGGTGGTGCCGAACGCCGCGCACTCCCGCGGCTTGATCAGCCCCTGGAGCACCTCGCCGCTGCGGCACTCCGCGGGCTCGCGGGTGTCGATGCCGGTCACCGAGAACCGGTGCTCGGCGTCGAACTCCCGGTACGCCGGCGACAGCCGCCAGCCGCTGTCCGGGATCACCCCGATCCCGCGCCAGGCCCGGTCGGTGACCTCGAAGACCTCCGCCAGCACGGCCAGCGCGGCGGGGTTCCCCTCCGGGCGCACGGCCCGCGCGTACGCGTTCTCCACCCGGTGCTCGCCGCGCTCCAGCTGCCGCACCGCCCGCCGTACGCCCTCCAGGATGTCCAGCGGCTCGAAGCCGGTCACCACGATCGGCACCCGGTGCCGCTCCGCCAGCTCCGGGTACTCGACGGTGCCCATCACGCTGCACACATGTCCGGCGGCCAGGAAGCCCTGCACCCGGCAGCTCGGCGAGCTCATCACGGCCTCGATGGCCGGGGGCACCCGGACGTGGGAGACCAGCAGGCTGAAGTTGCGGATGCCGAGCCGCCGGGCCTGATGGACCGTCATGGCATTGGGCGGTGCCGTGGTCTCGAAGCCGATGCCGAAGAACACCACTTCCCTGTCCGGGTTCTGCCGGGCGACCTTCAGAGCGTCGAGCGGCGAGTAGACCACCCGTACGTCACCGCCCTCGCCGCGGACCCGGAACAGGTCCTTGCCGGTACCGGGCACCCGGAGCATGTCCCCGAAGGAACAGAAGATCACCCCGGGGCGGGAGGCGATCTCCAGGGCCTTGTCGATCACCTCGAGCGGGGTCACGCACACCGGGCAGCCCGGCCCGTGGATCAACTCGATCTCGTCCGGCAGCAGTTGGTCGATGCCGTGCCGGATGATGGTGTGCGTCTGGCCGCCGCAGACCTCCATCAGCGCCCAGGGCCGGGTGACCGTGGCCCGGATGTCGTCGAGCAGCCGCCCGGCGAGTTCCGGGTCCTGGAACTCCTCGATGTACTTCACCGCAGCTCCTCCTCCCGTACCGCGGCCCCCGCCGGGCCGGCGGACGCCGTCTCCTCCCCGAAGGGCCAGACTCCGTCGCCCGCCTCGGCGGCCGCCTGCTCCCACGGATCGCCGAACTCCTCCTGCAACATGCCGAGTTCGGCGAACAGTTCGAGGGTCTGCAGGGCCGAGGCCTCGTCCAGGCGCTGCAGGGCGAAGCCGACGTGCACGATGGCGTACTCGCCGACCCGAAGGTCCGGCAGGTATTCCAGGCAGACCTCCTTGACCACACCGCCGAAGTCCACGGTGGCCATGCGGGTGCCGTCCCGCTCACCGATCTCGATCACTCTGCCGGGTACCGCCAGGCACATGGCTCCTCCTCGCTGTGGGTGTTCCGGCTGTGGGCGTCCGTGCCCTCCAGGGCGGCCGCGACCATGAGCTGACCGAGCGCCAGGCCGCCGTCGTTCGGCGGTACCTGCCGGTGGCGCAGCACGGTGAACCCGGCCTCCCCGAGCAGTCGGGCGCAGGCCGTGGACAGCAGGGTGTTGGCGAACACCCCGCCGGTGAGCGCGACCGTGTCCAGTCCGTACCGGTCGCGGGCGGCCGTGCTCAGGTCGGTGACGAGCCCGGCGACCGCGGCATGGAACCGGGCGGCGACCACGGCGGGCGGGGTGCCCGCCCGTACGTCCGCCACCACGGCGGCCAGCAGCGGCGCCGGATCGGCGACGGCCGGGCCCTCGCCCGCGTGCCGCACGTCGAACCGGTAGCCGGGCGCGGGATGAGCCTCCCCGGGCGCGCCGACGGCCGCCGACTCCAGCTCGATCGCGGCCTGCGCCTCGTACCCGGCCAGGTGGCAGACCCCGGCCAGGGAGGAGACGGCGTCGAACAGCCGGCCCATGCTGGACGTCGGCGCACAGTTCAGGCTCCGCTCCAACTGCCGTCGCAGTACGGCGCGTTCCTGCGGCGGGCAGGCGGCCGTGCAGGGCAGCTCCGGCGACCAGTCGATGCCCGCCGCCCACAGGTGGGCCAGCGCCATCCGGTACGGCCGGCGCACCGCGGTGTCCCCGCCGGGCAGCGGCACGTACGCCAGGTGTGCGAAGCGCCGGTGCCCGCGGTAGTCCGCGATCAGCACCTCGCCGCCCCACACCGCGCCGTCCGTCCCGTATCCGGTGCCGTCGAAGGCGATCCCGATCACCGGGCTGCCGCCGTCCAGGCCGTGTTCGGCCATCGCCGAGGCGATGTGCGCGTGGTGGTGCTGGACGCGCACGAGCGCGTGCCCGTCCGAGGCCGCCCGCTGCTCCGCCCACCGGGCCGACCGGTATCCGGGGTGCAGATCGGCCGCGAGCAGCCGGGGCTCGACACCGGTGAGGGACTCCAGCTGGCGTCCGGTGCGGATCAGGGCGGTCCGGGCGGCAGCCGAGTCCAGGTCCCCGAGGTGCGCGGACAGCCAGGCCCGCCGGTCCCGGCCCAGGCAGAAGACGTTCTTCAGGTCGCCGCCCGCGGCCAGCACGGGCGGAACGGGCAGCGGCAGGGGGAGCGGCAGCGGGGCGTACCCGCGGGACCGGCGCACCAGCAGCGGTTCCCCGTCGCACACCCGCACCACGGAGTCGTCGCAGGGGACGTGGATCGGCCGGTCGTGGGCGAGCCAGCCGTCCGCGATCCCGGCGAGCAGCTCCAGAGCCTCCGCGTCCTCGGTGACGATCGGCTCCCCGGACAGGTTGGCGCTGGTCATGACCAGCAGCCGGGGACCGGGCGGATCCCCGGGCAGGCCGAGCAGCAGGTGGTGGACCGGGGTGTACGGCAGCATGAAGCCGAGGTCCGGGCAGCGCGGGGCCACCTCCGGAGCCACCGTCCCCGCGGCCGCGCCGGTACGCCGCCGCAGCAGGACCACCGGCCGGACCGGCCCGGTCAGCAGCCGGCGTTCCTCCGGGCCGGCCACGGCGAGCGCCTCCACCGCCGCCAGGTCCGGGGCCATCAGGGCGAACGGCTTGTCCCCGCGCGCCTTGCGCCGGCGGAGCTCGGCCACCACTCCGGAACGGGTGGCGTCGCAGGCCAGGTGGTAGCCGCCGAGCCCCTTCACGGCGAGGATCCCGCCGTCGGCGAGCAGCGCGCGGGCCGCCGCGACGGGGTCCCGGCCGTCCTCCTCGCGGGGCGGGCGGCCGGTCAGGAAACGCAGTCGGGGCCCGCAGGCCGGACAGGCCACCGGCTGGGCGTGGAACCGGCGGTCGGCCGGATCGGCGTACTCCCGGGCGCAGTCGGGGCACATCGGGAAGCCCGCCATCGTGGTGTGTTCGCGGTCGTACGGCAGCGAGGTGACGATGGTGAACCGTGGCCCGCAGTGGGTGCAGGTGATGAACGGGTGCCGGTACCGCCGGTCTCCCGGATCGGCGAGTTCGCGCACGCAGTCGGCGCAGGTGGCGGTGTCGGGGGAGACCAGGGTGCGGGCGGCGCCCTTGCCCCGGGAAGCGACGATGCGGAAGCCGAGGGTGCCGGCGGCGGGCAGTTCGTCCTGGTGGACCGCCTCGACCAGGGCCAGCGGCGGGGCCTCGGCGGCGAGCCGGTCGCAGAACTCCCGTACGGCCGCGGCCGGTCCCTCGACCTCGGCGATCACGCCCTCGGGGGTGTTGGTGACGTGCCCGGCCAGGCCCAGGGCGGTGGCCCGGGTGTAGACGTACGGGCGGAAGCCCACGCCCTGGACGACTCCGCGCACGGTGACGCGGCGGCGCTGGAGGATCTCCATGGTGCTGTCGTGTCGCGCCGGTCAGCGCTGCCCGCGCGGGGCGGTGGGGGTGCCGTGTGCGGGGCGGTGCTCGTGGGGGCCGTCGTGACGGTGGTCGTGCTCGTGGCCGTGGTCGTGCCCGTGGCTGTGGCTGTGGTCATGTCCGTGGTCATGTCCGTGGTCGTGACCATGTACGTGGCCGTGTACGTGCCCGTATGCGTGGCCCGCGTCCGGGAGCGGGTGCTGCGCCATCACCGGCGCGTGCGCCGCGGCTCCCGCGTGGACGGCCAGCGCCCGGTCCAGCACCAGTCCCAGGCCGGTCCCGCGCCGGGCGGAGGTCAGCACCACCTCCACGCCCGGGTTGACCCGCTGGACGTTGCCGCGGAACGCGGCCTCGTCGAACTCGGCGGCCGCCGCGAGATCCGCCTTGGTGACCACCACCAGCTGCGCCAGCCCGAAGGCGGTGGGGTACTTGAGCGGCTTGTCCTCGCCCTCGGTGACCGAGGCGAGCACCACGCGGAGGCTCTCCCCGAGGTCGTAGGAGGCGGGGCAGACCAGATTGCCCACGTTCTCCACGAACAGCAGCGGGGTCCCCTCGGGCAGCCAGCCGTCCAGATGCCGGCCGAGCATGCCCGCCTCCAGGTGGCACAGCCCGTCGGTGAGCACCTGCTTGACGGGAAGCCCGGAACGGGCCAGCCGGACCGCGTCGTTCTCGGTGGCCAGGTCCGCCGTCAGCGCGGCCGCGCCCACGCCCCGCTCCCGAGCCAGCTCCAGTTCCTTCTGCAGCAGTTCCGTCTTTCCGCTGCCGGGGCTGGAGAGCAGGTTGACGACGGTGGTGCCGGTGGCGGTGAGCCGGGCGCGCAGCGCCTGCGCGGTCTCGTCGTTCCGGGCGAGCACCGCCTGCTTCAGGTCGACCTCACGGCACATGGTTCAGCGCTCCTCGGGGATCGGTTCACGGGTCCGGGTGGCGGCGCACGACGGGTCGTCCTCCCAGGTCACACCCGAGATCTGCAGCTCACGCCCGGTCAGCAGCCCGGTGCCGGCCGCGCCGCCGCAACCGGGACAGCACAGGTCCGGGGGCATGCCGACGGCCCACTCGGCCGTACAGGAGGCGCAGCGGGCCCGGGCGGGCACCGGGGTGGTGACCAGGGCGGCGCCCTCCAGGACCGTTCCGGCGCAGGCGAGTTCGAAACAGAACGCCAGCGCGTCGGGTACGACCCCCGCCAGCTCGCCCACCTGGAGCCGGACCTCGCGGACCGCGGTCGCACCGCCGGCCCGGGCCGCCTCTTCCACCTGGTTCACGACCGCCATGGCGATCGACATCTCGTGCACGGTTCTTCGGCCTCCGTCCTGCCGCGGCTCATTACAGCGGCAGGAGGGGGCGGTTGCGGGCGGGCACGCCGTGGCGCCGCGTACCCGTAGGCCATTCGGGCGGGTACGCGGCGCCGGGTGGGGAGCGGAGCCCGGCGTGCGGGTCAGATCCTGCGGATGTGCATGTACCGCTTGATGTCGGGCAGCACCATCGCCACGACGGCGGCTGCGATGGCGGCGAGGAACGCGCCGCCGGCGGCTGATTTGTTCATGGCATCTCCTCAGTTCAGCGGTTGCCGGATTGCCCGGTCGGTCGGTGGGTGTGCGGGCGTTCCCGCCGGGGTCCCCGGCTGCGGGGCTGTGCTTCCGATCAGGTCCAGGACCATCCGCACGGCCTCCGGTACGGCGGCGGCCACCGGGCCGCTGAGCCCGATGCCCTCCTCCACGCAGGCCGGTTCGCAGCCCACCACGAGGATCCGGCGCGGCGGGGAGCCGCCGGTGCCCGCGCACAGGGTGCCCAGCAGGGCGAGCACCGTGTCCGGGGTCATGTGGTGGCCGTCCAGCACCGGGGCCCCGCCGGGGGCCGGCGACGGCGGTCCGCCGGCCGGGTCCGGCTCGATCAGGTACAGGGTGCCGGGCGCGCCGCCGCGGGCGGTGGCGTCGACCAGGACCACGGTGTCGTACCCGTCGAGCATCTGGTAGGCGAGGTGGACCCCGCGCACGCCGAAGTCCACCGCCTCGGTTCCCTCCGGCAGCGGGTGCCGGGCCAGTTCGCGCACCGTCTCCACGCCGAAGCCGTCGTCCCCGAGGAAGACGTTCCCGATGCCGGCGACCAGGACGGTGCCGCTCATCGCTCCGTCCACCGCTCCGCTCACCGTTCCTCCAGGGGGGCGACCTCGTCCGGCTTGAAGTACAGGAACCGGCCCTGTTCGCGGCGGATGTCGGCGCCCGGGTCGCCCTCCACGGTGACGGCCAGGTGCACCTCCCCGTCCACGTCGTGCAGGACCGCTTCCACCAGGGCGGGGCGGTCCCGGAGGAACAGGTCCTGGGCGTCGGTGCGGCGGGCTCCGGGGCGCAGCCGCACCCGGCTGCCCGCGCCCACCGGGACGCCGTCGACGTGGATCCGTTCCGGCGGCGGGGGGCCCGCGTCCGCCCCGGCGGGATCCCACCAGGGGGACTCCGGCCGGAACAGGGCGGCCTCGTCGACGGATCCGGGGTCCGCGCCGGACGCGCCGTACACGCCTGACGCACGGGACTCCCCGGTGATCTCGCGCAGGGACCGCACCGCGCCGTGCAGCCGGTCCAGGACCTCCGCGGGCAGGGAATCGGCGAGGTCGATCACGGCGGCGGCCCGGTCGTCGGTGCCGCGCGCCTCCCGCTTCTCGTCCTCGGTCAGGGCCGCGGTGCGCAGGGCCAGGATCTCGTCGATCTCGGTGGCGTCGTACATGGCGCCGGCGCTCTCGGGCGCGATGGCGGGATGGTCCTCCAGGATGATCGGGGAGGACAGCACCACGTCGGTCCGGCCGGGCCCGCCGGCGAGCACCGGCCAGGTGTGCCGGTTCTCGCACGCGGCCACCTCGTGCCGGGCCCACTCCGGGGGCTCCGTCATCGACAGGAAGGACCCTGCGCTCAGCCCGAGCAGCAGATGGGCCGCGACGAGGGAGCGGGGCAGGGCCGCGTCCCGGTCGGCGGCCTCGATGCCGTCCTCCGGCTGCCAGCCGCTGGTGTTCTCGACCAGGGCGGTGAGCCGGAACGCCCGGTAGGGGACGTCGAGTTCGGCGGCGTGCAGCCGGACGGTGCCGTGCACCGGCGCGCTCCGCCGGACGAGCCGGCCCACGGTCCGGCCGGTGTCGTCGAGGACGTGCTCGGTCTCCTCCCGGGCGGGCCGGGAGAACGGGAAGACCAGCCCGTCGCCGGTGAGCCCGGTCACCGGCACCCGGAACTCCACCCGTTCCTCGGCGCCCTCGTCCCAGGGGACCAGGACCCGGTCGGCCAGGTGCAGGGCGTCGGTGTCGGCGAAGCCGCCGGGACCGGCCCGCTGCACGGTACGCCGTACGGGGTGCAGGAAGCGCAGCTCGACGGCGATGTCGGCGGCGCCCCGCGGTTCCATCAGCAGCTCGGTCCGGGCGGCCGAGTGCTCGCCGTGCGCGGGTCCCCAGGCGGGCGGGACGAGGACGCCGAACTGCCAGCGCAGCCGGTTCTTGGCGGCCGACGCACGGTAGGGGTAGAGCACGTAGCCCTCGAACAGGACGGCGTCGGCGACCTGCCGGGCATGCGCGAAGGGATCACCGGCGGGCGTGCCGGACAGGCCGGCCGGCGGGGCCTGGGTGGTGGTCATCGCGGAGGCCTCCCACCGGAACGGGACAACAGGGCATTCGGCCGCACCGGAACGGAGCCGGGCGGGGGCGGCGGCGGGGCGGGCGCCCCGGCAGGGCCGGACGGAGGCGCCCCGCCGGGAGACGCACGGTCCGCAGACGCGCCGTCAGCAGAGGCTCCGTCCGCGGACGCGCTCCCCGGCGCCGCGCCGCCCGGGCCGGAGCCGGCCGCCGCCAGCAGGGCCGCCACCGTCGCCTCCCAGGAGGCGAGCGCGTGCCGGGACCGGTAGGCGAGCAGCGCGTCCATCGACTCGCGGGGCAGCCGCAGCCAGCCGCAGCCCGGGAAGTGCTGCTCCATCATCTCCCGCCACACGGCCACCGGGAGGCGCACCGGGGCTTCGCGGTCCCAGGCCACCGGAGCCACCCGGAACCCCCCGGCACCGGTGAACGCCGTACCGGAGAACAGCAGGAGCAGCGGCGCCTCGCCCTCGCGGAGCGCCGCGAAGTAGCGGGTGGCGGCGATGTCCATGTCGTACGTGCACGGCACCGGCAGGTCGACCTCGGTGGAGCCGGTGAACGAGGGCACCATGAGCGACACGTGGGCGAACTGCAGCGGATGGAGGGTGCCGTGCCAGCGGGAGCGCTCCCCGAACAGGTCGGTGAGCCCGGCCGCCTCCTCGGTCCCGTAGCCGCGCCGGGCGGGTTCGATGCGCAGCTGGCAGCGCAGGGCGAGGGCATGCACCCGGGTGTCCGGGGGCGCGGTGATCCGCAGCCGGAACACCAGGGTGGGGCCGGCGGCGTACGGGTCGGCGCGTACGCCCGTGCACGAGAAGTCGAGATCGGTCACGGCCGCACCTCCCCGCCGTCCGCCGGCGCCCGCCCGGCCGGGCCGGCCTCCGCGCCGTCCAGGGGGCGGGCCCGCCGCTCGACCTCCGCGAAGAACTCCCGCAGCGCGGCCCGCGCCTCGGACCCGCCGTCGAAGCCCTGCCAGAGCAGCCGCATCCGGCCGACGAGGCGGTAACAGACGTCGATCGGCACCAGGTGGCAGCCGGTACGGCCGCCCGCGGCCGGATCCCGGTGCAGGAGCAGCGCCTCGACGTCCGGGCGGAGCATCGCGGCGAGCGGAGTGGCCTCCAGCACCGACTGCCAGAGCCCGGGGTCCAGTTCGCTCTCGGTGGCGCCCGCCGGGCTGGGATAGAGCGCAACGAGCCGGTCGAGGGCGGCGTTGCGGAAGAAGAACGCCACCCCGACGGGGATCTGGAGCGCGTCCCAGGCGGACTCGTCCAGCCGGTGCACGGGATCGGACAGGTACCGGTCCGGGACAGCCCGGAACCGCCCGGTGGCTGCCTCGGGCCGGTCGAAGAGCATCGCGCAGGCGGGGCAGGCGCAGACCAGGGTCCGCCGTTCGACCTCCACCAGGTGGCGGTGACCGTCCCCGGCCACCTCCGTCCCGCACAGCTCGCACCGTTCGGGGCGCGGCGGCCGAGGCCCGGTGAACCGGCGCAGTCCACGAGGCCGGGCGGCCGGGGCAGCCGGGGTGGCCACCCCGGCCGGCCCCGGTGCGGGGGCGCTCACCGCGGCCGGGCCGTGGCCGCGGCCCGGTCAAGGCCGCCGATCTGGAGCAGCGGCCGGACGGGCGCGGCCGGCTCCAGCGCCACCGACGCCACCTCGGGCACCAGCGCCGCGAAGGCATCCTCCAGGGCGCCTGCGTCGGGCCCGCCGCAGCCACAGCCGCCGCCCGCGCTCTCGGCGGGGCGCAGCCGCACGGCACCGGTGTCCGGGTCGAAGGCGACGAGCTCCACCGGCTGCGGGGCGGCCGCCAGCACCCGGCCGATGCGCGTGCGCACGTCCTCCGGGTGCAGGTCGTGGAGCGCCAGCAGGCTCCCCACCAGCGTGTCGTCGAGCAGTGGGGCGAGGCGGTCCGCGTCCATGCCCGCCACCAACCGGGCCAGTCCGGCCCCGTAGAACTCCATCAGCACCCGGATGAGTTCCTCGGCGGCCGAGCAGGAGGCGCGGTCTCCGGTCGCGGCCAGTCCGTCGAGGATCTCCTCGACCCGCCGGCCCGCCTCGGCGGCGTCGGCGGGCCGGGCGTCCCGTACTCCGGCGGCGGTCGCGCTCATCCGCCCAGTCCGCTCAGGCCGGTGGGCACGTGCATCTGCTTGACGGTCTTCCCGTCGCCGACGTACATGTGCACACCGCAGGGCAGGCACGGGTCGAAGCTGCGCACGGCCCGCATGATGTCGATGCCCTTGAAGTTCTCCGGGGAGTTCTCCTCGAAGATGGGCGTGTTCTGCACGGCGTCCTCGTACGGTCCCGGGGTGCCGTAGGAGTCGCGCACGCTGGCGTTCCACGGGGTCGGCGGGTACGGGTGGTAGTTGGCGATCTTGCCCTCGCGGATCACCATGTGGTGCGAGAGCACCCCGCGCACCGCCTCGGTGAACCCGCAGCCGATGGACTCGTCCGGCACCTCGAACTTCTCCCAGGTCTGGGTGCGTCCGGCCCGGACCTCGGCGAGCCCCTGCTCGGCGCAGTGCAGCGCGATGCCCGCCGCGTAGGCCTGGAAGTACGTCCGGGCGCGGTTGCGCTCCAGGGCGTTGCTCCACTTGGGGATCCGCCACTCGAAGGTGGTCTCCGGCTTGGTCATGGTGCGCGGCAGGTTGATGACCACGCTGTGGCCGGTGGCCTTCACGTACCCGACGTCGACCAGACCGGACAGGGCCGTGGACCACAGGCGGGCGATGGGGCCGCCGCCGGTGTCCAGGGCCAGGTGGTCCTTGCCGTCGAACCAGCGCGGGGACATCACCCAGCTGTACTTGTCGTCGAAGTTCCGTTTCTGCGGGGCCGGGATGGTGTGCTGGTTCCACGGGTGGCGCGGGTCCACCGGGTTGCCGAGCGGGTCGTGCGTGACGAACTGCTCCTGCCCGGCCCAGTCCTCGTAGTACGAGCTGCCCAGCAGGATCCGGATGCCGAGGTTGATCTCGGTGAGGTCGTTGGTGACCAGCTTGCCGTCCACGATCACGCCCGGGGTGACGAACATCTTCCGTCCCCAGTCGGTCATGTTGGCGTAGGTGAAGTCGCAGTACTCGGGGTCGTTGAGGGCGCCCCAGCACCCCAGCAGCACCCGGCGGCGGCCGACCTCCTCGTACCCGGGCAGGGCCTCGTAGAAGAAGTCGAACAGGTCGTCGTGGAGCGGCACCACCCGCTTCATGAACTCCACGTACCGCATCAGCCGGCTCATGTAGTCGGTGAACAGCTGCACGGACGCGACGGTGCCCACACCGCCCGGGTAGAGCGTGGAGGGGTGCACGTGGCGCCCCTCCATCAGACAGAACATCTCCCGCGTGTAGCGGCTGACCTGCAGCGCCTCACGGTAGAACTCGCCCTCGATGGGGTTGAGGGAGCGCATGATGTCGGCGATGGTCCGGTAGCCGTGCTCGGCGGCGTGCGGGGCCTCGGTGCGCTCGGCGAGCTCCAGCACCCCCGGGTTGGTCTCCCGGACCATCTTCTCGCAGTAGTCGACCCCGACCAGGTTCTCCTGGAAGATGTTGTGGTCGAACATGTACTCGGCCGACTCGCCGAGGTTGATGATCCACTCACCGAGGTGCGGCGGCTTCACCCCGTAGGCCATGTTCTGCGCGTACACCGAACAGGTCGAGTGGTTGTCCCCGCAGATGCCGCAGATCCGGCTGGTGATGAAGTGCGCGTCACGCGGGTCCTTGCCCCGCATGAACACGCTGTAGCCGCGGAAGACCGACGAGGTGCTGTAGCACTCGGCGACCCGCTTCTGCTTGAAGTCGATCTTCGTGTGGATGCCGAGACTGCCCACGATCCGGGTGATCGGATCCCAGGCCATCTCGACCAGGCCACTGCCGTCACCGGCCGCCTTCGTGTTCGCTGCCATCGTGTCTGCCGTGACCCTTCCTGGTGAGGGGGAGCTGAGGGGGTGGGGGGAGCGGGAGGAGCGGGAGGAGCGGGCAGGGGAGGTCACCAGGGCGGCCGGTAGCCGGTGGTGATCTTCGTGCCGGTCCGGCGCCACTTGGGCTCCTCGTCGACCGTGTGCTCGGTGATCGCCCGGAGCTTGCGGATCACCGCGCCGTACGCGCCGCTGGCCGTGGTGGACAGCTTCGCGCCGGGCGGCTCGTCCATGAAGGGCATGAACTTGTCCGGGAAGCCGGGCATGGTGCACGCGATGCAGATGCCGCCCACGTTGGGACAGCCGCCGACCCCGTTGATCCAGCCCCGCTTGGGCACGTTGCACTTGACGACCGGCCCCCAGCAGCCCATCTTCACCAGGCACTTGGGGGAGTCGTAGGTGTGCGCGAACTGGCCCTGCTCGTAGTAGCCGGCCCGGTCGCAGCCCTCGTGCACGGTGTTCCCGAACAGCCAGGCCGGACGCAGCTTGTCGTCGAGCGGGATCATCGGGGCCGAACCCGCCGCCTGGTAGAGCAGGTAGGTGAGCGTCTCGGCGAAGTTGTCGGGCTGGATGGGACAGCCCGGCACGCACACGATCGGGATCCCGGCCTGCGACTTCCAGTTCCAGCCCAGGTAGTCCGGCACGCCCATGGCGCCGGTCGGGTTGCCCTCCATGGCGTGGATGCCGCCGTACGTCGCACAGGTGCCGATGGCGACGACGGCGAGGGCCTTCGGCGCCAGCCGGTCGATCCACTCGCTGGTGGTGATCGGCTGCCCGGTCTCCGGGTCGTCGCCGAAACCGCACCAGTAGCCCTCGCGCTTGATCTGCTCGTTGGGCACCGATCCTTCGACGACCAGCACGAACGGATCGATCTCGCCGCGCTCGCCCTTGAAGAACCACTCGATGAACGTGTCGGCGCCGCCCACCGGCCCGCACTCGAAGTCGATCAGCGGCCAGTGCACCTGGATCTTCGGCAGGCCGGGCAGGGCGCCTGTCACGATCTCCTCGATGCTCGGCTGCATGGCGGCGGTGAGGGCGACGGAGTCCCCGTCGCAGCTCAGGCCGGCATTGATCCAGAGGATGTGGATCGGGGGGTCGTCCGCCGCGACCGCGGGGCTGGCGTTCATGCGGATGCCTCCTCGGGGAGGTGGTCGGGGAGGGGCCGGTACACGGCCCCACCCTTCTTGCTAGCAGGGGGTCCGGGTCGGTGCGCTGTCATGTTCGGCCGGTCCGGTGACCACGCACCGTGAGGTGTGGCGGAGTGCCGGTGAGGGGCTCCTTGCGGACGAAGGCCCGGCGCAGCGCGTGGAAGGGCGCGCCGGGGTCGTCGAAGACGGCCCGCATCCGGGCGAGCTCGGCCGCCCGGTACTCGGCGAGCGGACGCTCCGCCTCGTCCCGCTCGCGCCGCTCCTTCTTCGCGGCGATCCGGGCCTGGGCCCGGGGCAGGGCGGCCAGCCGGACGGCCAGCCGGGCCGTCTCCCCGGCGAAGGCGTCCGGGGAGCAGCCGATCGTACGGTCGGCCAGGCCGGCCCGGACCGCGGCGGCGGCACCCATCGGCAGCGCCTCGGCCATCAGCCGTTCGGCCGCGGCCGCACCGGCCCGGCGCGGCAGGGTGTACGTCCAGTACTCCGAGCCGTACAGACCCATCAGCCGGTAGTGCGGGTTGAGGACCGTACCGGCCCGGCACCAGACCTCGTCGGCGGCCAGGGCCAGCATCGCTCCGCCGGCCGCCGCGTTGCCGCCCAGCGCGGCGACGACCAGCCGGTCGGTGGTGGTCAGCACCGCCTCCACCAGGTCGTCCATCGCGTTGATGTTGGCCCAGGACTCGGCCGCGGGATCCTCCGCGGCCTCGATGACGCCGAGGTGGATGCCGTTGGAGAAGAAGTCGCGGCCGCCGCCGAGGACGAGGACGGAGGTGGGGCGGGAGCACGCGGCCTCGTAGGCGTCCAGCAGCCGCCGGCAGCGGTCGGTGCTCATGGCCCCGCCGGGGAAGGAGAAGCTCAGGAAGCCGACCTGGCCCTCCTCGTGGTAGCCGATGTCCGACCAGGTGCCGCGCCCGGCCGGCCCCGGCGGGGCGGGCACCTCCGGCAGCTCCGGCGGCAGACCGCCGAGCGCCGGTGCCAGCGCCAGGGTGGCCGGCAGCTTGACCGGGGCCGGCCCGCCGGAGGCGCGTACGGCACGCAGCTCGGGGATCCAGACGGCCCCGTCCGCGGTGGCCCGGCAGACCGCCCCGGCCCGGGTGGCCAGCAGGGCACCGGGCGTGCCGCGCAGCCGGTCCTCCGGGTACCCGCCGTGCAGGTACCACTCCGCGCCCAGCAGTTCGTCCCGTACGCCGGGCTGTGAGTCGGCGGCCCGCAGCCGGGCCAGCACCCGCGCCGTGGAGTCCCGCGCCCAGTCGATGCGCCGGTCGGCCTGCCGCACGGGCGGCCGGGCCGCCGCCGGCCCCTGGGGGAGCGGTGCGTACGTCCCGGACGCGTAGCGCTCCACGGCCAGCAGCACCGCCTCCAGGGCGGCGTCGGCCACCTCGCCCCGGTACAGCGAACTCTTGCCGGCCTCCGGGACCTCGCACTCCGCGGCCGCCCACACGTCCCCGGCGTCCATTTCGGCGTTGGCCTGCAGCACGGTGACCCCCCAGCGGGCGGCACCGTCGTGCAGGGCGTGGTCCAGGGAGGACGGGCCCCGGTCGCCGGGCGGCCCGGGGTGCACGATCAGGCAGGTGCGCCGCGCCCAGACCTCCTCCGGCAGCGCGGTGCGCAGCATCGGCGCGAGGACCAGGTCGGGGTCGTGGCGGTCGACGGCCGCGGCGAGGGAGACCCCGGGCACGGCGAGCTCCACGGCCACCTGGTGGCCGTGCTCGCGGAGCTCGGTGTGGACGCGCTGGGTCAGGCTGTTGAAGGCACTGGCGACGAGCAGGATGTGCACGTGGTCTCCGGCGTTCGGGGGCGGTGGTCGGTGACACGGGGGCCGGCGGGCGGGGCCGGCCGGTCGCGTCGGCTGCATGCCCCGTCAGCGCGACGGACACCCGGTCTCCGTGGCCCGTCGACCGCGCCCCGTGGCATGACCGGCCGCCAGCGATGATCCGGGAGGCCTCGCCGCGCAGCGGTGCCGCCGGGCAGCGAGGTCACCCGAAAGCGGTGCCCGTCAGGGCCGGTCGGCGGGCGTACCGGCGGGCCCTCGCGCCATCCGGGCGCCCGGTCCGGACCTCGTCCCGGAGGCTCAGCCGGCCAGTACCGTCAATCTGCCCAGTCCGATGCCGATGCCGATGTCGGGGTCCTGGCCCCAGGCCATGACCGCGACACTCTGTTCGGTCTGGACCGACGCGGGGGCGGTGAACGTCGCCGAGGCACTGCCGTCGGTGGTGCTGAGCGTGCCGAGTCCGGTCGGGAAGACGAGCCAGGAGACCTGATCCAGATCGTCGGCGTCCGCCGTGAGGGTCACGGTGTCGCCGGGGTTCAGCGTTGTTGCCGATGCCGTGATCGTGACGGTGGTGGTCGGCGCCAGTTGGACGGTGGCCGGGTTCCCGGACGTACCGGGGCTGATGGTCACGCTCTCAGGCTGGGTCACCGCCGTCGGCGCGGTGTAGATCCAGGAGCCGGTGGAGTAGCCCTGTGTGAGCGTCCCCGTTCCTGGTGGGGAGAGTGTGCAGGTCGCGTCGGCCGGCCGGCCGTCGGAGTCGACGACGAGCACGGGGTAGCTCTGCCCGGCGGTGAGTGTCAGGGCCGTCGGTGTGACGGTGTCGCCGCTTGTGGGTGCCGCGGGTGCCAGCACTGCCATGGCCTTGCCCACGAGTGAGGCGTCGGCCTGGTCGATGGCGGTCACGATGATCACGGTGGGCTGCTCCACGGCGTCGGGCGCCTGGTAGAGGCCTCCGGAGTCGATCGTGCCGAGCGGTGGCTGGATCTCCCAGGCGACCTGTGCGGGCGATCCGGCGTTGGCGGCGGTGAACTGTTGCCGACCCGTGGGGGCCAGTGTGGCAGTGGGCGGGCTGACCGTGAGCGTGGATTCGATCCGGCCCGTCAGTTGCAGATCGCCGGGGACGCCGGCCGTTGCGAGCCGCAGCACCTGCGCCGAGGGAAAGAGCAGGTTCTGCAGGGCGAAGGTGTCCACGTCGGGAAGTTGCACTGCTCCGAAAACCGCCTGCAGGTTCTGCTGCAATGCGGTCTTCATGTCGGAGGGCAGGTCTGCGACGGTGTTGGTCCACCAGTGGTCCCACCAGCTTCCGGGATTGTCCGGCGTCAGCGTGGCCGCGGCCGTACCGGAGAAGCTCACGATGTCGGTGAGGGGATCGGCTGTCGCTGCGAATGTCGTCGTGACATTCGCGTCGAGGGTGCAGGACACGATGGGTTGCAAGGGCCCGTAGGGGGTGGACTGGGTTTCGGAGAAATACTGTTCGAACGAGCATGTCCAGGTCGACACGAGAGAGTCGCTGTTCGGTGCCACGGTGAAGGAACCCGGGACCAGTACGACCTTCTGGAAGTAGCCGTGGTCGTCGGACGTCCAGGGATCGTTGCCGTCGGTCGGCTGAGTGGGCGGGAAGCAGCCCAGGTCGAGCTGCCCCCCGGAGCCGTCGACCTGATAGGCCCCGTTGCTCTGCTGCGCAGAGAACGTCGTGCCGATCGCGGAGAACTCCTGGGTGAGTGTGGGGGCGATCAACGAGGAGAACAGGACCTCTCCGGATACCAGCAACGCGGCCGTGTCGCCGTCGGGGATCGGGTACACCGGCAGGGGACCGACCGTGGTCGAGCCGCTGCCGTTGGTCTTGATGAGCAGCAGGACCGCGCCGTCATCGGCACTGCCGGGGTTCTGCTGAACGGCGATGTCGAACCCGGTCGGCTGGAGGCAGGCGGGCACCCCGCTCTGCTGGACGGTGCCCAGTGGGTAGCTGGTCTGCTGCGTGGCGAAGTAGGTCTGCAGGGCGGTGCCCATTTCGGTGAGCACCGTCGATCCGGGTTCGATCCCGCTGACGGTGGGCTGGTACGCCGCGTCCGCGAGGTTGAGCGTCACCGAGCCGATCTCGCTGTCGCTGCCCTGCACACTGCTGAGCCGGACCGGGCCGTTCAGCCATGACGAGCGCGGCTCGACCGGCAGCACGCTGCGCACCACGGAATTGATCGGGTCGACGCGCAGCAGGCTGCCGGACACGAGGAACATCGACAACTGGCACTGGGCCTCGCCGTTGTCGCCGGAGAAGGAGAACTCCGGCGGGCCGAGCACGGTGTCGACGAGGACGAAGTCGGTGTTGTCGGTGAAGGCCACCCGGACGGGGCGAACCGGGCTGGTGGGACCGTCCGTGAGGTACTGCAGGCGGAACAGTGCCGAGACCTGCTCGGCGTTCATGGCGCAGACGGCGTCCCATCCCTGGGTGTTGAGCACCGGCGGGTCTCCGGCATGCACAGGGGCGGGGGCGGGGGCGTGGAGTGTCATGAGGCGATCGCATTCTTCATCTGCAGTATTCCGCCGGGCACGCAGCCCACGAAGTCGAAGACGCATTTGGCGCCGATGCAATACGGTCCGGCGGCGCTCCTGCGGATGACGCCGAGATTCAGGAAGGCGAGGGCGTCGGGGATCGGAAGGAGGAATCCGGCGGCGATCTCATAGTCGTCGAGCTCGTGCTCCGCGGTCTCGTACCCGGTGAGGGTCAGCTCCGCCACGCCGACGAGGGTGAGCACGACGGCCGCGATGTCCGTGGAGACGGGGCTGAGCTGCTCCTGCAGCACCTGCAACGCCGCCATGGGGACGGCCTTCAGGACCAGCACCAGCGCAACCAGGGCGATCGCTCCGCCCTCCAGCACGTCCTCGATGGACAGCCCGTGGTACGTCGCCCAGATCAGTCCCGTCCACACGAGCCCCGTCAGGGTGACCCACCCCGGGGCCTTGGGCCCGAGCAGGTCGCTGATCATGGCGGGGATGTAGTAGAAGGCCTGGAGGATTCCCGAGGCGATCCGGTATCCCTCCGGCACCTCGCCCGGGAGCCCACCCCTCGCGAGGCCGCTGCCCGGTGCGAACGTACCGCTCGGGAACGGTTCGCCGTGCGCGCCTTCGACGAGCTTGTACACCACGGTGGTGGGGAAGGCGGCGAGCATCGCGGTCAGCGCCCCGACGGTCAGCCGGCCGTCGTCGGGGTAGCCCGCGGCGTCGGCCATCCACTGCCACAGCGTGTTGACCGGGCCCCAGTCCAGTTCCTGGGCGAGCAGTTCCGTCAGGCCGTCCATGGCGATGTCGGACAGGCCGATGTAGGCGGAGACCATCGCGTCGGCGAGGTCGAGGCCGGAGTCGACGAGCCCTTCGACGCCGGTCAGCAGGTCGGCGACCCCTGTGGTGCCGAAGGTGTCCGGGTGCTCGATCAGCGTCTGCAGCGCACCGGCGAAGCCGGAGATCGCGCCGACGAAGTCACCTTCCGCATTGGACAGTTGGCTGCTGAAGGCCTGCCACGGGTCCTGCGCGGGCTGGTAGGCGGACAGCCCGGTGTCCTCCGGGGCCGAGGAGCTGACCTTGTCCTGGAGCCAGTTGTGATGGACGTTCTGGGAGTAGTCGGCGGCCGTGGTGCTGCCGACGAGGGAGGGGCTGGTGCTGGGCGGCGGCTGCTGGAATCCGGGCAGGGCGTTGAACTGCCGGCCCTCGGCGGCGTTCACCGCCGCGGTGAAGGCCTTCTTCGCGCTCTGCTCCTGGGCGGTGAACCACCCTTCGGCGATGCTCCCGTAGTGGTCGACGAAGGCCTTCACGTACGCCGGAAGCAGGTTGATGGCCTGCTCGAAGGCCATCTTCGTCCGCCAGATCGCGCCGAAGTCGAACAGCGCCTTGAGCCAGTCGATCACCTTGTCGACCTCGGCCTCCACCCAGGCGAACACGCCGGAGATGAAGTGAGCGGCCTGCTCGATCCCGGCCACCGCGAGGTTGATCCCCTTGGCGATCTCGTCGCCGATCTGCACGGTGAAGGTCGCGATCGCGGTGGCGGCGTCCACGACGGCGTCGACGATGTCGACCAGGCCGTTCTTGATGCCCTCCCAGATGTCTCCGGCCCACCGCTCGATGTCGCTCCAGAAGCTGTCCGGCTCCCCGCCCGCCTCGGACAGCGCCCGCGCGAGTTCCTCCGGGGTGCGCAGGATGGTGAACCGGGGCTCGCGGCCCCGCAGTTGGAGCCGGTAGCCCGCCCTCCCGGACGAATCACCTCCCAGACCGGACTGCGCCGTGTTCTGGATGCCCGCCGCGGCGACCGGGGCCGTGCTGCCCGTGGCGCCGGGTGCCAGCGGCCCTCCGTCCACGACCGCCGCCGTCAGCGTGTCACCGCCGGCGTCGAACTGCGGCAACGGGCCATCCGGATGTGTCGGGTTCAGGGTGCCCTTCCCGGACAGATAGGTGAGGACCCCGGATGCGGGCCGCACGTCGATGGGCGCGGTCAGGCCCTCGGCGTCCAGCGTCATGGCGGGAGCGGACAGCCCGGCCGTGACGAGCATGGCCATCGTGAGCTTGCCCATTGCGTCGGTGGTCAGGCTCACCGGCTCGCTGCCCACGGTGACGGTGGAGCCGGCACAGGACAGCTCGCACGCCGAACTGCCCGCCGCGGCTGCCAAGGTCACCGGATAGTTGGGCACCGGCGCACCGTTGGCATCCATGACGCTGGCCTCGGTGCGGTAGCGGACGACCTCGTAGGCCGTGGCCTCGGCGGACGACGCCAGCACCGTGCCGCTGCGCCACATCAGGGTCTGCGGATCCTGCACGTGCAGCCGCAGCGAGCCGATGGCCGCGTCGATCGCGAACAGGGTCGGTGCGTCGGCCGGGACGCCCGAGCTCGCCACTCCGGCGATCCCCGTGTCCAGGGGGATCGGCGGTGACCAGTTGGGCGTGCCGTCCTCGTTCCAGGGCGTGTCCGGGTCCATGTGCAGCACCCAGAGCTTGAGCGAGGTGTCCTGGACGTAGAGGTGCAGTGAGTCGTCGGTGGAGACGTGCCCGGTGGCCGACGCCGTGGACAGGGCCGGCCCGGGCGACTGCACCACCGTGGTGAGGGGGGTCTGGCTCCACAGACGCAAGGTGTCATCGGTGTCGACGAGGGCGAAGACGGCGGTGTTCACCACGGGATTCCAGAAGCCGACCACGACCTGCTTCAGCGTGCCGTCGTACTCGGGCAGGTCCGCCACACTGGCCGCGGTGTCTCCCAGCGCGCCGAGGACCAGCATCGGTGCCTCTCCGATGTTGGCGACGAGGGTCCAGCTTGACTCGTCGGTGAGGACGAGCCGGAAGTCACCGCCCAGTCCGCCGGGCAGGGAGCACACGGTCATGGTGAAGGGGCCGCCCACCGCCTGCTGGTAACAGGTCACCAGGTTTCCGTCCGGGTCCGCCCCGTACAGCACGAGACGGCCCGCGGGGCTGTAGGCGGCGCGGAGACCGGTCACGGCGCGGTCCCCCACCGGCTGCGGGGTGCTCCAGGTCACGCCGTCCGACTGCAGCAGGCTGGTGCGCAGCGTGGTGCCGTCGGACAGGAAGGCGTAGACCGCGGACTGCGAGCTGCCCGGATAGGCGGTGCCGGCGGCGACCTCCACGGCCTCCGTCCCGCCGAACGGCGTGCGCTTCGTCCAACCGCCGTCCGCCGAGGTGTCGGGAGCGATGTGCGCGAACTGCGGTGGCGCATCCTGGACCGGTACGACGGCCAGTGCCTCGGGCCGGGTGTTGCCCGGCACGCCGCCGCCGGCGGGGTTGTCGAAGACCGCCACCGGAGTCTCACTGGTCGTGTCGACCGGGATGGTGGCCGCCATGATCACGTCATGGCTGAGCTCCTGCGTGACGTTGACCTGCAAGGGGGTCGCCGGTGTGCCCGCGGCCTCCCTCACGCGCCGCGCGCGTTCGGGTGTTGCGGTGGTCGTCACCACTGATCCTCCCAACATCGGGGCGCCGCGAAGCGGCAGGACCACGCACCGGTTCTTTCGCGCACGCGGCCTGACGCGTACAGGCGGAGAGAGCCTCGGGCCTCGCGCTTCGGCGCACGGAACCGCTCGCCCGACGACCCCGCGGAGCCGAGTCCTCACGGTCGTGAGCCGGTCAGTCGGTCACTCCGGCCGGAGCCCTGCCAGGTGTGGCCCCGGCGGTCCGGCAAGAAAAAAGCCCCCTAACCGTGATACCCCAGGGTCGACGTGTTCTCAAACGCTGGGTGGAGCACCGCCGGGCAGCCGGTCCGGGCCTCGCGCAAGGTGTGCCGGGCCGTGGAACGGGCAGGCGCCCGGCATGGCCTTCCAGCACCCGGCGAAGCGGCGGGAGGACGGCAGTGGCGGCTGGTTCGAGCGCCTCGCCGAGCTGGCCTCCAACTTCACCAGTTCTGCCCTGTTCTCCTGCTTCTGCGTGGCCCTGGTCGCCGCGTTCGTGACCGTGCACGTCCTCGGACTGCCCATCGAGTGGCAGCACCTCGTGGGAGATGCGATGGCCGCGGTCTCCCTCCTCCTGCTCGCCCTGCTCAAGAACTCCGAACGCCGAGCCGAACACGCGATCCAGCGCAAGCTCGACGCGATCGCCAAGGCATTGCTGGAGGAACTGGAAAACCGCCAGGGCGGGGCGCGAAAGGACCTGGAGGACGCCATCGGCATGGACGAAGAGGTCTGAACACGCCTGCCGGAACGCGAGATCATTGCCGCCGTCAGAGGCCCCGGTGAACGGACCTGGCCGAGCAGGGCCAGTGGCTACCGGTCCGCGTCCGGACCGAGGCCCGGCTGGGGCCGGGTGCGCTGGTTCACGCTCCGGGTACCTCCACGATCACCAGCGTGCCGCGGCTGCCCGGACGGACAGCGTGTCGAGTGCCTGCCGGCATCCGGTAGATCTCGCCCGACTCCACAGCGACCTCAAGGCCCTCCACCAGCAGTTCCAGCCGCCCGTCGAGCACCAGCAGCACCTCATCGACCCCGTGAACCTCCTCCTCGACCGGGCTGCCGTCCATACGCAGGACCTTCACACAGGCCGTCCCCACCGTTCCCAGGGAACGGGAGCTCCAGGCAGCCGGCAGCGCGGCCGCTGTGTCCAGGACGTTGATCGAACTCATGGTGCGCCTCCCCGCAGGCTGCTTCCACCACGGCGCAGGCAGCCCGCCCTTCATCTTCAACGGATGCCGGAAAGCTATCCGAGCAGGGACGATCGCCGGTCGACCGTTTGGCAAAGCCTCTCCCCGGCGGCGTACGGGAGCGTGCTGCAGGGCACTTGGGCGGACCGCAATTCGATTGCCACGCCCGCAAGGCGCCGCCTAGGGTCGGCGGTATCGAACGGCGTGTAGCTCAGTCAGTCAGAGCACCGGGCTTCCTACCCGGGGGGCGCAGGGGCGGATCCTGCCACGCCGGCTTATGAACGAGAACGCTGACCAGCAGCATCCGACGAACCCCGGCCGTTCCGCCGGGGCGCCCGCAACCGCGACGGCCGGCCTCGACACCGCCTCGCCCGCGTACGCCGCGGGCCAGTTGGCACGTGCGCTGCGCACCTCCGTGTCGCACGCCGACCCGGCCACCCGCGACCGCGCCGCCGGCCGGATGCAGAAGTGGCGTGCGGTGCTGGCGGGCATGGCGGACGGCAGCCTCAGCATCGGTTCCCGGACTCCGGTCGCCGGACTGCCCGCCTGGGTCACTCCCGAGGTACTCCGCGGCGGATTCGCCACCGGAACGCCCGCCGCGGGCGGTCCCCTCGCCCCGTACGAGCAGGACGCCGCCCGCCGGGCCGGCGTGCCCGCCGACCGGGCCGCGCTCTTCGCGCACGCGCTGACGGAGCAGGGGCTCGCGGAGCTGTGGCGGCTGCTGGACACCGGCCGCTACGAGGTGTCCCTGCCCGAGGAGGGGGCCCTGCTGACCGTCGCCTGGCTCGTGCGGGCCGACGACTTCGAGACGGCCGCTGCCCTGGTGACCGAGCTCCAGCCGTTCGCCGACCGGCTGCGCTTCCTGCCCCGCCCCACCGACCGGCCCGCGCCCGACGTGAGCGCCGTGCACCGGCGTACCGTCGGCGAGGTCTCGGACGCGCTGCGCGCCCGTGGGCCCAAGTCCGCGATCGAGACCCAGCGGGAGGCCCTCGGCATCTGGCGGCCCTTCGAGGACGAACTGCTCGTCTACTGGCTGGAGCACGCCGATGTGAGCGGCGTGGCCGACGTCACCGACGTCGCCGCTGCGCCGTCCTCCGTTGCGCGCCCCGCCGGCCCGCGCCCGTCCGGCCCGCGGGCCGGCGCGGACGCGCGCGTGCGGGCCGCCGCGCTGCTGGAGCGCTACCGCGCCCTCGCGGCCGCCCACACGCGGTGCCGCAAGCACCGTGACCCGAAGTCCAACACCGGAATCATGCTGCGGGCCCTGGAGGAGGCCGCCGCGGGCCGCCCGCTCGTGCCCCGGCTCGCCGGGCTGCTGCGCCACGCCGTGACCTCGGTGGTCGCCAAGCGGGGCCTGCCCGGTTCGGAGCAGCACGCCCGGCTGCGTGCCGTGCAGGCCCGCCAGGCGGCCCTGCCGGCCCACCACGAGATCGCCGCCGCGGTGGCGGACCGGCTCGCGCCGCTGGACCGGCGGGCCGGCACGCCCGACGTCGACGGGCCGCTCGCCCCGGTCACGGAGGCGGAGGCCGCCGGGACGGGCCTGCCCGCCGGGACCGTCGTCCCGCCGCGCCTGCGGCAGGTGGTCCGCACCGCGCTCAGCGCCCCGCCCGAGGAGCTCGTCGCGCGCGGCCTGGTCCCGTCCGCGGAGGTGCTCGCCGAACTCGTCCCGCAGCTCGTGGCCAACGCCACGGCGCAGCGCTACGCCGACCCGGCCCTGCGCACCCTGGCGGCGGCGACGTACCGGGCGTTCCGCAACCGGCGTTCGCTGCTGCTGCTCAACCTGGCGCACCAGGTACGGGTGGACGAACTGCCCTGGGTCCGGGCGGTCGCCGGCCACGGCAGCGACGCCGACACCGAGGCCCGGGCGCGGGCGGCGGCCGAGGCCGCGCTGCGCCGGCTCGGCGACCTGGCCGTCGGCGCGTTCCCGGGCACGCTGCTGCCCAACCCGCTGGTGCGGGAGATGTCCCACCTGGCGCGCCGGGCCGACCTCCCGGCGCCGTTCACCGAGGAGCTCGCGGCCGACATCTTCATGGGGACGTTCAGCCCGAAGTTCCTGACCGCCGCGCGCACCGCGGCCGACCTCCTGGAGGGCAGCCTCTACGCCCGCTACTACGGGATCGACTGCGCCGCCGTACGGAACATGGCGGTGGTCCACGCCGCCGACGGCCTCGGCCGGACGGGTCCGGCCCGGACGGCACCCGCGTTCGACCGGCTGTGCGGCGAGCGGGCCGGGACGGAGGCGTCGCGCTCCTGGTCGCCGGCCGGCAACGGCACGGTCATCGAACAGGCGCAGATCCTGACCACCCACAACCTGGCGGTCCTGGTGCGGCACGCGGGCATCGCCCCGGAGGCGGGCTGGGAGGCCCTGGCCGGGGAGAGCTTCTCGGCGGTGTGCCGGCTCGTCGCCCGCGTCCACGGGCATCCGCGTCCGCTCGGCACCATCAAGGACGCGGCGTACGCCTGGCGGCAGATGCTGTTCTTCCTGTCGCTGTGCCCGCCCGGCCGGCAGGCCGCGCTCGTGCAGCGGCTGGCGGTGGAAGCCGCCGGGCAGCCGTGGCACGCGGCGGCCAGGCTCGCCCCGGCGGTCGCCGGACTGCGCCTGGTCGCGGCGGGCGGCACCTTCGACGCGGACGGCACCGCACTGGGCGGCCTGGCCCGCCGCTTCCAGGGCTGGACCACGACCGGCCACTGGATGCGCCCGCGCCCGGCCGGCGCCGCCCGCTGACCCGCCCGGCGGTGCGCGCCGCCCCCGCTACCGGTCGCCGTCGCGGGGCGCGGTGACGCGTGTGACGGCGTCGATCACCGCGGCCCGGTGCGCGTCGCGCTGTTCCTCGTCCCAGTCGGTACCGGTGGCGGTGGCGGTGGCGGTGGTGAACCATGCCTGGGCCAGCGCGAGCACCAGGGTGAGGATGTCTCCGGTGCCGTGCGTGGCGTCCACCCGGCCGTTCTCCTGGGCCGCGGCCAGCGCCTCGGTCTTGCGGGCGTAAGCCGCGGCCTCCAGCTCGGTGGCCGCGGGCCGCTCCAGCCGCTTCCACGTGACCAGTCGCATCAGCCGGGGGTCGGCGGTGAGGTGGTCGAAGACCGCTCCGGCGTAGCGGGGGAGGTCCTCGGCGTCGAAGGGGACCGACTCCGCGCCCGCGTCCAGCGCCTGCTGGATCACCTGGTCGAAGAGCTGCTCCTTGTTGCCGTAGTAGACGTAGATCATCCGCTTGTTCGCTCCGGCCGCCTCGGCGATCCGGTCGATCCGGGCTCCCGCGATGCCGTACTCGGCGAACTCGGCGAACGCCGCCTGGAGGATCCGCGCCTTGGTTGCCTGGGAGTCACGTGCCATGTGGCCCAGGCTAGCAAGTAACCAACCGGTTATTGACAAGCCCCCGCCCGCTGCCCATCATGGAACTAACCAGTTGGTTACCAACGGGCCGACCGCTGTTCCCCGGGTCGCCCCGGGTGACCTCACTTCGTTCACCTCTTCGATCCACCATGGATCCGTACGGAAGGAGCCGTCATGGAACTGCGCGCACTGGGAAGCCAGGGACTTCAGGTGGGGGCCGAGGGCCTCGGCTGCATGGGAATGAGCGCCTTCTACGGCGCCACCGACGAGGCCGAGTCGATCGCCACCATCCACCGGGCCCTGGAGCTCGGCGTCACGATGCTCGACACCGCGGAGGGCTACGGCCCCTTCCGCAACGAGCAGCTGATCGCCAGGGCCCTCACCGGCCGGCCCCGCGACCGGGTGGTGATCGCCACCAAGACCGGCATCGAGATCGACGACGACGGCAATCGCCTCGGCTTCAACGGCCGCCCCGACTACATCCGGCGCGCGGCCGAGCGCTCGCTGCGCCACCTGGACACCGACCACATCGACCTCTACTACCTGCACCGCATCGACCCGGACGTGCCCGTCGAGGAGAGCATCGGCGGCATGGCCGAGCTGGTGGCCGAGGGCAAGGTCCGCTACCTCGGGGTCAGCGAGGCCGCGGCCGCCACCATCCGCCGGGCGCACGCCGTCCACCCCCTCACCGCGGTGCAGACCGAGTACTCCCTGTTCGAGCGCGGTCTGGAGGCCAACGGGGTGCAGGACGCCCTCGGCGAACTCGGCATCGGTCTCGTTGCGTACTCCCCGCTGGGCCGCGGCTTCCTCTCCGGCGCCGTCAAGAGCCCCGACGGCTTCGCCGAGGACGACTTCCGCCGCACCGACCCCCGCTTCCAGGGCGAGAACTTCACCGCCAACCTGGCCGTCGTCGACGAGGTGCGCCGGCTGGCCGAGGAGAAGCGGGTCACCCCGTCGCAGCTCGCCCTGGCCTGGGTCCTGCACCGGGGCGCCGTCCCGATCCCGGGCACCAAGCGCCGTACGTACCTGGAGGAGAACATCGCCGCCACGGAGGTGACCGTCACGCCGGCGGACATCGCCGCGATCGAGGCCGTGGCGCCGCGCGGGGTGGTCTCGGGGGACCGCTACGCCCCCGAGCTCATGGGCATGCTCGACGGCTGATCCCGGCCCCCCGAGGGGACGGTGCGGAGGGTCAGGGGCCCGCGTCGATCTCCGCCACGATCGAGGCGGGGGTGTGTCCGCTGCTGTCCGACAGGCGGTGGAAGTCGACCGACACGTAGTTCGGCGTGCGGCCGCCGGACGCGGTGCGGCACTGGCCGGCGATCCGGTTCCGCAGCTTGCTGCCGTTGTCCAGGGCCGCCGTGAGCACGGTGGGCACGTTGCGGTGGTGGCTCATCGTGAACAGGCGCCGGAAGCCCGGCTCCTGCCGGTCCAGCGGGATGTCCGGCCAGCGGCTGACGCAGGACACGTCATCGCCGAGGTCGCCCAGGCTCCAGTAGTTGGACACCGTCCACGCCTTGCCGTCCATGACGCCCAGGTGCTCGCGGTCGTTCCGGTCGGAGAAGATCAGCAGGCGCTTGTTCGAGGTGACCAGATCGGCGACCTTCGGCCATCCGTGCTCGCGTACGCCCCACTGCTCGGGGCGGAAGAGCATGTCGGACAGGCCCCTGACCCGGCCGAGGGAGTTCTGCAGCTGCGCGGCGCTGACGTAGTCCTCCAGGAAGACCGTCACCACCTCCTGCGGGTGGGCGGCGAGGAAGTCCACCACGGTCTGCATCGTGCCGTGGAAGGACTGCCGCGGCAGGGCGTACGTGGCGCCGGCGAAGGTCTTGCAGTCGCCGTGGCACAGGTACACGTCGCTGGGGTAGCAGTCGCTGCCGAAGCTGATGACGCACAGCCAGGTGCTGCGCTCGTACCAGTGCGTGTCCAGGCTCAGTCCGCGGACGCCGTTGTTCAGCTGGTTGCGGACCGACTCCGACTGGTTCACCGAACTCCACCGGGAGTCCTCGTAGTTGGTGAAGGAGTTGTGGGTGGTCAGGAAGGCGGCCTCGTCGAGGCGCCGGTCGCCCCAGCGGGCCCTCGCCGCTTCGGACGCCGTGGCCGCGGAGCCGGCCGCCGGGGGCGCTGCGGGGGACGCGGCCGGAGCGGAAGCGGCCGCGCCGGCCGCCGTGCCGAGGAGGGCCAGCAGCAGGAGAAGGACGAAGGAGCGGCGGCCGGCTCTTCGTGGGAGCGCGGGCCGGGCGGTGCGCGCACGGCCGGGCGGCGGTGTGCGGCCCGGTTCCGGTAGCGACATGTCCATGTCAGTCATGAGCGGGAGGGTAGCGCGCGGGCCGGAACGGTTCCAGGTCCGGGTTCCGCTTCCGTATCCGGGCCGTTCCGGTTCCGGGGCCGGTTGTGGTCCGGAGTGACGTCCGACGCCCCGGATACGGAGAAGACACCGATCGTCACGGCCGGTGCACTAAACTGACGGGCTGTTTGGCGCATTGGCGGAACAACCCGGAAGAATCCGGCCACCCCGGCACCCGGACGGGTTCCGGAGCGAGACGTGAGGGCGGATGGCAGCCACACCCGAGCACGGTGAACTCACTCTGACCGACGGCGGCGAGACGCCCGGGGGACCGGGGCAGGAGGAGAACGGGAAGTCCGCCCGGTTCTCCGCCGGCCCCGCGGCCCCGCCGCGCACCCTCGTCGACGTCTTCGACGCATCCGTACGGGCGCACCCCGACGAACTCGCCCTGGACGACGGCACCGCCAGAATGACCTACCGGGCCCTGGCGGCCGAGGTCGAGCGGCGGCGGAAGGCCCTCGCGGCGGCCGGCATCGGGCTCGGGGACCGGGTCGGCCTACGGGTCCCTTCCGGCACCAACGAGCTGTACGCGGCGGTCCTCGCGGTGCTCGCCGCCGGTGCGGCCTACGTACCGGTGGACGCCGAGGACCCGGACGAGCGTGCCGAACTGGTCTTCGCCGAGGCCGGGGTGCGGGCGGTGCTCGGGGCCGGACAGCGCATCGACCTCGTCGCGGCAGCCGGCCCGGCAGTCGGCCCGGCGTCCGTTCGAGCCCCGGACCGCCTGTCCGACCGCGTGCCCGACCGCCTGTCCGACCGCGCCTCCGGCAGGGGGCCCGACGGAGAGCCCGACCGGGCCCGCGGGCGGACTCACGGCCGGATGCCGGGCCGGGCGGCCCCCGCCGCGCGGCCGGGCCCCGAGCACGACGCCTGGATCATCTTCACCTCGGGCTCCACCGGCAAGCCCAAAGGCGTCGCCGTCACCCACCGCAGCGCCGCCGCGTTCGTGGACGCCGAGGCCGCGCTCTTCCTCGCCGAGGAGCCGATCGGCCCCGGCGACCGGGTCATGGCCGGGCTGTCCGTCGCCTTCGACGCGTCCTGCGAGGAGATGTGGCTGGCCTGGCGCCACGGCGCCTGCCTCGTGCCCGTCCCGCGCTCCCGGGTGCGCAGCGGCGCCGACCTCGGGCCCTGGCTGGTGGAGCAGGAGATCACCGTGGTCTCCACCGTGCCGACCCTGGCCGCGCTCTGGGAGCCCGAGGCCCTCGACGAGGTCCGGCTGCTGATCTTCGGGGGCGAGGCGTGCCCGCCCGAGCTCGGCCGCCGCCTGGTCACCGAGGGCCGCGAGGTCTGGAACACGTACGGCCCGACGGAGGCCACCGTGGTCGCCTGCGCCTCGCTGCTGACCGGGGAGGAACCGGTCAGGATCGGCCTGCCGCTGGACGGCTGGGAACTGGCCGTGGTCGACGGCTCCGGCGAGCCGGTGCCGATGGGCGGCAGCGGCGAACTCGTGATCGGCGGTGTGGGCCTGGCCCGCTACCTCGACCCCGTGAAGGACGCCGAGAAGTACGCCCCGCTGGAGGCCCTCGGCTGGCGGCGCGCCTACCGCAGCGGGGACCTCGTCCGGGCGGAGCCGGAGGGCCTGGTCTTCCTCGGCCGCGCCGACGAACAGGTGAAACTCGGCGGGCGCCGGATCGAACTGGGCGAGGTGGACGCCGCGCTGCAGGCGCTGCCCGGGGTCTCCGCCGCGGCCGCCGCCGTACGCACCGCGGGCAGCGGCAACCAGCTGCTCGTCGGCTATCTCGTCGCCCAGCCGGGCTGGGACCGCGGGGCGGCCGTCGAACGGCTGCGGGCCGCGCTCCCCGCGGGCATGGTGCCGCTGCTCGCGCCGGTCGAGGAGCTGCCGACCCGTACCTCCGGCAAGGTGGACCGGGACGCGCTGCCCTGGCCCCTGCCCGACACGGAGCCCCCCGGCGGCCCCGCCGAGCGGCTGCACGGCACCGAGGCGTGGCTCGCCGCGCAGTGGCGCGAGATCCTCGGGGTGGCCGTCACGAGCGCCGACGACGACTTCTTCGCGATCGGCGGCGGCAGCCTCGCGGCCGCCCGGCTCACCACCCTGCTGCGGACCCGCTTCCCGGCCGCGGCCGTACTCGACGTCTACCAGCAGCCCACCCTGCGCAAGCTGGCCCGGCGGCTGGAGAAGTCGGCGCAGGACGACACCACGGCCCGGACCGTCGCACCCGTACCGCTGCGGACCCAGGTGGCGCAGTGCCTCCTGATGCTCCCGCTGGCCACCGTGGTGGGCCTGCGCTGGACGGTGGCGGTCCTGGCCCTGGGCAACGTACTGCACCGGTTCGGGCCCTACCCGTGGGCGCCCACCGCCTCGTGGTGGCTCGTGGCCGCCGGAGCGGTCCTCTTCTTCAGCCCGCCCGGCCGGCTGGCGATCGCGGCCGGCGGCGCCCGCCTGCTGCTGCGCGGGGTGACACCGGGACACCACCCGCGGGGCGGCACCGTGCACCTCAGGCTCTGGACGGCCGAACGCCTGGCCGAATGCGCCGGCGCGCCCTCGCTCACGGGTTCCTGGCTGGAGCGGTACGCACGCGCCCTCGGGGCCAAGGTCGGCCCCGAGGTGGACCTGCACTCCATGCCGCCGGTCACGGGCATGCTCAAGCTCGGCCGGGGCTGTGCCGTGGAGCCCGAGGTGGACCTCTGCGGCCACTGGCTGGACGGGGACCGCCTCGTCATCGGCCCGGTCAAGGTGGGCGCCGGGGCGGTGGTCGGCACCCGCAGCGTGCTGTTCCCCGGCGCGCGGGTCGGCAAGCGGGCCGAGGTGGCCCCCGGCTCCTCCGTGACCGGACAGATCCCGACCGGCCAGCGCTGGGCCGGGGCGCCCGCGGTCAAACTCGGCCGGGCCAAACACAACTGGCCGGGGGAGCGCCCGCCCCGGTCGCTCCACTGGCGCGCCATGTACGGGGCGACCGGATTCTGCTTCGTGGCCCTGCCCGTGTGCGCCGGAGTGCCCGCCCTGCTCGTGCTGACCCGCTTCGTGCCCGCCGGGGCGGGCCCCGCCCGGGCCCTGGGCGGAGCCCTGCTCGCCGTGGTGCCCGCCGCGCTCGCCTTCGGCCTCGCCTACGCCCTGCTGCTGATGGTCTCGGTGCGCGTCCTGAGCATCGGGCTCCGTACGGGCAGCCACCCGACGCACAGCCGGGTCGCCTGGCAGGCGTGGACGGTCAGCCAGCTGATGGACCTGTCCCGGCAGACCCTGTTCCCGCTGTACGCGGGGCTCGTCACGCCGGTGTGGCTGAGGCTGCTCGGCATGAAGATCGGCCGGGGGGCGGAGGTGTCCACGGTGCTGGCGCTGCCCAGCCTGACCACCGTCGGCGAGGGCGCGTTCCTCGCGGATGACACCCTGGCCGCGCCCTGTGAACTGGGCGGCGGCTGGGTGCGGATCGGGAACTCCGAGATCGGCCGGCGGGCCTTCCTCGGCAACTCCGGGATGACCGCGCCGGGCCGTGCCGTGCCGGACGGCGGACTGGTCGGCGTACTGTCCGCCACCCCGAAGAAGGCCAAGAAGGGCAGCTCGTACCTGGGCCTGCCGCCGGTCCGGCTGCCCCGGCCGGCCGCCGACGCCGACCCGGGCCGGACGTACGACCCGCCGGCCCGGCTGCTCTGGGCGCGCGGCGCGGTGGAGCTGTGCCGGCTCGTCCCGGTGTTCTGTTCGGCGGCGCTGGCGGTCCTGGCCGTGGCGGCGGTCTGCGCCCTCGCCGGGGCGGGCGGGCCGGGCGGCCCGGGCATCGCGGCCGCGGCGGCGCTGTCCGGGGTGGTCCTGTTCGCCGCGGGCACGGCCGCGTGTGCAGTCGCGGTGGCCGCGAAATGGCTGCTGGTGGGCCGGCACCGGGTCGGCCGGCACCCGCTGTGGAGCGGCTTCGTGTGGCGCAACGAGCTGGCCGACACCTTCGTCGAGGTGCTGGCCGTGCCGTGGCTGGCCGGATCGCTGTCCGGTACGCCGCTGCTGGTGGTGTGGCTGCGCGCGCTGGGTGCCCGGATCGGCCGGGGAGTGTGGTGCGAGAGCTACTGGCTGCCCGAGACGGACCTGGTCGCCCTGGGCGACGCGGTCACCGTGAACCGCGGCTGCGTGCTCCAGACACACCTCTTCCACGACCGGATCCTGCAGATGGATACTGTGGTCCTCCATGAGGGCGCCACCCTCGGCCCGGGCGGGATCGTCCTGCCCGGGAGCACGGTCGGGGCCCGCAGCACACTCGGCCCCGCCTCCCTCGTGATGGCCGGGGAGTCCGTCCCCGAGGACACCCGCTGGCTGGGCAACCCGATCGAGGCGTGGCGGTCGTGAACGGGCGGCCCACGGGCGGGCCCCCCGGCACGGGCGGGCCCGCCGGCACGAGGCGGCCCACGAGCACAGCGCAGGGAGCGGAAGCGGCAGTGAGCGGCCAGCAGACAGCGGGGTCCGACCCGTACTTCCCGGCCAACGGCGACCCCCGGTACCGCGTGCACCGGTACGAACTCGCCCTGGAGTACCGGCCCGGCCCCAACCGGCTGGCCGGCACGGCCCGGCTCAGCGCCATCGCCGGGCGGTCACCCCTCACCGAGTTCCACCTCAACCTGGCGGAGTTCCGGATCGGCCGGGTGCTGGTGGACGGCCGGCCCCCGCACTACACCCACCGGGGCGGCAGGCTCCGGATCCGCCCGGCCAAGCCGCTGCCCGCGGGCGCCGCCTTCACCGTGGAGGTGCACTGGTCGGGCAATCCGAAGCCGGTCCGCAGCCCCTGGGGCGGCCTCGGCTGGGAGGAGCTGACCGACGGCGCGCTGGTGGCCAGCCAGCCGGTCGGCGCGCCGTCCTGGTACCCGTGCAACGACCGCCCCGCCGACAAGGCCGCCTACCAGATCTCGGTCAACACGCCCTCCGCCTACACCGTGGTGGCCGGCGGCCGGCTGCTCACCCGGACCACCAAGGCCAGCACGACCACCTGGGTGTACGAACAGCCCGCGCCGACCTCCAGCTACCTGGTCGGGCTGGCGGTGGGCACGTACCAGATGGTATTGCTCGGCGACCCCGGGCTCGGCGGCGTCCCGCAGACCGCCCACGTGCCGCCGTACCTGCTGCCCCGCTTCTCCCGGGACTTCGCCCGCCAGCCGGTGATGATGCGGGTGTTCGAGGAACTGTTCGGCCCGTACCCGTTCGGCGAGTACTCGGTGGTCATCGCCGACGAGGAACTGGACGTGCCGGTGGAGGCCCAGGGCCTCTCCCTGTTCGGCACCAACCACGTGGACGGCGCGCGGGGCTCGGAGCGGCTCATCGCCCACGAACTCGCGCACCAGTGGTTCGGCAACAGCGTCACCATCGCCGACTGGCGGCACATCTGGCTGAACGAGGGTTTCGCCAAGTACGCCGAATGGCTCTGGTCCGAGCACTCCGGGGGCCGGCCGGCCCAGGAGCTGGCCGCGGCGGCCCACCGGCTGCTCGCCGTCAGGCCGCAGGACCTGCGGCTGGCCGACCCGGGCCGCAAGCTGATGTTCGACGACCGGCTGTACCAGCGCGGCGGACTCGCCGTGCACGCGGTCCGCTGCGCCCTGGGCGACGCCGCCTTCTTCGTCATGCTGCGCGACTGGGCCGCAGCGCACCGCCACGGCGTGGTCACCACCGCGGCCTTCACCGCCCATGTGTCCCGTTACGCGACCGATCCGGTGGACGACCTGCTCAAGGCGTGGCTGTACGAGCCGGCGCTCCCGGCGCTCCCGAGGCTGCCGGTCGCCGGGTGAGCGCCCCGGCGCGCTCGCCGCTCCGTCGCGACGGAGCGCTCACTCCTCGTCGAGGGCCGGGCCGGTGCGTCGGGCCAGGGCGTTGTTGCCGATGGAGTTGTGCACGCTGAAGCTGACCGCGTCCGAGCGGTAGCGGTCGTCGGACCACTCGACCGGGCGGCCCTCGCGGGTGGTGGTGATCCGGCGGACCCGAAGCAGCGGGCTGGTCCGCCGCACCCCGAGCAGCTCGGCGTCCCGGGCGCCCGCGGCGACCGCGTCGATGAGGTGCTCCCCGTACGCGAACACCAGCCCCGTGTCGTCCAGCAGACGCTGCGTCACCGACGGGCAGTCCGGCTCGATGCGCTCCACGGCGGGCGCGATCCAGCCCGCGTACACGGTGCGCTCCAGCAGGACGGGTTCGCCGTCCAGACCGCGTACCCGCAGGACGTGCAGTACGGGTGTGCCGGCCTTCACCTGCAGCCGCATGGCGTCGCTGTCGCCGGCGGGCCGGTACTCCGACTCCACCACCCGGCCGGTCGCGGTGCGGCCCATGGCACCCGCCCACTGGGCGAAGCTGCGCAGCTCCGCGAAGCTCTGGCTGCGGCGGCTGGCCAGCACCACGCGGCGGGCGCCCTGGCGGGAGCCGATCAGGCCTTCGCCGGTGAGCGCGAGCACGGCCTGGCGGACGGTGCCGCGGGAGACGCCGAAGCGGGCCGCCAGCTCCGTCTCGGCGGGCAGGAGCGCCCCGACCGCGTACTCCTCGCGGTCGATCGCCCGGCGCAGTTCCTCGGCGATCTCTTCGTGCCGGGCCGTCATCGGTGTGGCTCCCGCCCTTCGGCGCAGTAGTGAGGAGTGTCTGTGTGTCGAAGCGCTGACTGTGCGCAATGTGCGTGGGACGTACAGCGTAAGCGCAGAGCGGGCCGAAACGGAACGAGGGGAGAGTATCCAGCTCAATGGCTTGATCTTGTTGTCCTGCGTTAACCGGAAGGTCATTGTTGCCGGGCCTACTGTGGCCAACTTGTTCAGACAAGTTGGTCGCGGAATCCTCGACTCCGCCGCCGCCTCCCCACCCTCGCCGCGCCCCCTCGCGCCGCCTCCCAGGAGAGACCGTGTACATGCCGGGACACCCGAGAAACACCGCCCTCGCCGGATGCCTCGCCGCCGTCGCCGCCCTCACCCTCACCGCCTGCGGCGCCGCGCCCGACAAGGCGTCGGCCAAGACCGCCACCGGCAAGGACGCGGCCACCGCGACCTCCGCCGCCGACTTCGGCGGCATGGACGCCCTCGTCGCGGCCGCCAAGAAGGAGGGCGTGCTGCACGCGATGGCCCTGCCCCGCGACTGGGCCAACTACGGCGCCCTCATCGACGGCTTCACGCAGAAGTACGGCATCAAGGTCGAGGTGGAGAACCCCGACGGCAGCAGCCAGGACGAGATCAACGCCGTCACCAGCCGCAAGGGCCAGGACCGCGCCCCCGACGTCCTCGACCTCGGCACCTCCTTCGCCGTCAGCGGCGCCCAGCAGGGCCTGTTCGCCCCGTACAAGGTCGCCGCGTACGCCGACATCCCCGAGGGCCAGAAGGACGCCCAGGCCCGCTGGTACAACGACTACGGCGGCTACGTCTCCATCGGCTGCGACGCCAAGCGCGTCAAGAACTGCCCCACCACCTTCAAGGACCTCCTCAAGCCCGAGTACAAGGGCCAGGTGGCGCTGAACGGCAACCCGACCAAGTCCGGCTCCGCCTTCGGCGGCGTCTACGCGGCGGCGCTTGCCAACGGCGGCTCCCTCGACGACATCCAGCCCGGCATCGACTTCTTCGGGCAGCTGAAGAAGAACGGCAACTTCACCCCCGTGGAGTCGACCCCGGCCACCGTCGAGAAGGGCGAGACGCCCATCAGCATCGACTGGGACTACCTCAACGCCGGCTACGCCGAGCAGTTCAAGGGCAAGGGCGTCGACTGGAAGGTCTCCGTCCCCGAGGACGGGAAGTACGCCCAGTTCTACGCCCAGGCCGTCAACAAGGACGCCCCGCACCCGGCCGCCGCCCGCCTGTGGCAGGAGTGGCTCTACAGCGCCGAGGGCCAGAACCTGTGGCTGAAGGGCTACGCGCGCCCGGTCCTCATGCCCGCCCTGGAGAAGGCCGGCACCCTCGACAAGGACGCCGCCGCCAAGCTCCCGGCGGTCTCCGGCACCCCTGCCTTCCCCACCGAGGCGCAGTCCACCAAGGCCAAGGGCGTCCTGTCCCAGGGCTGGGGCAAGGCCGTCGCCGGCTGATCCCCGCCCCGCGGACACCGACACGGACCCCGGCGCCGGCCCTGACACCGGCACCGGAACCGACACCGACTCCGCCACACCCAGCCCACCGGCACTCCGACCCATCGACGTGATCACCGACATGAGCACACCTCCCGCCGCCGCCGCGCCTCCCGCGGCCGCGGCCGTGCCCGCCGCCCCTGCCGCTCCCGCCGCCCGCACCGGGCGGCGGGCCCGCCGGGCCGGCGGCGCCCTCGCCACCGTCCCCCTGCTGCTGTTCACCGCGGTCGCCTTCGGCCTCCCCGCCGTCGCCATGCTCGACGGCGCCTTCACCGTCAAGGACCCGGCCACCGGCGGCACCGCGTACACCTTCGACAACCTGACCGCCTCCTGGCAGGGCGCGTACCTCACCGCCCTGCTCGGCAGCGTGAAGCTGTCCGCCACCTCCGCCGTACTCGCCGCCCTGCTCGGACTCCTGCTCGCCCAGGCCGTCGTCACCTCGCCGCTGAGGGCCCTGCGCGAGGCCGTCCTCACCGCCTCCGGCGTCCTGGCCAACTTCGGCGGCGTCCCGCTCGCCTTCGCCTTCGTCGCCACCCTCGGCAACTCGGGCGTCCTGACCCGGAAGCTGGGCCTGGCCGACACCGGCTGGAACCTCTACAGCTTCTGGGGCCTGGTCCTCGTCTACCTCTACTTCCTCGTCCCCCTCATGGTCCTCACCATCACCCCCGCCCTGGACGGCCTGCGCACCCAGTGGCGCGAGGCCGCCCGCAACAACGGCGCCACCGGACGCCAGTACTGGCAGCACGTGGCCCTGCCCGTCCTCGCCCCCTCGCTGCTCGGCGGCTTCGTCCTGCTCTTCGGCAGCGCCTTCGCCGCGTACGCCACCGCCGCCGCGATGGTCGGCAGCTCGGTCCCGCTGGTCACGCTCCAGATCGCCGACGCGATCTCCGGCAACGTGCTCATCGGACAGGAGAACGTGGCCCTCGCCCTCAGCCTCGACATGGTCCTCGTCGCCGGCCTGGTGATGGCGGTCTACCTGCCCCTGCAACGACGGAGCGCCCGATGGCTCGCCTGACCGCAACCACGGCGGCCGCCGTGGCCAAGACCCCCTGGCGGGCCGTCGTCCTGGCCGTCGCGGGACTGTACTTCCTGGTGCCGCTCGCCGCCTCGGTGGTCTTCACCGTCGACGTGCCCGGCCAGGGCCTGAACCTCGACGCCTACGCCCGCATCCTCGACACCGAGGGCTTCCTGCCCAGCCTGCTGCTCTCGCTCGAACTCGCCGCCGCCACCATCGCGCTGGTCCTCCTCCTCATGGTCCCCGCGACCGTCGCGCTGCGGCTGACCGCGAGCACGCGACTGCGGGCCGTCGTCGAGGTGGTGTGCTCCCTGCCGCTGGTCGTCCCGCCCATCGCGTTCGTAGCCGGCATCGGAACCGTCCTGAAGTGGGGCCCCGAACACCTCTCCGCCACGCCGCTCTTCCAGACCTTCGTGGCCGTCCAGAACCCGGACTTCCCCTTCGTCCTGGTCCTCGCCTACGTGGTGATGGCGCTGCCCTTCGCCTACCGGGCCCTGGACGCGGGACTGCGCGCCATCGACGTACGCACGCTCGTCGAGGCGGCCCGCAGCTGTGGCGCGAGCATGCCGTACGCCCTGGTCCGCGCCGTGCTGCCGAACCTGCGCGGCGCCCTGCTGAACGCCGCGTTCCTCACCCTCGCCCTGGTCCTGGGCGAATTCACCATCGCCCAGCTGCTCGGCTTCCGGCCGTTCGCCGTCTGGATCGTGAGCACCAGCGGCTCGAACGCGCAGATGTCCGTGGCCGTCTCCGTGCTGAGCCTGCTGGTCACCTGGCTGCTGCTCCTGCTCCTCGCCGGCCTCGGCGGCCGCCGTACCCCCTCGTCGACCACCGACCGGAAATGACACCCCTCATGAGCCTCACCGCCTCCCCGACCGCACCGGCAGCCGCGGCCGCGGCCGACGGGCCCGCCGCGGCCGGCGCGGCCACCGTCGAACTGCGCGGCCTGCGCCGGTCCTTCGGCGCCACCACCGCCCTGGACGGACTCGACCTCACGGTGCGCCCCGGTGAACTGCTGGCGCTGCTCGGCCCGTCCGGCTGCGGCAAGACCACCGCCCTGCGCATGCTGGCGGGCTTCGAGACCCCGGACTCCGGCGAGATCCTCGTCGACGGCGAGGACATCACCGGAGTGCCCGCGCACCGCCGCGACGCCGGCATGGTCTTCCAGTCGTACAGCCTCTTCCCGCACCTCAGCGCCCTCGACAACGTGGCGTTCGGGCTGCGCATGCGCAAGGTGCGGGCCGCCGAGCGGCGTGCCCGGGCCGCCGAACTGCTCGACCTGGTCGGCCTCGCCGACAAGGGCGACCGCTTCCCCCACCAGCTGTCCGGCGGTCAGCAGCAGCGCGTCGCCCTGGCCCGGGCCCTGGCCCTGCGCCCGCGCGTCCTGCTCCTGGACGAACCGCTGTCCGCCCTCGACGCCAAGGTGCGTCTGACGCTGCGCGAGGAGATCCGCCGCCTGCAGCAGGAGCTGGGCATCACCACCCTGTTCATCACCCACGATCAGGAAGAGGCGCTCTCCATGGCCGACCGCGTGGCGGTCATGCGGGCCGGGCGGCTGGAACAGATCGCGGAGCCGGCGGAGCTGTACGCGCGTCCCGCGACGGCGTTCGTCGCCGAGTTCGTCGGCACCATGAGCCGCATCCCCGGCCGGCTGCACCCGGACGGTGCGACCGTCCGGGTGCTCGGCCGGCAGCTGCCGGTGGACGGCGCGCCCGGCGAGGCTCCCGCCTCGGAGGGCCCGGGCGGCGCGGACGGAGCGGTCGGCGCGGACGGCACGGACGGCACGGACGGGACGGACGGTGCCGAGGTCGACGTCCTCGTACGCCCGGAGTCCGTCGGGCTCACCGCGGACGCCACGGGAGACGCCCGGGTGCTGGCCACCTCCTTCCTGGGCGCGACCGTCCGTGCCACCGTCGCCCTCGCGGACGGCACGCAGGTCAAGGCGGACCTGCCCGCCCACGAGGCCGGCACGCTGACGGCGGGCACCACGGTCCGCGTGTCCCTGCCCGACCGCCCGGTCCTGGTCGCCCCACACCGAGCCTGACCGGCGGGTCCGCTTACGGCTGGTCCGTCCCGCCCGGCCGCTCCGTCCGCCATCCGGCTGGTCCGCCCCCCTGGCCGACAGGTAGGTCCGGCCGGCCGGCTGATTGGTTCGCCCGTCCGGCAGATGGGCAGGCCCGCCTGCCCGGCTGGTCCGTCCCGCCCGATCGGCTGATGGGCCGGTCCGCCTCGTCGGCCGGTCCGCCCGACCGGACGACCGTTTCGACCTGCCGGTTCGCCTGGCAGCCCGAAGGCGGGTCCGCTCGCGGCTGGTCCGTCCGCCTGGCGGACCGGGCCGCGCTCGACCTGCGGGTGCACCGGTCCGCCCGCCCGGAAGGCTCGCCTGCCCGGTGGGTCCGGCCGCCTGGCGGGAGTGCCTGTCTGGCTGGTTCGCCTGCCTGGCCGGACGGACGGACCGCTCGAACGGTAGGCCGGCCGGCCTGCCCGACCGGACGGACCGGCGGGTCCGCCCGGCATGTTGGTCAGCCTGCCTGCCTGCCTGCCTGCCTGCCTGGTCGGTCGGCCGGACCGACCGCTTGCCTGCCAGTCGGCCTGACCGCCTGCCCGGCGGTTCGTCGGTCCGGCCGGTCTGCCTGACCGGACGGACCGTTCGGCCTGAGAGTCCGCCTGACAGCCCGGGCGGCGGGTCCGCCCGGCAGCCCGCACGGCCGGTTCTGGTCGCCGGGTGCACGGCCTGCCCGCCTGACCTGCCGGTCCGCCCGGCAGCCCGGCCGGCCGGTCCGGCTGACCGGCTGTCAGACTGTCCGGCGGTCCGGTCAGGGCCGGTCCGCGCCCGTACCGGCCCGCGGCCGGACACGCTGCGTGCCCCTCCGTTCCACGTCGTACCGCCTTCCCAACCGCCCTCGGAGAGAGAACCCGTGACGCCGTTCCAGGCCCCCGCCCCGACCCCGCTGCAAGCCGTCCTCTTCGACATGGACGGCACGCTCGTCGACACCGAGCAGCTCTGGTGGGACACCGTCGAGGAGGTGGCCGCGGAGCTGGGGTACACCCTCGCCGCGAGCGACCAGCCGGACGTGCTGGGCCGTCCCGTCGAGCACACCGCCGGAGTCCTGGCCGTGCGGGCGGGGCACTCCGCCGCCCCGATCGCCGAGCGGCTGCACCGGTCCTTCGCCGAGCGGGTCCGGGCCCGGGTCGTCCTCCGGCCGGGCGCGCTGGCCCTCCTCGGCGCGCTGGGCGACGAGGGCGTCCCCACCGCCCTCGTGACCGCCTCCCCGCGGGAGGTCGCCGACACCGTGGTGGCTGCCCTCGAGGAGGCCGGCCACGGCGGTTTCACCGTCACCGTCACCGCCGACGACACCGCGCTCACCAAGCCGAATCCGGACCCGTACCTCGCGGCCTGCCGTGCCCTGCGCGTACCGCCCGCCGCCTGCGTGGCCGTCGAGGACACCCCCACGGGCGTCGCCTCGGCCGAGGCCGCCGGCTGCCGGGTCCTCGCCGTGCCGTCGGCCGTCCCGATCGAGCCGGCCCCCGGCCGGACCGTGCTGGACTCCCTCGAACGGGCCACCCCGGACCGGCTGCGGGCCATGGTCGCGGACGCGCCCGTGCCCCGGTTCCTCGTTCCCGAGCTCACCACCGCCCCCGCCCGGGCCGGCCGGCCCTTCACGGCCACCGTCGACGGCCTGGTCCGCGGCGCTGCCCTGCCCGTCACCTTCGCCGCGGGCGCCGACCGCCCCCACTGGCTCACGGTCCGCGCCGACGGCACCCTGAGCGGCGTACCGGAGGCCGGACGGGAGGCCGGACCGCAGGTCGCCACCGTCACCGCCGTGGACGCGCACGGCGCCACCGCCCACCTCACCGTACGCATCCCCGTCAGGCAGGCGGACGCACCCCCGCTCGACCGTATCCGGGTGATGAGCTGGAACCTGTGGCTCGGCGGCGGCTTCGTCGACGACCACCGCGACAAGCAGCTGGCCGTGCTCCTCGGCGCGGACGCCGACGTGGTGGGTCTCCAGGAGACCGCGGTGCACGCCGGACCCGAACTGGCCTCGGCCCTCGGATGGTTCCACCACTCCGCCGGCGAGAACCTCGCGATCCTCAGCCGTCACCCCATCACGGCCACCCTGGGCGACCCGGAGGTGGGCTTCTACGGCGCGGCGGGCGCCCGCATCCGGTTCGACGAGCACCCGGACGGCACTCCCCACGAGCTGGTCCTGTGGACGGCCCACCTCAACTACACGCCGTACGGCCCCTACGACGCCTGCTTTGACGGCATGAGCGAACCCGAACTGATCGCCCGCGAGGGGGAGTCGGGGCGGGTCCGGGAGATCGAGGAGGTCCTCGCGGCGATGGGGCCGGGCCTGGGCGACTCCGAGCGCACCCCGGTGTTCCTCACCGGAGACTTCAACGCCCCTTCGCACCTGGACTGGACGGAGGCCACCGCAGCCGCCGGACTGCACGAGGGCCACGGTCCGGTGGGCTGGCCCGTTTCCCGCGCGGTCGAACGGGCCGGTCTGCGCGATTCCTACCGCGAGGCACACCCCGACCCGGTGGCAGCCCCCGGCACCACCTGGTCGCCCGTACACCCGCGGCACGAGGACGGCAGCGGCCGCCCCGAGCCCCAGGACCGCATCGACTTCGTCCTGCACGCCGGCCCCCGCCTCACCGTCGTCGACTCCGAAGCCCTGGCGCAGGGACGCATCGCCCCCTGGCCGGACGTCGCCGCCAACGAGTGGCCCTCGGACCACGCCGCGGTCATCACCACGTACCGCATCACCTGACCGCCCCGCGCGCGGGCGCCGGGACCGGGCGGGACGCGGCATCGGGGCGTGCGGCATCGGGGCGCGCGGAATCGGCGTGTGCAGAATCGGCGTGTGCAGATCCTCTCCTTCCCCGAAGAAGCCACTCCGCCCGGACTGCGCACCCAGGTGCGGGAGATCCAGGAGCAGGCGTGGCCGTCCCCGCCCGGAGCCGGAACGGCGGCGCCGGACGCGCCGGTCCACGACCCCGCGCTGCGGCCGCTGTCGATGCTGCTCGTGGACGGCGGGGACGTACTGGCCGCGCTGGACGTCCTGTCGAAGGAGATCGTCCACGCCGGCGGGCGGTACGCCGCCGGCGGGCTGAGCACGGTCGTCACGAGACGGGAGGCCCGAGGCCACGGGCACGGCCGGCTCCTGGTGGCGGCCGCCCGCCGGGCGATGGTCGAACGAGGGCTGGATCTCGGATTGTTCACCTGCGACAGGCCGCTCCGGGCGTTCTACGAGAGCGCGGGCTGGCAGGTCCTCCCCGGAGCGGTACTGATCGGCGGCACCCCGCGGGCCCCGTTCCCCAGCGACCGGCCCGGCTTCGACAAGGTGACCATGGCCGGCTTCTTCACGCCCGCGGCCCGCCGGGCCGAAGTACTGTTCCGCGACAGCCGCATCGCCCTCCACCCCGGGGAGATCGACCGGCTCTGGTGACACGGAAATCGGATGCGGGCACCGTTCGGCAGGTGTAAGCCTTCCCCTGGTGAACCGTGAAAAGATCTCCAGGCTCGCCCATGCGCACCACCCGATCGCGGCCCCGCTCGACGACGACGCGGTGCGCCACCTGCTGCAGGCAGGCCTGCACGGCGGCGGCGCCCGGCGCGTACTCGACCTCGGCTGCGGCGGCGGCGAGTGGCTGCTGCGCGCCCTGACCGCGTACCCGGAACTGCGGGCCGAAGGCGTGGACCTCGCCGGCAGCGGGCTGGCGCGCGCCCGCCGGGCCGCGGCCCGGCTCGGCGTCGAGGACCGCCTGGTCCTCCACCACCAGGACGCGGCGCAGTTCGCCCCCGCCCACCCCTTCGACCTGGTGCTCTGCGTCGGCTCCACGCACGCCTTCGGCGGACTCCTCCCCATGCTCGCGGCGGCACGCACGTACCTCGCCCCCGGCGGGCGCGTACTCGTCGGCGACGGGTTCTGGGAGGGGGAGCCCTCCGCCGAGGCCGCCGGACTCCTCGGCGACCTCGCGGACCTGCCGACCACCCTGGACCGGGTCACCGCGGAGGGCTGGGTCCCGGTCCAGGGCCACATCAGCTCGCGCCGCGAACTCGACGCCTACGAATGGGCCTGGACGGGCTCACTGGCCTCCTGGGCCCTGGACCACCCCGACGATCCGGACAGCGCCTCCGCCCTCGAGGCAGCCGGCGTCCACCGCGGACAATGGCTGCGCGTCTACCGCGAAGCCTTCGGCTTCGTCAGCCTGGTCCTCCGCCCGAAGGACCACTGAACCCGTCCGCTCCGGCCCGGAGTCCGTGACGGAGGAACCACTCGGTCCCGATGATCCGTTCCCGCGCCGCCGATGGCAGGCCGGCCAGCAGTGAGGGCAGGGAGGGATGGCGGCCGGCCTCCGAGCGGTGCGCGAGAACGGCGGCCCACTTGCGGTCCAGCCAGGGGCGGACGTCCACGGCAGCGGCGATGAGCCGGTCCGGGACGGTGTACAGCCGCTTCCCCGCTCCGGCCAGCAGGGCGGAGAGCTCGCCGCTCGCCGCCCGCGGATGTGCCGAGAGGTACAGGGCGCGCGGCTGCCACGGAGGCCCTGCCTGCGGATGGAGTCCGCCGAGCCCCGCCTCGTGCGCGGCCAGGAGCGCGACGCGGTGGGTGTGGACGTGGTCGGGGTGCCCCGAGGAGCCGTACGCGTCGTGGGAGAGCACGACGTCCGGCCGGAACGACCGGATGTGGGCGACGACCCGTCCCACGGTCTCGTCGAGCGGGGCGTCCCGGAACCGCGGCCGTCCGGGGGCCGATTCGGGCACCCGCAGGTCGGCGTATCCGAGCATGCGGGGTTCGCCCGCGCCGAGGATCCGCAGGGCGTCGGCCAGTTCGGCGGCGCGCGGGCTGTCCGGCGCCCAGGTCGCCGTCACGACGGCGGTGCGGGCGCCGGCCGCCGCGTAGCGGGCGAGCACCCCGCCCGCCACGAGGGATTCGTCGTCGGGATGGGCGTACACCGCCAGAACGCTCGGCACGGACACGTCGGGTCCTTCCTGTCGCACCTGCACACCCCCTGCACGCCCAGGATGTCCTCCCGGAGCCGGCCGACGGGGCGCTTCAGCGAACGTCGTAGCGGGCCTCGATGCCCGCGATGAGCAGCTCCAGGCCGTCCTCGAATCCCTTGCCGAAGTCCCGGAAGAGCTCGGCGCCCGCGGTGGCCGCGAGGGGGAACTCCGCCATCCGCCCGGCGCGTTCGTCGAGGTCGTAGCCGTCGCGGCGTTCGCCCGGGAGGGGTTCGACGCCCTGTTCCTCGGTCACGAAGCCCAGGGTGAAGAGGTAGGCGGTGGTGAGGGCGCGTACGGCCTGGGGGAGGGTGAAGCCGGCCGCGACGAAGGCCCGCAGGTTCTCCTCCAGCTGGACCGCGTGCTCGGTGCCGGTGAAGCGGGATCCGCTGTAGACCCTGGCGCCGTCGCGGTAGCCGAGCAGGGCGGCCCGCAGTCCCGCGTTGGCGGTCGTGAGCCGTTCCTGCCAGGTGGCCCCGGGGGCGATGCGCTGTCCGGCGACCATCCGGCGGTACATCTCGGTGGCCATCTCGTCCAGGAGCTCCTGCTTGTTCTTGAAGTGCCAGTAGAGGGCCGGCGCCTGGACGTCCAGCTCCTTGGCGATCGCGCGCAGGGTCAGCCCCTCCAGGCCGACTTCGTTGAGCAGCCGCAGCGCGGTGTCGACGGCCTGTTTCTTGTCCAGCTTCGGGGTTCTTCTGCTTGTCACGCGTGACAGCTTGACAGCTTAACGGTGTTAAGCACATGCTGCGGGCATCCTACTTAACGCCGTTAAGGAGACCTCGTGAACACTCACGCCCGCACCCGCACCGACGCCGACGCGCAGGCGCACGCTCCCGCTCACGCACCGCATACGGACGTGCTCATCGTCGGGGCGGGTCCCACCGGGCTCGCGCTGGCCGTGGACCTGGCCCGGCACGGGGTGGCCGCCCTCGTCGTGGAGCGGGCCGGGTCACTCTTCCCGGGGTCCCGCGGCAAGGGCCTGCAGCCCCGCACCCTGGAGGTCCTCGACGACCTCGGCGTGTACGAGGCCGTCCACGCGGCCGGCGCCCCCTACCCCGTCGGGATGATCTGGCAGAACGGCACCCGCGCCGGAGAGCACCGGATGTTCGACGAAGCCGGGCCGAGCGAGGGCGCCCCGTACGCCGGGCCCTGGATGGTGCCGCAGTGGCGGACGCAGGAGATCCTCGCCGCGCGGCTCGCGGAGCTGGGCGGCGGCATCACCTTCGGCCGCGAACTCACGGGCATCGAGCAGGACGCCGACGGAGTGACCGCCAGGTTCGCCACCGGCGCGCCCGTCCGCGCGCGCTACGCCGTGGCCGCGGACGGCGGCCGGTCCGCCGTGCGGCGCGCCCTGGGCATCGGCATGACCGGCGAGACCGTCGACCCGAGCCCGATGCTGGTCGCGGACGTCCGCATCACCGGCCTGGACCGCGACCACTGGCACGTCTTCCCGCCGGCCGACGGCGCGGGCTTCCTCGCGATCTGCCCGCTCACCGGAACGGCGGACTTCCAGCTGGTGGCGCAGTTCGAGGAGGGCGCCGAGCCGGACCTCTCGCTCGACGGGATCCGCAAGGTGGTCGCCGCCCGTTCCCACCTCGCGCCCGAGGACGTGACGGAGGTGCGCTGGGCCTCCGACTTCCGACCGCGGGCCGCCATGGCCGACCGGTTCCGGGTGGGCCGCGTCTTCCTCGCCGGGGACAGCGCCCACGTCCACTCGCCCGCGGGCGGGCAGGGCCTCAACACCAGCGTCCAGGACGCGTACAACCTGGGCTGGAAGCTGGCCGCCGTGCTGCGCGGAGCAGCGCACGCGTCCCTGCTCGACTCCTACGAGGAGGAACGCCTGCCGGTCGCGGCCGACATGCTCGGCCTGTCCACCCGCATCCACCGGGGCGAGGCCCGGCGGGGCGAGGCCACCCGTCAGCTCGGCATCGGCTACCGAGGCTCGGCCCTCGCGGTCGAGACCCGCACCGGACTGCCCGAGGAGGCCCTTCAGGCCGGCGACCGCGCACCGGACGGCACGCGCGGAGGCGTCCGGCTCTTCGACGAGTTCCGCGGCACGCACTGGACCCTGCTGACGGTGGGCACCCCCTCCGCCGGCCAGGGCACCGAGGCGGCACTCCTGCCCCTGCCCGCCGTCCGCACCGTCCGCATCCCCTCCTACGAGGCCTACGGCGACGGGGTGTTCCTTATCCGCCCGGACGGCCACATCGGCTGGGCCGGCACCACGGCCGAAGGCCTGGACGCCTACGCCGCCGCACTCGCGGGCCCGGCCGTGTCCGGGTAGGACGCGGGCGCCGCAAGGCGAGGGCGTACGCCGGTTCAGTCCAGAATCGCGTCGATCTCCACCTCGACCAGCCACTCGGGATCGATGAAGCGTGACACCTCGACGAAGGTGCACACCGGCCGCACCGAAGCGAACCGCTCCCCGTGCGCCCGCGCGGCTTCCTCCCAGCGCGTCACGTCGGTGAGCATGATGCGCGTCCGCACGACGTCCCCGAGCGAGGCCCCGGCTTCCTTCAGTGCGGCCTCCGCGATGTCCAGACACCGCACGGTCTGGGCGTGGACATCACCCCGCCCCGCGGTCGTGCCGTCGTCCCCGATGGGTGCCGTGCCCGCGACGGCGACATGCTTCCCCTTGCGAACGGCCCGGGAAAACCCGATCCGGGGCTCAAGGGGTGATCCAGAACTGACCAGTTGCCGATCGTGATCCATCGCCCCATGCTGTCAGACCTCACGGATCCCGCGTCATTGACCGGAGCCGCACCGTGGTCCCTGCTGTCGTCGCAGATGAAGGCCGCCAGGACCTGGAGGGTGCGAGGCACCCGTACGAGGGCCTCGTGTCAGTGCGGTGCGCTTCACTGTTTGTCATGGAGCTCACGCAAACGACCGTCAACAACTGGCTCGCCCAAATCGACCCGGGAGCCGGCTACATCCACCTGCCCGGCGACCTGGATCCGCAGGACCTGACGGACCTGCTCGAGGGCAGGTACGGCGCCCCGCGCACCCTCGTCCTCGACGGCTTCACCGATCCGACGGTCGACGAGTCCAGGGGCGCGGCTCTGCTCATCCCCTTCGCGGACCGGGCCGTGACGATACGGGCGTGGGCGTATGGAGATCAGTGGGTCGGCGCGGGCACGGCGCGGGACGGTGAGGGCGCCGTGCGGCCGGTGTTGGCGGTCGCTCGCAGGAAAGTGCCGGAGCCCTTGGCGGTCGCCCCAGATGAGGGCGGGGACGTCGACTGGACCGAGCGGCTCAGGCGGATCACCGGCTGGGCGCAGACCTCCCGGCGGCCGGACGTGGACTGGGCGGAGGTGGAGTCGCGCCTGGGCACCGGGCTGCCGAGCGACTACAAGCGGATGGTCGAGACGTTCGGCAACGGCGCCTTCGACGGATACCTGGATCTGAACCAGGAGCCGTGGACGGATCTCAGAGGGGACGGTCTGCTCATCTGGGCGGGCACCGAGCACGAGAACCTGTACTGCTGGCGGACCGACGGCGCCGACCCCGACCGCTGGCCCGTCGTGGTCCGGTCCTTCGACGGCGAGGACGTCCCCTTTGACTGCCAGACCGCGGAGTTCGTCTGCCGCGTCCTCGTCGACCCGCACCACCCGTTCACGATGGCCTGCTATTTCGACACCCACTGGTTCATGAACTACGGGGAAAGCGACTGAGGTCTTCTCAACGAAGATCGCGTCCCGTCCCGGCGGATCCGGTCCGGAACCGGCTCAGCTGAGGTCGCCGCCCGATGTGGCGTCGCGGATCATGAGCATGTTCGGCAGCCTCTCTCGCCAGAGCTCTCGCTCGCCTGTGGCGCGGAATCCGTGGCGTGGCAGAAGCGGATCGCGCGCTCGTTGTAGTCGGTAACCCACAGGCGTATGGGTGCACTCCCCGCCCGCGTGAGGAACTCATCCATCAATCGGCCTCCGATGCCTCGGCCCTGGGCTTCGTCCAGCAGGTACATCGGCCCGAGGGGAGTCGATCACGTGGGTCATGGTGACAATGCTCGACGAAGCAGGCCGACCGCCTCGCGCGATTTCGCTGAGAAGACCTCGCTGACCGCGCCCCGTCGGCCAAGGTCGGCTCTCAGTCGAAGATGTCCAGGATGTCCAGCCAGGACCCGTCGTTGTCGGCGGTGCGGCGGGCCCGCATTGGGTGCGGATCCGGGTAGGTCTCCGCCGCGGCCCTCGCACGGACGATGTCCGGACCGCCGCACGCCGCTACCGCGAAGGCGCCGAAAACCTTGGCGAACGCGGCCGGGTCGCGGAACTCCACGCCGTACGCCCGGCCGTCCCGCAGCGGCACCCACACGGCCCTCTCGCGCCGCGCCCATTCCAGAACCGGCTGGTCGTCCGCGGTCGACCGGCCTTCCAGCCACAGCCGCGCCACGTGCAGCAGGTTCACCTTCTCCATCGGCAGCCGCTTGCGCCGCACGCGCAGTTCACGTGTCGTCAGAGTGACCAGGTGGTCCTTCTTCGGGTACCAGACGACACCGATCCCGAAGGGCACCCACAGCAGGATGCCGATCATCGGCCAGAACAGAGCGTCGCCCCACGATCGGAGCAGCCCGCCGTCCAGCAGGTACAGGGCCCCGAAGACCAGAACCCACTTCGCCGTCATCCGCCAGAACCCGGTGCCCTGCCGGTAGAGGACCTGCCGCTTCCTTGTCATAGCCATGCCCGCACGCTATCCGCCGCCCGCCCCCTCCTCGTACCGGCCGGTCTCAGGAGGAAGGGGATTCGAGGTTGCGGGTTATGCGTTCCAGGACGAGGACCGCGGTGCGGTAGTCCTCCGGGGTGATGCCGGCGGTGGACAGTTCACGGAACGCGTCGACGCGCGCTTGGACATCCGCCAGGCGCTTGAGGCCCTCGGGGGTGAGGGCGAGGCGGTCCGGCCCGGGGCGGCTCGCCCAGGCGTCGGCGAGGAGGGTGTCGATTGCGGCCCGCAGCGTGGCGCTGTCGGCGTTGGCCGACAGGGTCGAGAGGACGTCGGCGTCCTTGGCCCCCTCCGTCTGCCGGATGGCGTTCAGGGCCTGCCAGGCGACTCTGGTGAGGCCGAACTCTCCGAGCATGCCGTCCATGTAGTGGGTGAGGGCCTGGTCCGTGCGGTTGAGCCAGTAGCCGATGGGCTTCACGGGTGCCTCCGATGTCGATTGCTGCGTGACGCAGTTGGTGTGTCACGCAGGATGCTACCCGGAAAATCCCTGCGTCATGCAGAGGATTTTTCGGCTGCCCGGGGGCGGGGTCGCGGCGCGGGAGCGGGACCGTACGATGGGCGCATGATCGCCGCCGTGCAGCCGTCGAGCCGCCGCAATGCCGGGTACGGCCTTGCGCTGCTCGTGCTGGCGGTGCTGGCCGGAGTGCTGGGCATGCACGGTCTCGCCCCGGGGGCGGCTTTCGCCACGTCCCCGAAGGCGGCGGCAGCCGCCGGCCACGGCACCACCAGTGGGCACGGCACGGGCGGCCACGCCACCACCGGGACGGCCGGACACAGGGCCACGGACGGCGGCATCGGCATCCACCGGACCGCCGGCAGCGCCGCGACCGTGCGCCACGAGGCCGCGGCCGGGGACTGCTCCCACACGGCCGGCGGAACGGGCCACGCCAACGGCCACGCCGACGCCATGTGCACGGCCGCCGGCGTCGCCACCCCGTACGTGCCGCCGGCCCCGGCCCCGGCGCTCACCACCGAGCCCGCACCCGCCCTGTTCCCCTCCGGTGCGGCCGGATCCCCCGCGAGCGGGCGCGCCCCGCCCGACCTCGCCGAGCTGCAGCTCCTGCGGATATAGGACCGCCCGCACGGCACCCCCTCGCCCGGCCCCGGCCGGCACCGGCGGGATGCCGCGCTCGCGCACGTCCTCGTTCGTACCGGCGCGTGCCCTCCCGGGCCGCGCAGCAAGGAGCAGCACCGTCATGAGCAGCAAGCGTTCCCTCGTCCGCCGTACCGCCGCCGTCCTCGCCGCCGGCGGGGCCGCACTCGTCCTCGCCGCCTGCGGGTCCGAGGACACCGGCTCGGCCGGACACGGCGGCCACGCCGCGAAGTCGCCCTCCGCGTCGGCCCCGGCGTCCCCGGTCGGTCAGGGCGGGCACAACGCCGCCGACGTGGCCTTCGCCCAGGGGATGATCCCCCACCACCGCCAGGCCGTGGAGATGGCCGCCCTCGCGCCCACCAGGGCCGAATCGGCCGAGGTGAAGAAGCTCGCCGAGGAGATCCGGAAGGCCCAGGACCCGGAGATCAAGACCCTGACCGGCTGGCTGACCGCCTGGGGCGAGCAGGTGCCCGCCGAAGGCGCGGCGGACCACTCCGGTCACGGCGGGTCCGGCTCGGCCGGGGCGGGCGGCATGATGACCGCCGAGGAGATGACCAAGCTCAAGGACGCCAAGGGCAAGGCGTTCGACACCGCCTTCATGGAGTTGATGATCAAGCACCACGAAGGCGCGGTGGCGATGGCCGGCACGGAGAAGACGGACGGGTCCTTCCCGGACGCCAAGAAGATGGCCGACGCGATCATCACCTCGCAGAGCGCCGAGATCGCCCGGATGAACACCCTGCTCGGCAAGGGCTGACCCGCCCGTGCGGCGGGGGGCGGGGGGCCCGCCCCCCCCCCCCCCCCCCCCCCCCCCCCCCCCCCCCCCCCCCCCCCCCCCCCCCCCCCCCCCCCCCCCCCCCCCCCCCCCCCGCCG